>PXRU01000001.1:0-92056 GCA_003020945.1 Halobacteriales archaeon QS_6_71_20
CCCACCTCGTCGTCGGCGGCCTCGAACGCCTCGTCGCCGACGAGCACCTGCGTCTGCTCGCCCGTGCCGACGAACGCACACGCCAGCCGTCGGCCGCCGTAGTACACCGCGTAGTAGTCGCCCGAGAGCACGTTCTCCGACAGCTCGACGTAGCCGGTGAACGTCCCGGCGGAGAGCTTCGCGTCCGCGGCCGACAGCGACGTGTCGTTCGTGTAGTAGCGCGCCTTCGTCTCGCCGCCGGTCTCCCGCATCGCGAACAACAGCGGGAGCGACGGGTCGGGCGCCGCGTACGCCGTCGCGTCCGCGCCCTCGAACGACTCGATCGACCCGTCGAACACGCCGACGATCCGGCCGTTCAGCACGAACAGCCACGCGCGCCCGCCGGTGACCGCTCCGGTGAACTCGCGGGACTGGAGACTGCGGAGCCCGTCGATCCCCCCCGAGACCGACTCGGACTCCCATCCGGTCACCGTATCGACTGTTTCGCCGTCCATCGCCGATACATCGCCCCGTCCCACGCAAATAGCTTCCGCCACGTCGGACGACCGTCCGACGGGGAGCGGCCGGCTCCTCGCGGGTCACGGCGCGGGAGCGACCGTGCCGGAGCCGCCGGACCCGCCGCCGAGTCCGGCGATGCCGCGCCCGGTCCGCGCTCAGCCCACGACCGCGTACAGGAACAGGAAGCCGAAGTACAGCGCCACCAGCAGCCCCAGCGAGACGATCCGGAAGCGACGGAGCTCCGCGCGCTCGTCCTCGCTGGCCGCCTCGTAGGCCGCACGCTCGTCGGCGTCGAGGTCGGCGTGGTCCACCCCGACGTGGAGGTCACGGTGGCGTTCGCGGGCGAACGGCCGGCCGCAGCGCGGGCACTCGACGACGGGCGCGTCCGAGGGGACGGCGTAGGCGTCGTCGCCGCCGCTCGCGAGGTCGTCCGGGTCTCCGGGGTCGCCGGGGGCGGTCCAGTCGCCGTGGGCGGTCCCGTCGGCGGCGTCCGAGCCGGGACGCGAGTCGGAGCGGGTCATACGAACGGCGGGGCACCTCCGGGCCGGGAGACGATCCACAGGCTCGCCATCGTGTACGCCACCATCGCGACGGTGACGCCGTACTGGCTGCGCACGGCCTGCAGTCGGTCGGGGAACAGGCCGTAGGCGGTCGAGTGGGCCACCCAGACGGCGAGGAGGTGGCCCGCGAGCACCGCGGCGACACCGACGCCGCCGACCCAGTCGGGGACGATCAACCGAGGGAGCGTCGGCGACGCCGACAGCGGCGAGGCGACCGCGACCGCGAGCGTCGGCGCGAGCTGGAGGACGGTGGCGAGGTTGTGCGCGAGGTGGTAGCCGGCGGCGATCGCCAGTAGCGACGGGGCGAACCGGCGCGCGAGCGCCGCCGGCGCGAGGTAGGTGTCGGCCGTCCGGCGGGCCGCCCGCGCGGCCGCGAGGTACAGCGCGAGAAACAGCGCGTAGCCGCCGACCATCGCCGCCAGGTAGACGACGAGCGCGGGGACGCCGGCCTCGACGAGCGGGCGGGCGACCGCCGCCCACGGCCCCGTGCCGACGAAGCCGTCATAGGTGGTGACGAACACGACGGCGACGACGAAGCCCACGTCGTCGCGGCCGTCGACCCAGTCGGCGTCCGTCAGCCCCATCCCCGGGACGCGAAAGCGGGTCCCGTCGTCCGTGCGGGTCAGGGGGGCGACGCGGCCGTACGCGGAGAGGAGCCGCGAGATCGGGTCGGCGTTGCCGAACCAGTCGTCGACGCCGACGACGACGCTCCCGGCGACCGAGAGGCCGAGGTAGCCGAGGACGACCCCCGCGAGCAGGCGCGGGTCGTCCGCAAGCGGCGTCACCACCTCCAGATACACCAGCGCGAGAAGGCCACCGACCGCGGGCCAGGCGCCCAGCCGGTCGGGGTAGTCCCGGTCGAGCGACGGGACGACGCCGGCGACGGCCCGGAACGGGTCGACGGCGGGCCAGGCGTTCCCGACGAGGTACGACGAGAGGACGAACACCCCCCACCAGCCGACCCACACGAGCAGGACGGCGGCGTTGCCGCCGGCGTCGGCGGGGCCGAACAGCCCCGCGGCGACCGTCACCGCGAGCGCGACGACGCCGAGCAGCCGTCCAAGCGGGCGGGCCGCCCGGCCGGCGTCCGGGAGGCGGCGCCCCCAGGTGTCGATGAAGCGGATGTACGCCCGGTCGGTGACCGCCGAGGACAGCAGGAAGGAGGCGCCGACGACGGCGCCGCCGGTGGCGAGGAACAGCCACGTCGGGACGGTGATCGACCCGCGGGTCGCGCTGCGGACGCCGCCGGCGTGGGCGGCGACGCGCCCGGCGCTCGCGAGCGCGACGACGAGCGCGACCAGCGCGGGACCGGTGCGGCCCGCGAGGTCGGAGGGGCGGGGGAGCCGACGCATCACTCGCCGTTGGGCGAGGGCGGCCGAGTAGCTTGCGGACCGGCGCCGTCGTCGGCGGAGGTGGGAGGATTTTTGTCTCCCCGACGGCTACCGCCGCTCATGGCCACAGAAACGGACGACGCCCACGACGACGGGCACCATCTCCCGGCGGTCGAGGACTGGCCGCGCGGGTTCGGCGAGGCCTCCTGGTGGCCGTTCGTCACGGCGCTCGGAGCCGCCGGGATCTACGTCGGCGCCGCGCTGTATCTCATGGCGGCCGGCGACCGGAACCTCGTCGGGCCGATGATCGGCCCCGGCGTCGTGGTCGGGAGCATCGGCCTGTTCCTCGTCGGCCTCTACGGCTGGCTGTACCACGCGTTCGTGACCCAGTTCTGGGAGCGCGGCGCCGACGAACACGGCGCGAGCAAGCTCCGGTGGGGGATGCTCGCGTTCCTCGGGTCGGAGATCGCCACGTTCAGCGCCGGCTTCACGTACTTCTTCTTCATCCGCTCGCAGGACGCCTGGGCGGAGGTCGCGTCGGACCTCCCGCACCTGCTCGGGTCGCTGGTGATCGTCAACACCGCCATCCTGATCGTCTCGTCGCTGACGCTCCACTTCGCACACGGTGCCATCCGCGAGGGCAGCCGCCGGAAGTTCCTCGGCTGGCTCACGGTGACGCTGCTGTTGGGGGTCGTGTTCATCGGCGGCCAGGTGTACGAGTACTACGAGTTCATCGAGGGCGAGGGCTTCACGCTCACCTCCGGCGTGTTCGGCTCGGCGTTCTACGGACTCACCGGCCTCCACGGCCTGCACGTGACGATGGGCGCGGTGCTTCTGGGCATCGTGTTCGTCCGCGGGCTGCTCGGCCAGTACTCCGCCCGGCGCCACGTCTCCGTGACGACCGCCTCGATGTACTGGCACTTCGTCGACGCCGTCTGGATCTTCCTCGTCGTCGCGCTGTACGTCGGCGCCGAGGTCGGCGCGTAGGCGGTCGCCGACCTCCCGCCTCACTCGCTCACGGCACTCACTCGGTCGCGTCCCCGTCGGCGCCGTCCCCCGCTCCGGTGTTCGCTTCCTCGTCGCCGTCCGCCGCCTCGTCGCCGAGTCGCAGTTCCTCGACCACGCGCCGCTCGCCGTCGACGTACTTGTAGCGAACCCCCTCCGTCTCCCCCTCGGTCATCCGGTGGGAGCCGTTACAGAACGGGAACTCGTCGCTCAGCCCGCAGCGACACACCGCGACGTCGCCGTGCTCGTCGTCGAGGTCGTCCTCGTCCAGTCGGACCGGTCCGGTCGCGTCGAGCGTGACTTCGCGCACGCGAGGGCGTTGACGCTCGCCCGGTTTCACTCCTCTCCCCGGACCCACGTCTCCGGAACCGGGACGACCCCCGAGAGGACCCCCGCGAGCAGGAGGAAGTACGCGAACAGCCCCCCGAGCAGCGCCGCGACGACGAGCCGGCCGACCACGGGTCCCCCGACGGCGACGGCCGCGGGGCCGCCGGCGGCGACGAGGAGCGTCCCGCCCCACCGAACCCGGCGGTCGGCCCACAGTCGACGCGCGGCGTCGGGCCGCGCCGCCATCGCCAGTTCGATCCCGAGCGCGCCGCCCGCGCCGGTCAGCGCCGCCGCGAGCGTTGGCGGGGCGCGCAGCGACGCGAGGGCGACCCCGAGCGCGACCGAGCCCGCCAGCAGCGCCCCGGTCGCCGCGAGCGCGAGCAGGCCGTCGCGGTGGCGCGGCTCCACGAAACGGACGTGTGTCCCGAGCGGCGTGGGTGCTTCGACGCTTCCGTACACGTTAACACGGGTCCTCGACACACGTGGATATGGGAAAGTGGCGCCGGCGAACGGCGATGTACCTGGGGGCGCTCGTCGTCGTCATTCTGCTGTACACGGTCGCGTACCACGAGGCGATGGCGGCGTTCGAGGGGCGCGAGCAGTCGTTCGCCCACTCGTTGCAGGTCGTCGTCGAGACGTTCACGACCACCGGGTTCGGCTCCGACGCGCCGTGGGAGTCGACAGCGATGAACCTGATCGTGGTGGCGATGGACCTCACGGGCGTGCTGCTCATCTTCACGGCGCTGCCGGCGTTCGTCTTCCCGCTGTTCGAGGAGACGCTGTCGACGACGCCCCCGACGACCGCCGCCGACGTGAGAGACCACGTCGTCGTCTGTGGGTTCACGCCCCGGGGCGCGGTGCTGCGCGACGAGCTCCGCGCCCGCGACGTGCCGTACGTGTTCGTCGTGGCCGACGAGAACGAGGCGGGTGGACGTGCTCCGTGCGGCCGGCGCCGACCGGGCGACGGCGCTCGTCGCCGACGCCGACGACGAGACGAACGCGAACATCGTCCTCTCGGCTCGGGAGGTGTCCGAGGAGCTTCGGGTCGTCAGCCTCGTCGAGGATGCGGACGCCGCCGACTACCACCGCTACGCGGGCGCCGACCGCGTCGTCTCCCCGCGGCGTCTGCTCGGCGAGAGCCTCGGCGCGAAGGCGACCGCGACCGTCGCCGACGAGCTGGGCGACGGCGTCGAGATCGGCGAGGACTTCCAGATCGCCGAGCTGCTCGTCCACCGGGGGAGCCCGCTCGTCGGCGACACGGTCGCCGACTCGGGCATCGGCGAGCGGACCGGCGCCGACGTGCTCGGCGTGTGGGACGGCGGGGAGTTCGAGACGCCGCCCCGCCCCGACCGGGTCATCGACGGCCACACGGTGCTTCTGGTCGTCGGCAGCGAGGCGGAGCTGGAGGCGCTCAAGCAGCTCACCCTCTCGGAGACCCGGCGGCGACGCCGGGGCACGGTCGTCGTGGCGGGGTACGGGATGGTCGGACACAGCGCCGCCGCGGAGCTGCGGCCGACGGAGGACGTCGTCGTCGTGGACGAGGGCGACGCGCCGGGGGTGGACGTGGTCGGCGACGCGACCGACCGCGACACGCTGGAGGCGGCGGGCGTCGACGAGGCGCGCGCGGTCGTGCTCGCGCTCGACAGCGACACGACGACCGTCTTCGCCACGCTCGTCATGAAGCAGGTGGCCCCCGGCGCGGAGGTGATCGTCCGCGCGAACGACGCCGAGTCGGTGCCGAAGCTGTACCGCGCCGGCGCCGACTACGTGCTGTCGCTGTCGACCGTCTCCGGCCGCCTGCTCGCCTCGCACCTGCTCGACGAGGAGGTGCTGCGCCCGGAGACGCAGGTCGACCTCGTCCGGACGGAGGCGCCCGAGCTGGTGGGGCTGACCGTCGCCGAGGCCGACGTACGCGCCCGGACCGGCTGCACGGTCGTCGCCGTCGAGCGCGACGGCGACCTCCTCACGACCGTCGGCCCGGACACGAGGGTCGTCGCCGGCGACACGCTCGTCGTCGGCGGCACCGACGAGGCGGTGAACCGCTTCACCGAACTGTACGCCTGAGTCGGCCGTCGGCCGGCGACGAGGGCCGGACGCGAGGCGGTGAGAGTGCCGTCCACCCGGGGCTGCCTCATCGGCGGACCGAACCGCGCCACGGCGCGACGGGCGATCCCGCGAGCGCCCACGCCGACAGCAGCGCGGCGCCGACGAGTTCGGGGACCGCCAGCCCCGGCCCGAGCCGGACGCCGGCGACCCAGAGCCACCACTGGCCGACGTGGAGCGCCGCGGCCGCGAGCGAGCGCGACCGCGACGCAGAACAGCAGCGCGACGAGACGACCCGCGCGGTCGCCCGCGGTCGTCCACAGCGCCCAGCCGTACGGGAGCGCGGCCGCGCCAGCCGCCAGGAGACCGCCGTTGAACGCCCACGCGACGGCCGCCGCGTCGGCGACGCCCAACTCCGAGAGCGCGTTCGCCCGCACGGAGAACCACGGCGCCAGCGCGACCGCGAAGGCGATGCCGCCGAACGCGGCGACGACGGTGACGACCCCGGAGCGGGCCGCGACGCGGTCCGGACGGGAGCGGGACACGTCGGGGGTTGTCGCCGGGGGAGTATGGGCGTTCCCGAACCGCGGTGAACGTGTCCGCCGTGGACGCGGAATATAACCGCGACAACGTGACCGGGGGGCGGCCCCTCAGGCGTCCGTCCCGGTCGACTCGGCGGCCTCGTCGGGGGCGTCGCTCGACGACTCGTCGGACTTCCCGTCGACGTGCTGACCCCAGAAGCCGGGGCACTTCTCGACGGTGACGTCGCCGTACACCTGGGTCTGACAGGCGAGCCGCAGGCCGGAGTCGGGGTCGTGCGGCGGGACGCGCACGCGGAGGCGCTCGCGCCGCGTCGGGTCCGACACCGCGCCGGCGACGCGGACGGCGCAGGTGCCACAGGAGCCGAGACCGCGGCAGTTCAGCGCGTCCGCGCCGCCGTTGTGTGGCGACAGCCCGGCGTCGAGCAGCACGTCGCGGAGCGTGTCGCCGCGGTCGCAGTCGATCGCCTCGCCGCGGAAGCTGACGGTCGGCATGCGCGCCGGTACGGCCCGAACGGACAAATAGTCGGTGCGAGCGCGGGGTCGGGCGCACCACCCGGGGCGCGACGCCGCGGGGCCGGCGGTCAGAGCTCGATGCCGAGCCGGCCCAGCGCCAGCAGGAGGAGGTAGCCGACGACGCCGAGCGCGAACAGCAGTACCGGGAGGACGAACGGCCCGAACACGGACACGAGCGCGTCGACGGGGCCGAGCTGCATGCGCCGGCGTTGTGCGGCTCCCGGCTTAACGCCCGCGCTTCCGGCCGTCGGCGCGGTCGGACGCGGCGTCGCCGGCGCGCCGGCCGCGATCCCGAGCCCTCTTGACGGATTGGGTCCCACCGTCGCCCGTGTACAAGCGGGGCCACCTCGGGATCGCCATGCTGACGCTCGCGCCGATCACGTTCCGGCTCGTCACGGCCGGCTATCCGGCGTTCGCGGCGCTGGTCGCCGGGACCGTGCTGTACCTCTCGATGCTGCCGGACGTCGACCACCGGCTCCCCCTCGTCTCCCATCGGGGGCCGACCCACTCGCTGCTGTTCGCGGCCGTCGTCGGCGGCGTCTTTGCCGGCGCGGCGTCGCTCGTCGGGCCGGCGCTGTCGGTGCCGGTGCCCGGCGACGTCTCGATGGTCGCGTTCGGCTTCCTGCTCGGCTTCGGCACCGTCGTCGCGCACCTGCTGGGCGACGTGATCACCCCGATGGGCGTCAACTTCCTGTGGCCGTACCCGAAGCGATGGTCGCTGTCGATCACGCCCGCGGACTCGGCGCCGTGGAACTGGGGGCTGTTCGCGCTCGGCGTGTTTGCGCTGGCGGGCGCGGTCGTCCTCGCGGTCCGAGGCGCGCCGATCTGAGCCGTCGCCGAACGTGCGGTCGTCATCACAAAACATATCATACCGTCGCGAAGGAGGGTAGATCGTGTTACCCCTCCAGAGTGCGGGCGGCGGTATCGCCTTCGTCATCGGGCTACTGGTCCTCGCGCTGTTCATCTACATGGTGTACTGGACGTATCGGGACGCACAGCGGAACAGCGCCCATCCGGCGTTCCTGTGGGCGATCGTCGTGTTCCTCGCGCCGTTGCTCGGGATCGTCCTGTACGTGCTGCTCGGCCGCGACTGACGGCGGGCGGGCCGCGGTTCCGACACCGGTCGGCGCGACGCCGTCGCGGCCGCGGATCCGCGACCGCCGGATCGGGGGTAGCGATTTACCCCGGGTCGCCGTACCCCGGGGTATGCCCGAGAACTCCGCCGAGCCCGAGCCCGACCTGCGCGACGACGCCCAGCGCCGCTTCCCCGTCCCCGACTACGAGGACCTCCCCGAGGACCTCCGCGAGCGACTCGACGAGGAGACCGAGCGCGCGGGGTTCACGCCGAACGTCATGGCGGCGCTGTCGTACAAGCCGAGCCACTTCCGGGCGTTCATGGCGTTCCACGACGCGCTGGTCGAGGACACCACGCTGGACCGGGCGGAGGTGGAGATGATCGTCGTCACGGTGTCGGGACGCAACGACTGTCTGTACTGCAACGTCGCCCACGGCGCGCTCGTGCGCATCTACGCGGAGGACCCGCTGCTCGCGGACCAACTCGTCTCGAACCACCGCGCCGCCGACGTGAGCGACGAGCGCATGGCGATGCTCGAGGTGGCGGTGACGCTGACGGAGGAGCCGGACGCGGTGACGACCGCGGACCTGGACCTGCTGTACGAGGCCGGCTACTCCGAGGAGGAGGTATGGGACGTCGGGATGGTCGCCGCCTTCTTCAACCTCTCCAACCGGATGGCGACGTTCGCCGACTGGCGACCCAACGAGGAGTTCTACACGATGGGCCGGTAGGGCGTCCGGGGCCGGCGAGCCGACGACGGTCAGAGCAGCCCGGCGACCGATCGGGCGGCCCGGACTCTCGATCCGAAAGCGCGGCGATCCGTCCGTCTACGACGTCGACTTGACCTCGTACGGCTCCGGCACCGCCGCGATCAGGTCGAGCGGATCGGCGTCGCCGTCGACCTCGACGCGGGCCGCCTCGTTGTCGGCGTGCACGCCCTCGACGCCCTCGACCTCGCGCAGCGCCGTCTCGACGCTCTCCTCGCAGCCGCCGCAGGTCATGCCGCTGACGCTGAGTGTCGTCATCGCCCCGAACGTAGCCGCCACCGGCGAATGTATCCTTCGTTCTCCGCGACCGACCGACACCACGTGTCGAGCCCGCTTCGTGTGTCCGCTTTGGGATCGAAAGTCCGGGGCCTCACGGACCCCGAATTCGTTAGGAACAAGTCGCATAGGTGGGGAACCCCTACTATGGTCACATGAGTGAACCGCATCGGCTGACGATCGACGTCGGCGGGATGACGTGCGCGAACTGTTCCGCCGCCATCGAGGACGCCGTCGCGGGGCTGGACGGCGTCCGGGAGGCGAGCGCGAACTACGCCACCGACGAGGTGACCGTCGCGTACGACCCCGAGCGCGTCTCGCTGGCCGAGGTGTTCGACGCCGTCGAAGCCGCCGGCTACGAGCCGATCGCGGAGACGGTCACCGTCGGGATCACCGGGATGACCTGCGCGAACTGCTCGGCGACCGTCGAGGACGCCGTCGGCGACCTCCCGGGCGTCGCGGCCGTCGACGCCAACTACGCCACCGACGAGGCGACGGTGCGGTACGCCCCATCGGCGACGGACCGGGAGGCGATCCACGACGCGGTCGCGGCCGCCGGCTACGAGCCCGTCCGCGAGGACGACGACGGGGACGGCGAGTCCGCCCGCGACGCCGCACGGGCCGCCGAGTTGGCGCGGCAGCGACGCCTGACGCTGTTCGGCGCGGCGCTGTCGCTCCCGCTGCTCGCGATGCTCGCGCTGGAGCTGTTCGCCCCGGGCACGGTGCCCGAGGAGATCCCCGGAACGGGTCTGCACGTCGGCTGGCTCGCGTTCGCGCTCGCGACGCCCGTGCAGGTCCTGCTCGGCCGGGAGTTCTACGTGAACTCCTACAAGGCGCTCGTCGTCAACGGCCGCGCGAACATGGACG
This sequence comes from Halobacteriales archaeon QS_6_71_20, assembly GCA_003020945.1. GTDB lineage: Archaea > Halobacteriota > Halobacteria > Halobacteriales > Haloferacaceae > Halobaculum. The sequence continues at coordinate 9,805 of PXRU01000001.1, forward strand.
TGCTCATCGCGCTGGGCTCCTCGACCGCCTACGGCTACTCCGTCCTCGCGCTGGCGGGCGCGCTCCCGGAGGCGGGGCTGTACTTCGACACGGCCGCGCTCATCCTCGTGTTCATCACGCTGGGCAACTATCTGGAGGCGCGCTCGAAGTCGCGGGCGGGCGAGGCGATCCGCTCGCTGCTGGAGCTGGAGGCCGAGACGGCGACGCGCGTCGACGATGACGGCACCGAAGCGGAGGTCCCGGTAGAGGACGTCGCGGTCGGCGACCGGCTGAAGGTGCGCCCGGGCGAGCGGGTGCCGACCGACGGCGTCGTGATCGAGGGGGAGTCGGCCGTCGACGAGTCGATGGTCACCGGCGAGTCCGTCCCCGTCGAGACGGCCGCCGGCGACGAGGTGATCGGCTCGACGGTGAACGAGACGGGCGTGCTCGTCGTCGAGGCGACGAAGGTTGGCGAGGAGACGGCGATCCGGCAGATCGTCGAGCGAGTGAAGGAAGCGCAGTCGCGCCAGCCCGACATCCAGCGGGTCGCCGACCGCATCTCGGCGTACTTCGTCCCCGCGGTCGTCGCCAACGCCCTGCTGTGGGGCGGGGTGTGGGCGCTCGCGCCCGGGACGCTGGCGTCGGCGATCGGGGCGCTCCCTCTGTGGGGGCTCGCCGCCGGCGGCCCCGCCGCGGTCGGCGTCGCCGAGTTCGCGGTGCTGGTGTTCGCCTCGGCGGTGCTGATCGCGTGCCCGTGCGCGCTCGGGCTGGCGACGCCGGCGGCGACGATGGTCGGCACGAGCATCGGCGCACGGCACGGCGTCCTCTTCGAGGGGGGCGACGTGCTGGAGCGCGTCCGCGACACCGACGCGGTCGTGTTCGACAAGACGGGGACGCTGACCGAGGGGCGGATGCGGCTCACGGACGCCCGCTCGGTCGCCCCGACGACCGACGGCGCGGCGCCGGCCGAGGCGGCCGACGTCGACGAGGACGCCGACGAGCGCCTCCTTCGGGTCGCCGCCACGGCGGAACACGGGAGCGAGCACCCGATCGCGGAGGCGGTCGTCGCGGGCGCCCGCGAGCGCGGCGTCGAGCCCGGCGAACTCGACGTGCTCCAGAACGTCTCCGGACGGGGGATCCGCGCGCGCACCGAGTTCGGAACCGTCGTCGTCGGCAAGCCCGACCTCCTCCGCGAGGAGGGTGCGACGCCCGAGCCGGCGCTGGAGGCGATGCGGGAGCTGGAGGTCGAGGGGCGGACCGCGATGCTCGTCGCGCTCGACGGCGAGCTGCTTGGCGTGCTCGCGGTCGCCGACGAGGTGCGTGACTCCGCGCGGGCGGCCGTCTCGCGGCTGCGCGAGCGCGGCGCCGCGGTCCACATGATCACCGGGGACAACGAGCGGACGGCGCGGGCGGTCGCCGAGCGCGTCGGCATCGACCCCGACGACGTCCGCGCGGGCGTCCTCCCCGAGGACAAGGCCGGCGCCGTCGAGGCGATCCAGGCCGACGGCTCCCGCGCGATGATGGTCGGCGACGGCGTCAACGACGCGCCCGCGCTGGCGACGGCGTCCGTCGGCGTCGCCGTCGGCTCCGGCACCGACGTCGCCATCGAGGCCGCCGACGTGACGCTGATGCGCGACGACCCGTACGACGTGGTGAAGGCGATCAACGTCTCGGAGGGGACGCTCTCGAAGATCGAACAGAACCTGTTCTGGGCGCTCGGCTACAACACGGCGATGATCCCGCTGGCGTCGCTGGGGCTGCTCCAGCCGGTACTTGCGGCCGGGGCGATGGCGATCTCCTCGGTGTCGGTGCTGACGAACAGCCTGCTGTTCCGCTCGTACGACCCTGACGAGCGATACCGGCTGTTCGGCCGGTTCCGATAGGCCCGAGCGTCGCCGGCGGCCCGACTGGCGGTTCCGGCAGCTCCGGGCATCACCGGCGGCCGGACGGAGACGGAGAAGCGATCCGGGTCCTTACAGCGTCCCGTCCGCTCCCATCTCCCTGATCTCGGCGGCGCGCTCCTCGATTTCGGCCCACTCCTCGTCGCCTTTGTCGTCGACGTGGGAGTACATCAGCCCCATCCGCCCGGTACCGCGCAGGGTCTCCTCGTTCTCCCGGAGGAAGTCCCAGTAGAGTGCGTTGAACGGGCACGACCCCTCGCCCGTGGTCTTGGTGTGGTAGTAGGGACACGACGAGCAGTAGTCGCTCATGCGGTTCACGTAGTTCGCCGAGGAGGCGTACGGCTTCGAGGAGAGCGCGTCGGTCGCGAACGACCCCATGGCGACGACGTTGGGCGTCGTCACCCAGTGGAACGCGTCGACGAAGCCGAGGTGGAACCAGCGGTTCAGCTCGTGGGGGTCGGCGCCGTAGATCAGCGCGAAGTTCGCGAGCACCATCAGCCGCTCGATGTGGTGGGCGTAGCCGTGTTCGCGAACGTGGCCAACCGCCTCCGAGAGACAGAGCATGTCGGTGTCGCCCGTCCAGTACGCCTCCGGGAGGTCGCGCGTCTGATCGAGCTGGTTCGCCTCGTCCATCCCCGGCATCGACTCGCGGTAGACGTGACGCATGAACTCCCGCCAGCCGAGCACCTGCCGGAGGAACCCCTCGACGGAGTTGAGCGGGAGGTCGTGCTCGTCCTCCCGGTAGGCCGCCTCGACGGCCTCGACGACCTCCCGCGGGTGGAGCAGCCCGAGGTTGATCGCCGGCGACAGCAGCGAGTGGTCCAGCGCCCACTCCCCCTCGACCATCGCGTCCTGGTACGGCCCGAACTCCGGGAGCCTGACCGCGAGGAACTGCTCCAGCGCCTGCAGCGCCGCCTCGCGGGTGACGGGCCAGACGAACTCCGCGAGGTCGGCGCTGCCCCAGTGGTCGTCGTACCGCTCCGTCACGAACTCGTGGACCTCGCGGGTGATCGCGTCCGGCTCGAACTCCGGCACCGGCGGCGGCGACCAGTCGTCGGGCGGCGTCTCGCGGTTCTGGTCGTCGTAGTTCCACTCCCCGCCCGCGGGCTCGCCGTCGTCCATCAGCACCCCCGTCTCCCGGCGGACGTGGCGGTACCAGTGCTCCTGACGGAAGGTGTCCCCGTCGGACCCCGCCGCGTCACGGTCGGCGAGCCAAGCGTCCCAGTCGTCGGGCGTCGTCACGAACAGGTCGTTCTCGACGAGCGTGCAGTCGCCGCCGCGCTCCTCGACCATCGCCCGGAGCTCGTCGCCGGCGCCGTGGCTCGGCGGCCGCTGGAGGACGAGCGAGTCGCCCGGCTCGGCCGCGAAGTAGTCGTCGAGGCCGCCGCCGAACGTCTCCGCCTCTATGTACGTCACGTCGTAGCCGTCGGCGCGGAGGTCGTCCCGGAGGTGCTGCATCGCCGAGAACACCAGCGTCAGCTTCTGGGGGTGGTACGGCATGCGCTCGGCGAAGCCGTGCGCCTCGATCATGAGGACGTGGTCGTCGGACTGCAGCGGTGCGGCGTTCGGGTACAGTTGGTCGCCGAGGAGCCAGACGGTCATGTGGGTGTCGTGGTGGGGTGAGTCGGGTGAGTCGAGAAATCGGTACCGGCGGTCGGATCTGTCGATCGACGCTACGGGCCGGTCGAGTAAGGTCGTTACGGCGAGGGGACTCCGGCCGGCCCGGCCGCGCCGACTACGGTTTCTCGTCGGTGTCGCGGCGGGCGGCTCGCTCGAACGGCGCCGCGAGCGCGAGCAGGAGGAACGCCATGAAGGGCGCTCCGACGGCGGCCATCTACCCGAAGAAGACGTCCAGGATGTCGCTTCCGCTCGATCCGGTGTCGCGGTACAGTTCCGAGTAGCCGCAGTTCGTGCAGGAGACGACCCGGAAGGAGTTGGTCTGGATGTCGAACATCTTGCTCAGACCGCCGCCCGTCGTCGAGATGGTTCCGATCTCCGCATCGGTGTGACCGCACTTGGGGCAGCCGTCGTCGCTGCCGGTGGAGGGCGCTGACGTCACGGACGACGCGTCACCGGAATCCCAAATAAGCCTTGGGCATCCGAGGACCGATTTTCCGCGGCTCGCTACTCCCCGAACCGCTCCCGCTCGCGCTCCCGCAGCTCGATCCGCCGGGTCTTCCCGGAGGAGGTCTTCGGCAGCTCGTCGACGTACTCGACCCGACGGGGGTATTTGTACGGGGCCGTCTCCGCTTTCATGTACTCCTGCAGTTCCTCGGTGAGCGCGTCGCTCCCCTCGTGGCCCTCCGCGAGCACGACGTACGCCTTCACGACGTTCCCCCGCTCCTCGTGGGGGGACGCGACCGCCGCGGCCTCGGCGACGGCCCCGTGGGAGACGAGCGCGTCCTCCACCTCGAACGGGCCGATGCGGTAGCCCGCCGAGAGGATGATGTCGTCGGCGCGTCCCTCGAAGAAGAAGTAGCCGTCCTCGTCGGCCCGCGCGAGGTCGCCGGTACGGTAGTAGTCGCCCGAGAACGTCCGCTCGTCGAGGTTGGGCTTCTCGTAGTAGCTGTCGAACGTCCCCGGGTTGCCGACGGGGACCGCGATCTCGCCGATCTCGCCGGGCTCGACCTCCGTCTCCTCCTGGGTGTCGATGATCGTCGTCCCGAGCCCGGGCGTGGGCTTGCCCATCGACCCCTCCTTCACGTCGATTCCGGGGTAGTTGGAGACGAGACACACCGTCTCCGTCTGCCCGTAGCCGTCGCGCGGGGTGACGCCGTAGGCGTCCTGCAGCGCCTCGATCGGCTCGCGGTTGAGCGGCTCCCCCGCCGACAGCGCCTCCGTGAGGTCCAGATCGTATGCCTCCAGGTCCGTCTGCGTGAACATCCGGTACTGCGTCGGCACCGCGCACAGCCGCGTGACCCCCTCCCGCTCCATCACCGAGAGGAACTCGTCGGCGTCGAACTCCCCCTCGTACAGCAGCTGGCGCGCGCCGGTGGTGATGCCGACGCCGACGGGCGACCAGAACCACTTCGCCCAGCCGGTGCCGGTCGTCGCCCACAGCAGTTCCTCGTCGAGGTCGACGCCGTCGCCGGACCGCGTCCGGCTGCTCGCGGAGCTTCGCTCCGCGCTGTCGCCGGTCTCCCCGGGAGCCTCGGTGCCGTCGGCGGTGATCCCCCACCAGTACGGCCCGTTCACCAGCTCGAACGCCCGCATCCAGCGGTGGCGGTGTAACACCGGCTTCGGCTGTCCCGTCGTGCCGGAGGTGTAGTTGATGCTCATCGGGTCCTGTGCGCCCACGTCGGGGCCGTCGTGCTCGGTCGGCCGGCCGTCGATCAGGGCCTCGAACGCGTGCCACCCCTCGGGCTCGCCGTCCAGACAGATCAGGGTGTCGAGCTCCGTCTCCCCGAGGATCGGGTCGACCATGTCGACGAGCGACTCATGGGCGACGACCGTCGTCGCCTCGCAGTCGTTCGCGCGGAACGCGAGGTCCTTCGGCTTCAGCATCGCCGAACACGGCACCACGAGCGCGCCGCGCTTGAGCACGCCCAGCTGGATCGCGAACGCGTCGGGGTGGCGGGGGAACAGATGCATCACGCGGTCGCCCTCGCCGACGCCCAGCTCCGCGAGGGCGTCGGCGAAGCGGTTCATGTCCGCGTGGATGTCGGCGTACGTCCGCTCCGCGCGCGCGCCGTCGTCGTCGAGGAACGTGACGGCGACGCGGTCGCCGTGCGCCTCGGCGTGGCCCTCGACGACCGAGGGGAGCGTGTAGTCGTCGGGGATGTCCCACTCGAAGTCGGCGACGGCGGTGTCGTAGTCGACCGGCATACGCCGACGGTGTACTGTAAACGAGATAATCGTTTGGGTCGTCGATGGGGGCCGCCACGATCCTGGCGGTTCTCCGGGGGATCGCGCCCGGCACACGGGTTTTTGTCCTCGGACGACGACCCGGCGGCCATGGAGTACACCACCCTCGGCGACACGGGGATGACCGTCTCGCGCATCTGTCTGGGCTGTATGAGCTTCGGCGACCCGGAGTGGCGCGACTGGGTGCTCGACGAGGAGGCGGGGACGGAGCTCGTCGAGCGGGCCGTCGAGCTCGGCGTGAACTTCTTCGACACCGCCAACATGTACTCCGAGGGCGCCTCCGAGCGGGTGCTCGGCGACGCGCTCGCGGCGTACGACCGCGACGGGTTCGTCGTCGCCACGAAGGGGTACTTCCGGATGCGCGAGGACGACCCGAACTCGGGCGGCCTCTCCCGGAAGGCGATCCGGCAGGAGCTGGACAACTCCCTCGACAGGCTGGGGATGGAGACGGTCGACCTCTATCAGACCCATCGCTACGACTACGACACGCCGATCGAGGGGACGGTGCGGGCGCTCGACGGGGCGGTTCGCGACGGGAAAGCCCGCTACGTCGGCGCCTCCTCGATGTGGGCCCACCAGTTCGCGGAGGCGCTGCACACCGCCGACCGGCTCGGGCTGGAGCGGTACGCGACGATGCAGAACCACTACAACCTGCTGTACCGCGAGGAGGAGCGGGAGATGCTCCCGCTGTGTGACCGCGAGGGGGTCGGCGTGATCCCGTGGTCGCCGCTGGCGCGCGGCTGGCTCGCGCGGCCGGTCTCGGCGCTCGACGCGACGGCCCGCGGGGAAAGCGAGGAGCACGCGCGCCGGCACCCGTACCTGGAGGGGGGCGGCGAGGAGATCAACGCCCGGGTCGGGGAGCTGGCCGACGAGAAGGGCGTGAAGATGGCCCAGATCGCGCTCGCGTGGCTATTCGAGCAGGACGCCGTGGACGCCCCGATCGTCGGAACGACCAGCGTCGAACACCTGGAGGACGCGGTGGCGGCGCTCGACATCTCGCTGTCGGCCTCCGAGATGGAGTACCTGGAGGAGCCGTACGAGCCGGTTCGCGTCTCCGGCCACGAGTGAGCCGTCGCGCCGGCGATCCGGGGTCCCGTGGCTCCGTCGGGCGTCTCGCGCCGGCCGTCCGCCGCCGACGGCTGCGCGGACCCGACTGCCGGACGACGAGACCCTCCCGGCCTGTGCGGTCGGCGACGCCCTCCCGACCCGTCCGGTCGGCGGTCGAATAAATCATAAGCCACGCCACTATCGTTTACCAAGATTTATGATGATATATACTCCAGTCGTGGTATGTCCTCACACGGACGACGCGCGTTCCTGAAGCTGAGCGGCGGCGTACTGGGCGGTATCTTCGCGGGATCGACGGTGACCGCGGCCGAGCGGACGGACCGATTCCTCGTGAAGACGGCGGGGGGACGCCGCCCGTCGGATCTGGACGTGGTCCACGAGATGCCGGGCGTGAACCTCGCGGTCGTCGCGGGGAGCGAGTCCGAGGTGGACGGCTCGGCGGCGGTCAAGGGGTACGCGCCGGATGTCGAGGTCGAGCTGGACGGCCCCTCGGTGAACCGGGAGGTGCCCGCCTTCGACGCGTCCGACTACGAGGGGCAGCCGGGCGACTTCCTCCAGTGGGACAAAGAGGTCCTCGACGTGCCGGACGCGCACGCGGTGACCGAGGGGGAGGGAACCCGCGTGTCGGTCATCGACTCGGGGGTTCTGGAGAGCCACCCCGACCTCGCCGGTCCGCTCGACCTCGACCTCTCGCGGAACTTCACCGACGACGGCGGCGACCACAACCCGGTCGGGGGCGACGACCACGGCACCCACGTCGCGGGGATCGTCGCCGCCGACAACGGCGGCGGGGTCGGCGTCAACGGCACCGCCCCGAGGACCGACCTCGTGGACTGTCGGGTGTTCTCCGGCCCGTCCGCGTCGTTCGGCGACATCCTCGCGGCGGTCGTCTACAGCGCCAACGTCGACGCCGACGTGGCGAACCTCTCGCTGGGCGCGTACCCGATCCCGCGACAGGGGCTCGGGAAGTTCTACGGGTCGGTGCTCAACAAGGTCATGACGTACGCGAACAAGGAAGGGACGCTGCTGGTGATCGCCGCCGGCAACGACGCCGCCGACCTCCAGCACGACCGGAACCTCATCAGCCTCCCGAACGAGGGCGCGCAGGCGGTGTCGGTCGCCGCGACCGGCCCGATCGGCTACGGCTGGGAGGCCGACGGCGACGACGCGACCGCCGTCGCGGAGCCGCCGGGGAGCCCGGCGTTCTACACCAACTACGGGACGAACGCCGTCACGCTCGGGGCGCCGGGCGGCGACGCCGACCTCGACGCGATCGGGACCGGCGTCCCCTGGTTCAACGACCTGGTGTTCAATACGGTGTTCTCCTACGAGGACACTGACGGCGACGGCGAGCCCGACACGCAGGTCCCCGGCTACGGCTGGAAGGCCGGCACGTCGATGGCGGCGCCGAACGTCGCCGGCGCGGCCGCGCTCGTCAAAAGCGCCAATCCCGACTACAACGCGAACCAGGTGGAGAGCGCGCTGACGCGTGCCGCCGAGGTGCCCGAGGGGTACGACAGGATCTACTACGGGAGCGGCTTCCTGAACGTCGTCGACGCGCTGTAGACCCCCGGCGACGCGGCCGCGTTTCTCGTCCCGCCGTCCGACGAGCCGCCAGCGACGCGTCGACCGGCCGGATCGACGGCTCGCCGCGCGGATCGCCCGGCGGCGACGGTGTAAACGAACTGAATGTACGTGGTAATCAGTTGATAACGTCTGATATGCAGTGTACAACTAAGTTGGACGTTCTCGTCTCGCGGGTCATGGTGTCGAAGGAGACGTCGGTGTTCGCGTGTGGCGCCTGCGGGACCCGTGCCCCGTCGACGCGGATCGAGTACGACCGGCTCGGCTACGCCGTCTGTCCGGCCTGCGGGGAGGCGACCGGCCCGCTCGCGCGCGGGCGCGGCGACCGGCGGCGGGCCGCGCCCTGAGCCCCCGGCCGACCTCGCGCGCGTCGCGGTCGGGTGTGGGCCGCGAACCATCGCGTTGAGGATGCCGGGGGCCGAACGGGCGGGTATGCCCTGGAGCCCCGTCGGGACGCCCGAGCGGTACGAGGAGTGGGAACGCGACGACGGCCACGCGACCCTGCGGCTGCGGGAGCGCACGGACGGCAGCTACGTCGTCAGGCTCGACCGGCTCGAACAGGCAGTCGACGGCCGCGACTACCGGCGCGAACGCGTCCCGGACCGGGAGGCCGCCGAGGAGCTGCTGGCGCGCTGGAGACGCGAGTGCGACCGGCCGGACGCCGAGACGGGCGCGGAGTGACGCCGGGCGCGGCGCCGCCGCGGACCGCCGGCGTCAGGAGTCGCCCTCGCGGAGCCGCTCGGTCGTCTCGACGAGCGGGTGACGCGCGTAGTCGACCACCTCGATGTCCGCGACGGCGGCGAGCCCCTCCTTGCGGGCGGTCTCTTCCATCCCCAGCTCCACGTGCTCGTCGATGACGATGACGTACGCGTCCATCTCGTCGACGCCGAGGCGGCGGGCCGCCATCACGCGGTGGTGTCCGTCCGCGAGCACGAGCGAGCGCTCGTCGCTCGGCTCGCCGCCCGCGTCGGGGTTGTCGATGACGACGAGCGGCTCCGCCAGCCCCCGCTGTAGCTCGTAGCGGCGCCCCTCCAGCTCGTCGGCGTACACCCGGCCCTGCGTCGGCGTGAGCGACGACAGCGACACCTCGCGGCGCTCCTCGGTGGTGCCCACGCCGTGGATCTCCTCCAGCGTCCGCATCAGCTTCCCCACCTTCTCGGGCGTCGCGCGCTCGATCTGCGAGCGGATCACGTCGGTGTTAGAGATGATGCCGACGAGGTTGCCCGCGTCGTCGACGACCGGGAGCTTCTGGATCCCAGACCGGAGGATCACCCGGGCCGCGTCGGTGATGTCCATCTCCGGGTGGGCGACGATGATGTCGTCGGCCATCACGGTGAACAGCTTGGCCGCCTCGTCGGCCAGGAGGAGGTCGCGCGCGGAGACGAACCCGACGACCGTCCGGCCGTCGGTCACGGGGAAGCCGTTGTGGTCGCTGCCGAGGACGCGCTCGGCCACCTCCCGCACCGTGTCCTCCGGCGACACCGTCGCCACGTCGCGTGTCATGTACGCCTTCACCTTCGGCTTCGGCGTGTCGCCAGCGAGCTCGCTCATCCGTAGTCGGTTCGGCGGGCCGCGGCGTAAGGGTTGCTCCGTCGCGGCGACTCACCCGTCGGGCGGTCGGGCGGCTCGGCCCCGCCGCGGTCGCTCCCGGACGACGGCGGCCGTACGGCGCCGGGACGGCGTGTCAGTCCTCATTAGGGAAGGAGACGGCGCGCTCGCCCGTCCGGGGGGGGACGCTGGGGGCGTTCTCGAGCGTCTCGAAGAAGCGCCCGGCGACGATGTCGCGTACCACCTCCGTCAGCGTCTCTTCGGAGTCGTCGTCCACGTCCGCGAGGATGCCCAGCGGGATCTGCGCGCCCGCCATGTCGGCGTGGCCGCCGGCGGAGCCGATCCTCGCGAGCGCGTCCCGGAGCGTCTCCCCGAGGTCGATGTCGGCCCCGCGGGCCCGGGCGGACGCGTAGACGACCCCGTCGCGGAAGCCGCACACCAGCGTCGTGTCCACCCCGTCCATGTTCAGCAGCTGCTCGGCCGCCCGTGCCAGCGGGTCGCGGTCGCGGATCGCGCCGACGCAGGAGGCGACGGCCGTGCCCCGCCGCTCGCGGTTCTCGATGGCGCGTGCGAGCACGTCCATCCACTCGCCGTCCACGCTGGGCGACTCCACCCGGTCGAGCACGCCCGTGTCCGCGTGCGGCAACAGCGCGGCGGCGGCGTCGAAGTCGGCCTCGCTCACCTCGCGGGTGAACTCCTTCGTGTCGATCCGGACGCCGTACAGGAGCGCGGTCGCCACCCGGGCGTCGCCCAGCAGCCCGAAGCTGTCGAGGTACTCCGCCATCAGCGTCGACGTGGCGCCGACCTTGTCGCGGAGGTCGATAAAGCCCGCGTCGACCGGCTCCCGGGGCGGGTGGTGGTCGACGACGACGGCCGGCTCGATCTCCGCCGGGAGCCCGTCGTTGACGCCCGGGCGGGAGTGGTCGACGAGCGCGAAGGCGGCGAACTCCTCGCGGGGGTCCGTCTCCGGGTCGAGGTTGCGCATCTCGATGTCGAGGAGGTTGACCAGGGCCCGGTTCTCTTGGTGGGAGATGTTGCCGTAGTAGCACGCCTCCGCCTCCGTGCCCGCGTACTCGGCGACCCGGACCAGGGCGACCGCCGCGGCGATGGCGTCCGGGTCGGGGTTGTCGTGGGCGAGGACCGCCAGCGTGCCGTCCACCGAACGGAGCGCGCGCAGCATCCGCCGGAGCCGGTCGGCCGCGCGGCCGGTCGACACTTCGAGCACGCTCGCGGCGGCGGCGCCGATCGGGTCGATCACGCGGTCGGCGACCGCCGCGAGCGCCGCGCGGTCCGCCTCGTCGGCGTCCCCGCCCGCGTAGGCGACGAGGACGGCGTCCGGGTAGCGCTCACGGGCGCGGTGGGCGACGACGCGGTTGTCGGCGGCCGAACGGCCGGCGACGACGACGAGGTCGGCCCGGTTGGGGTAGTTGGTCGGGTCCAGCGGGTCGGCCTCGACGGCCGCGACGTTCTCGTCGCGGAGGATGGTCGCGCGGCCGCTGTCGTCGGTGACGACGTGGAGGCTGCCGGGCCGGCCGGTCAGCGCCTCGACGATCTCGGTGCCGACCGTGCCGCAGCCGAGTACCAGCCGACGCATCACACGCGGGCGTCGAACCGGACGGGCAAAACCCTGCCGTCATGCCGCACGCGGGCGGCGGCGTGCGGGGAGCGGGCGAGGGTCCGCGGGGGGTGCCCGAGCGAGAATCGAGGGCAGTAGTCGAGCGAGAAGCGGGAGCGAGACGCGGGCGAGGATCGGGCGCGCGACTACGGAAGCACCGCCGTCGCGGCGGCCTGTGCCGTCTCGATCACCGCGCCGAAGCCGGGCAGCAGCAGCACCGTGGCGACCGCCGCGAACACGACCGCGGCGTACAGCGCCGTCGGCGTGGGACCCAGCTCGAACTCGGCGGTCGCGTCCTCGAGCCACAGCGCCTTCACGACGCGGCTGTAGTAGAACAGCGACAGCGCGCTGTTGACCGCGCCGACGGCCGCCAGCCACCAGAAGCCGGCCTCGACGGCGCCGGCGAACAGGAAGTACTTCGAGAAGAAGCCGCCGAACGGCGGCAGCCCCGCGAGCGAGAACATGAACACCGTCATGGCGACACACGCCAGCGGCGCCCGGTCGGCCAGCCCCGCGTAGTCCTCGAACGTGCGGCCGATCCCCCACCGCTCCGCGAGCGCGACGAACAGGAACGCCCCGGTGTTCATGAAGCCGTACACCATGAGGTGGGCCATCGACGCGCCCAGCACGTTCCCGCCGTCGGCGGTCGTGAACGCCGCGAGGCCGATGAGCGCGTAGCCGGCGTGGCCGATCGACGAGTACGCCAGCATCCGCTTGACCTCCTCCTGAGTGGCGGCCGCGAAGTTGCCCAGCGTCATCGTGACGACCGCAAGCACCTGGAACAGCAGCACCCAGTCGATGCCGGCGCCCAGCGGGAAGCCGGTGACGAACACGCGGAACGCCAGCGCGAAGCCGGCCGCCTTCGACGCCGACGAGAGGAACGCCGAGACGGGCGCGGGCGCCCCCTCGTACGCCTCCGGCGCCCAGAAGTGGAACGGGACGGAGGCGGTCTTGAACGCGAAGCCGCCGGCGACCATTACGATGCCGACGCCCGCGACGCCGGTGAGCCCGTTCGCGCCGCCCGCGAGCGTCTCGTACACGTCCGCCAGCAGCAGGCTCCCGGTGGCGGCGTACACCAGCGAGATGCCGAACGCGAACACCGCCGAGGAGAGCGCGCCGACGAGGAAGTACTTCAGCCCCGCCTCGACGCTGCCGGTGTCGCGCTTCAGGTACGACACCAGCGCGTACGACGGCAGCGAGGCGAGTTCGAGCGAGACGAACGCGACCGAAAGCGAGTTGGCCGCCGCCATCAGCGCCATCCCCGTCGCCGCGAACAGCACCAGCGAGTAGAACTCCGCCTGGTACTCCCGGTCGTACAGGTAGTCGTAGCTCGCCACCACCACCAGCGCGGTGACGGAGGCGAAAAGCGCCTGGAAGAACAGCGTCATCCCGTCGACGACCAGCGCGTCGCCGTACAGGGCGATCGCGCCGCCGGTGTCGGGCTGGCCCGTACCGCCCGCCAGCAGCCAGCCGGCCAACCCCAGCGACGCGAGCGCGCCCGCGGTGCCGACGCCGGCAAGCAGCGCGGGGCTGCCGTCGTCGGGGTCGATGCTGTCGACGACGATCAACACGAGTCCGGTCACGACGAGCGCCAGCGCCGGGGCGAGGGCGGTCCACGTCGGCGCCTCCGCCTGTAGCGGAGCCGCCATCAGGCACCACCCCCGACGACCGCGACGACCGGCTCGATCGCGTCAGCCATCATGGTGAAGAAGATGTCGGGCGCGACGCCGAGCGCGATGGTGCAAAGCAGAAGCACCGCAAGCGGCGCCACGTCGTGGAAGTGCGCGCGGCGCACCTCGTAGTCGGTCTCCAGGCGGAACTCCCCGAACAGCGTCCGCTGCATGGCCAACAGCAGGTAGCCCGCCACGATGACGATGCCGAACATCGACGCCGCGGTGAAAAGCGGCGCGGAGGGGATCACCGTCGAGGCGAACGCCCCCTGGAAGATGAAGTACTCGGCGGCGAAGCCGGCCATCAGCGGCAGGCCCATGTAGCCGAACGCGCCGGCAACGAGGATCCCTACCGTGATCGGCATCCGGTCGGCCATCCCGGACATGTCGCCCACCATCCGCGTGTGGGTGACGTTGTAGATGACGCCGACCGCCATGAACATCAGCCCGGAGATGAGCCCGTGGGCGACCATCTGGAACGTCGCGCCGCCGATCCCCAGTCCCGTGTAGGCGATGAGCCCCAGGATGACGTACCCCATCGAGGAGACCGACGAGTACGCGACGATGCGCTTGAGGTCCCGCTGGGCCAGCGCGAGCATCGCGCCGTAGATGACCGAGACCACCGCGACCGCGGCGATGACGGTCGCGACGAGCGGGCGCGTCGCCACGTCCGGCAGCATCGTGAAGTTGTACCGCAACAGCGCGTACGTCCCCATCTTCAGGAGGACGCCCGCAAGCATCACCGACACCGGCGTCGGCGCCTCGACGTGGGCGTCCGGCAGCCACGTGTGGAACGGGACGACGGGCACCTTCACGGCGAAGCCGACGAACATGGCCGCGAACGCCGCAAGCTTCAGCGCCGCCGGGTCGAGCCCGACGAACCTGGACAGCTCCCCCGCCTGCAGCGACCCCGTGATCGCCGGCAGCCCGAAGCTGTCGACCGGGAGGTTGAACACCAGCGACATGAAGCCGATGAACATGACGAGGCTGGCGATGTTCGTGTATACGAAGAACTTGATCGCGGCGTATTTGCGGCGCGGACCGCCCCACACGCCGATGAGGAAGTACATCGGGACGAGAACGGCCTCCCAGAAGACGAACCACAGGAAGAAATCGAGCGCGGTGAACACGCCCAGCAGGTTCGCCTCCATGAACAGCATGAGGCCGTAGAACTGCGACTGGCGCGTGTCGATCGGCGTCCACGCCGAGAGGATCGCAAGCGTGGTCAGCACCGTCGAGAGGACGACAAGTGGGAGGCTGATCCCGTCGACGCCGACGAACCACTGGAGCCGGTAGCCGCCCGCGACCAGCCAGTCGATCTGTGTCCGATAGGCGATGCTCCCGGCCATGAGCGCGTTCCCGCCGGCGTCGAAGCCGGCCCACATGTAGAGGCTCCCGACGACCGGCAGCAGGCTCAACGCGAACGCGAGCCGGCCGGCGTACTCGTCGGGCGAGAGCATGACGATCAGCGCGGCGAGGAACGTGACGCCGATGAGTGCTTCGAGTATCACAGTAACCACCCCCCGAGAACGCCGAACAGCACGAGCAGGACGGTGAGTCCGAGCGTCAACAGCGCGGCGTAGTTACTCACCACGCCGGTCTGGATGCGACGGATGCGCGAGCCAGAGAACAGGCTCACGCTGGAGGTCGCGTCGACCGCGCCGTCGACGACGCTCCGGTCGAAGGTGTCCGCGGCGCGGGCCAGCGGAAGGACGACCCGCCGCGCGAGGAACACCTGGTACTCGTCCTGGTAGTAGTTGTCGTACAGTAGGTCACGCACGGAGCCGAGCTTCGCGGTGTGCTCGGTCGGCGTCGGCACCGCGTACAGCTTGTACGCGAGCGCGAGCCCGAGCAGCGCCAGCCCCAGCGAGACGGCCGCGCCGACGAGCACCGTCGTCGCCTCGCCGCCGATGTACGCGCTGGAGTACGGGTCGATCTCCTCGTAGTGGTGGACCGTCAGCTCGGCGAAGCCCGCGTCGAGCCAGCCGTGGAGGAAGTCGACGTGTGCGCCCGTCAGCACGCGCACCGGCGCGAGGTTGACGACACCCGCGCCCGCCGCGAGCACGCCCAGCACCGCCAGCGGCCCCTTCACGTTCCAGCCGACGGGCTCGGGTGACGACGCCTGCTCGGTGCGGGCGTCGCCGTGGAAGGTGAGAAACACCATCCGGAACGTGTAGAACGCGGTGACCGGCACCGCGAGCAGGCCGAAAACGTAGCCGACCAGCAGCAGCGGCTGGCCGCCCAGTCCGTGGACCAGCGTCTCGTAGAGGATCTCGTCTTTCGACCAGAAGCCGGCGAAGGGGAAGATCCCCGCGAGCGCCAGCGACCCCGCGAGGAACGAGTAGTAGGTGACGGGCATCCGACCTTTCAGCCCGCCCATGTCCCACATGTTCTCGTTGTGGTGCATCGCGATGATGACCGAGCCGGCGCCCAGGAACAGCAGCGCCTTGAAGAACGCGTGGGTGAGCAGGTGGAACGTCGCGGCGACGTAGCCGCCCGCCCCCAGCGCGAGCATCATGTAGCCGTACTGCGAGATGGTGGAGTACGCGAGCACCTGCTTCAGCTCGCGTTTCACGATCCCCATCGTGCCGGCGAACAGCGCGGTGAAGCCGCCGACCAGCGCGATGACGCCAAGCGCCGTCGGCGACACCGCGTAGAAGCCGTACATTCGGGCGACGAGGTAGACGCCCGCCGCGACCATCGTCGCCGCGTGGATGAGCGCCGACACCGGCGTCGGGCCCTCCATCGCGTCGGGGAGCCACGTCTGCAGCGGGAACTGCGCGGACTTGCCGATGACGCCGCCGAGCACGAGCAGGCCGACGACGGTGAACCAGGTCTCCTCGCCGAGGCCCAGGAACGTGTTCACCGCGTGCTCGCCGTGGAGTGCCTCCTCGGCGAACACCGGGAACGACTCCGGCCCGGCGAACTGTCCGGTGCCGAACGTCGCGAGGACGGCGACGACGCCGACGAGGAAGAAGTAGTCGCCGAAGCGAGTGACGAGGAACGCCTTCTTCGCGGCCGACGGCGGGCCCGGCTCGCGGAAGTGGAAGCCGATGAGGAGGTACGAGCACAGCCCCACCAGCTCGAAGAAGACGAACGCCATGAGCAGGTTGTCGGCGACGACGAACCCGAGCATGGAGGCGGTGAACAGGCCGAGGCCGGCGTAGTAGCGCGGCAGCCCCGTCTCGCCCTCGTCGTTCATATACCCCAGCGAGAACACGTGGACCAGCAGCGCGACCAGCGTCACGATGACGAGCATCAGCGCCGACAGCGGGTCGATCAGGACGCCGAACGTCAGTTCGAGTCCCTCGGTCCCCGGCACCGCGCCGCCGGCCCACGCGTACACCGTCTCGTTGTACACCTCCCCCCCTGCCACGGCGACGGCCAGCGCGACCGACAGGAGGAACGACCCCGCGGTCGCCGCGATCCCCGGAACGGCGCCGCCCTTCGGCAGCAGGTCGCGTCCGGAGATCGCGACCCCCACCGCGATCAGGAACGAGAGGAACGGAAGCAGTACGACCGCCGGCGTGTAGTCGAAGAGTCCTGCCATACGGTTACCACCTCATCGTCGTCGCCTCGGTCACGTCGACGTCCTTGAAGTTGCGGTACAGCACGAGGATGATCCCGATGCCGACGGCGACCTCGGCGGCCGCAAGCGCCATCGTGAACAGGCTGAACGTCTGCCCCGTCACGTTCCCCCAGTACAGCGAGAAGGCGACGAGGTTGACGTTGGCCGCGTTGAGCATCAGCTCGACCGACATCAGGAACAGCAGCGCGTTGCGCCGCGTGAGCAGCCCGAACACGCCGATACAGAAGATCGCCGCCGAGAGGACCAGGTAGTACTGCGCGGGCACCATCAGTCGTCACCCCCGCGGAGCCGGTCGCGGATCTCCCGGCCGCCGTCGGCGAGCACGCCGCCGCCGCCCTCCCCCTCGTCGCGTTTGGCGAGGAAGACGGCGCCGTCGATCGCCACGTCGAGCACGACCGCGATGAGCACGAACGCCACGACGAACCCCTCGGCGGGGACGACGGCCCCCGAGACGGCGCCGGTGTCGACGTTGAACATCGCGTAGCCGATGCTGGCGGTGATCGACGCCCCCTCCTCGAAGCCGGCGGCCTCCCCGAAGGAGGCGCGCAGGAACACGGCCGCGAGCACGGCGAACAGCGCGACGGCGGCCAGCCCCGGGACGAGATGCCCGCCGAGCTTCAGCCGCGGTCGCGAGCCGGCGTCGCTCACGCGTCGAGCACCTCCGCCGGCCCCGGTCCGTCCTCCCTGCGCACCAGCATCACGGCGAACGTGATGAGGATCAACACCCCGCCCACGTAGACGAGGACCTGCATGGCGGCGAGGAATTCCGCCTGCAACATCACGTAATGCACCGCGACGCTGAGCAGCGCGGCGCCGAGGAGGAGCGCGGAGTGCCACACGTCCTCCACGAGCACCACGCCCAGACTGCTCCCCACGGTGACGAGGGCGAACAGCGCGAACGCGATAGTCTCTACGACCATTGTGCGACACTCGCTTCGGGGTCCGTTTGAAGGTTTCGAGAACGATCCGCGCGTCTGCGTGTGTGCGCGTGTGTTACCGCGTCACGAGCGCGCCTGTGGGTCCGGTTCTCGGGAGCTGGGCGAGTCGATCCTGTCGTATCAGAGGACGTTCTTCAGCCGCTCTCACCGACTCGACCGCTTGGAAACAGCGTGTCCGAACGTATCAACGCTGCTACGACTGTGAGTTAAATACGATGACAACAATGGACGAGTCGTGTCACAGAACCCCGGAACGACGACGGCCCTCCTCGGAAAGGATCGCAGACGGAGTAGTGCTGCAATGTGTCTCTCGCTCGTGCTTCTCATGGGAGAGTACCTGTTCGGAATGTACATGCAAAGCTCTAGCACAACTAATCTGATCGATGGGCGACTCCCCATCGTCGTTGTGATCGTCGTGGTCATCTTCGGCGCTGTTGCTGCCGGAAACGCCTACTGGAACGACGGTATCGTCCTGAGCTGGCTACTTGTCTTCGGTCCGGTCTGTGGGCTGTTGTGGCCCCTGTTCGTTCAGAAATGGACTGTGTTCCTTGAGGAGGCCATCCTCCCGTTCGGGTGGAGTCTGTTGGCCGCCGCAGTCGTCGGAACACTCGGGTATGTGATCGGACGATACCTTCGATTTCGGGGAACGGCCGATACGGCACAGGACTCGTCCAGTCGGTTGCTTCGGCTGTTCGTCGGTCGGGATACCGATCTACGTCGCTGGGTTGCCGGCGCAGGTGGCACTTTCGTGGCTGTCGGAGTTGGCACCTCTCTGATCGAGCCGGGTTCGCTCGTTATCGCCGAAAATGTCAGCCTCGACGAGTTCCTCCTTCCGGTTGGAGCGCTCGATGCGTCGCCTCCGATCGCCGCGACGATCGTCGGGATTTGGATCGCTGTGGCGGCGGTGCCGGCATATCGCAACGAGGGAGTTCTTGTGAGTTGGTTGGTGACATTCAGTCCTTTCCTCGGTGGAGCGCTTTCCACGTTCGTCACCAGTGAGATAAGCGGCGCCGGTCCACTCATGGATGCAACACTTGCGTTTCTGACTGCTCTGATGCTGGGATGTATAATCGGTACCACTGGATTCGTCGTCGGGCGTGGGCTCTGTCGCGTGATCCGGAATCGTGAATTCGGGGGCGAAAGACGGGTCGGGTCGTGATCTCTCACGACAGGGATAGATGAATCGCCGATCTCACGGAGCGTAGGTGTCTGAGTTGCGGACCGAGACGCTCGTCGAGTTCTCGACCGGGTAAGCCCCGATACCAGATGAAGCCGGCCCGAAATCGGCTCCTCTACAGACCGTAGCTGAACGGCCGTAATACAGAGCGGTGATGCTGACGAGGTATGCATCTCCGCTCCACGTGTAGGTCGGACCTCCGGAATCACCCTGGCCGAAACCATAGCGTGTACGTACCGTCCGCACTCCCGTCGCTGTTGTAGTCGATAGGCGAAAAGACGGTCCGAGAATCCGGCGGAGCGACGAACGGCGACGAACCGAAACCAGTGTGGATCAGCGATCCGATCGAACCGATCTACTGGTAGTCGATCTCGCCGTCGCCCTCGCCGATCCACGCGCCGCGATCCGGCTCCCGGGAGTTGAGCGGGTCGATCCCCTTGTACCAGGGGACGTTCTTCAGCTGTTCTTTGTTGTAGACGAACTCGTCTCTCGTGTCGGCGGTGAACTCGAAGTTCTGCGTCAGCAGGATGGCGTCCACCGGACACACCTCCTCGCAGAGCCGGCAGTAGATGCACTGGCCGACGTGGAGGTTGTACTGTTCGCCGTTGCGCTGGTCGTCCTGCACGATCTGGATCGTATCGTTGGGACAGACGTTCTCACACTGGCGGCACCAGATGCACCGCTCCTGGGAGAACTTGTGGACCCCGCGGAACCGCGGGCTCACCTCGGGCGCGACGTCGGGGTACTCCACCGTGAACGTCGTGCCGTCCAGCGCGTGCTTCATCGTCGTCGCCATTCCTTTGAGTAGTCCGATCATAGCGTTGTGATCACCCCCACGATCACCGCGGTGAGGACGAGGTTCGCGAACGACAGCACCAGCATGCCCTTCCAGCCGATCTCGATGAACTGGTCGACGCGCAGCCGCGGCACCGCCGAGCGGAGCCACTGCGTGAGCAGGAAGAACGCCCAGATCTTCGCGGTGAACCAGACGATCCCCAGCGCCGCCGGACCGGGACCGGCCGGGCCGCCGAGGAACAGCGTCGCCGCGATCGCGCCGCCCAGGAAGATGTGGATGAACTCCCCGAGGTAGATCAGCACGAAGTACACCGACGAGTACTCCGTCTGGTAGCCGGCGACGATCTCCGTCGGCGCCTCCGGGATGTCGAACGGGTTGCGGCCGACCTCGGCGACGTTGGCCACCACGAACAGCGCGAACGCGAACGGGTTCACGAACGCGAACCACTGCGGGATGGTGACGCCCGCCACCGACACCAGCGCCGTCCGCTGTGCCTCGACGATCGCGCTCATCTGCAGCGTCCCCGTGAACAGCACGACAGAGATGCCGGTGACGATGAGCGGGATCTCGTAGGCGATGTTCGACGCGACGGCCCGCAGGCCGCCGAGCAGGCTGTACTTGTTGTTCGACGCGTACCCCATCATGATCAGCCCCAGCGACGCGATCGAGGAGGCGGCGAACGCGAACGCCAGCCCAGTCTCGGGGTCGGCGAGCTGGAGCCCGCTCCCCATCGGGATGACCGCGAAGCCGAGCAGCGCCGAGAACGGGATCAGCAGCGGGCCGAGGTCCCACGCCGGGCGGTCGGCGCCCTCCGGGATTATCAGCTCCTTCGAGAGGAGCCGGACCGCGTCGGCCACGATGACGAACAGCCCGAACGGGCCGATCCGGTTGACCGCGATGCGGTCGGTGAACGCCGCCGTGATCTTCCGCTTGGCCCACGGGCCCGCGAAGGCCGTGTTGATGAGCAGGAAGTTCGCGATGAGGAACGCCCCCAGCAGCGAGGCGACGACATCCGCCGCCAGCCCGCCGAACGGGAGCAGTCCCGCGATGGTGTCGGGGAGCATCCCCCCCTGAAGCGGTGTGACCCCGCCAGCCATCAGCGGTCCACCTCGCCGAGCACGATGTCGAGGCTGCCGAGCGCGGCGACGAGGTCGGGCACGTACTCGCCCTCGGCCATCTCCGGCAGCGTCTGGAGGTTCGAGAAGCACGGCGACCGGATCCGGAACCGCGCCGGCGTGTCCGTGCCGTCCGAGCGGATGTAGATGCCGAGCTCCCCTTTCGCCGCCTCGACCGCGCGATAGATCTCCGTGTCGTCGTCCGGCTTCAGCGTCCGGGGGACGTTCGACTGGATCGTGCGGTCGTCCTCGGGCCAGCCCTCCAGCAGGTCGACGCACTGCTCGATGATCTTCGCCGACTCCTCCATCTCGCGGAGGCGGACGAACAGGCGGCTGTAGTTGTCACAGCCGTCGTCGGTGACGACGTCCCAGTCGAGCTCGTCGTAGTAGCCGTACGGATCGTCGCGGCGGAGGTCGTAGTCGACGCCGGAGCCGCGGGCGACCGGGCCGGTCGCGCCGTAGTTCTTCGCGACCTCCGGCGGCAACACGCCGGTGTCGACCGTCCGCATCTGGAGGATCTCGTTGCTGGAGATGAGGTCGTGGTACTCCTCGAGCGCCGTCGGGAACTCCTCGAGGAAGTCGCGGACCTTCTCGAAGAACTCCTCGCGGGGCTCGGGTAGGTCCCAGACGACCCCGCCCAGCCGGAAGTAGTTGAACATCAGCCGCTGACCCGAGATGTCCTCGAGGAGGTTCTGCATCTTCTCGCGGTCCCGGATGGCGTACATGAAGATCGCCGTGAAGTCGCCGTACACGTCCAGCGCGAACGTGCCGACCGCGAGGAGGTGGGCCGCGATGCGGGACATCTCCGCGCACATCGTCCGGATCACCTGCGCGTACTCGGGGACGTCGATGTCCGCGAGGTCCTCGGCGGCGCGCGCGTACGACCACTCGTTGAGCATGCCGGCCGAGATGTAGTCCCAGCGGTCCGGGTACGGCATGATCTGGTGGCGGTAGGTGCCGTTCTGGCACATCTGCTCCTCGCAGCGATGGAGGTAGCCGATGTCGCTTTCCACGTCGGCGACCTGCTCGCCGTCCAGCGTCGTCTTCAGGTGGAGCACGCCGTGGGTGGCGGGGTGGTGGGGACCGATGTTGAGGAACATCGTGTCCGCGTCCTGCTCCGAGCGGGTGTCCTCCTGCAGCGGGTTGGCGTTCTCCCGGAGGGGGACGACCTGCGGGCGGTCCTGGTCGTAGTCCTTCGCCAGCGGGTGTCCCTGCCACGTCTCGGGCAGGAGGATGCGGCGGAGGTCGGGGTGGTCGTCGTACTCGATCCCGACGAGGTCGTACGCCTCCCGCTCGTGCCAGTCGGCCGTCCGGAAGACGGGCTCGGCCGACTCGCTGACAGGGCTTTCGCGGTCGGCCGGCACGACGACGCTGACCTCCTGGGTCGGGTCGTCGAACTTCCGCAGGTGGTAGACGGACTCGTAGCGGTCCTCGTACTCCTGGGCCGTGACACACGAGAGATGGTCGTAGCCGGCGTCGGTCCGCAGCGTGGAGAGCACGTCCTGGACGGCGTCCGGGCGGATCACGTACCCCGGCGCGTTCAGGTGCTGTTCGCGGTCGATGATGTCGTCGCCGAGCAGCTCGGCGAGCTCGTCGGGGCTCCGTTCCTCGACGCGTGCCGGAGCGTCCGGCTCGGGGTCTTCCAGGCTCATTGTCAGGGGGAGTCCGCCCAGTCGTAGCGCATGACGAGGTCCTCCTCGTCGATGTCGTCCGCGAGCTGCTGGACGATCTCGTCGCGGTCGAGGTCGCCGAACTGTTCGAGCTCGTACGGCTTCACCGTCACCGGGGAGGACTCGCCGTTGGCGATGCGCTCCTGTAGCTTGGCGACGCCGTACACCAGCGCCTCGGGCCGGGGCGGGCAGCCGGGGACGTGGATGTCCACCGGGATGACCTCCTCGGCGCCTTTGATCACGTTGTACCCCTCCTGGAACGGGCCGCCGGAGATGGTACACGAGCCCATGCCGATGACGAACTTCGGCTCGGGCATCTGGTCGTACACCCGCTTCATCCGCGGGGCGAACTTCGAGACGATGGTGCCGGGGATGATGATCACGTCCGCCTGCCGCGGCGACGCGCGGGGGACGCCCGCGCCGAAGCGGTCGAGGTCGTGTTTGACCGCGTACGTGTGCATCATCTCGATGCTGCAGCAGGCGATGCCGAACTGCAGCATGAACATCGACGAGCCCCGCACCCAGTTCATGAACTTGTCGAACTTGGTGAGGATGAACGGCGAGGAGCCGAACGCCTCCCGCAGCTTCGAGTTGAAGCGGTTGTCCCCGCCCGTCATCCGGGCGTCCCGGGTCTCGGTCAGTACCTGGCTGTCGTCCGTGACGAAGGGTCTGTTGTCGCTACTCATATGTCAGGATCGCTCCGTCTTCTGTCTCGCCGCACGCGGACTGCTCGTCCACTTCACGGCGCCCTGCCGCCACGCCCAGACGAGCCCGACGACGAGCACTCCGACGAAGACGAGCATCGGGAGCAGCACCGTCGCCAGCCCGGCGCCCGCCTCCAGCGCGGAGCCGTAGATGACCGTCCACGGGAAGACGAGGACGGTCTCGATGTCGAACACGACGAACAGCAGCGCGACCATGTAGTACTGGATGTTGAACTGGATGCCCGTCGCCGTCCCCGTCGGGATCTCACCGGACTCGTAGGTGGCGCTTTTGCCTTGTTCGGGCACGCTCGGACGGAGGAGTGCGGACACCGCCATCATCCCGAGCGGGATGCCCACGCCCATCACCGCCAACGCGCCGATCGCTATCCATGAATTCATGCCGGGTTCTCCTATCAGTCGTGGCTAAGAAAGCCCCGTACATAAGGGTTCAGTTACGTTCGTTTCGAGGGTGTTGAGGCGACCACCCATGGGGAACAGAAGATGATGATCGTTCGCGGACTGTTCTTGATTTAGCGCTCGCTCAACCGATAGCGGACAACCCCTGGGAAAGCGATCATATGGATAACATTGCTCCACTGAACACGTAGACGAAACGAGGTCAGATCCCAGCGAGATCGACCCAGCAATATCACTCGCAGCCGTCCGGATCTGCGTATTCGAGCTGGAAGAAGCCGTCCGTCTCGACCTCGGCTTCCACCCGGAGACACTCTGCGGAGTAGTCGTCGAGCGTGATCGATTCCCACGGTTCGTCGTCGATTCGAGCCCGAAGCGTCACCCCAGCAGTGCTATCTAGTGGGTCGCGCCATACCCGCTCGGTTGGAGATCGGAGTTCTCCATCGGTATAATTCGCGGCCGCGGCCTCGTGCGTCCACTCCTTCAGGACGGTTTCGTCGCCCCGAGCCTGGACGTGGAAGGCGTGTGAGGTGTCGTGTTTGTTCTGTACTGAAAGCTCCGTGAGACGTGGGGTGCTCGACGACGTATCGATTCCGGCACAGCCACTCAGCAGACCGATCGTGACCCCGGCGGCCGTGAGAACTGAACGTCGGGAAATCAACGTTCTGAAGCGGTACTCAGTTCCATGTCCGGCGGAACTCCTCGACGCCGAGGTCGTGGAGGTTCGCGGAGGTCTCGGCCACGCCGCCCGTCAGCCCCTCGTGGTAGTCGACGAGTCGCCGTTCCACCTCGTCGTGCTCGCGCGCGAGCACCTGGGCCGCCGACAGCGCGGCGTTAAAGGACTTGCCCGCGTCGACCGCGACGATGGGCGCGCCCGTCGGCATACCGATCACGGAGTCGACGGACTTCTCCTGCACCGGCACGCCGATCACCGGGATCGGGTACGCGATGCTCGCGGTCATGTTCGGCAGGTCCGCCGACTTGCCGCCGGCGCCGGCGACGATCACGTCGAGCCCGCGCTCGGCCGCGGTCTCGCCGTAGGCGTACATGAGCTCGGGGGTGCGGTGGGCCGAGACGACGTACGACTCGTAGGTGAACCGCGCCGCCGGCGGGTCCGCGAAGTCGGTCTGCTCGGCGAAGCCGAGCTCGTCGAGGGCGTCGAACGCCCCCTGCATGGCGTCGAGGTCGGAGTCCGACCCCATGATCACGCCCACGTCGGGCGTCGTCTCCGGGTCGGCGTCGCGCTCGGCGTCCGATTCGAGTCGGTCGATGAGGTCGGTGACGGCGGTCATGCGGTGTCCTCCTCGAAGGTGAGCCCGTCGCGGAGCCTGCGGGCGCGGGCCAGCAGGTCGTCGCGGTCGGCGTCGGCGTCGCTGAGTGTGAGGTGGCCCATCTTCCGCAGCGGGCGGGCCTCGCGTTTCCCGTACCAGTGGAGGTGGGCGTCGCCGGCGGCGAGCACGTTACCGACGCCGTCGAGACGGGCGGGTCGCGGCTCGGCCACGTCGCCTAGGACGTTCGCCATCGCGGTCGGCGCCCGCGCCGTCGCGTCGCCGAGCGGCCAGCCGAGGGCCGCGCGGACGTGCTGCTCGAACTGGGAGGTCGTCGCCCCCTCGATGCTCCAGTGGCCGGAGTTGTGGGGACGGGGTGCGACCTCGTTGACGAGGACCTCGCCGCCGCGGTTTCGCGGGTCGCTTCGCTCCCCGCTCGACGTCTCCGAGGCGCTCCGCGCCTCGCTCACCTCGAACAGCTCCATCGCGAACACGCCGCGGCCATCGAGCGTGTCGAGCGTGTCGAGCGCGACCTCGCGGGCGCGCTCGGCGACCGGCTCCGGGCAGCGGGCGGGCGCGACCGTCTCCCGGAGGATCTCCTCGCGGTGGAGGTTCTCGACGACGGGGAACGCCCGGCGCTCCCCGTCGCCGCGGGCGGCCACCACCGAGAGCTCGCGCTCGAAGTCGATCAGCTCCTCGGCCATCGCGCCGCCCTCGCCCGCACCCACGTCGGCCAGCTTGGCCTCGTAGTCGTCCCCCGGCTCGACGGGGAGGTTGCCGCGGCCGTCGTAGCCGCCGGTGCGGGCCTTCAGCATGCAGCCGTCGAACCGCTCGACGGAGTCGGCGAGGTCGGCGGCGTCGTCCACGGCGACGAACTCGGGGACGGGGACGCCTGCCTCGTCGAACGTCCGCTTCTGGACGAGCTTATCCCGGATCGTACGGAGCGCGTCCGGCGAGGGGTTCACCGGCACGTCGAACTCCTCGCGGACGGCCGACAGCAGGTCGGGGTCGGCCAGCTCGATCTCCAGCGTCACGGCGTCGGCGCGGTCGGCCAGCTCGCGGACGGCCTCGGGGTCGTCGAACGAGCCCTCGATCTGGTCGGCGACGCGGGCGGCCGGGCAGTCGGGCGTCGGGTCGAGGACGACCACGTCGACGCCCAGCGGCGAGGCGGCCTCCGCGAGCATGCGGCCGAGCTGTCCGCCGCCGACGATGCCGAGCGTCGGACCGGGACACGTCGGGTTCACGGCCGCGGCTTCGGCAGGTCCGCGAATAAACCTTGCTTCACTGGCCGAGAAGTGTACACGGACGTGCTTACGACCGGCCGTCCGGCTCGGCGGCGTCGGCCAGCGCCGCCTCGTCGACGAACACGACGATGCGCTCGCTCCACAGCCTGAAGGCGTACTCCCGGGAGCGGTAGCCGTCGAGTCGGGGTTCGAGCTGTTCGGCGTCGTCCGGCTTGGCGACGACGACCGGCGGCATCTCCTCGGCGGGGGGGAGGCCGTCGAAGCGGGCCTCCGGCGGGGTCGAAGTCACCTCGGCGCCGTGGAGCTCCAGATACCAGGGGGTCGGGAGTCTGGAGTGCCAGCTGGGGCCGCCGGGCGGCATCCGGTCGACGCTCGACTCGTCCTCGACGTGCAGCCGTGTCCCCCGGCCGGTGTCGGTGCCGACGAACAGCACGTCCGTCCCCTCGTTGTGGCGCGCGACCGCGCCCACATCCTGCAGCGTCCCTTCGAGGTCGTTCTCCGGCTGAGCCCACTGGAGCACCTGCTTGTCCTCCACGGACGCCGAGTTCCAGTAGTCGGCGGTGGGCGCGGCGACCCCCCCGACCGACGCGAGGAGAACTAGCCCCGCCAGTCCGGCGGTGGCGGCGTCCTCGCTGGCGATGGAGTCGCGTAGCGCGTCGGCGAGGTGGGCCGCGCCCGCCGCCGCCGGGATCGCGAGCGGGAGCACGACGTGGACGGCCGCCCACGGCGCCTGGATGTCCGTCGCCACGGGGTAGCCGACCAGCGAGGCCAGCCCCCAGTACGTCGCGTACGCGACGAGCGGCCGGGTCCCCCGCTCGGAGCCGTAGCCGTCCGCGAGGAAGCCGATCCCCGCCAGCACGACGAGCACGCCCGAGCCGTACGCGAGCGTCTCGACCAGGTCGTACAGGTACGGGACGTACGGGTGCCCCGAGTGGTCGCCCGAGGCCCACGTCGACCAGAAGCGCTCGCCGGCCCCCCACGTCGCCTCCGTCAGGACGGTCGTGAGCGTCGGCGCGCCGGCGCCGCCGGAGCCCGTCGCGACGCCCAGCGCCCGCCACAGCTCCGGTCGCGGCGCGTAGAAGAACGAGGTGACCGCGAGGAACGTCGCCGCGACGCCGACCGCCCCGACCGGAACCCAGACGGCGAGGTGACCGAGGAACCCCGCCTCGCGGGCGTAGCCGGCGCCCGGGTCGCGCTCGTCGACGAGTCGCTCGACCCGCCGCCGCGTCCGCGACTCCGCGGTCCATCGGTCGAGAAACCGCCCGAGCGCGACGGCCTCGCCGACGAGGGCATCCACCAGCGATCCGGTTCGCGAGGCCGTCCGGACGAGCCGGTGGTCGAGCAGGAGGACGCCCGCGCCGAGGAAGCACGCGACGTACACGAGCGCGTTCTCCTTCGCCGAGAACCCGAGCGCGATCAGCGCCGCCGAGCCGACGAGCGGGAGGGTCCGCCGGGTGTCGACCGCGTACACGACGAGCGCGAACGCGGCGACGCTGAAGGAGCCGACGAGCACGTCGCCGCGCATGAACCGACCGTAGTAGACGAGCAGCGGGTCGACCGCCAGCAGGAGCGCGAGCGCGACCTGCTCGCGGCCGTGGAGGCGGCGGCGCAGAAGCAGCGCGACGAGCGGGAGCAACCCCCCGACGACCGCGACGGGGAGCCGCGCGGCGAAGTCGGAGGCGCCGATCACGTCGAAGAGGGCGTTGTTGACGACCGGGAGGAACGGCCCGTGGATGATCGGCCGGTAGAAGAACTCGCCGGTGGCGTCGAACCGGAGGATCCAGTAGCCGACGCGCCCCTCGTCCCAGTGGAAGACTCGGCCGCCGAGCCGGACGGTCCGCAGCAGCAGCGAGCCGACGACGATCGCCAGCACCGCGGCGGCGACGGGGTCGTCGACGCGGGCACGAACCCGGTCACCGAGGCGGTCGAGCGTCGACCGACCGCCGGAGGGCGTGTTCGAGGCGGGCTCTGATTCGCTCGAAGGTGCGTCGGGGGCGGGCTCTGATTCGTCGGAGGGCGCGTCGGGGGCAGGCTCGGATTCGCTGGAGGGTGCGTTGGGGGCGGGGTCGGACCCGTCGGCGGGGTCACTCATTGGCAGGCGGTCGCACGCCGCCGATAACAACTCTTGTGATCCGGGTGACTCGGACCGAACGGTCGGAGGCCCGGCCGTCGCGTCGGACGCCGGCGCCACACCCCTCCGGCCGTGGTCGTAGGCGGGCCGTTCCCCGGCCGTCCGCGACGACGCGGACACGTTCGACGGGAGCGGTACGCCTTTGAGCGGGCCGACCCTCCCTCGGTACAATGACCGAGACGACACTGGGGCTGGTGGTCGCGCGCTACTACGCGTCCATCGCCGAGTCGATGGAGGAGTCGGCGCGGGAGACGGTCGCCGACCGCGACGCGACCGTCGGCGAGACGGTCGACGTGCCCGGCGCGTACGACACGCCGCTGGCGGCCGACCGGCTGGCCCGCCGCGAGGAGATCGACGCCGTCGCCGTCGTCGGGACGATCGTCGCTGGCGACACCGACCACGACCAGGTGATCGGACGGGCCGTGGCGAGTCGGCTGACCGACGTGAGCCTCGACCGGGACACGCCCGTCACCTTCGGCGTCTCCGGCCCGGGACAGAGCGGCGCGGAGGCGCGCGAGCGCGCCGAGAAGGGCGCCGAGGCGGCCGGCGCGGCCGTCGACCTCGCCGAGGGGCTCCCCGAGGCGGGGGTGGCCGCATGAGCGGACGGGAGGTCGGCGGGGAGTTCGCCTTCGAGTTCGCCGAGCGGGTCGACCGCGTGGAGCCGTCGGCGACGCTTGCGATCTCCAACGCCGCGAACGAGCTGGAGGCGGCCGGCCACGACGTCGTCGACCTCTCGGTGGGCGCGCCGGACTTCCCGACGCCGGAGAACGTCGTCGAGGCGGGCACGGACGCGCTGGAGGCGGGCCACACGGGGTACACCTCCTCGAACGGCGTCCCGGAGCTGAAGGAGGCGATCGCCGAGAAGCTCCGCGATGACGGCATCGACGCCGACGCCGACGAGGTGATCGTCACGCCCGGCGCGAAGCAGGCGCTGTACGAGACGGTCCAGACGCTCGTCGACGACGGCGACGAGGTCGTCCTGCTGGACCCCGCGTGGGTGTCCTACGAGGCGATGGTGAGGCTCGCGGGCGGCGAGCTTTCGCGGGTCGACCTGGCGCCCTACGAGTTCGAGCTTGAGGGGGGGCTCGACGACCTCGCGGCGACGGTCTCCGACGACACCGAGCTGCTGGTCGTCAACTCCCCGACGAACCCGACGGGAGCAGTGTACTCCGACGCCGCGCTCGAAGGGGTCCGCGACCTCGCCGTCGAGCACGACATCGCGGTGATCGCCGACGAGATCTACGACGAGATCGTCTACGGCGTCGAGCAGACCAGCCTCGCCAGCCTCGACGGGATGGCCGACCGCACGGTGACGATCAACGGCTTCTCGAAGGCGTACTCGATGACCGGCTGGCGGCTGGGCTACCTCCACGCGACCGGCGACCTGGTGTCGCAGGCGGGGAAGCTCCACAGCCACTCGGTGTCGTGTGCGACGAACTTCGTCCAGCGGGCGGGCGTCGAGGCGCTTCACAACACCGACAACGCCGTCGAGGAAATGCGCGCGGCCTTCGAGTCGCGCCGGGACATGCTCGTTGACCTGTTCGACGACCACGGCGTCGACGTCGCCGTCCCCGACGGCGCCTTCTACATGATGCTCCCCGTCGCCGACGACGACTCGGCGTGGGCCGAGGAGGCGATCCAGGAGGCGCACGTCGCCACCGTCCCCGGATCGGCGTTCGGCGCGCCCGGCCACGTCCGCATCAGCTACGCCGCCGCTGAGGAGCGGCTGAGGGAGGGTATGCAGCGCCTGTTCGACGCCGATCTGCTGGGTTGAGCGGTCAGGCATCGATGCGCGCCGCCTCGCGCGGGATGCGCTCGATGAACGGTTTGACGGCGAGAGCGGCGCTCACGTTCCCGTTCGAACCGCCGAGCGCGTGTGACGACGATGTCACCGAGCGGGGTCAGAACGTACCCTCGGTCGCCGTCCGCTTCGCGGACCCAACCGCACTCGACGAGCCGTTCGATATCGTTTCGGACGGTCGTCCGGGGGAGGCCGAGGTCGTCCCGGACACGACGGTTCGTCGTCGGGCCGTCGCGGATCGCCGCCAGCACCGGGAGCCGATGGGGTGACCGGCCGAGTACGGGGATCACCTCGCTGCCGTCCATAGGCGCCCTACGAGTGCCGGCGTGTCGAACGTTTGTTTCGACACATGCCGCGGCGGGTGATACCATCCGGCGGTCGGGCGACGGTTCACGCGCCGGCGACGGCGGGTGTGACCGTCGCCTCGACGACCGCCGCCACCGCCAACAGGAGACACGAGAGCCCGAACAGCCGGAGGGTCGTCCACAGCACCGCGGTGCCGGGCAGCCGGTCCCCGGCCCCGTCGAGGTATCGCCACAGTTCGTGGGGGAGTACGAGCCCGGCCGTACCGGCCAGGAGAAACGCCGGGAACTCGATCACACCGTGGGGCGCGATCAGGAGGAGGGAGGGGACGATGTCGCCGCCCGCGCTCGACAGGACGTACCCGAGGATGAATCCGTTGAACGCCAACGTGACTACGGTGAGTGCGCCGAAAGTGAGACCGCCGAGGACGAGCAGCCCCGCGACGAACACGTTCCGCGTCGGAAAGAACCCGACCGACTGGCCGGTCGAGACGGTCGGATCGATCGGGATAGCCGGCGGTTCGAACAGGAGTCCGGCGACGACTCCGAACAAAACAGGGAGACTGCGAGCGCGAGCGGGCGGCGGAGCGCCCGCGTGGGTGCGGCGGTCACAGCCACCGGAACGGCCCCAGAAGGACCGCTACCGCGCCGACGAGTGCGACGACTACCGCCGTGACCGACGCCACCACGACGGGCCGCTGGACGGCGCCGATGTCCGACAGCAGATACACTGCGGCGGCGGCGACGCCGGCGGCCACGACGGATACGCTCGCGGCGAACCGTTGTTCCTCGCCCGATGTGGTACTCATACGCTGGGTGTGGGTCGGCTGCCGGTCACGCGCCGGCAGCGACGACGGCCGCCGCGCCGCCGGTCACTGCGGTGGTCAGCGCCGCGCCGCCGAGGCTGGACGCGCCGATATCCGCTCCGAGGGCGGTGGGGGCGATGAGCAGCGCGGCGAAAAAGCCGTACCGAAGCGGTGGTCATCGTTATGGATTATTCATACCATCCGGAATAAAGTTTCGCTGAGCGGGGTAGCGGGGTCCAGTTGCCACGCCGTAGTCCCACGTTGTCGTCTCGCGGCGCGAACGCTTAGGTGCCGTGAGGAGCCAGACCGACCGACTCGAATGTGCGTCGCCGACCTCCCGCTGGCCACCGAGCCGTCGCCCACTTCGAGGAGACGGGGACCGCGGAGCCGTATCCGCCGCAGGTCGCGGCCGTGGAGGCGGGCGTCTGCGACGGCGGCAACGTCGTCGCCGCGGTGCCGACTGCCTCGGGCGAGACGTTCGTCGCCGAACTCGCACTGCTGACGGCCGACGGGCCGGGGCTGTACGGCTGTTCCGCTTCGCGCGCTCGCCCGCAAGAAGTACGGGGGGTTCGACGCGCTGCCGAGGCGACGACTCCCCGTCGCTGTTTTTCGGGGGATCCGGCCCTAACGACGGCCATCCAACGAACCACCGACGGCGACACCTGTCCGACCGCCGAGCGACACCGCCCGTCCGAGTCACGGGTGGGACTGAAAGGGGCCGCCCGTCTCGACGAAGGCGCGGAGCGGAAAGCACCGCAGGGAGGCGAGCGAAGCGAGCCGACCGAGGAGCGCACCGCCCGCACCGAGTCGAGACGGGCGGGGGCTTTCACGGTCGTGTTCGCGGCGTCGGTCGACTCGTCGACCGGAGGATCGGTGCCGCCGCCCGGCGAGATTTTATCATTCACGCCGAAATCGATCGCGTATGGACGGCATTCACGACGTCGGCGGGATGGACTCCTTCCGCGACCTCCCGCCGGACGAGCCCGACGACGCCAGCCCGTTCCACCACGAGTGGGAGGGCGTCGTCCAGGCGCTGTTCGTCGCCGGCCTCGGCTCCGACAGCTTCGAACTCGACCGGTTCCGCTACGAGCTGGAGACCCACGACCCGGAGGTGTACCTGGGGACGCCGTACTACGAGCGATGGCTGACGGCCGTCGAGTCGCTGTTCGTCGAGTCCGGCGTCGTCGACGCCGGGGAACTGCGCGAGCGCGCCGAGGCGTTCGCCGCCGGCGACGCCGAGGTGCCGGACGTGACCGAGCCCGACCGCCTCCCCGAACTGCAGGCTGGCGTGCGGGAGAAGTACCTGAGCCGTCGCGGCGACGGCGACCCCGGGTTCGCCGTCGGCGACCGCGTCCGGGTGCGCAAGCGCCATCCCTCGGGCCACACACGCTGTCCCGGATACGTCCGCGGCGCCGTGGGGGCGGTCGTCGCCGACCGCGGCGCGCACGTCTACCCCGACGCTAAGGCCCACGGCGAGGAGCGGGTCGAACAGCTGTACAACGTCCGCTTCGACGCCGACGAGCTGTGGGGCGAGGACTGCACCGACGCCGACGGCCTGCACATCGAGCTGTGGGAGCCGTATCTGATCGACGCCGACCCGGCGTGAGGGCGGAAGCGAGCCCGGACCCGGAACCGGACGAGGTCGCCCGCCGGCCGTCCGGGGGTGCGGCGTCGTCGGCGGCGACCGGGGCGAACGCCTAAGCCCGTCCGCGAGTCATCGCCGGCCATGACCCAGGACCGCGGTCCGTCGTCCGAGCCGGAGCTGGCGGAGCTGCGCGACCTCGACCCGCAGGCGAGGGCGCGCGCACTGCAATCGCTGCTGACGGAGAAGGGAATCCTGAGCACCGACGCCGTCGACGAGGTGATCGCGGCCTACGAGGGCGACGTGGGGCCGATGAACGGCGCCCGGGTGGTCGCGCGGGCCTGGACCGACCCCGACTACCGCGAGCGCCTGCTGTCGGACGGCATCGAGGCCGTCGCGGAGCTGGATATCGGGATCAACGACGAAGTGATGGAGCTGCGCGTGGTCGAGAACACCGCCGACACGCACAACGTCGTCGTCTGCACGCTCTGCTCGTGTTACCCCTGGGCCGTGCTGGGGCTGCCGCCGACGTGGTACAAGTCGCCCGCCTACCGCTCGCGCGTCGTCGACGAGCCCCGGGCGCTGCTGCGCGAGGAGTTCGACACCGACCTCCCCGGGGACGTGGGCGTGGAGGTGTGGGACTCCAACTCCGAGGTACGCTACATGGTGCTCCCGCGGCGACCCGAGGGGACCGAGGACATGAGCGAGGACGAACTCGCGGAGCTGGTCTCCCGGAACGCGATGATCGGCGTCGAGCGCCTCGACGACGGCGGCGCGGTCGCCTCGGACGGGGGCGCGCGGGCGGCCCGCTCCGGAGGGTCGAACGCGCCGACCGCAACCGGGCCGACGACCGACGCGACCGCCCACGGCGACACCGCGGGGAGCCGGGTCCCGCGCGCCGACGACGGCCCGACGTTCGCGGAGCCGTGGATGGCGCGGTCGTTCGCGCTCGCGGTCGCGCTCACCGACGAGGACGAACCGAACCGGACGTGGGACGGCTTCCGGTCGGAGCTGGTCGCCGAACTCGACGCGAACCCCGGCGCCGAGGCGGGGAGCGACGCCGACTACTACGGCGCGTGGCTCGCCGCGCTGGAGCGATTCCTGACCGACCGCGACCTCGTGGACGTCGGCGCGTTCGCGGCCCGGGCGACGGCGTTCGACGACGGCGACCGGAACGCACACGAGTTCGTCGAGGGCGACCCCCACGCCCACGCCGACCGGCTCCCCGAGGGGCACGCCGAGGGCGCCCACCACGACCACGGCGACGGGCACGGTTACGCTCACGGGCATGGGGACGAGCACGGTCACTCGCACGACCACGAGGAGGGGCACGGTCACTCGCACGACCACGAGGAGGGGCACGGCCGCTCGCACGACCACGACGACCACTGAGCCCCGCGGAGCGACCCGTCGGTCGTCCAGGGTTCGGACCCGGACCCGAACTCGAAGCCGACCCGAACCGCATCGCCCGCCCTGCCGGCGGGGGCCGTGCTGGAATTTATATCCGAGAGGAACCCAGGGACGCCATCGAATGCGCGTCGCCGACCTCCCGTTGTCCGCCGAGCACGTCGCCCACTTCGAGGCGGAGGGGATCGAGGAGCTGTACCCCCCGCAGGCGGCGGCGGTGGAGGCCGGCGTCTGCGACGGCGGCAACGTCGTCGCCGCGGTGCCGACGGCGTCCGGCAAGACGTTCGTCGCCGAGCTCGCGCTGCTGACGGCCGACGGCCCGGGGCTGTACGTCTGCCCGCTGCGGGCGCTGGCCCGCGAGAAGTACGAGGAGTTCGACCGGCTCCCCGGCGTCGACGCCGGCATCTCGACGGGCGACTACGACTCCGCCGCGAGCGACCTGGCCGGCCGCGACGTGGTCGTCGCCACCAGCGAGAAGGTCGACTCCGCCATCCGCAACGGCGCGGAGTGGGTCGACGACCTCGCGTGCGTCGTCGTCGACGAGGTCCACCTGCTCGGCTCGCCCGGGCGCGGGCCAACCCTGGAGGTGACGCTCGCGACGCTCCGCCGGCGCAGCCCGGACGTCCAGGTCGTCGCGCTGTCGGCGACCGTCGACAACCCCGGGGCGATCGCGTCGTGGCTGGACGCCGAGTTGGTCGAGTCGACGTGGCGGCCGGTCGACCTCCGGACCGGCGTGTACGCCGACGACGGGGTGCGGTTCGACGACGGCACCGAGCTGTCGCTGCCGGTCGACGCCGCCGACCCCGGCTCGGACGTCGACACGGAGGCGACCGCCGAACTCGTCGCCGACGCCGTCGCGGACGGCGGTCAGGCGCTCGCGTTCGTCAGCTCCAGGCGGGAGGCGGAGGCGCTTGCCGACCGGCTGACCGACGACCGACTCACCGACGCCGTCGACGCGGCACGCGAGGGGGCGTCGCCGGACGCGGCCGACGCGATCGCCGGCGTCGACGACCCGGGGATGGCCGCCGCCGAGGTCGCCGAGGAGCTCCGCGAGGCCGGCGCCACGGCGACGGGCGAGCGTCTCGCCGAGGCCGCGGCCTGGGGCGTGGCGTTCCACCACGCCGGGCTCTCCTCGGACCACCGCACGCTCGTCGAGCGGGCGTTCCGGCAACGCCGGCTCGCGGTCATCTGCGCGACGCCGACGCTCGCGGCCGGCGTCAACGTCCCCGCGCGCCGGGTGGTCGTCCGCGACCAGCGGCGCTACACCGGCTCCGGCACCGAGTGGCTCCCGGTGCTCGAGGTCCACCAGATGTGCGGACGGGCGGGCCGCCCCCACCTCGACCCGTACGGCGAGGCGGTGCTGGTCGCCGACGACGCCGACGAGCGGGGGGATCTGTGGGACCGCTACGTCACCGCCGACCCCGAGCGGGTGGAGTCGAAGCTGCGGGACCCCGCGGCGCTGCGCACGCACACCCTCGCGCTGGTCGCCACCGGCGTCGCGGGGTCGCAGGCGGAGGTGCTGGACGCGCTCGGGGGGACGTTCTACGCCTCGCGGACGTCGAAC
Organism: Halobacteriales archaeon QS_6_71_20; assembly: GCA_003020945.1. GTDB lineage: Archaea > Halobacteriota > Halobacteria > Halobacteriales > Haloferacaceae > Halobaculum. Next base: position 45,542 of record PXRU01000001.1, read on the forward strand.
CCGAACCTCGGCGGCGTGGTCGGCGACGCCGTCGCGGCGCTGATCGACGACGGCCTGCTGGCGCCGACCGACGGCGGCGGCATCGAGGCGACCGCCCTCGGCGCGCAGGTGTCGCGGCAGTACGTCACCCCCGACACCGGCGTCCGGATCGTCGAGGGGCTCGACGCCGTCGCGTCGATGGACCCCGACGACGTGACGGAGCTGACCGCCCTCGAGATCGTCTGCGACGCGCCGGACATGGTCGACACCTACCTCGGCAACGCCGAGCGCGCGGAGATCTACCAGTTCGCCCGGTCGCGCTCGGCGGAGCTGACGACCGGGATGACGGAGGCGGACGACTTCGAGGCGTGGTTGGAGTCGGTGAAGACCGCCCGGATCCTCGCGGAGTGGATCGACGGCGCGAGCGTCGAGGAGCTGGTCGACGCCTACCGCATCGGTCCGGGCGACCTGGAGTCGCGGATCGAGCGCGCGGAGTGGCTGCTGGGCGCCGCCGCCGCGCTCGCGGACGTCGTCGGCGTCGACGTGCCGGCGTTCGCGTCCGCGCGGTCGAGGCTGTAGCGGCGCCCCGCCGGCTCATCGCCGTGGCGGCGCCTCGCCGGCTCGCTCTCCGTCGCGCTCATAGGCGCCCGCCCGCCGGAGCTCGCCGGCCTCGCGGAGCACGCTCGGCGTCCGGCAGACGCCCGGCTCGCCGGCCGCCTGCGGGACGACACAGTCGTTGCAGTCCGCACAGACCGCGCGGGCGTCGGTCGCCCCCTCCCGGAGCAGCCGGGCCGGCAGCTCCGGCTCCGCGTAGAAGGGGCGCGCCATCCCCGCCGCGTCGGCGGCATCGCCCAGCAGGCCGTCGATCGTCTCCCGGCCCCTGATCCCGCCCTCACAGAGCACGGGGACGTCGACGCGCTCGCGCACCCGGCGACAGAGGTCGGCGTTCCACGCCGGCTCGCGGGAGTACACCAGCGACTCGACCCAGTTTGCGGCGGCCACGAGCGCCGCCCGCGGGCGCGAGCCGAACGCGTCGACGTACCCCTCGCGGAAGCGCTCGTCGCGCCACGACGCCCCGGGGAACGCCCCCCGAACGACGCTCATGTCCCAGAAGACGGAGCCGTTCACGGGGACGAGCGCGTCGTAGCCGGCGTCGGCGAGTCGCTCGCAGAGGCGGACGCAGTCGTCGGCCGACAGCGTCGGTCCGACGCCCGGCGGCGCCGCCGTCTCGGCGGGGACCTTCGTCAACACGGGGACGTCGCCGGCGCGGTCGCGGACCTCCGAGCGCACGACCTCGAGGAAGCGCACGGGGTCGCCGAACTCGTCGTCGCGGCGATTGTAGAAGGGGGAGAGGAACTGGTGGACGATCCCCATGTTGGCGCCGGCGACGTGGATCAGGTCGTAGCCGGCGTCGACCGCGGCGGCCGCCGACCGGCCGAAGTCGGCGGCCAGTTCGCGGCACTCGGCGGTCGTGAGGACGCGCGCGTCGTACTCCAGGAAGCCGAGGCGGTCGAGCAGCCGGAGCGGTCGCGGCGGGGGCGACACCGCGAGCTGTTCGAGTTCGGGATGTCGCTCGCGGTGGCCGCGGTGCCACGTCTCCATCGAGCGGAGCCCGCCGTGCTCCAGCTGGAGGGCGATCCGGCCGCCGTGATCGTGGATCGCGTCGGTGAGCCGCCCGAGTTCGGCGACGAACTCGGGGTCGTGGACGCGGGTCATCCCGGGGGCGGCACACCCCCCCTCGGCGCGGACGACCGTCGCGCCCTGACAGACGAGGCCGGCGCCCGCGGCGGCCGCCGGCTCCAGGTCCGCGATCAGCGTATCGACGGCGTCGGGGCCGTTGCCCGCGTGTTCCAGCAGCGGCGCGCGGTAGAGCCGGTTCCGGAGGGCGACGTCGCCGATCTCCAGCGGGTCCGTGAGCGCGGGCACGGACGGACGCTGGCGCTCCGGACGCATGAACGCTCGGCCGCCGGGCGCACCATGACTCCTCTGTCCCGTCTCACACGGCCGGTCGAGCGAGCAGCGGCTCGGGGTCCGAGACGGTCGAACACCCAGTACGAGGCGAACAGTAGGGCACCCGCATCGCGTTCGGACCGGATCAACACAACGCTTATTAGTTGAAATTTCGTGACATCTCGCAAGGGGATGGGTTCTGACCGCACGATGTCGGGTACCGGATCGGACGCGCCGAACGACGGTATCAGACAACGGCTGTACGAGATCATGTCCGCCGACGAGCTGTCGCCGGCGAGCAAACAGGCCGAAGCACTCGACCTGGGATGTGAGTATCTCGGAGTACAGAACGGCCACATCGAACGCGTCGACGAGGCGGCCGACACCCACGAGGTCGTCGCCAGCGTCGGCGGCCCCGCGGCTCTGTTTCCGGTCGGGGAGACGCTGGACCGGGCGACGACGTACTGTCGTTACACGATGAACGACGACTCGCCGGTCGCCACCGTCGACGCGGCCGAAGACGGATGGGCCGAGGACCCCGCCTACGAGGAACACGGGCTCGCTTGCTATCTCGGAGCCCCGATCTTCGTTCGCGGGGAGCCGTACGGCACAGTGTGTTTCGTCGACGAGACCGCCCGAGGGGACAGCTTCGAGGCCGGCGAGAAGGCGTTCGTCGAGCTCCTCGCGCGGCTGCTCGGCCGGGAGCTGGCCGCCACCAGCTACGAGACGGAGCTTACGGACGCACACAGACGCCGGAGTGCCCTCGTCGGGGCGGCGTCCAACGCGATCCTCCTGGTGGACACAGACACTGCGGAGATCACCGATTTCAACGACGCTGCTGCGACCCTTACGGGCTACGACGACGCCGACCTGGAAGGGATGACGGTGTTCGAACTGCATCCGGCACCCGGACGCGATCAGTACCGCCGCCTGTTGGAGAACCTGGCGGCCACCGGCGAGACGACGAGCACGCTTCCCGACGGCAGCCAGCTCGAACTCCGAACGGCCGACGGCGGCCGGATCCCGATCGAGATGAGCGCCGGCGCCGTCGCACTCAGCGACGGCCGCTACCTACAGGCGATCATCCGGGACATCTCCGAGCGCCAAGAGCGCGAGCGGGAGCTGGACCGCAAGCGGGAGCTGTTCGCGTACAGTCAACGGCTCGCCAGCGTCGGCGGCTGGGAGTACGACTGTCGGACCGACGAGCTCTACTGGACCGACGAGGTTCGCCGCATCCACGGCCTCGGCGAGGAGTACGCTCCGACCGCCGAGGACGCGCTCTCGTTTTACCACCCGGAGGACCGGCCGCGGGTGGAGACGGCAGTCGACCGAGCCACGGAGGAGGGCGAGCCGTTCGATCTCGAACTCCGGATCGTCACGGCCGACGACGACGTGCGCTGGGTACGCGTACAGGGTCGGCCCGCCCGCGAGGACGGCGACACGGTGCGATTGCGGGGGACCTTCCAGGACATCACGGAGCGGAAGGAGCGCGAACGGACGCTCCGACTGCGGACGCGAGCGATGGACGAGGCCGGCGTCGGTATCTCCATCGCCGACGCGAGCGAACCGAACACGCCGTTGGTGTACGTCAACGACGCGTTTACCGATATAACGGGGTACGACCGGGAGGCCGCTCTCGGGGCGAACTGCCGGTTCCTCCAGGGGCCCGAAACCAAGGAGACGGCGGTCGACGTCATCCGGATGGCCATCGAGCACGAGGAGACCCGGACGACGGAGCTGTTGAACCACCGGGCCGACGGAACGCCGTTCTGGAACGAACTGACGGTGACGCCGGTCACCGACTCGACCGGCGAGACGAGCCACTTCATCGGCATTCAGCGCGACGTGACCAGCCGGAAACGTCGAGAACGACTGATCGGCGTCCTCAATCGGGTGTTGCGGCACAACCTCCGCAACGACATGGGCGTCGTCGCGGGGCTGGGCGAGACCATCGCGACGGCGGCCGACGGCGAGATAGCGGATCACGCGGAGGTAGTGGCCGAAACCGCCCGCGACCTGGTGGACGTGAGCGAGAAAGCCAAGACGGCCGAGACGGCGCTCAGAGACGAGCGCGCGCCACGGTCGTTCGATATCGTCGAGGCCGTCGAAGACACCGTAGCGGAGCTGCGGGAGGCACATCCGGAGGCGACGATCCGGTGTGAACTGCCGGACGAGCAGCAGGCGGTAGCGACCGACCGGCTGGAGATGGTGCTCGTGGAGCTGGTCGAAAACGCCATCGACGCCGGCGGGTCACGGGTGACGGTCGCGGTCGTGCCGCCGGACGACGACGAAAGGCGCGTCACCATAGAGGTGCGCGACGACGGGCCGGGGCTGCCGACCATGGAGGCGCGGGTGCTCAGGCAGGCGAGCGAGTCTCCGGTGGACCACGCGAGCAGCTTCGGGCTGTGGATGGTGAACTGGCTGGTGACCGGGATGGGCGGCGAGGTCGACGTCGCCGCCGAGGACGGAACGACCGTGACAGTCGCGCTCCAGCAGGAACGCCGCGACGACACACCTCGCGGCGGCGCCGTGACCGAGGCCGCACTGGGTGACGACCCCAACTCGTGGGACTGGTGACGGAACACGGCGTTCCGTGCGAACACTTACGACGGGAGCGGGTGTGGACCTAGCGGCCGTCCCCGGCTGACTCGCCGTCCGCGTCGACCTGCTCGTGGGTGTGGTGGTAGAACTCGACCAGCGGCGTCCCGTCGTCGCCCGTGACCGGTTCGAAACACACCCGGCGGTAGCGCTCGTTGTCCAGAAGGTTGACCAGCAGGCCCGCGTCGTGAACCGACACGGAGTCGTAGTCGGCCTCGCAGGTCGGGCACCTCGCGGGCGCGTCGCTCGGAACGTCCACGGCGTGGGTAGGGACGCCGGCGACAAATCGGTACCGGGGCGCGGAGGACCGGCGTCGACTCCACCCGACCACCGTCGACCACACCGGCGGCGACGGGGAGCGACGACCGACGGCGACCGGGACCCCACCGGCCGTCCGGTGACGACTACCGCTCGTCGTCCCCCGTGGGGGTGCCGTCGATCCTCTCTCCCGTGACGCCCGTGGCCGTCACGTCTCCCTCGGTGTCGCCCCCCTCGTTCCGCCCCGTCCGGTATCAGTCGGCCTCCGTCCCCTCGGCGTCCCGGGACTCCGTTGCCGGCCGCGTCTCGCCGTCGGCCGTCGAGCGCAGGTCGTCCCCGAACGGGTCCCCGTCGTCCCCGCGGCGCCGCTGGACGACGAAGCCGGCCGCCGCCGCCAGCGCCGCGAGCGCGATGAACCGCCGGAGCAGCCGCCGTCCGTCGCCGTCGACCTCGGCCTCCTCCGTGGCGCCGTCCGAGCGGTCGTTCCCGGGTTCCGCTGCGGCGTCGTCCGAGCCGTCGCCCTCCGGCGAGGGGGACCGCACGGCGACCGTCTCCTCCCGAAGCGCCTCTCGGACTGCCCGTTTCACCGGCCGCTCGACGATCCTGCCGACGACGGCGTCGATCCGCTCGTCGAGGCGCTGTGCTCGCCGCTCCGTGGACTGTGACTCCATGCGACCGTCCCCCGTCGCCGCCCGAGTAAGAGCGTTCCCCCTGCGATCGAAAGGCGAGACCGGGGGGGAGCCGACGAGATGGTACAGACGAGAGCCGACGGGAGGAGCGGACGAACGGGAGCGGTACGGTCGGAGTCGCGTGGACCGCGACGGCAGGGGTCGGGGCGGCGATGTCGACGGAGACGGTCGCGTCGACCGTGACCGCGGAGGTCGGGGCGGCGACGTCGACGGAGATGGGCGCGTCGACCGCGACGGTCGCGCGACGCTACTCCGCCTCCCGGTCGTGCGGGTCGGCGGCCGCGGGGTCGTCGACCGCCGGGTCGTGGCGCGCGTACCACGCCGTCAGCTCCTCTAGCCGGTGGATCGCGCGGTCGGGCGTGCCGATGTCGTGGTGTTCGTCCTCGTACAGCACGAGCCGTGCGTCGACCCCCTGCTTGCGCGCCGCGACGTACAGCTGTTCGCTCTGGCCCGGCGGACAGCGCCAGTCGTTCCCGCCGGCGGCGACGAGCAGCGGCGTCTCGATGTTCCCCGCCTCGGTGATCGCCGAGGAGGCGTCGATCGCCTCCGGGTTCTCCCACGGGAGGCCGTACTCGTTGCCCATCCAGACGTGGGAGTCGTCGGTGCCGTACGCCGAGCGGAGGTCGTAGATCCCGTGTTCGGGCGCGGCGGCGGCGAACAGCTCCGGCTCCTGCGTGACGAGGAACCCCTGGGCGATGCCGCCGTAGGAGAAGCCGTAGCCGAACACGCGCTCGTCGTCGGCCCAGCCGCGCTCGACCATCGAGGCGACGCCGTTGGCGATGTCGGTCACCTCGTGGGTGCCCCACTGCCCCCTGAGCGCCTCCGCGAACTCCCGGCCGTACGAGGAGCCGCCGCGGTAGTTCGGCTGGAGGACCACGTACCCCCTGCTGGTGAGGGCGGCGTGCGCGAAGCTGAACTCGGGCTCGTCGTAGCTGACCGGCCCGCCGTGAACGGCGACGACGAGCGGGTGGTCGCCGTCCGCGAGGTCGACATCGGGGTCGTGGTAGACGACGCCCGAGACGGACGTCCCGTCGCTGTCCCACTCCACGCGGCGAGCCTCGGGCATCGGATACGACTCGGTCAACTCGGCGTTGACCGCGGAGAGCCGCGTCAGCGACGCCGGCTCCTCGGCGGCGTCGACGAGGTCCGCCGCGTCGAGGCCGTACACGTCCCGCCCCTCGCTCGGGTGCGAGAGGACGAACGCCGCGCGCTCGCCGTCGGCCGACAGGTCGAGCGCCCCCATCGCGCGGCCGTCGCCCTGCGCCTCGAAGACGCGCTCGGCGGCGTGGTCCGCCCCGCCACCGGAGCCGACCGCCGCGTCGAGGTCGGCCGTGACCCGCATCGGCCGGGTGCGGGCCTCGTCGCCGAACAGGCAGTAGACCGTCTCCGCGTCCGCCCACACCGGCTCGCCGCCGCGGGCGACGGTCCGGTCCAGTCCCGCCGTCAGCGACGCGTACTCGCCGTCCTCGTACAGGTACACCTGCGTCGGGATACACCAGTTGACCGGGTCGCCCGCGAGGAAGGCGAGACGGTCGCCGTCGGGCGACCAAGCGGGCGCGTTCGCGGACAGCTCCGAGTCCGTCAGCTTCCGGAGGCCCGAGCCGTCCGGGGCGATCGTGAACACGTCGCGGACGAGCGTGTCGTCGGGGCGCTCCTCGCGGCAGGAGGTGAACGCGATGCGGTCGCCGGCACCCCAGTCGGGCTGAAGCCCCGAGAGCTCCTGGAAAGCGCCGCCGCCGTGGGCGTCGTCGAGGCGCTCGGCCGCCCCCGTCGCCGCGTCGACGACGTGGAGGTACGTCCGGACCGTGTCGGTGTAGCCGACGCCGTCGAGCTTGTGCTGGAGCCGTTCCGTCTCGACCGGCCCGCCCTCCTCCCGATCGTCGAGGTAGGCCCGCTCGGCCTCGGTCGGGTCGCGCGCGGCGACGACGAGCCGCTCGCCGTCCGGGCCCCAGTCGAACTCCTCGGCCCCCTCCTCGAAGTCGGTGACCTGGCCGGCGTCGCCCCCGAGCGCGAGGTCGAACGCCCACACCTGCCGGGTGGGGTCGTCGTCCCCGCCGCCGGCGTCGGCCGCCCCCTCGGCCTCCTCGTCGCCGTCGTCGCGGCCGACGCGCCGGCCGGCGTCCTCGTCACAGCGACGCGACCGGCTCGTCGGCGTCGGGGTCGTACTCGGTGGCCGTGAACGCGACCCGGTCGCCGGCCGGCGATACCGCCACCTCGCCCACCTGCGTCAGGTCGTAGAAGGTCTCAAGCGGGAGTTCAGTCACGCCCGAACGTGCCCCGGACGGGGCAAATAGCTTCGTCATCCGGTCGCGACGGCCGGCTCTTCCCCCCGCCGGATCCGGGCGAGCGCCGGCCGCACGGCGGCGTGGCCGCGCGTCGGGCGGCCCACCGACGGGCTGAAACCCCGCACGAGCCAACCCGACGCATGACCGACGACACGCCCGCCGGCGACGGTCCGGCGTGGGACGCGGACGAGGGGGTGCCGTCAGCCGACGCGCTCGCGGCGACGGCCGAGGCGGCGGTGCGGACCGCCGGCGACCGCCTGGCGGAACGCTTCCGCGACGGCGACACCGTCGGCGACTACGGCGTCGACGACGTGAAAGTCGAGGCCGACGTGGCCGCCGAGCGGCTGATCTTCGACCGGATCCGCGAGACGTTCCCGGAGCACGCGCTGTGCGGCGAGGAGTCCGCGCGAGCCGGCGACGGCGCCGTCGAGTGGGTCGTCGACCCGCTCGACGGGACGAACAACTACGCGATCGGCTACCCCTCGATCGCCTCGGCGGTCGCGGCGCGCGTCGAGGGGGAGACGCTCGCGGCCGCGATCCACGAGCCGCTGGTCGACGACTGCTACGTCGCCGTCCGGGGCGGCGGCGCGACGGTGAACGGGCGGCGACTCCGGGCGACCCCCGCCGACCGCCCGCTCGACAGCTCGACCGTCTCGCTGGTCGTCGGGCTCTCCGCCGTCCGCGAGGAGGCGCTGCGCGCGGAGGTGGATGGGGTGCGCTCGGCGCTCCGGGGACGGTGCAAGCGGGTCTTGGAGACGTGGTCGCCGTGCGTCGACTGGGGACTGCTCGCCCGCGGCAGCATCGCGGGCGTTGTCTGTGCGTACCCCGACCCGTTCGAACAGCTGGCCGGCGAGCTGATCGCACGCGAAGCCGGCGTCAGCTCGGTCACGGCGGACGGCTACTACGCCGGCGCGGTCGACGAGGCGACGCTCGCGGCGCTGGTCGAGGCGATACCGACCGAGCCGGACGGGTGAGGTGGACGAGGCGGGCGTGACGGACCCGCGGCCGCCGACCGGCGGAAGGGGACGCGCGGGAAACGGTACCACAGTACTTGTTCCCGCTAGTGTGGGTATGACAACGGACTGGTCCTGACGGACGCGCCCCCGCCTCGTTATCGACGGATCGTCATTGTATGCCTTTTGGCCCCTGTCCTGCACGGAGAGCGTCCCGCCATCCGTGTCGGAGCGGCCGTCACCCGCGGACCCGTCGGTACGCCGCCGCGACGCCGACGGCCGGGAGCGAGAGGACCGCGAGATACGGCAGCGCGTACGCCGTCAGGACGACGGCGCCGCGGAGGGCGACGACCACGCCGTCGACCGATTCCAGGAACGCCTGCGTCGCGGGCGTGTCGTACCAGCGGTCGGGCTCGCGCGGCTCGGGCTCCGGACGGGGCTCGGAGAGCTCGACGGTGATCGTCGCGAACGCGACCCGGCGTTCGAGCCCGCGGAGCCGCGCCTCCGTCCGCTCGATCTCCGTCTGGACGTCCGAGAGCTCGCGCTGGACGGCGAGGACGTCCTCGGTGTCGTTCGCCTCGTCGTACAGCTCCCGGAGGCGGTCGCGCTCCGCGCGGAGGCTCTCCAGCCTGGCTTCGAGATCGGTCACTTGGTCGGTCACGTCCGTCGTCGATTCGTCGAACGACCGCACCTCGCCGCGGTCCCGGACGGTCCCGATCGTATCGTTGTACTCGCCGGCGGGCACCCGGAGCACGAGCCGCCCGGTCGTCCACGTCCGGTTGCCCGCGCCGCGAACCCGCTGCGTCGAGGCGCCGACGTAGCCGCCGCGGTCGCGGGCCATCGCCGTCAGGTCCGCCCGGGCCGCCTCGAAGTCGTCGACCCGGAGGGTGACGTCCGCCTCGTAGATTAGGTCCCGGGAGCCGACCTGTGCCCGGACGCCCGTCTCCCCGTCGCCCGAGCCGCCGTCGGCCGAGCCGGCGTCGGAGCCGGCGGTCGCGTCGGCGGCCGCCTCCGCCTCGGCCTCCTCGGCCTCCCTGTCCGCCGACGCCCCGATGTCGCTCCCGCCGCTTGCGGCGTCGCCGCCGCCCGCGCCGGAACAGCCGGCGAGCACGACCAGGAGGACACAACACACCGCGATGATGGAACCACGTCGCATGCGAACGGCTACCGAGCCCGGTCGCCTAACCGTTCCGTACGGACAAACGGTCGTTTGACCCTTCCGCGTGCGGCCCCTACCCCCAGGTATGAAACGACGTCTGGTGGAGATGCGATGGCTCGACGCGCTGTTCGCACACTGGCGCATCGACCCGGCGACGGTCGACCGACGCCTGCCGTCGCCGCTGTCGGCGGCGACCCACGACGGCGACGCCTACCTCGGCGTCGTCGCCTTCGAGATGGAGGACATCCGGCCGCGCGGCGCGCCGTTCGGGTTCACGTTCCCGGAGCTCAACCTCCGGACGTACGTCACGGACGGCGACACCCGGGGCATCTACTTCTTCAACCTCGACGCGGACGACCCGTTCAGCGTCGGCGTCGCCCGGCTGCTGTTCCAGCTTCCATATTACCGAGCATCGATGGACGTGACGCGCGACGGCGACCGGGTGACGGTCCGCAGCAGCCGGGCCCACCGCGGCGCGGCGCCCGCGGAGTTCGACGCGACGTACGGTCCCGCCGGCGGGTCTACTACGGCGACGTCGCCCACGAGCCGTGGCCGCTCGCGCCCGCCGACTGCGAGGTCCGCACGAACGATCTGTTCGAGGCGAACGGGTTCGGGGAGCCGGACGGCGACCCCCTGCTCCACTACTCGCCGGGCGTCGACGTGACCGCCGACCGGATCCGGCGTCTCGGGACGGACGCCGCCGACGACGGGGTCGACCTCCCGGTCGACGGCGCCGCCGACTGAGCGGGCCTCCTCGAACGGGGCGCGTCGAGAGGGTGAGGCGGGGCGCCGACCGGCCCCGGGCGGCCGCCCGCCGGCTCACTCCGGCAATTCGTGGAGGAACGTCTGGACCTCGACGGTCCGGCCGTCGGGGTCGTCGGCGAAGAACTGGTAGATGTCGTAGCGCTCGTTCACGTGTGGCGCCTCCCGGGCGGCGTCGCCGACGCGGTCATGGAGGCGGTCGACGCCCGCGCGGTCCGGACGGACGAACGTGAGGATTCCGTCGGTCTCGGTGTCGCCCTCGTCGGCGTCACAGAGGCCGAACCGGAAGTCGCCGCGGGCGAGGATCGTGCAGCCGGGCTGTTCGAGCCACACGTCGCAGCCGACGGCCTCTCGGTACCAGTCGACGACGCGCTCGCGGTTCGCGGTCCGGACGAAGACGAGGCCATCTGGACGGGACACGTCGACCCCGAAGCGCCCGTGACTCATGAGGGTTCGCCCGCGCCCGACCGACGCTCGCTTCCACGAGTTCACCTCCGGCCGAGGCACTCACTGCATCAATGTTGTTCTCCGGGATACGTTCCGCGTGGCTCGGTCCGGAGACCTCGCCGCGGCTCTCCCGAGGCGCTCGCTCACGGCTCACTGGCTTCGCCGTTCGCACCGAGGCACTCACCGGGTTCGTGCCTCGCTACTCCCGCGCCCGTTCGATCACCTCCCGGAACGTCTCCGCCCGGGCGGTGATCGCCCCGAAGTCGCCGGCCTCCACGAGTTCGCGGTCGACGAGCGCGGAGCCGGCGCCGACACAGACCGCGCCGGCCTCGATGTAGTCGCCGGCGTCGTCGGGGGAGACGCCGCCGGTCGGCATGATCTCCACGTGGCCGAGCGGACCCTTCAGCGCCGCCACGTGCTCCGGGCCGACGGTCTCGGCGGGGAACACCTTCACCAGGTCGGCGCCCGCCTCGTACGCCTCGACGGCCTCGGTCGGCGTCATCACGCCGGGCGCACACAGCACGCCGTGGCGGTTGCACGTCTCGACGGCGCCCTGATCGAGGGAGGGGGAGACGACGAACTCGGCGCCGGCGGCGATCGCCTCGCTCGCGGTCTCGCCGTCGAGGACGGTCCCCGCGCCGACGAGCGCCTCGTCGCCCAGCGCCTCCGACAGCGTGGCGATCATCCCGGCCGAGCCGGCGGTGTCGGCGGTCACCTCCAGCGCCGTGACGCCGCCCGCGAGGAGCGCCTGTGCGGTGTCGACGACGGTCTCCGGCTCCGCGCCGCGCAGCACCGCCACGACGCCGGACCTCCGCAGCTCCGCGAACGCGTCGGCAGTACTCATATCCGAGTGAACACGGCGGCGGCGAATAAAGCCGGCGGGCGCGAGCGCAAGGACGGTTCGAAGCGTCGAGACGCGTGAGCCCGCTTCGCCAACGGATCGTGGCTCGCGGGACGCGTCGTCGACGTTGACAACAGGGGGACCCCACCGGGGGATCGGTCGGCGGCCTTCGCGGATGCTCGCGCACCGCCGTCGGGGGGTGCGAACGCCCCGTCGACGGCGACACGATCGTCGCGGCCGACGGCGGGCCGACGCACATCCACGAGGAGTCGGTGGGACACCTCATCCTCGGCGGCAAGCCTGACGAGGCGGTCGAGCCGACCGTCTCCCGCGAGGGGGAGTCGACGAGCGAGCGGTCGAAGTGGAACTGGCCGAGCGTCCCGGGACAGTCGGAACCGTGCCGGTCGGTTGGCTGTTCGGCTCGACGACCCCGGCGTGGACCGGATCCATCTGTACTAAGTTGAACTGCGACGAAAACAACCTCGTGATTAAACCTCCAGTGATCGTGCGGGTCGTCCTGTACGCTGTGGCCCTGTATGCGCTGGTGGCGCTCACGCTCTGGCTCGGGAAACTGTTTTAGCTGGATTTCTCTTTTCAGCTGAGTGCAACTTTCGACCCGTCAGACACAGATAGTGTAGCCGATCGAAGTGTCCTCCCCTCACAGCGTCACTCCCCGCGCGGCACCGCGACCGCGCCGACGGCGAACGCGACGACCGCCACCGCCCCCAATACGGCGAGGTTTCCCCCGGCGCTCAGCCCGGCGAGCCCGCCGCCCTCCGGGGCGGCGAACGTGAGCGCGCGCACCCCCCGCGAGAAGTACGTCAGCGGCGAGAGGTTCACCGCCGGGAGGAACCACGCCGGCAGCAGGTCCGGCGGGACGAACGTGTCCGAGAGGAACAGCAGGGGCAGCGCCACCGAGTTCGAGGCGGCGACGACGCCGTCCTGTGAGTCGGAGAGGCGCCCCAGCACCGACCCGACGCCGCAGAAGAGGACGACCCCGAGGACGACGAACGGAACCAGCAAGAGGAGGTCCGCGGAGACGGGGATGCTCGCGCCGGTGACCAGCGTCACGAGCGCGAACACCAGCAGCGAGGCGAGGCCGATGACGCCGACGTTGACCAGCGTGTGCGCGAACAGCCACTCGCCGCGGGTCAGCGGCGTCGTCGCCAGCTTCTCGAAGCGGCGGCCGTCGCGGTGACGGGCGATCTCCGAGCCGACGCGGGACAGCGGCGTGAAAAGCACCACGGTCGCCAGGTAGCCGGGGAGGTAGTAGGCGTCCGGGCGGGCGAACAGCCCGCCGCCGCCCGGCTGAGTGCGCACGAGCACGCCGAAGATCAGCACCAGAAGCAGCGGGAAGAAGAACGTGAAGAACACCGCCGTCCGCCGGCGGAGGAACGAGCGGGTCGCCGCCGCCGTCTCCGCGCGGACCCGGCCGGCGCGGCTCATCGGTCCGCCTCCGCGGTCGCGGCGCCGTCGTCGGCTTCGGGGTTGTCAGGGCGCTCTGTCCCGGCCTCGGTCCCGACGGCGCCGGCCACCGCGCTCGCGCCGGGCGTGGCGGTTCCTTCGAACGTCTCGCCGGTGAGCCGGAGGTAGACGTCCTCCAGCGTCGGTTCGGTCCAGGTGAGCGACTCGTAGCCGACGCCGGCGTCCGCGAGCGCGGTCACGGCGTCGCCCAGATCGTCGGGGGAGACGTCGCCGAGGACGAGCTCGTCGGCGCCGACCTCGACCGCGAAGCCGGCCGCCCGCAGCGGCTCCGCGCCCGCCGCGGCCTCGGGGCCCGCGACGACGAGGCGGGCGGGACCGCCGTGGTCGGCGACAAGCTCCGCGGGCGTCCCCGCGGCGACGAGTTCGCCGTCGCGGAGGAGGCCGACGCGGTCGGCGAGCCGTTCGACCTCCTCCATCGAGTGGCTCGTCAGGAAGACGGTGACGCCGCCGTCCGCGAGCGACTCGACGAGCCCCCACAGCGACCGGCGGCCGACGGGGTCGATACCGGTCGTCGGCTCGTCGAGGAACAGGAGGTCGGGGTCGTTCACGAGCGCGGTGGCGACGCAGGCACGGCGTTTCTGTCCGCCCGAGAGCTTCTCGTACCAGGTGTCCGCGTCGTCGGCGAGGCCCACGTCCGCGAGCACGTCGTCGACGGGGCGGGAGCCGTCGTAGAGGCCGCCGTAGTAGGCGACAAGTTCGCGGGCGGTGAGCCGCTCGGGCGGACCGAACTCCTGCGGGAGCAACCCCAGCCGCGAGCGGTCCGACGCCCGGGCGGGCGTCCCGAACAGTTCGAGGCGGCCCTCCGCCGCCGCGGTGCCCGTGAGCGCCCGCACGAGCGTCGTCTTCCCCGCGCCGTTCGGGCCGATTAGTCCGAACACCTCCCCCTCGCGCACGTCCAGCGAGACGCCGTCGAGCGCGACCGTCCCGTCGTAGGCCTTCCGGGCGTCGACGGCGCGGACGACCGGCTCGTCGTTCATGCGCGCCACTCGGTGCCTCCCGTGCGTAAGGATTCCCATCGGCGGTCGCCGGCGACACGGCCGCGCCGTCGCCCGGTCGGCGGCCGCCCTCACCACTCTACGGCGCGCGCGACGAACAGCGAGACGCCGACGCCCCAGCGGACCACCGCGCCCGCGACGACCAGCATCGCGGCGGCCGCGGGGTCGACCCCCGTGGCGACGAGCCAGCCGTGGAAGGCCCGCAGCACCGCGACCGGCGAGAGCGTCGCCACGAGCGCGAGGAAGCCGCCGAGTTCCCCCGCGAGCGCGACGCGAACCGCGCCCGCGGCGGACGACTCGCGGGCCGACGGCTCGATCCGACCCCGAGTCATGTCCAGCGACCCGACCGCGTGCGTCATAGTTCCGTCGTCCGAGTTATCGATCGTGATTTCGCGGTTCGGCCGGGTTCGGGAGGGCGACCGGCCGACGCCCCCGTCGGTGCGGCGTTCGTCGGCGGCCCGTCGCCGCCCATCACGGGCGCGAAACGCTCTTGAACGTACTCCCTGAGGGGATCGGCGTGACCGACGACCCGGCTCGAAGCGTCGGCCCGCACGCACGGCGCGCGGCGGTCCGCGACGGCTACGACGGGATGGCTGCGACGTACGCCCGCGAGCGCGACGACGCCGAGGCGGCCGTCGTCGAGTCGTTCCTCGCGGGGCTCTCGCCGGGCGACCGGCTCCTCGACGCCGGATGCGGACAGGGGACGCCGGTGCTGAACCGCCTCCCCGACGGCGTCGAGGGGGTCGGCGTCGACCTGTCGGCGTCGATGCTCGACCTCGCGCGCGACCGGACCGACGCCGCCCTTCTGCGGGGGGACCTGACCCGACTTCCGGCGGCGGCCGACGCCGTCGACGCGGTCGCCGCGCTCCACTCGGCGATCCACGTCCCGATCCCGGAGCACGCGACCGCGTTCGCGGAGTTCGCCCGGGTGCTCCGGCCGGGCGGTCGGCTCTACCTCACGGCCGCGACCGACGGGGAGGGCTGGTCGGGCACGAACGACGACTGGCTCGGCTCGGGCGAGTCGATGGCGTGGTCGTTCCCCGGGATCGACCGGACCCGCGAGCAGTTGCGCGAGGCCGGGTTCCGCGTGACCGACGAGCGGGTGCTCGCGGACACCGTCGCGGACGACGACGGCGGCGCATGGACGCATCTGTTCGCGCGGCTCGCGGAGGAGTGAGCGGTCGCGGGTAGAGAGAGCCGAGCCGCCGGGGTCGACGCCAGCGACGGTCAGGCGGTCGCGCCGACGTGACCCCCCACAGACTCGACGATGGCGTCCACGTCGAACTCGTCGGACTCCTTGTCGAACACCACCTCGCCATCGGCGCGGACCTCGAATACCCCGTCGTCGCCCGTGACCAGCGACACCGACTCGACCGACTGTCCGAACTCCGCCAGGATCGCCGTCTGGACGTCCTGTGCACGTTCCAGCATGCCGCACGGTACGCAGTACTCGACTTCGACTCGGGTCATGTGCGACGCTTGTACGAACGGCGCCGTGGTAAGTCCGGCGCCGTCGGGCGTTCGGACCGAGAGCCGGTCCGCCGCCGGTCCGGTTCCGCTCCGGCGGTCGCGGCCGCGGTCACGCCGGGTCGGCGACCCCCCAGGCGATGCGGTCCCACACCCGCTCGTAGGTGTAGTACGTGCCCGTCTTCACGACGTTCGCGGCGATCCCGATGTTGAGCGCGTCGGTCGCGTCGCCGACGACCGCCCAGGCCACGAGGACGGTGATCGCCACCATCAGCAGCCGGTAACAGAGCGTCTTGACGAGCGCCCGCCGCCTGTGCTGGAGCGCCGACCGCGAGAGCAACGACCGTCCCATGTGTGTCCCCTTCGACCGACGGAACGTAACTGTTCGTGATCACCTCTCCGCGAGACGTAATCGGATCGGATTATCTCCGGGGGAGCCGCACCCTCCGTGGGCCGGTCGACGGGCGGCTACCGGCGCCGGCCGAGCGCCGCGAGGCCGTCGACGCCGGGGCGCCACCACAGCAGCGCGACCGTAATGACGAACACGAGCGTCGAGGGGCCGTAGCCGATCCCCGTCGCGGCCGCGACGACGAACCCGCCGCCGCCGAGAAGCGACGCCGCCGCGCCCGCGAGGACCGGCAGCGTGCACGACAGACACGACAGCAGGCCGAGGACGCCCGCGACGCCCGCGCCAGCGGCGTCGACGACGGCGCCGTACAGCAGGTACGCCAGCGCGGCGTAGCCGAGCACCTTTGCCGGCATGAGGGCGGCGGCGGCGACGCCGACGTTGACGACGAGCGCCGGACCCCACCCGGGCGGGAGCAGCGCCAGCTCCACCCCCGCGGTCGTTCGCGGCGGGGCGACGCCGACGACGCCGCCGAGCACCGCGAGCACGACGGCGTAGCCGGCGGCGACGGCGAGCGCGCGGCGGCGGGTGCGGGCGTCCCCGCTCGGGGGGCGGTAGCGGGCGAACACGAGGAGCGCGAGGTTCACCCAGACCAGCCCGTACAGCGTGAAAAGCGGCGAGGAGAGCGTGGCGTCGGCGAGCGCGAAGTACGCGAGGACGGCCGCCAGCTCGACGTTGAGAAGGAGCGTGCCCGCCAAGATCGCGCTCCGGGAGACCGGGAGCTCCACCCCGGCGACGGAGGTGGTTCCGGTGGACATTGTCACAGCGCGAGGGCGTCGACGACGACCGCGAGCAGGAGTACGCCGAGGTAGGCGTTGGAGGCGTGGAACGCCCGGAACGCCGCCGACTCGTCGCGCTCGTAGTGGAGGCGAACGATCGCCCACAGGAAGACGCCCCCGACGAGCGCGCCCGCGACCGCGTACAGCCAGTCCAGCCGGCCGAGTCCGACCATCGCCGCCGCGACCGACAGCGTCGCGCCGAAGTACCAGACGATATGTCGGCGGGTCGTCGTCTCGCCGCGCACCACCGGCATCATCGGGAAGCCGCCGCGCTCGTAGTCGTCCCTGTACGCGAGCGCGAGGTTGTAGAAGTGGGCGGGCGTCCACAGGAAGATGAGCGCCGCGAGCGCGACCCCGCCGAGCCCGACCTCGCCGGTCACGGCGGCCCAGCCGATGAGCGCCGGCAGCGCGCCCGCCGCGCCGCCGACGACGGTGTTTTGCACCGTGTTCGGCTTCAACAGGAGGGTGTACACCACCGAGTAGAACACAATGGCGATGAGGCCGAGGACGGCCGCCAGGAGGTTCACCCACGCGAACAGCGCCACGGAGACGACGGTGAGCGCGAGGCCGAACGCGACGGCGTTGCGGACGGAGACGAGGTCGACCGCGATCGGGCGGTCGCTGGTGCGTCGCATCCGGCGGTCCACGTCGCGTTCGAGGACGTGGTTGAACGTCCCCGAGGCGCCGATGGAGAGCGCGCCGCCGGCAAGCGTCGCCGCGACGACCGGCACCGAGAGGCTGGGCCCCCCGGCCAGCGCCATCGCCGCGCTGGCGACCAGACACAGCAGCCACATCAGCCGGGGCTTCATCAGCCGGAAGTAGGCGCCGGCGACGAGCCGCGCCCGCGCCACGGGGCGCCGGCCCCACGCCGGAACGGCGGGACGCTCCCCGTCGTCGAGTGGCTCCGTGGCCGGGTCGGGACCGCCGGGACCGACCGCCGGGTCCTCGTCGGGGTCGCCGGTCCGGGCCTCCAGCTCCCACGCCAGCGCCGCGAGCAGGCCGCCGAACACGAGCAGGCCGCCCGCGAGGTGGAGCGCCGAGACGGTGACGGCGAGGCCGCCGACGGTCGCGAGGGTTCCGCCGCCACGCGTGGCGACGTACGCGCCCAGGAGCGACTCGGCGGGGTACAGGAAGATTGCGGCCGCGAGCGCGACGCGGACCCGACGCCGGGGCCGGGCGCGCCACGCGGCGACCCCCGTCGCGAGCACGAGGAGGCCGACGAGGAACGCGACCGCGCGGTGGCCCAGCGCGACCCAGCCGGCGGTCGCCGTCGGCACGGAGAGCCCGTCGCCGCAGGCCGGCCAGGCGGTACACGCCGCGGCGGCGTCGGTGACTGCCGTGGTCGCGCCGACGACCAGCAGCAGGTACACACCCATCGCGGCGGCCGCGAGCAGGCCGGGGAACCGCTTCGGTGTCACTAGTCGGATACAGCGGCCGGCCGCATATCAACCCCGCGCTTCGCGGGGACTGTACGGGCGCGAGCGGGCGCCACTGGCCCCGCCGAGGCGTCGGATCCCGCCCCGCGGCGGGCGACGCTCGCCGGGAGCGTGACCGGCGCCGTCGACCGCGGGGGCGCCCGACGCCGGGACCGCCCGCGTCCGGTGGTTCGGGCGACAACAGTAGGTATTTACGTGGGCTGCGCCAACCGCGGACGTGATGAAGCGCATGCGACTGGGGAGCCTGCTGGCGGGGCTCGTCGGGCTGTCGTTGTTCGCGGTGCCGGCCGCGGCCCAGCCGTCCACGACCGCGGGGCTGATCAACGACCTGAACGGGCGGCTGCTGTACGTCGCCATCCCGATCACGATCCTCGTGGAGGTCGTTCTCATCTACACCGTCCTCCGGTTCAAGGACAGCGACGACCCCGAGCCGACGCGGGAGAACCGTCGCCTGGAGATCACCTGGACGGTCGCGACGGCGATCGTCCTGCTGTTCGTCGGCGTCGCCTCCTACGGCGTGCTGGCGAACGAGGACGTGACCTACACTGGCGGGACCGACGAGATCCAGCCCGAGCAGGGCGACGTCCACGTCAAGACGATCGCCTACCAGTGGAACTGGCGGATGAACTACCAGAGCGCGGGCATCACGGAGCTGACCGCGGGCGACCTCGACACCGGCGAGATCCCGCAGGCCGAAGGGTTGGACGGCCCCGTGATCGTCGTGCCGGAGGGTCAGGACCTCTACCTCACCGTCACCTCCGAGGACGTGATCCACGCGGTCCACGTGCCCGAGCTCGGGCTGAAGCAGGACGCCGTGCCCGGCGAGGAGAACACGATCAAGACGACCGCCCAGGAGACCGGCGTCTACCAGGGCTACTGTGCCGAGTACTGCGGCGTCGCCCACTCCAAGATGTACTTCAACGTCGTCGTCGTCGACCAGGAGACGTACGACGGCTTCGTCGAGCGTCAGACGAGCGACGAGAGCTCGTAGTCGCCCCGCCGCTCCCGTCGGGCTCCTCCTCGCCGATCTTCTAAGTTCCCCGCCCCCGTAGCCGCGCCCATGCGAGACGAGGCGGAGATCAGAGAGCAGTACGAGTTCCTCGCCGAGGAGCTGGACTCCGAGGAGATGCGCCACGAGAGCGTCCGCCAGCTGTTCACCCACTACAAGCGGGCGCTGGGGTGGGTGCTGGAGGAGGAACACATCTGACCGCGGGTGGCTCCCCGTCCCCGATAAGCTTATCAGTCGTCCGTCGGTATCGTCGTATGACGCTTCGTCTGGAGGGCCGAAGCGTCAGCGGGGACCGATTCGGGCGGCACGCGGCGGGGGTTTCCGCCGCGTGCTCCCGTTCGTTCTCGACGGCGACCGCGCTCGCCAGCGACGGCGCCGGTCACTCGATGCTGACGTCGGAGTCCGCGCTCTCGCCCTCGTCCCACTCCAGTTCGAACTCGACGCTCAGCTCGTCGGGACCGGAGCCGGTCTCGCGCTCGGCTTTCACCTCGAACGTCAGCGCCGACGGCACCGCGAGCGCGAGCGACTTCCCTCCGCCGGACAGCGTGAGGCGTCCGTCGCCGTCGAGCTTCTCCGCGACGGTGCGGAGGTGGTCCGCGACCGCCGAGCGGTCCTGCCGCGACTCCGACTCGAACAGCACTTCCTCGGGCACACCCGGTCGGTACGCGCCGCGCGGAGAAAAGACGGTCGACGCCTCGCCCCCCGCCGGGACGCTGACACGAGCGCCGACATATCGATCCGGGAGCATGTACGGAACCGGCCGCGATAGGCGCTGTGTCAGCCGTACGTGCGTATCGCCGACACGGAGTGTCGGTACGTTTATTCTGATACGACAGCAACAGTCGATCAACGGTACCGATGTACGACCTCACCGGGTTCCAGCGCGACCTCATGTACGTGATCGCCGGACGGGAGGAGCCACACGGGCTGGCGATCAAGGAGGAGCTGGAGGACTACTACGAGAAGGAGATCCACCACGGACGCCTCTACCCGAACCTCGACACGCTCGTCGAGAAGGGGCTCGTCGAGAAGGGCCAGCTCGACCGCCGCACCAACTACTACACGCTGACGCGCCGGGGACGCCGGGAGATCGAGGCCCGTCGCGGCTGGGAGGCCGAGTACGTCGACGTCGAGTGAGGCCCCCACGGCCCGGGCTCACTCGGGGTCCGGCGCCGGCTCCCTCCGCGGCCCCCGGGACGCCTCCGGGTCGGCGTCGGGGAACGGCGCCTCCTCGGTGAGGTACGTCGGGTCGACCGCGTACGGCCGGAGCGGCTCGCCGCCGAGCAGTTCCGGGAGGACGATCCGGACGAAGTGGACGACAAGCACCAGCAGGATCGGCATGAGGAAGATGCCGTACCAGCCGAAAAGCAGCGGGCCGAGCGTGTACGCGAGCATCACCGCGCCGACGTGGAGCGACCGCCCGGAGACGTACGGGCGGAGCACGAGGTCAGGGATGGTGTCGACGACGATCAGCGAGGCGACCGCGAAGGCGGCGACGAACCACAGGGTGCCGGTAGCGCCGGTCGCGACCGCCCGGAGCGTCATGTACAGCGCCACCGGAACGTACACCAGCTTCATCCCGACGATGGGGATCAGGCTGGCGACGCCGGCGATCAGCCCCACCAGCGCGGCCGCGGGGATCGCCGCCCCCGGCGGGGCGAACACGTTGAGCAGCGAGTAGACGATGACGCCGATGGTGCCGGTGACGATGGCGTTGAGGATGTTGCCGAAGAAGATGGAGTTGCAGTCGCGGTCGACCGCCAGCCCGTACGCCTCGACGGTGCCCCGTCGGTCGGTGAAACGGGCGAAGTACCGCCCCAGACGACCGGCGTCCCGGAGCAGGTAGAAGGCGATCGCCAGCATCACGAACAGGTGGACGGCGCCGGTACCGAGGAACACGACGGTCCCCGCGGCCTGTCCGAGGGAGTCGATCGCCCCGGTGACGGTGTCGGCGGTGACGTACTGGCGCCAGTCGCTGGCCGCCAGCGCCCCGGGGTCGGTGAGCGCGTCGAGCGTCCCCGCCTCGATCGGGACGCTCGCGAACAGCTCGTTGCCAGCGATGTCGAGGTCCCGGACCTGGTTGACGACGATCAACAGCGCGTACCCCACCAACAGCAGCGCCGGCAGCCCCATCGCGAAGATGGCGACCGCGGCGGCGACGCTCGGCTGTGGGATCCGGCGGCGGATCCGATTGTAGATCGGCCGGGTCGCGTAGTAGATGAAGACCCCGAAGACGAACGTTCCGACGAACGAGTAGACGACGTAGCCGACCGCCGCCAGGAGCACGGCGCCGACGCTCCACCACGCCGTCCGCGACCAGTCCACGTCCGAGAGGGCCATACCGATCCGGTGCCGTGTAGCGACAAAAGCGTGCCGCGGCGGCCGACGCCGGCGCGGGCATCGCCCGCCCGGCGCCCGGTGCCCGACGCCCGAAAGACTATATACTACTATAGAGCAGTATTTACTTCATGGTCGCGACGGTCGAAGGCGTGGCGACGGACCCGATGTCGATCCCCGTCGTGCGGCTGGCGCTGGCGGCGACGCTGGGGCTGTTTCTGGGGCTGGAGCGGGAGTGGTCCGAGAAGGCGGCCGGGATCCGGACGTTCTCGCTCACCAGCCTCGCGGGCGGGGTGTTCACGCTGCTTGCCGGCCACGAGACGCTCGGGGAGGGGCTGCTCGTGGTCGGCGGCGTGCTCGTCGTCGTGCAGGGGACGCTGCTTGCGGTCCGCGGCCTCCGAGCGGGCGGGGAGGCGTCGCTGTCGCTCACCACCTCCGTGTCGCTGCTGGCCGCTTACGGCGTCGGCGCGCTCGTCGCGGCCGCCTACGTGCTGGAGGGCGTGACAGTGGCGGTCCTGTCGGCCGGCCTGCTCGTGTTGAAGCGGGAGCTTCACTCCTTCGCGGGCGACCTCTCGCGGACCGAGCTCCGGTCGATGACGGAGTTCGCGGTGCTGGCGTTCGTCGTCTTCCCCGTGCTCCCGGCGGGCGAGCGGGTCGTGTTCGGCGTCCCGCTGGAGCCGCGGGTCGCCTGGCTCATGGTCGTCACCGTCGCGGGGATCGGGATGGTGAACTACGCGCTGGTGCGCACGTACGGCGGCCGCGGCGTCGCGTTCACCGGCTTCTTCGGCGGGCTGGTCTCCTCGACGGCCGTCGTCGGCACGATGCTCGACCACGCGGGCGACCGCGCGGACGCGGTGTCGTACGCCGTCGCCGGGGTGCTGCTCGCGGACGCGGCGATGGCCGTCCGCAACCTCGCCATCGCCGTCGCGTTCACCGCCGGCGGGCGCGCCCCCGCGCTCGTCGTCGTCGTCGTCCCGCTCGGCGCGCTCGCGCTGGGCGCGGTCGCGGTCGCGGCGGCGACGGCCGACTGGCGCGCTCGCGTGGACCTCGACCTCGAGTCCCCGTTCTCGCTGCGCAACGCGCTGGCGTTCGGCGCCGTGTTCCTGCTCATCCTCGCGGGCAGCAGCCTCGCGCAGGCGGAGTTCGGCACCGCGGGCCTGTACGCCTCGGCGGCCGTCTCCGGGCTGGTCTCGTCGGCGGGCGCGACCACCTCCGCGGTGCTGCTGTACCGCGGCGGCACCGTCGGCGGCGACGCCGCGACCGTCGCCGTACTGCTGGCGACCGTCTCCAGCGTCGCGGTGAAGGCGGGGCTGGCGCTGGCCGGGCCGCGGGCGTTCGTCAGGCGGGTCGCCGGCTACAGCGCCGTGCTGGTCGCCGGCGCCGGCGTCGTCGCGCTTGCGATGACCGCCGTGTAGCCGGCTCCCCGGGACGCGCGGCGAGGTTACACTCGTTTCTAACTTCCGGCCGGATATTCGACGTGAGGTCGAGGGTACCGCGGTTTTATCCGGCGCCGTTCCAAGCCCCGGTATGGACAGACACGCCGCCGAGGTGGACGTCGCCGGGATGCCGGGGGAGCGCGCCCGGGAGTGGGCCGCCTACCACCGGGATGCGGCCGCGACGAGCACCTACGTCTACGACTTCGTCTGGGACATCACCGCCGACGCCGAGGGACCCTTCTGCACGGACGTGGACGGCAACGTCCTGCTGGACTTCACCTCCCACGTCGCCGCCGCGCCGCTCGGATACAACAACCCCAAGATCACCGAGCCGATGTCGGCGTTCGACATGGTCGATCCCACGAAGATCGCCGGCCAGGACTTCTACGTCTCCGACGGCGCCGACCCCGGCGAGTCGGCGATCCCCGGGCCGGCCGACCTGATGCACGAACTCGTCGACCGGACGGGCCGCTACGGGCTCGACACGGTGTTCCTCTCGAACTCCGGCGCCGAGGCCGTCGAGAACGCGATCAAGGTCTGCTACGACGCCTCCGACGGCGGCGCCTACGGCGTCACTTTCGACGGGGCGTTCCACGGCCGCACCCTCGGCGCGCTGTCGCTCAACCGCTCGAAGTCCGTCTACCGCCGGAACTTCCCGGAGGTGCCGGGCGTCCACGACGTGCCGTTCTGCACCGACCGCGGCTGCTCGCCGGAGACGTGTTCCTGCGGGTTCTTCGTCGAGGACGGCGACACCTCCGTCCTGCGGGAGAAGCTCGACCCGAAGACGGGCCACGTCGACCCCGACGAACTGTCGTACGTCATCGTGGAGCCGATCCAGGGCGAGGGCGGCTACCGCTTCCCCTCGGACTCGTTCATGCGGGAGGTGGCGGCGCTGGCCGACGAGCACGACGTGCCGCTGGTCGCCGACGAGATCCAGTCGGGGATGGGCCGCACCGGGGAGTGGTGGGGCTCGGACCACTACGCGATCGAGCCGGACGTGATCACCGGCGCGAAGGGGATGCGCGTCGGCGCGACCATCGCCGCCGAGGACACCTTCCCCGAGGAGCGCGCGCGGCTCTCCTCGACGTGGGGCGCCGGCGACGTCGTGTCGGCGGCCCAGGGCGTGTTCACCCTCCGGGCGATCGACGAGCACGACCTGCTCGACAACGCGGTCGCCCGCGGCCGCCAGTTCAAAGAGGCCGTCCGCGACGCCGACCTCGACGGCGTCGTCGATGTCCGCGGAAAGGGGCTGATGCTCGCCGTCGAGTTCGAGTCGGCGCAGTCGCGCGACGACGCGCTGGAGGCCGGGGTCCGTCGGGGCCTGCTGACGCTGGCGTGCGGGAACCAAGTGCTGCGGTTCCTCCCGCCGATGGACGTGACCGAGCGGGAGATCGAGATGGGCGTCGACATCTTCGTCGACGCCGTCAGCGACGCGGCCTGACCGGGAGCGGGTCCCCCCGCCGGGAGGTCGCCGGGCGTTACTGCTGGTAGCGGCGGTCGTCGTTCCGCTCGGGGTAGCCGCCCCCGCCACCGCCACCGCCGGCGGCGCCGCCCGCGCCGCCGGTCATCTCGTCGTACGTCATCCCCGAGAGGTACTCGTCGTACGTCACGTCGAACGCCTCCCGGAGGTGGAAGTCCAGGTCGCCCGTGTCCAGCGTCCGCCGGAACAGCGCGTGGATCCCCCGTCGGAGGAGTTCGTCGCGGTCGGTGCCCAGCGCCGCCGACAGCAGGGCGAGTTCGTGTTTCGTCTCCCGGTCGAGCTCGGCGGAGAGCTCATCGTCGAGGTCGCCGTACTCGTCGGACAGCGCCGAATCGAGGTCGTCGAGTCCCATGACCGGAGCAAACGGCGGCCGCCGGATACCCGTTACGCTCCGTCGGTACCGGTGGCGATCCCTTCGTCGTCGAGCGCGGCACCACAGTACTCACAGGCCGTCGCGGTCGCCAGTACGCGCGATCCGCAGTCGGGGCAGTTCGTCTTCGTGGAGCTCGACTCGTCGTTCGTCGGCTCGTCGTCGGCGGTGTACGCGAACGCGAGGCCGAGCGCGGTGACGGTCGCACCCGTCACCAGCCACATCGTCGGGCCCGCGGCGAGATAGAACGCGAGCACCGCCGGGAGGAGGGCGACGCCGGCGCCGGCGAGCGTGGAGGCGAGGACCTGGTCCTGTCGCATCATCGGCGCGTGAGTGGACCGTCCGTCATATCGTTTCCGGCCGCCGTCGCCGGCGCGGTCCCCGGGGCGCTCCGGCGGCGGAACCGTCAGCGCTTTTCGCGCGGCGGCGCTGGGTCGGACAATGAGCCAGCACCTCCCCGACGACCGCGGGGCGGTCCGGGAGGCCCTGATCGAGTGGTACGAGGCCGGCCACCGCGAGTTCCCGTGGCGCCGCACCGACGACCCCTACCGCATCCTCGTCTCGGAGGTGATGAGCCAGCAGACGCAGCTCTCCCGGGTGGAGGAGGCGTACGCGGACTTCCTCGACCGCTGGCCCGCCGTCGAGGCGCTCGCGGCCGCCGACCGCGGCGCGGTGGTCGCCTTCTGGTCGGACCACTCCCTCGGCTACAACAACCGCGCGAAGTACCTCCACGAGGCCGCGACGCAGGTGACGGAGACGTACGACGGGACGTTCCCCCGGGAGCCCGAGGAGCTGGAGGAGCTGATGGGCGTGGGGCCGTACACCGCCAACGCGGTCGCCTCGTTCGCGTTCGACAACGGCGACGCGGTGGTGGACACGAACGTCAAGCGGGTGCTGTACCGCGCGTTCGGCGTCCCCGACGACGACGCGGCGTTCGAGACGGCCGCGAGCGACCTCATGCCAGAGGGGGAGTCGCGCGTCTGGAACAACGCGATCATGGAACTCGGGGGCGTGGCCTGCGGGCAGTCGCCGCGGTGTGACGAGGCGGGGTGCCCGTGGCGGCGGCGGTGTCGCGCCTACGAGACGGGCGATTTCACCGCGCCAGACGTGCCGACCCAGCCCGAGTTCGAGGGGAGCCGGCGGCAGTTCCGGGGGAAGGTGGTCCGCGCGCTCGGGGAGTACGAGGAGCTGTCGCTGGATGACCTGGGGCCGCGTGTCCGCGTCGACTACGCGCCCGACGGCGACGGCGAGGGGAGCGAGGCGTGGCTCCGGGGGCTCGTGTCGGATCTGGCCGACGACGGCCTCGTGGCGCTGGAGGAGCGCGACGACGGGGCGGTCGTCCGACTCCGGGAGTGAGGTCGCCACGGTGAGGTGAGGACGCGGTACAGCGGGTCGCGGGCGACTGACGGCGAGCTACTCCGGCGTCACGTCGTCGGCCTCGACCGGAACGAACGAGCCGTCGCCGCGGGCGGACTCGTAGGCCGCCTCGGTGACCGCGGTCACGCGGAGACCGTCGCGGGCGGTCGCGACCGGCGCCTCGCCGGTCGCCACGGCGTCGAGGAACGCCCCGGCCTTCGTCGGGCGCGCGTCCCGGTCGAGCCGCGGGCGGTACTCGCCGCTCCCGTCGTCGATCTCGACGTACTCGCTGGGCTCCCAGTCGCGGGCGTCCAGCGCGACGCCGCCCTGCTCGTCCCACATCCGGACGTGTTCGCGCATGCAGGGCGTCTCGCCGGACAGCGAGAACGACGCCGTCGCGCCCTCGGCGAACCGCACCGTGACGGTCGCGCGGCCGTCGACCCGCTCGGCGTCGTCGAGGAAGCGCATCTCCGCCGACACCGCCGCCGGCGTGAGGCCGGTGCTCCACAGCACGCAGTCCAGCAGGTGGCTCCCCGTGTCGTAGAGGTAGCCGCCGCCGGACAACGACGGCTCCTGTCGCCACGTCCCCTCGAAGCGGTCGACCCAGTCTTGTCCCACCTCGGCGGTGATCCACCGCGGCTCGCGGTCCGCCCGCGCCCATAGCTCCCGGGCCCGCACGAACGCCGGGTAGAGGTGGCGCTGGTAGCCCACCATCAGGGTCTCCGCGCGGGCGTCGTCGCGGACGACGAGGTCGCGCGCCTCCCCGAGGTCGGTCGTCAGCGGCTTGTCACAGAGCACGTGGAGATCGCGGTCGAACGCCGCGCGGATCTGGTCGTAGTGGAGCGTGTGGGGCGTCCCGATCAACACCGCATCCAGCGGCTCGGCGTCCAGCATCGCGCGGTAGTCGCCGTACCGTGCCCCGCGACCGACGCCGAGCGCGTCGCCCACGTCCGCGAGCGCCCCCTCGTCGACGTCGACGACGGCCGCCACCCGGGCGTCCTCGTGTGCGCGAAACTCCGCCCCGACGGTCGTTCCGATGTAGCCGCCGCCGACGACCCCGACTCGGAGCGGGTCGACGCCGGACCGGCCGTCGGCGGAGCCGCCCGCCCCGTCCTCGGTGTCGCTCATACCCCGACGACGCCGGACGGGCGGATAGGTGCTGTGTCGGTCACGGCGCCCCGGGAACGCGTCGCCGCCGCCGCGGGTCCGGCCGACGGTCCGGCCGCCGTCCCGCGGTCGACAACGATCACAACCCGTTTACGCGAGGTGGACCCCCGGGCGGGTATGCCGACCTGCCAGAACTGCGAGTCGTTCGTCACCGAGCGGTACGTGAAGGTGTTCGAGCCGGAGGGGATAACCAGGCCCCGCGCCTGTCCCCACTGCGAGGACATGGTCCGGCGCGGCAAGGAGGTCCGCGCGAAGAAGAACTGACGTCCCCCGAGGGCTCTCTCCTCCACGCCCACGCCGCGACCGGCGGCCGTTGCCCGGAGGCTCGCGCTCGTCGCCCGACTTTAGCGTCCGAGGCACGTAGAGCGGTCGATGGCCGACTCCCGTCCCAATGTCGTGCTCGTGCTCACCGACCAGGAGCGGTACGACTACACCGCCCCCGACGGGCCGCCGGTCGAGACGCCCGCGCTCGACCGCCTCTCCCGGGAGGGGATGCGCTTCGAGCGGGCGTACACGCCGACGAGCATCTGCTCCAGCGCCCGCGCGTCGCTGCTGACGGGGCTGTACCCCCACAACCACGGGATGGTGAACAACACCCACGAGGCCGACGCCGTCCAGCCGAACCTCCCGACCGACCTCCCGACGTTCGGGACGGCGCTCGCCGACGCCGGCTACCGGACCACCTACGTCGGCAAGTGGCACGTCGGCCGCGACCGGACGCCCGAGGACTTCGGCTTCTCGTATCTCGGCGGCAGCGACGAACACCACGACGACATCGACGAGGCGTTCGGGGAGTACCGCGACGACCTCGACGTCGACGCCGCCGGGGCGGACCCGACGGCCCCCGTCCGCACCGCCGACGGGTCGCTGGTGGCGGCGGTCGACCCCGTCCCGGTCGAGGCGACGCGGCCGTACTTCCTCGCGGAGCGGACCGTCGAGGCGCTCCGCCGGGCGGCCGAGGCCGACGGCCCGTTCCTCCACCGGACGGACTTCCTCGGCCCCCATCACCCCTATGTCGTCCCCGAGCCGTACGCCTCGATGTACGACCCCGCGGACGTCGACCTCCCGGACTCGTACGCCGAGACGTTCGACGGGAAGCCGCAGGTTCACGAGAACTACGTCGACTACCGCGGCGTCGGGGGGTTCGACCGGGAGACGTGGGCCGAGGTGATCGCCCGCAACCGCGGGTTCATGTCCCTGATCGACGACCAGATCGGTCGGATCCTCGACGCCCTCGACGAACTGGGGCTGGCCGACGACACCGTCGTCGTCCACGCGTCCGACCACGGCGACTTCCTCGGGGGACACCGGCAGTTCAACAAGGGGCCGCTGATGTACGAGGACACCTATCGCGTCCCGCTGCAGGTCCGCTGGCCCGGCGTCGTCGACCCCGGGAGCGTCGCGGACGCGCCGGTCCGGCTCCACGACCTGATGCCGACGTTCCTGGACGTCGCCGACGTCGCCGTCCCCGACTGGCTGGACGCCCGGAGCCTCCGCCCGCTGCTTGCGGGCGACCAGCCCGACGACTGGCCGGCGGCCGTCGCCGCGGAGTACCACGGCGACGAGTTCGGGCTGTACACCCAACGGATGGTCCGCGTCGGCGACCATAAGTACGTCTACAACACGCCGGACGTCGACGAACTGTACGACCTCGGCGAGGACCCGGCCGAGCTCCGGAACCTGATCGATCATCCCGACTACGCGGACGTGAGGGCGGAGCTTCGCGACCGGCTCGTCGACTGGATGGCGGAGACGGATGACCCGCTGGAGCAATGGGCACCGCAGGCGCTCGGGTAATTTCTCCCTCCCGGCCGTCCGGATCACCCCCCTTCCCCGGCCGTCACCCCGGGCCATTGTCCGCTCGCGTCACTCCTGCCCGGCCGTCACCCAGGCCGTCGCCCGCTCGCGTCACCGATACCCCAGCTCCTCCAGTCGCTCCAGCGTCGCCTGGGAGATATCGTCGCCGGCATCGTCACCCCCATCCGACGCGGTGTCCGCGTGCTCGAACGACGCCAGCCAGGCGTCGAGCCGCCCGTCGAGCCGTTCGACCACCCGCGGCGCCTCGTCGCTCCGGTCGGTCGTCTCGCCGCGGTCCCGGTCGATCCGGTACAGCTCCCGCTCGCCGTCGCCCGCCCGAACGTACTTCCAGCGGTCCGTCCGGACCGCACGGAGCGTCCGGTAGCGGTCGGCGGCGCGTTCGGCGGCCGCCCCGAACCGCGACTCCAGCGCGGACATCGGGGGCTGGGGGGCGAGGTACTCCGCGAACACCGCCTCGCGGGGGTCGGCCGCGGCGTCCGGATGCAGCGATCGCCCTCGCTGTTGCTCCCGGAACGCCGGCGCGTCGATCCCGGCGGCGTCGAGGAGCGTCGCCGGGAGGTCGAGCAACTGTACGAGGTCCGTGCGACGGCCGCCGCCGACGAACGGTCCCCCGTCGACGACCATCGGGACGTGCAGCGTCGTGTCGTACACGTTGTACTGGTGGCCGAACAGGCCGTGGTCGCCGACGTTCTCGCCGTGGTCGCCACAGACCGCGAGGACCGTGTCGTCGAGTTCGCCGGCGTCGGCAAGCGCCGACCGCAGCGCCGCGAGGTGGTGGTCGACGTACGACACCTCGCCGCGGTAAAGCCCGCGCAGCGCCGCGAACTCCGCGTCGGCGAGGTCGTACTCGCCGACGTCGTACGCCCGCGGCGCCTGCCGGATCTCCATCGCCTCCCCGTAGCTCACGCCGTCGGGGAGGTACGGCTCCGCGTGCTCGCGCGGCGGGTCGTAGCTGACGTGCGGTTCGAGGAGGTTGACGAACAGGAAGAAGGGGCGGTCGTCGTCGCGGCGGTCGAGCCAGCGTCGCACCTTCTCGATCGTCCGGGCCCCGCCGTCGGCCCCGGACGACCGGACCACCCCGGCGTACAGGAGGTTGACGACGTTGGCCAGCGGGTTGCCCTCGAACAGCCGCTCGCGCGCCGCACGCAGCGTCCGCGGGAGCGACTTCGACCGGATCACCGGCCCGACGTCGACGTCCGACTGGACGTACTGCCAGCCGCGGTCGAGCCGGTCGAAGCCCCGGTCGAAGCCGAACTCGTCGGTGATCCAGGTGTTGTTGGAGAAGCCGACCGTCTCGTAGCCCGCGTCGGCGAAACACTCCGGGAGCGACTCCAGGGAGGGTGACAGCGTCGGGTCGTCGCCGTGGGTCCCGTGCTTGGACGGGGGCGCTCCCGTGAACAGCGAGCCGTGGGAGGGGACCGTCCACGGCGCGCTGCTGAACGCGTTCGCGAACAGGGTGCCGTGGCGCCCGACCGCCGACAGCGTCGGGGCGACCTCCTCGCTGGCGTCGCGGGCCCGCACCGTGTCCAGCACCACGAGCGCGACATTGGGGCGGTCGTTCATGGCTCGCTCCGGCCCGACACTCGTCGAGCCGTACCGCGGGGAGAGGCGGAGAGTCGCGGCGGATGGGACGACGACGGACGACGACGGCCGGAACGGAGCCCGCACGGGTCCACCCCGTGCGCGGCGTCGGCGAGCCCGTGCCGGGGGGAGGGCGACCCCCCGGCGCGGCGCGTGGCGGTTCGCATATCCGTCCGTTCGTCGGCCGACAGCCTGAATACGTGGTGCGCTTCCAGCGATCCGGGGACGGTGGCGGGCGATAAGCTGAGGCCGACACCGGGGCAGCGTTCGCCCGCCGACGGCGTCCCGACTCCCGCGTGACGCGCATTCGCTGACTGCGACACGGAGCTGCGCGAGACGAACCACGAGACGACGTACAGCGGCGGCGGAGTAGCCGGACGAGACGGGCGACCGTCGCGGCGGCGGACTATGGCTCGATGACCAGTTTCCCGAGGAAGCTCTCCGTCATCACCGCCCGCTGTGCCGCGGCCGCCTCCGCGAGGTCGTAGCTGTCGGCGACCTCGATCCCGAGGTCGTCGTCCCACAGCGACCCCAGGTCCGCCAGCGCGTCCGCGAGACTGGGCGTGTTGAACATCGACATCAGCTGGAGGTTCAGGTCCTTCCCGCGGGCCGCCGCCGAGGCGGGGAAGCCGATCTCCGGCCGGTTCTCGCCGATACCGACGACGCGGGCGCCGTGGCCCGCCACCTCCGCGTCGAAGCCGAGGTACTCGTCGAGCCGGTGGTCGAGGATCACGTCGACGCCGTCGCCGTCGGCGGCCGCCGTCACGGGCGCCGCGGTCGCGAGGACGCGGGCGCCGGTCGCGGCCGCGACCTGGACGGCGGCGTGGCCGACGCCGCCGGAGCCGCCGTGGATCAGGACGGTCTCGGCCGGTCGGAGGTTCGCGTGCTGGATCAGCGCCCGCCAGGCGGTGACGGCGGCGACGCCCGCGCCGCCGGCGGCGACGAGGTCCGCGCCCTCGGGCAGCGTCGCGAGGCGGTCGTCCGGCACCGCGACGTACTCGGCGTAGCCGCCAGGCATCGTGCTGGAGAGGCCGGTGGCGAACACCGCGTCGCCGGCCGCGACCCCCTCGACGGCGTCGCCCACGGCGACCGCCTCGCCCGCGGCGTCGACGCCGGGGATCGCCGGCAGCCCGTACGGACCGTACGACCCCTCCCGGAAGTACGTGTCCACGGGGTTGACGCCCGCGGCGGCGACCTCGACGAGCACCTCGTCGGGGGCGGCCTCCGGTCGGTCGACCTCGTCCACCTGCAGCACCGAGTTGTCGCCGTGCTCGTGAAAGCGGACTGCGCGCATACCGCGCATCTCCGCCCGAGGCGACTTAACTTCGGGCGGCGGCGGCAGTTCGCCGTCGGCCGGAGCGACCGGTGGAGTGAAAGCCTCCGTCTTGGTACCGACGAGACATGTCTCTCCGACGCGTCGGCGCGACGACGTTCGCAGCCGGACTGTTCGTGTGTGTCCTCTCGGCGGTAACGTTCGGGGTCGCGTGGGGCCGAACCGACGTGTTCTGTCCGGGGACGCGGGCTCTGACGGAGTACGCGCTCGTCGGGATCGAAGGGATGCCCCCGACGGTCCGGTACACCGACGGGTGCAACGAGTTCGCGCTCAGCCCCCTGGTGCAGTGGTCGGGCCTCGCGGCGGTCGCCGGGTCGGTCCTCGCCGCGGTCGGTCAGGCGACCGCCGAGTGAGCCGCCGGCCGTCGGATCGACGGGGTCGACTCCGGCCGTCACCGGGAGCGCGAACGGGGCGCGAGCACCGAGAACCGGCGGGATTTAAGCGCGCGAGGCGTCCGCATTCGGACGCATGAAGCTACACGAGTATCAGGCGAAGCGGGTCTTCGCCGACGCCGGGATCCCGGTCCCGGACTCGCGGCTCGCGTCCACCGTCGAGGAGGTCATGGACGCGGTCGAGGAGATCGGCTACCCGGCGGCGATCAAGGCGCAAGTCCACGTGGGCGGGCGTGGCAAGGCGGGGGGTATCGAGATCGCCACCGACGACGGGGAGGCCCGCGAGGCCGCCGAGTCGATCCTCGGGATGGACCTCAAGGGGTACACCGTCGAGCGGGTCCTCGTCGAGACCGGCGTCGACTTCGAGACCGAGCTGTACGTCGGCGTCACGATGGACCGCGGCGAGGGCGAGCCCGTCGCGATGGTCTCCACCGAGGGGGGCGTCGACATCGAGGCCGTCGCCGAAGAGACGCCCGAGCGGATCGCCCGCGAGCACGTCGACCCCGCGTTCGGCCTCCATCCGTTCCAGGCCCGCAAGGTCGTGTACGAGGCGGGTATCCCCCGCGACGTCGCCGGCGACGTGGCGTCGATCCTCTCGACGCTGTACGACCTGTACGAGTCGCGCGACGCCGCCGACATCGAGATCAACCCCGTCATGGTCACCGGCGACCGCGAGGTCGTCGCCGCCGACGCCGTGATGAACGTCGACGAGGACGCGCTGTTTCGCCAGCCCGAGCTCGCGGAGATGGAGGAGGAGGCCGCCGGGGACGATCTCGAGGCGAAGGCCGACGAGTACGGCTTCGACTACGTCCGGCTGTCGGGCAACGTCGGCATCATCGGCAACGGCGCGGGGCTGGTGATGACCACCCTCGACCTGGTCGACCACTACGGCGGCTCGCCCGCCAACTTCCTCGACGTCGGCGGCGGCGCCAAGGCCGAGCGCGTCACGCACGCCCTGGAGATGGTGTTCGCAGACGAGAACGTCGACTCGGTCGTGTTCAACATCTTCGGCGGGATCACCCGCGGCGACGAGGTCGCCACGGGGATCAACGAGGCGCTGCGTCGGTTCGACGAGATTCCGAAGCCGGTCGTCGTCCGCCTCGCGGGGACGAACGCCGAGGAAGGGATGGAGATCCTCGACGAGGAGCTCGTGCAGGTCGAGGGGACCCTGGAGAACGCGGTACAGCGTGCGGTCGAGAACGCACAGGAGGTGGCACGATGACTTACCCGAGAAGTTCGCTCGCTCACGCCGTTCGCTCGCTCACTGCTCGTGAACTCACGCTCACCTACGGCGGCCGAGGCCACCGAGGCTCGCCTCGCGTCGCTCGGCTCACCACGGGGTGGTTCGCGTGAGCATCTTCGTCGACGACGACACCCGGGTCGTGGTGCAGGGCATCACGGGCGGGGAGGGGAAGTTCCACACTGAACAGATGCTGGAGTACGGCACGAACGTCGTCGCGGGCGCGGTGCCCGGCAAGGGCGGCCGGGAGGTCGCCGGCGTCCCCGTCTACGACACGGTGACCGAGGCCGCCCGCGAGGAGGACGCCGACGCCTCCGTCGTGTTCGTCCCGCCGGCGTTCGCCGGCGACGCCGTCTTCGAGGCGCTCGACGCCCCCCTCGACCTCGCGGTCGCCATCACCGAGGGGATCCCCACCCGGGACATGGCGAAGGTGAACAAGCGCCTCTCGGAGGTCGACACCCGTCTCCTGGGCCCGAACTGCCCCGGCATCATCACCCCCGGCGAGGCGAAGCTCGGCATCCTCCCCGGCGACGTCTTCGAGTCCGGCGACGTCGGTCTCGTCTCCCGGTCGGGCACCCTGACGTACCAGGTGGTCTCGAACCTCACCGAGCGCGGCATCGGCCAGACCACCGCGATCGGCATCGGCGGCGACCCGATCATCGGCACCTCCTTCGTCGACGCGCTGTCGGCGTTCGAGGCCGACCCCGACACCGACGCGGTCGTCATGTGCGGCGAGATCGGCGGCGAGGACGAGGAGCAGGCCGCGGAGTTCATCGCCGAGAACATGGACACGCCGGTCGCCGGCTTCATCGCCGGCCGTACCGCCCCGCCGGGCAAGCGCATGGGCCACGCCGGCGCCATCGTCTCCGGCTCCGGCACCGGCACCGCCGAGTCGAAGATCGGCGCGCTCGACGACGCGGGCGTCCCCGTCGGCGACACCCCCGACGAGGTCGCCGACCGCGTCGAGGAGTTCCTGTAGACGCCTCGCGCTCCCGCCCCCGCCGTCGGTTCGTGCTCACCCGTCCTTGACGCCCAGCGCCGCCGGGAGGGCCGCGCGCTCGACCGTCTCGGCGTCCGCCCCGCCCGCGTCGCCGTCATAACCGACGCCGGTGGCGAGGAGGACGCCGTGCTCGCCGGCGTTGACCCGTCCGTCGGCACACAGACGGTCCAGCGCCGCCAGCGTCGTCGCCGAGGCGGCCTCCACCCGCAGGGGACCCGCGTCGCCGACCGTCCGACACCGCGGATCCCCGCTCCGCCGGTTCCGGGGGCGGTCCCCACGCAGTATGGCACCTCTCCGCGTCCGGGAGCGACGAGTTCTTGAGTGACAGCCGAGTACGGCCGGACGGCTCCGGCGGTCACCGCCGCGAGCGTCTCTCCACGATGAACACACGACACGCGCTCCCCGCGCTCGTACTGCTCTCCGTGCTGGTCGGCGCCGTCGCCCTCGCGGGCGGCGTCGCGGCCGGCGCGTCGACACAGACCGCCAACGAAACCGCCGACGTCTCCGTGGACGACCAGACCGGCGGCGAGTCGGTGACCGTCGCCGAGGCGACGCTGCCGGAGGGCGGCTTCCTCGTCGTCTACAACGGCTCCGGCCAGATCGCCGGCGTCTCCGGGTACCTCGAGGAGGGGACCCACGAGAACGTCAGCGTAGAGCTGTCGCCCGCCCTGGACCGCGGCCAGGTGGTCGTCGCCGAGGCGCGCACCGACGACGGCGACGACTCGTTCAACGCCTCGGACGACACGCCGTACACGAACGAGAACGACCAGCCCGTCGGCGAGACGGCGTACGTCACCGTCGAGGGGTCCGACGCCGGCGCGGGCACCGAGACGGACGACGGGACCGAGGCGAGCTCCGACACCGAGACGGTGACCGCGACCACGACCGCCGCCGGGACGGCCGGCGACGAGGGGACGGAAACCGAGACGAGCGGCCCCGGCTTCGGTGCCGTCGCCGCCCTCGTCGCGATCGCGGGCGCGGCGCTGCTGGCGCGACGGTAGTCCGGGTTCCGCTTCCCGACCGGCTCGCGGCGCCGACCCGGACCGGCCGGCCCGGAACGCGGGATTGAACCGGCCAGCCGCTCAAACTCTGGTCGTGACCGACGCCACGCCTGACGACGACACACCGGACGCGGCCGACGGCGAGGACGGCGAGTCGGCGTGGCTCGCCCGGCTCCGGGAGATGCGCGCCGAGAAGGACGAGTTCCTCGCGTCCGACCCGCAGTCGCCGGTCGACCCGGCGCTGCGCGAGGCGTTCGACGGCCTCGACTACTTCCCGCCGGACCCGGACTACCGGGTCGCGGCGGACGTGGCCGTCCACGACGAC
This sequence comes from Halobacteriales archaeon QS_6_71_20, assembly GCA_003020945.1. Lineage (GTDB taxonomy): Archaea > Halobacteriota > Halobacteria > Halobacteriales > Haloferacaceae > Halobaculum. The sequence goes on from PXRU01000001.1 coordinate 81,876, forward strand.
CCCGAGACGGTGGAGTTGACCGTCCGCAACGGCACCGCCGAGCGCTTCCACCGCGTCGCGACGCTGTCGTTCGCGCTCCCGGCCGCCGACGGCGGGCGCGTCGAGACAACGCTCGCGGCGCTGCGCGCCGAGGGGTCGGCCGCGCTGTTTCTCCCGTTCCGCGACAAGACGACCGGCCAGGGGACGTACGACGGCGGCCGCTACATGGACCTCCACCCGGAGGGTGACCTCGCCGATGTCGACGCGGTGACCCTCGATTTCAACCTCGCGTACACGCCGTTTTGCGCGTTCGCCGACGCGTTCGCCTGCCCGCTCCCGCCGACGGAAAACTGGCTGGAGGTGGCGGTGCCCGCGGGCGAGCGCGACCCCGAACTGTGCGTTCAGCCCCGGGAGGAACAGCGCCGTGCCCACGACCATGAGGACCGCGCCGATCAGCACGTTTCGGTTCATGTGAGACCCTTATCGGCGCGGTCCTCATGGTCGTGGGCACGGCGCTGTTCCTCCCGGGGCTGAACGCACAGTTCGGGGTCGTGGCGGGCGGCGTGCTCGTCCTCGCGGCCGCCCTGCTCACGTACGGCACCTACCTCGTCGGCACGAGCGGAACCGGCCGCGCGGTCTGAGCGCGGCTCGGCGAGGCGCGGCACCGGGGCCGTCCCCCCTCAGTTCTCGGACGCGTCCGCGTACCGCTCCAGCGCCGCGTCCGCGCCGGCGGCCAGGTAGCCGGCGTCGACGCCGACGACCTGGTAGTCGTAGCCGTACTCCGCCCACCGGTCCACCTCCGCGGGCGAGGTGGCGAGCGTGCCGACCGGCACGTCGCCGGCGGCAAGCACCGACTCCACCGCCGAGACGAACCGCTTGTGGCCGTACTCGCCGAAGACGCCCAGGTCCGAGGAGAGGTCCGCGGGGCCGACCAGCAGGGCGTCGAGCCCGTCGACGGCGGCGATCGCCCCGGCGTTCTCGACGGCCGTCGCGGTCTCGATCTGGGCGATCGTCGCGACGCGGTCGTTCGCCCGGTCGTAGTACCCCTCGAAGTCGCGGCCGTACGCGGAGGCGCGCGCGGCAGCGACGCCGCGGCGCCCCTCCGGGGGGTAGCGCGCGGCCGCGACGAACGCCTCGGCCTCCTCGGCGGAGTTCACCCGCGGCGCCATCACGCCCGCGGCGCCCGTGTCGAGCACGCGCTTGATCCGGACGTGGTCGTTCCAGGCGACGCGGACGACCGCGGCCGTGTCGCCGTCGCCGTCCGAGCGCGCGCTTGCGGCGTCGACGGCGCGGACCGCCGCCTCCACCGACTCCGTCCCGGTCGGCGCGTGTTCGGTGTCGATCACGATGAAGTCGGCGTCGGTGAGCGCGAGCTGTTCGGCGACCCGCGGCGACGGCGTCGAGAGCCAGTGGCCGGCCGGTCGGTCACGCAGCGTCGCCCGGAGTCCGGAGCGGTCGGTCATACCGGCCGTCCGGGCCGCCGCCACATCAAGCCCGGAGAAACACGGTCACGTCGCGGCGGACCTGACCGGCCCCGCGAGGAACGCGCCCCCCGCGAGCGCGACGGCGACGACCAGCCCGACGGCCCGACCGGGCGCCCGGTCGATCCACTGTCCGAGCCACCACGCCCAGTAGCGGAGCCGCGTGTACATGGCGACGCGATACGGGAAGCGGAGCCACGCCGGCAGCGTCACCGCCGAGACGCCGGCGTAGTCGATCGCGTCGCGCTCCCGTACCCGCATACCCTCGGCTCTCGCGGGGGGCGTCGAAAGGGTTCGTCCCCGACTCTCGGGGGTGAGAACGCGGTCGCGGTCGGGGTGTCGCCGGGCGCCGCGGCGTCGCCTCGCGGGCGGGCGGCCACCGCTACTGCTCCCCGTCCGCCTGCGCGGCCTCGACGCGGCCGGCGTACGTCTCCAGCTCCCCGGCGAGCTCGCGCGCCTGCGCCGCCGAGAGGGTGACCCCCTCGGCGTGGGCGGGCAGCTCCTCCAGCTCCACGTTGTCGAGCTCCAGTTCGAGCGTCACGTGGTCGGGGTCCTCGCGGGGTGCCGAGACGTTCAGTACGGCGGCCGCCTCCTCCTCGAAGCCGTGGCCCCGGGCGTGGCCGTCGAGCAGGTCGAAGGTGGTGTAGGCGTTGACGCGGATGAGTCGGTCGGGCATGTGCCCGACTCAGTCGTCCGACGGGATAGGGCTGCCGTCCGCGCGCGCCGGCGCGGGCGAGGCGTCCATGTCGTCCTCGTCGGCGTACGGGTACCACGTCATCTTCGTGTTGTGCATGTACGGGTCCTCGTAGGAGGTCTCCTCGGGCTCGACCAGCTCCGCGAGCGTCTCCTCGTCGGTGCGCTCGACGAAGTCGCGGAAGCTCTCGTGCTCGACGGCTTCGCCGTCTCCGTTTCGCTGTCCCTCCGGGACCGCGCGCTCCTCGCGGCGCTGCTGGAAGTTGGCGAGGAGGTTCTCGATGGCGCCGGGCACCTCGTCGGCGGGCACGCGCTGCTCGACCCACTCGGCGAAGCGCGGCTCCGCGCCGAGGCCGCCGCCGAGGCCGATGTCGAGCGCCTCGACCGGCTCGCCGTCCTTGCGGGTCTTCATCCCGCGGAGGCTGATGTCGGCGATCTGCGGCTGGGCACAGGAGGCCGTACAGCCCGACAGGTGGATGTGGAAGTCCTCGACGCCGTCGGGCAGCTCGACGTTCTCCTTGAGCCAGCGGGCGTACCGCACCTGCCGGTTCTTCGTCTCGACGATCGACAGCGAGCAGAACTCCGTGCCCGTGCAGGCGATGGAGCCGCGCATGAACGGATGCGGGTCCGGCGAGTAGGTGTCGAGCAGGTCCTCGGCGAGCAGCTCGTCGAGGCTCTCTTCGGGGACGTCGGTGACGATGACGTTCTGGCGCTGGGTGACGCGCACCTCGCCGGAGCCGTACTCGTCGGCGATGCGGGCGAGCTCGCGGGTGTCGTCGGCGCCCATGCGGCCGACGAGGACGTTGAGGCCGACGTAGTAGTCGCCGTCGTTCTGCTCGTGGACGCCGACGTGGTCGTGGTGGCCGTCGTCGTTGCGCCCGGAGTTGTACGTGTACTCGTCGCGCAGATCCTCGCCGGCGCGCTGGAGCTCGAAGTCGACGTAGTCCTCCTGGAGGACGCGCCGGATCTTCTCGGTGCCCCACTCGTCGGTGAGGAACTTCATCCGGGCGTTGTAGCGGTCCTCGCGGTCGCCGTGGTCGTCGAACAGCGCCGAGATGCCGCCCGCGACCGCGTCGGCGTCCTCCGGCGGGACGAACACGTCGAGGCTCCGCGCCAGCCGCGGCTCGTTACGAGAGAGGCCGCCGCCGACGCGGACGTTGAACCCCTTCACGCCCTCTTTCTCGGCCGGCTCCAGCGCGAGGTCGTTGATGTCGCCCTGGCCGCAGCCCTCCTCGCAGCCGGTGACGCTCACCTTCCACTTGCGCGGGAGGTTCGCGTGGTCGTCGTTCCCCTTGAACGTCTCGTTGAGGTCCATCGCGACGGGGAGCGCGTCGACGAACTCCCGGGAGTCCTTCCCGGCGACGGGGCAGCCGACGATGTTGCGCCAGGAGTCGCCACACGCCTGCTGGGTGGAGAGGCCGTTCGCCTCCAGCCGCTCGAAGATCTCGGGGACGTCCTCCAGGCGGATCCAGTGGAGTTGGATCGACTGGCGGGTCGTCCAGTCGACGTACGCCCCGCCGAACTCGGGGTTCTCGCCGGGGCCGCGGGCGTACTCGTCGGCGATCTCCGCGACGACCTCCGTCTGACCCGGCGTCAACACGCCGTTCGGCGTGCCGATCCGCATCATGAAGTAGCTCTCCTGGCCGTTCCGCTGGTGGTACAGCCCCCACCACTTGAAGCGCTCGAACCAGGCGTCGTGCTCGTCCTCGGGGATCGACTCCCACCCCCCCTCGGCGAACTCCATCAGGTGCTCCCTGACCTCGTTGCCGTACACCTCCGATTTCCAGCGTTCGACGTCCGTGGGCATTCGTGGATCACCTCACGTCCTCCACGTCCCTAAAGCGCGTCCCTCCGTCAAGCCTCCCCGACGCTTCCGGGAACCGGCAACGATTGCGGGACCGCCAGCCCGCCCCGCGGGAACCGGACCGCCTCCCTCGCGACGGGGCGGAACGCGCCGTCGACGACCCGGCCGACCGGGAGGTCCGGGAGGCTCGCCGCCTCGCCACACCGGATGCACTGGCCGTACACGTCGGCGGTGACCGTCCGCCCGGCCGCGCCGACGCCGGTGAACCCCTCGACGACGAAGTCCGCACAGTCGCAGGGACACGCGCCGGCGACCCGCCACAGTTCGCTGACGCTCACGCGCCGCCGGTCGTTCACGGAGATCCACGCGCCGTCGTCGAGCACGCGGAGTGCGACGCTCATACTCCGTCACAGGCGGCCGACGCCCATACCCTCGTCGCCGACCGCAACCGCCGACGCTTCCGATGACGCCGGCGTCGGCACGGACCGCCCGACTCCGGCGCCGTCCGCCCGGGATCGGCGTTCCGAGTACCGACAATATTTTCCGGTACTTGGGAGCGCCGGACAGGCTTGGGCGGGCGGGCCTGCTTATGTGGCTGGGGGACGTTGTAACAGTGATGACAGAACGGACGGCCGACGATCGGTACGGCGACGACGAAGTCGACACTTCCCATCTCGACGACCTCGAGGACGGCTGCGGCTGCGCGGAGGTGTGGGAACACCTCTCCGAGGACGAGGAGGCGGACGAACACGTCGACGCCGACTGAGGCGCTCCCGGACCGGGTCTCGGCGACCTGCGCCGACGCTGTTTGACACCTTCTCACGGCCCCCGGCCGCTATCGGCGCGGCGACGACGCCCCGCCGCCGTGGCGGTCGCGGCCGCAGTGTCGCCGTCCGCGACGCCGTAGCGCTCGGCGTCGTTCGGGTGGATATCGACGAAGTTCTCCGGGTGCTGGCGGTTCAGCGTCGGCGACCGCCGGCTCATCGTCCCGGTGTCGTAGTGTTCCTCCGGGCGGGCGGTCGTCAGGACGAACGGGTACCCTTCGTCGGGAACCCCCCGTGGCGGCTGGCGGCGCACGCCCTCGATGTGGCTCAGGCCCCTCTCCGTGTCGAACGATTCCTCGTAGGGGTATTGTCGCCCTCGTCGCCCTCCTCGTAGCAGGGCCACCGGACCCCCTCCCGACCGAGCGTGTCGCAGGTCATCCCGTGGTGGCCGGGACACACCCGCCGGGGCTCCTCGAACATCGCCTCGGCGTCCGCGAAGCGGAGGGGGTCGTCGGGGTCGTCCCCGGCCCGGACTCCGGTCCCGCAGCCGATGCCACAGTACGGGCAGTCGTACGCCTCCTCACGCGTGCGCTCGCTGGCGAGGATGATCCGCCCGCACGCCGAACAGGAGACGTCGCGCTCGAACGTCACGCGATGCTCACCCCTGTCGCCACGACTGCAAAACGAGGTTGACAGCAACCCGTCTCTGGTGTATTTATTCCGGCATCAACAGGGTTGAAAGTATGCCGGGGGTGGGCTCCGAACCCACGATCTCCGCATGACCCAGGTACGAGGCTCGGCGGGCCCCGTCGGGGCGGAGGCTTCCAAGGCGTTCCGCACCGAATCTCGAAACCCTATGAGTGCGGCGCTATGTCCAGCTAAGCCACCCCGGCTCACCTTCACGTCGTGCGGTCGTCGTCTTGAACCTTCCCATCCCGACCGACCGCGCCACGCCGGCTCACACGCGCGGTCTCGCCGCGGGTCGCGTGTCTCGCTCGGGCGCGAGCGGACGCGGTGACCCGTCGGCTTTAAGCCACGCGGCCGGACACACGCAGTTATGAGTTTGCCGGAACTGGTTCGAGGCGAGCTGGGCGAGGAGCGTCCCGTCGCCCGGGTCCACCTCGGCGGGGACGACGAGCTGTTCGTCACCCCGACCCGCACCCTCGTCTACCGCGCGGAGGGGCTGCTCTCCGACGAGTCCGTCGAGGAACACGACCACGACGCCGAGCGCGTCGCCGTCTCCGAGTCGCGCAGGAAGGCGAAGTTCACCCTGGAGTACGGCCTCGACGGCGAGGCCAGCTTCTCGGTGCCCAAGGGCAAGCTCGACGAGGTGCTTCACCCGGTGTTGGCGGGCGTCCTCTCGGCGTCGGGGATCACCGAGCCGGGCGAGACCGTCGAGCGCACCTTCCGCTTCTCGGAGCTGACGCTCGTGGTCACCTCCGCCCGACTCGTGAAACACGTCGGCACGGCCGTCTGGGACGACGACTACGAGGAGTTCGACTACGACGACGTGAGCGACCTCGAGTTCGAGGAGGGGAGCGTCGCCACGACGCTCGTGCTCACGGCCGACGGTCGCCAGGAGCGGTTCAAGGCGCCCAGCGACCGCGCCCGCGAGATCAAAGAGACCCTCACGGACGCGCTGTTGGCCCGCTACGGGGCGTCGTCGCTGGAGGAGTTCCGCGCGCTCGCGGCCACGGAGGAGGGCGAAACCGACGACGCCGGGGCGGCGGTCGACCGCACCGACTTCGGGGGCGGCCCGGACCCGCTGTCGGCCGACCCCGACGACGTCGACACCGAGGCGGGGACGCGCGAGGACCCGCTCGCGGACGGGGCAGACGCGGCCGACGACGGGGCCGCCGGGGCGGGCGCGGCCGAAGGCGGGAGCGGCGCTCCGACGGCTCCGGCGGAAGGGGGGTCGAAGGCGGCTCCCGGGGCGGCCGCCGTCGAGTCGAGCGCCGAGGATGACGGGTTCGACGACTCCGGCTTCCGGCCGGCCGAGCCGACCGACGACGTCGCCGCGGAGGTCGCCGCGCTGCGGGAGGCGGTCGACCGTCAGGGCGAGCGGCTCGAACGGCAGACGGAGCTCATCGAGCGGCTCATCGAGGAGCTCCGTCGCGGTCGCTGAGGCGAGGCGGTCCGGCCGCGAACGGGACGCTCGACGGGTCCACCGCCGACGGACGTGTCGTTCCGCCGGTCACTCCTCCCGACCGGTCACCTTCCGGATACACGAGGAGCCGAACGGTCCGAGTTCGCCCGCGTCGAGCCTGATGAAATGGCCCGTCCCGATCCCCGTTCCGCAGCGGCGACAGGAGAACTCCCCCTCGCGCCGCACCACCCGGGAGTCGAACCGGACGAACCCCGAGCCGTGGACGCGGACGACGGCGTCCTCCCGCTCGATGACGCCGCGTCGCTCCGCCTCCTCCAGCACCTCCCGCGTGACCGCCGGGCTGGTCGTCACCGTCTCCAGCCGGTCCAGCAGCTCCGGGAGCGGGAGCTCGGCGTCCTCCAGGTGGGCCAGCAGGTCGACGCCGAGCTCGACCGTCTCCGCGCGCGACCGGTCCGGGCCGTCGCCGTCGGCTGTCACGTCGACGCGAGGGTTGTCGACGCTCCCCTTAACCCTCCCGGAGCGGCCGGCCGCTCCGGCACCGCGGGGGCGCGCGGCCCCCGAATCCACGGACGCACGCCCGTTACCGGGGCGTGACCGAGACCGCGTCGTTTATTCGATCCACACACACAGTGCATCCGTGAATCGTCGAGTGGTCGCCGGCGGCGTCGCCGCCGGGGTCGTCGCGGTCGCCGCCGTGCTCACGTCGCCGGCGGCGGTGCTGGAGCGGGCGGGGTGGCTCGTCGCCGACCCCGTCCGGTTCCTCGCGGCGGCGGTGCTGCTCGCGCTCGTCCGCCCGGCGCTGGCGTGGCCGGTGACCCTGCTCGCGGTGGTCGCGGGCTACGGTTTCGGCCTCCGGGCGGTCCCGCTGGCGCTCGCGCTGATGGTGACGACCTCGATGCCGCCGTACCTGTTCGCCCGGCGCGGCCGCGACGAACGGGCCGCCGACGCCGGGGTCGGCGACGGGACCGGAGCGGGCGCGGCCGTCGCGCGCGTGGTCGACCGCGTCGTCGGCGCCAGCGAGCGCGCCGTCTCGGTCGCCGGCGGCCCCCGCTCGGTCGCCGCCTCCCGGCTGCTGCCGCTCCCCTCGGACGCCGTCTCCGTCGGGGCGGGGCTCGCGGGCGTCCGCACCGTCCCGTTCGTCGTCGGGAGCGCCGTCGGCGAACTCCCGTGGGCGGTCGGCGGGACGGTCGCGGGCGCGTCCGCCGGTCGGATCGCCGACGCGGGGCTGGAGGGCGTGTTCGACCCGTGGCTGATCGCGGCCGCGGCGCTGGCCGGACTCCTCCTGCTCGCCGGGCCGGCCTACCGTCACTACGTGTCCGAGCCCGTCTGATCGGCGTCGCGACGCATGGCGACCGCGTCGACGCCGCCGTCGTAGAAGCCCGGTCGCCGCCCCCGGGGGCGGAACCCCAGATCCTCGTACAGCGCCCGCGCCGCGTCGTTGTCGGCGGCGACCAGCAGCGTGACCGGGCCGTCGGCGCGGGCGACGACCGTCGACAGCAGCCGCGACGTGGAGCCCGTCGCCCGGCCCTCCGGCGACCACCAGCGCGTAGCCGACGGGCTCGCCGCCCGCCTCGTCGACGAGCACGCCGCCGCCGCGGAGCCCGTGCGACAGCAGCGACGGGCTCGGCTCCCGGAGCAGCCCCTGGAGCGCGCGCAGCGCGGGCCCGTCGGCGGGGCGGCCGTCGCGGACGGTCACCGGAGCGGAGCGAACAGCGGGATCGCGACCCGCAGCGACTCCGTCGCCGCCGCGACGGCCGCGCCCGTCGGCGGCGCCGCCGCCCCGAGGAGGAGCGCGAACCCGACGCCGGCGACGGCGCCGGAGAGGGTCGCGAGCGCGTTCACCGCCTGGTTCCCCAGCCCGTCGCCCTCGACGGTCGCACCGAGGACGCTGTCGACGGTCATCCCGACGACGCCGGCGCCGGCGACCGCGGCGGCGACGCCGACCGCGCCGTCGGTCGTCGCGGCGACGCCGGCGCCGGGCGTGACCGCCGTCCCCAGCGGCATGGCCAGCGCCGCGATCCCGGCGACGAGGGCCGCGCCCGCGACGCCGGCGACCTCGCCCTGCCAGGTGACGGCGCCGTCGGTGCCGGGGGGGACCGGACGCAGCGTCGTGACGAGCCGCGGCGAGTCGAACAGGCCGCCCAGCTCCGAGGAGAGCGTGTCCGCCATCGCCGCGGCGACCGAGCCCGCGAACGCGAACGCCAGCAGCGTCGGCACGGTCGTGTCGGGCACCGCCGCCCGGGCGGCCGCGAACGCGACGACCGACGCCAGCGCGACGCCGGAGTTGCCGAGCACGTTGCCGGCGCCGCGGGGAAGAAGGCGATGAGCGTCGCGAACCAGCCGTAGCCGCCGAGGACGACCGTCAGGAGCCCCAGCAACACGCCGGTGAGCATCCCCGACACGGAGGCCGTCCGGAGCACGTACGACACGAGCCCGAGCGCGACCGTCACCGCGAGGCCGGCGGCGACGAGCGTCGACGTGACGGCGACGCCGCCGCCGGGACCGACCAGCGCCGACAGCAGCCACAGCAGCACCCCCACCGACACCATCACGATCGGGTCGTCGCGGGGGAACAGCACCGAGCGGAGGAGCGCGGCGACCAGCGCCGCCGTCGCCGCGAGGAAGACGTACGCGGGCGCCGTCGCCGGGTTGAACCCGCCCGCGGCGACCGCGACGCCGGCCTGCCCGAACGCGGCCGCGACGAAGGCGACGACGGCGAAGCCGGCCGTGGTGGCGAACTCGTCGGTCGTGCTCTCGCGGACGAACTCCCGGCCGAGCACGCCGTACGGGAGCGACACCACGGCGGCGGCGAACACGGTCGCCGGCATCGGCTCCTGCGGGAGCGCGGTCAACACGCCAAGCGCCGTCGCCGCGAGCGCGAAGCCGGCGAGCCCGTTGAGCCGGCGGTCCTCGTAGTCGCCCGGGCGGGCGAACAGGTCGAAGAACCGACCCTCGTCGACGACGAACGCCGCGAGCACGGCGACGGCGGCGAACGGCGCGGCGGCGGCCGGACCCAGCGTCGGCGCCGCGAGCGCAGCGGAGGCGACGACGGCGAACGCCCCGGCACGCCGGAGTCGGTGTCGCACGCGGAGTGGTTCCCCCGACGAACACTTAACGGTCCCGGGACGGCCGCTCCGGCCGTCGGCGGACGGAAACGCTTTGAGGCGGGCCGTCACACCTCCGGGCGACACGTGGGACTGTACGACGCGTACCTCGGCGTCCGCCACCGGCTCAACGAGGGCGAGGCCCCGGCCCACGTCGCGCTGGTGATCGCCGAGCGGGACCTGCTCGAACAGGGCGCGTACGACACGCTGGCGGCGTTCCTCCGGTGGGCGTTCGAGTACGGCGCCGAG
>PXRU01000001.1:92232-196179 GCA_003020945.1 Halobacteriales archaeon QS_6_71_20
AGGCGGGCGAACTCGACCCCGAGGACGTCGCCGAGGCCGACATCGAGGAGCGGCTGATCTTCCCGGAGGAGCCGGACCTCGTCATCAAGACCGGCGCCGAGCGGCTCTCCGACTTCCTCATCTGGCAGTCCGTCTACTCGGAGCTGTACTTCACGGACGTCAACTGGCGCGACTTCCGGAAGCGCGACTACCTCCGGGCGGTCATCGACTACCAGGACCGCCAGCGGCGGTTCGGGCGGTAGCGACGGCCGAAGGTACACCGTAGCCACCTGAAGGACTATACCCCCGGGCGCGCTCGTGCCGTCGATGGCGTTCACCCACCTCCCCCTCCGACGGAGCGCCCTCGTCGGCGCCGCGGCGTACGGCCTCGGCTACCTCCCCGCCTACGCCGTCGCGGCGGCGAACCGCGCCGCCCTCGCCGACGTGACCGTCCCTGGCGCGACCGAAAACATCGATCCCGCGTCGCTGTCGGCGGTGTTCGGCTCCCTCCCGCCGTCGTGGACGCTCGGCGGCTGGCTGTTCTACAACGCCCACAGGGCGGCCGTGTCGCTGCCCGCCGCCGGGGCACGCAACGGCGTGTTCGCGCCGACGAACACGGACCTGATCGCCGCGCTCGGCGGCTCCGTGCTCGGGCTGTATCTCGTTCCGCCCGCGCTGCTCGTCGCGGCGGGCGCGCTCGCGATGGAGTGGGGAGAGATCGGGTCGACGACGCCTTGGGTCGGCGGCGCCAGCGTCGCAGTCGGGTACGCCCCGTTGCTGGTCCTCGGGTCGTTCGTCTTCGCCGCGAGCATCGGGGACGGCGCCGTCACCGTCGTCGGGTCGCCCGACGGGTTGACGACGCTGCTGGCGGCGCTCGTGTACCCGACCGTCTTCGGCGCGCTCGGCGGCGCGCTGGCGGTCCGGCGGCGGTCCGCGGAGGTGGGTACCGCGACGACGTGACTGTGCCCAGTCGTCAGTCCGCCGTCTCGCCGGCGACGCCCGCGTCGCCCCCGTCGGTCGCCAGCGCCTCGGCGACCCCGTCGCTCTCGCCCGGCCCGCGGTCGCGCAGTCGTGCGGCGACCCGCCGCGCCTCGCTCAGTTCGACCTCGGCGACGGCTCTGACCAGCGCGGCCGCTCGCTTCGCCCGCGTCCGCCGCCACGACTCCTCGCGCGCCTCGTAGGTGCGGATCGAGCGGAGGAAGTCGACCTTCGAGAACTCCGGCCAGTACGGCGAGCAGAAGTACGCCGCCGCCTCGTTGCCGTTGGCGTGCCACGGGAGGAAGTTCGAGGTGCGTTCGTCGCCGCCGGTGCGGACGATGAGGTCGACGTCGCGGACGGGACGGCGGTACAGTCGCGACTCCACCTCGGAAACGCCCACGTCGTCGGCCGCGAGGTCGCCGTCGGCCACGTCGCGGGCGACCGCCCGCACCGCCCCAAGCAGCTCGTTGCGGCCGCCGTACGCCAGCGCGACGTTGAGCGTGAACCGCTCGTGGTCGGCGGTGCGGGCCTCGGCGTAGTCGACGGCCTCGCGCACGCGCTCGGGGAGCCGCTCGACGTCGCCGAGCGCGCGGATGCAGACGCCCTGCTCGTGGACCCGGTCGGCGTCGGCGAACTCCCGGAGCTTCGCCTCCAGCAGGTCGAACAGCGGGTCAAGCTCCTCGTCGGGGCGGTCGAAGTTCTCCGTCGAGAAGGCGTACAGCGTCAGCTCCTCGACGCCCAGCTCGCCACACCAGTCGAGCACTCGCTCGGTCGTGTCGGCGCCGGCGCGGTGGCCGTCGGGGGCGTCGTCGCCGTTGCGCCGGGCGTACCGGCGGTTGCCGTCCTGGATGATCGCGACGTGGTCCGGGCCGTCGCCGACCTCCCGGCGGAGCACGCGCTCGTAGGCGGCGTCGACCAGCGATCGGGCGCGCGAGCGGAGGGTCACTACCGACCCTGTCTCCGTCCCGAGATATGTGTCTTGCGTGGGAGGAACTCACGGGGTCGGTCCGACCGGAGCCGCGGAACCGGCGGCGGGCCGCCGCAGCCGCGCTCAGGCGTCGTCGCCGGCGACCGTCTCCCCCGGGACCGCCTCCGCCGCGACCGACTCCAGCACCTCCACCTCGCCGGTGAGCTGCCGGTGGACGTACGGCATGTCGATCCCCTCCTCGTCGAAGCGCTCCTTCACCGCCTGCACGTACGCCGAGCGCACGCGCACGAAGTCGCCGCGGTCCGGCTCGTCGATCCAGAAGCGGCTCTGGAGCCCGACCGCGGAGTCGCCCAGCTCGGTGACGCGCACCGAGGGTGCGGGGTCGGCGAGGATCCCGTCGACGGCTTCGGCTTCCTCCAGGATGCAGTCGGTGGCGTGGTCGATGTCGTCGTCGTAGCCGATGCCGAAGACGAACTTCTGGCGGAGCGTGTCGTACGCGACGGGGTTGGTGATCGCGTTGTTCGCGAGGTCGCCGTTGGGCACCGTGACCCGTTCGTTGTCGAACGTGCGGACGCGGGAGACGCGCAGGTCGATGTCCTCGACGCGGCCCGCGTTGTCGTCCCACTCGATCCAGTCGCCGACCTCGAACGGCCTGTCCTTGATGATGAACACGCCGGCGACGAAGTTGCCGATGAGGTCCTGGGCGGCGAAACCGAGCGCGAGCGCGAGCGCGCCGCCGAGCGTCGCCACCGCGGTGAGAAAGCGCGGGAAGCCGGCCGCCATGAAGCCGATCGAGACCGCGAGCACGACGACGAGCACGCCCATGACGCTGTTCCCGAGGCTGAGCACGGTCCGGTCGAAGCCGCGCCGCTCCAGCACGCGCCGGACCAGCGGCATGAGGATCAGCGTTCCGAGGAGATAGGTGATCAGGAAGCCGAGCACGAAGCCGATCGCGTTCGTCGCGTACCCGCCCAGCCGGTCGAGGACCGTCGCGGTGTCGATCTGCAGGGCGAGCGTCGCGTCCGCCGGGGTGACGCCGTTCATGTATGGGTCCGGCGACGAGCGGGCCCCAAATGAATCTGCTGTAGTCGAGAGGAGCGCTCGGGGCCACAGGCGATAGAGACGAGGCCGCAAGCAACGGGGACGAGGCCGCAAACGGCGGGGATTGAGAGCGGGGTCACACCGACAGCGGTCCGTCGCGGCGGGCGACGCCGCGGAACCGGGCGCCGTGGATCCCCTCGTCGGCGAGCGCGTCCGGGACCCGGCCGTGGAGCCAGCGCCCCGGCGCCGGGTCGTCGTCGAAGCCGGGACGACGGTGCCGCTCGGGGAGGTAGCGCTCGTGGGTCGGGAGTCGCTCGTGCAGCGGGACGCCCCCCGCCTCCGCGACCGCGCGGAGCTCGTCGAGCGCGGGCCACGCGTAGTCGGGGTTGATGTAGTCGTCCGTCACCGGCGAGACGCCGCCGAGGTCGTCGACGCCACAGCCGAGCAGGTCGCCGACGGGCGCGAGGTTCGGCGGCGCCTGCACCGACACCTCCGCCGGCAGCGCGGCCCGCGCCATCGCCGTCACGCGCCGCATCGTCGCCGTCGAGGGGGCGTCGAACGGCGAGCGCTCGTTGGGCGTCACGGGCTGGACGATCACCTCCTGGACGTGGCCGTACCGCTCGTGGAGGTCGCGGATCGCCAGCAGCGACGTCGCCCGGTCGCGCCACCCCTCGCCGATGCCGACCAAGATTCCGGTCGTGAACGGCACCCGGGCCTCGCCGGCTGCGCGGATCGTGTCGAGCCGCTGTCCGGGCGTCTTCCGCCGCCGGCCGGCGTGGGCGTCCACGTCGGCGGTCGTCTCCAGCATCACCCCCATCGAGGCGTTCACTTCACGGAGCCTGCGGAACTCCGCCTCGGTGAGGTCGCCGGGGTTGGAGTGGGGGAGCAGCCCCTCCTCCAAGGCGATCTCGCAGGCCCGCTCGTGGTAGCCGACGATCGAGTCGTACCCCCACTCCGCCAGCCGGTCGTGGACGGCGGTGTAGCGGTCGTCGGGCTTGTCGCCGAACGTGAACAGCGCCTCCGTGCAGCCGGCGTCGGCGCCGACGCGGCACCGCTCGCGGACCTCCTCGGGCGACAGGAGGCTCGCCTCGCCGGGCACGTCGTAGTAGGTGCAGTACGTGCAGGTGTACCGGCAGGCGGTCGTCAGCGGGACGAACACGTTGCGCGCGAACGTCAGCTCCGAGGCCGCGGACACGTCGTCGGGCGTCGTCGACAGCAGGCGCTCGACCTCGCGGTCGGCCACCGCCACGTCGACGTCGTACTCCTCGGCCCCCGGGAACACGCCGACAACTCTCCGACGGAGGGGGAAAAACGAGTCGGTCGGGGCGAGACGGACGGGGACCGGCGACGGGGTGTGGGCGGTCGCGACGACGCTGACGACGACGACGACGCGACCGCGAGGTGACGCGGCCGGGAATGGCGGTGGATAGAGGTCGAAGACGACGGCGGTCGGGGGCTACGCCGGGATCGGCCGCGCTTCCGCCACCGCAACCGATTCCCTCCCGGCCGGCGGACTCGGGGACGATGACCGACATCGACACCACGGGCGTCGACGGCCCGCACGGCGGCCGCCCCGTGCGCTACGCCGGCGCCGAACTGACGGACGCGGCCGCGGCGGTCGTGACGGTCCACGGCCGCGGCGCGACCGCGCGGAGCATCCTCGGCATGGCCGGGGAGTTCGACACCGACGACGTGGCGTACCTCGCGCCGTCGGCCGGCCGCAACACCTGGTACCCGCACTCGTTCACGGACGCGATGGAGCGGAACCAGCCGAACCTCGACTCCGCGCTGGCGCTTGTCGGCACCGTCGTCGACGCCGCCGCCGACGCCGTCGGCGCCGAGCGAGTGGTCCTGCTGGGGTTCTCGCAGGGCGCGTGTCTCTCCTCGGAGTGGATCGCGCGCAACGCCCGCGAGTACGGCGGGCTCGTCGGCTTCTCCGGGGGGCTCATCGGCCCCGAGGGGACCCCCCGGGAGTACGACGGCGACCTCGACGGCACGCCCGTCCTCCTCGGCTGCTCGGACGTCGACCCGTACATTCCACTTGAGCGCGTGCGGGAGACGACGGAGGTGCTTGAGCGGCTGGGCGCCGAGGTCGACGAGCGCATCTACGAGCGGATGGGCCACGGCGTCAACGAGGACGAGATGAGCGCCGCGCGGGAGCTGGTCGAGCGACTCGACGGCGACGGGTAGGCGACACCGGCTCAGCCGTCCCCCCGGGTTACCCCCCGTCGCGGACGACCGACACCCGCCCGCCGCCCGTCGCCAACTCGAAGCCGGCGTCCCGGAGCCAGTCGCGCGCCGCCCCCTCGCCCGTGAGCAGCGCTTCCGCCAGGTCCACGCGCTCGTCGACGTCGGTCGCCAGCCGTCGGGAGTCCAGTTCCCGGACGCTGGCGCCGACCCGGCGGGCCGCCCGGAGGTGGTCGAGATACGACGCGCCGTGGTAGTCGACCCCGAACTCGGGGTGCCGGACGAGCAGCGCGTTCGTGCCGCCGCCGCGACCCGGCGCGATCACCACGTCGCCGGGCGCGCGGAGTCGACCGAGCGCCCGCGGCGTCGCCAGCGCCAGGTCCGCCATCACGACCGCCACCGGCGACGCCGCCGAGGGGTCGCGCGCGGCGAGCGCGGCGTTGACCGCCCCGGTGAGCGGGCGGTCGTCGACCGTCTCGGGGACGTCGCGGCCGGTCGCCTCGGTCGCGAGCAGTCGCGGCGAGAAGTCGGCCGCGCGCAGCGCCGCGAGCACGTCCGTCAGCATCGCGTCGGCGAACTCGCGCCGCTCGGCGGGGGCGAGCGCGTCGGCGAGCCGGGTCTTCGGGCGGTCGGGCGAGAACGGGACGAGCGCGTCGATCCGGTCGGGCACGGGAACGGGAGCGGGAGCGGGGGTCAGCCGAGCTTGTCGTAGTCGTCCCCGCGGCCGCGCAGGAACAGCGCGACGCCGCCGCCGACGACGCCGAGCGCGACCAGCCCGCCGGCCCCGTAGAGGAGTAGCCGGTTGCGCTGCCGGTCGCTCTGTGCCTCGTTCGCCTCGGTCTCGGCGCGCTGGGCCAGCGTGACGGCGTTGTCGAAGTTGCCGGCCTCGTAGGCGCTGACCGCGCTATCGAACGACTCCTCCGCCTCCGTGGGGTTGCCCGCGGCATCGAGCGTCGCGCGGGCGGAGTCGAGCGCCTCGCGCGCCTCGTCGCTGTCGCTCGTGTAGTGGCCCGCGGTCACGTTCGCCAGCTCCTCGGCGGAGCCGCCCTCCCGGGTCTGCCGGAGCGCGAACAGCCCGAACGACTGCTGCGGGTCGTAGCTGTACGACTCCACGGCCGGCACCGTCCCGGTCACGCGGACGCGCACCTCGGCGGTGCCCTCCTCGATGTCGACGGTCGCGCCGGAGAACTCCCGCCCGTCGTACGACTCCTGGCGGATCTGGTCGCCCGCCTGGTTGCGGAACGTCACCGTCCAGGTGACGTTCTCGAGGTCGGTCGAGCCGGCGAGCTGCCACGTCTCGTAGGTGTCGTACAGCTCCGTCAGCGTCGCGGTCGCGGTCACCTGCGACCCCACCTCGCCCTCGTCGGGCACGTCCGTCCGCTCGACGGAGACGGCCGCGACCGGCGCGGCCGCCGCGAGCAGGAGCGAGCAGACCGCGAGGACCGCGACGAGCCTAGAACAGCGACTCAAGCTCGTCCTCGTCATCGCTGATGAGCGTGTCGAGGTTGTCCTCGCTTTCCTGCCGGATGTCGTCGATGTTCTCC
The DNA here is from genome assembly GCA_003020945.1 of Halobacteriales archaeon QS_6_71_20. Classification (GTDB taxonomy): domain Archaea; phylum Halobacteriota; class Halobacteria; order Halobacteriales; family Haloferacaceae; genus Halobaculum. The sequence continues at coordinate 98,890 of PXRU01000001.1, forward strand.
TGCGCCTCGATGGCGACCTGCTGGAGCTCCTTGATCCGGGGGACGTTCGTCACGCCCGACAGCAAGATCACGCCCGCGACGAAGCCGGAGCCGGTGACGGGGTAGTCGCCGCCGCGGACCTCCATCGAGCCGGTCTGCTCTTCGAGCCACTTCCGCCCGCGCTCGATCCCCTTCCGGTTGAGGTGCTCGGGCGGCCCCGCCATCACGAGCAGCGCGCGTTCTGCCCCCTCGATCTCACAGGGGAGCGTGAGGCGCCCCAGCGCCGCCTTCCGCACGAGCGAGGTGATCCGGTTTGTCGTGTGTGCGGTGTCGAGGTCGTCGTCGCCGTCGTCGCCGGTGAGCCGGGAGAGCAGGCCGCCGCCGCCGGCGCTCTCCTCGACCTCCTCGCTGGCGTAGCCGACCGTCGAGACGCCGCCGCCCGACAGCGTGTTGATGATCTCGCTTGAGTCGACGACCGACTCGGCGACCTCCTGCCCCTGCTCGATCTCGCCGGCGCCGAACAGGATGCCGAACCGCTTGACGATCTCCTCGTTGATCTCGTCGTAGCCGCCGGAGACGGACTCCCCGGTCTTGCGCCACGCGTCGTTGTCGAACACCATGAGGTTGTCAACCTCGCGGACGAACGTCTGGAAGGAGCGCGCGGCGTTGAGCGTGTAGATCCCCCCCTCGTCGGAGCCGGGCAGCACGCCCAGCCCGTAGACGGGCTCGGTGTAGATGCGCTTCAGGTGCTTCGCGAGCACGGGCGCGCCGCCCGAGCCGGTGCCGCCGCCGAGGCCGGCGACGACGAGGAACGCGTCCACCTCGTGGACCGGGATCGAGTCGATCGCCCCCTGTACCTCGTCGATGTCCTCCTCGGCGATCTCCGCGCCGAGTTCGTTGTCCGCCCCGACCCCGTGGCCCTTCACCCGGGACTGCCCGATGAGCACCCGCTGGTCGTTCGGGATCTCCTCGAGCCCCATGAGGTCCGCCTTCGCCGTGTTGACCGCCACGGCCGCGCGGACGATGTCGCTGCCGGTACGCTGGTCGTACTGGACGAACTTGTCGACGATCTTCCCCCCCGCCTGGCCGAATCCGATGAGTGCTAATTTCATACGTCTCCCCTCCTCATTGGGCGTGAACGAATCGGAGTGTGGGTAAAAGGTTTGTGATGGGGGTACCGGCGGTGAGAGGGGGTACCCGGACGGGATCGCTATCCGGCGTCGGGATCGGCCGTCGGTAGCCGGGTCCTACCGCCGGGGGTGATCCCGGTCGTCGCCGGGATTCACTCTTCGTGGCGGGTGACGGAAGCGGCCCGGGACAGGCGGGCCGTCGACCGCCCCCGTCGGCGGGGCGGCGAGGGAAGCGTTCGACCCGGCTCCCGGGTTACGCCGCGACCGCCTCGTCGGCGTCGTCGCTCGGGCCGGTCAGCCCGAGGTACTCGTCGAACGGCTTCAGGTCGGACTCGACGGCGCCGAACGCGCCGACGTCGTTCGAGGAGACGACGTTGTCGAGCTGGAGCGAGCGGTACTGGTCGCTGCCCATCGGGAACCCCACCGACCCCAGCACGGAGAGGCCGACCTTCGCCAGCCCCATCGGGAGCGGAACGACGCTCACCGACTGTCCCTCCGAGTCGAACACCAGGTTCGTGATCTCCCGCAGCGACAGCACGTCCGGGCCGCCCAGCTCGTACGTCTCGCTGGCGTGCTCCGGCTCGGTCACCGCGTCCGCGACCATCGGCACGAGGTCGCCGACCCAGATCGGCTGGAAGCGGTTCTGTCCGCCGCCCGGCAGCGGGTACACCGGGACGCCGGGCGCGAAGATCTCCTTCAGGCGCTTCGTGAAGTGGACGAACTCGCCGCCGTCGCCGAAGACGACGGACGGCTGGAGGATCACGTGGTCGACGTCGGCCTCGCGGACCGCCTCGTCGGCCCGCCCCTTCGCGCGGATGTAGTGGGTCGGTCCGCCCGGGTCCGCGCCGAGCGCGGACAACTGGACGAAGCGGTCGACGCCCGCCTCCTCGGCGACATCCAGGAGCGTCTCCGTGCCGCGGCGGTGGATGCGGTCGTGCATCTCGTCGCCGCCGTCGGGCTTGAACAGCGGCGACAGCGCGACGAGGTTGATCACCACGTCCGCGTCCGCGACCGGCGCCTCCAGGCTGTTCCGGTCGGTCACGTCGCCCCGCTTCAACACCACGCCGTCCGGGAGGCCGGCGCCGTCGGGGCTCCGCGAGAGCGCCACCACGTGGTGGCCGCGCCGGTCGAGTTCCGTACAGAGATGCGTCCCGATGAAGCCGGTTCCGCCGGCGACAACTACGCGCATGGGTGGACCACGGGCGGGGCCAACCTAAAGCTGCCTGACGGTGTGGTCACAGGGCGCTCCCGGCCGTCGGTCGCGGCTCCGCCCGGACGCCGCGGACCGGCCCGAACCGCCGATATGCGGGCGGGCACGGGCGCTCCGAAACGGTTTTGCACGGGCCTGCCGGACGGTCGGTATGCCGACCGAACAGACGGGGTACGACCCCTCGCTGGGTCGCAAGTTCGTTTTCGTCACGGGCGGCGTGATGTCCGGGCTGGGGAAGGGGATCACCGCCGCGTCCACGGGGCGTCTGCTCGCCAACGCGGGGTTCGACGTGACCGCGGTCAAGATCGACCCGTACCTCAACGTCGACGCCGGGACGATGAACCCGTTCCAACACGGCGAGGTGTACGTGCTCAAGGACGGGGGGGAGGTGGACCTCGACCTGGGGAACTACGAGCGCTTCCTCGGCGTCGACATGACCTCCGACCACAACGTCACGACGGGGAAGGCGTACCAGCACGTCATCGAGCGGGAGCGCGCCGGCGACTACCTGGGCCGGACGGTGCAGGTCATCCCCCACGTCACCAACGACATCAAGCGACGTATCCGCGAGGCCGCCGAGGGAAGCGACGTCTGCCTCGTCGAGATCGGGGGGACCGTCGGCGACATCGAGGGGATGCCGTACCTCGAAGCCCTCCGCCAGTTCGCCCACGAGGAGGACGACGAGGACATCCTGTTCACCCACGTCACGCTCGTCCCGTACTCGAAGAACGGCGAGCAGAAGACCAAACCCACCCAACACTCCGTGAAGGAGCTGCGTTCGATCGGCCTCCAGCCGGACGTCCTCGTGGGGCGCTGTGAGGACGAACTCGACGACGCCACGAAGGAGAAGATCGCCCTGTTCTGTGACGTCCCCACGGAGGCCGTCTTCTCAAACCCGGACGTGGAGGACATCTACCACGTCCCGCTCACCGTCGAGGAGGAGGGCCTCGACCGGCACGTCATGGAGCGGCTCGGACTGGGCGAGGAGGCGCTGCCGACGGCCGAGCGCGAGAACACCTGGCGCGAGCTGGTCACCCGCGAGCGCACCGGCGAGGTCGACGTCGCGCTCGTCGGCAAGTACGACCTCGAGGACGCGTACATGTCGGTCCACGAGGCGCTGAAACACGCCGGCCTGGAGCACGGCGTCGACGTGAACGTCGTCTGGGTCGACGCCGACGAGGCCGACGGCGCCCACCGGGAGCGCCTGGAGTCGGCCGACGGCGTCGTCGTCCCCGGCGGCTTCGGCTCCCGGGGCACCGAGGGGAAGGTGGAGGCGGTGCGGTACGCCCGCGAGCGCGACGTCCCCTTCCTCGGCCTCTGTCTCGGCTTCCAGATGGCCGTCGTCGAGCACGCCCGCAACGTGCTCGACTGGAAGGACGCCGACTCCGCGGAGTTCGAGCCGGAGACGCCGTACCCGGTCATCGACCTGCTGCCCGACCAGCACGAGGAGGTCGACATGGGCGGCACGATGCGGCTGGGCGCCCACGAGACGAGCATCGAGCCGGGAACGCTCGCCGAGCGCGTCTACGGCGACACCGCCTGCACGGAGCGGCACCGCCACCGCTACGAGGTGAACCCCGACTACATCGACGAACTGGAGACGGCGGGGCTCGTCTTCTCCGGGAGCGCCGGCCCCCGGATGGAGATCCTCGAGCGCGACGACCACCCGTACTTCGTCGGCACGCAGTTCCACCCCGAGTTCCGCTCGCGGCCGGACCGGGCGTCGCCGCCGTTCGTCGGCCTGCTGAGCGCGGTGCTGGACGCGACGGACCCGCGCGGGGGGGCGGACGGGACGGTCGCCGACGAGGAGGAGGTGACGGCCTGATGGTGGACGCCGAGGCGTTCATCGAGGAGGCCACGGCCGAGATCGGCGAGGCGGTCGGCGACGCGAACGCGGTCATCGCGCTGTCGGGCGGCGTCGACTCCTCGGTCGCGGCGGCACTGGCGTACCGCGCCATCGGCGAGCAGCTCACCCCCGTCTACGTCGACACCGGCCTGATGCGGAAGGGCGAGACGGAGGGGATCCGCGAGACGTTCGCGTTCATGGAGTCGCTGACGGTCGTGGACGCGCGGGACCGCTTCCTCGACGCGCTGGCGGGCGTCACCGACCCCGAGGAGAAGCGCCACGCCATCGGCGAGCAGTTCATCCGCGAGTTCGAGCGCGAGGCGAAGGAGACGGACGCGGAGTTCCTCGTCCAGGGGACCATCTACCCCGACCGCATCGAGAGCGAGGGGAACATCAAGTCCCACCACAACGTCGGCGGGCTGCCCGAGGTGGTGGACTTCGAGGGGATCGTCGAGCCCGTCCGCGACCTGTACAAAGACGAGGTGCGGGAGATCGCCCGCGCGCTCGACCTGGAGGCGGTCATCTCCGAGCGCATGCCGTTCCCGGGGCCGGGACTCGCGGTCCGAATCATCGGCGAGGTGACCGAGGAGAAACTCGGGGTCGCGCGCGACGCGACCCACGTCGTCGAGGAGGAGGTCGCCGAACACGACCCCTGGCAGGCGTTCGCGGCCGTCATCGGGAAGGCGACGGGCGTGAAGGGGGACAACCGCGTCCACGGCTGGGTCGTCTCCGTGCGCTCGGTGGAGAGCCGCGACGGGATGACCGCCCGGGCGCAGGACCTCCCGTGGGAGACGCTCCAGCGTATCCAGTCGCGCATCACCGGCGAGAACGACGACGTTGCGCGGGTGGTGTACGACGTGACACACAAGCCGCCGGCGACGATCGAGTACGAGTAGCCGGGGCTCGGTCCGTCGCCGGGCCCGAGACGTCGACCCCGGTCGCCGGGAGACGAGACGCGAGAGACCGGACGCGAGACACGAAGCTTATCACCGCCAGCCCGCTCGATACCGACGATGACCGACCTCTCAGCCGTCGTCGCCGGTCCCGACGCCGAGAACCTCGGCGACGCGCTCGAATCGCTCGACGTCACTGTCTCCCGGATCGACGGCGCCGTCACCGGCGGCGCCCTGGCGGACGCCGGCATCGCGGACGCCGCGCTGTTCGTGCTCACCGACCTCGGGGAGGCGACCGGCATCGCCGTCGCCAAGGAGCATAATCCGGACGTGCGCGCCGTCGTCTACGCCGGCGAGTCGCTCCCCGAGTTCGCGCGCGGCCAGACCGACCTCGCGGTCGACCCGGAGGTGCTGTCGGCCGAGGCGGTCGCCGACGAACTCGTCGCCGCCGAGTGACCGCGCGCGGCGCCCGCTGATTGCGTCGGGACCGCGCCGACACGCGCCGGACGGCCTCGCGACGACGGGAGCCGCCGAGCGCCGCGGTTAATCGGGGTTAATTCGGCTTCACGTGGGTTCATGGCCGCGAACTCGGGTTCGTAGTGGTGCCGCTTCTTTACCACGTAGCCGCCGGGTCGAGTCGAGATGGATGCCAGAACGCTGCTCGCGGTCGGCCTCGCCACGCTCCTCGTGAGCGCCGGCGTCGGCGCGGCCGCGACGAGTACGGGAACGGGGACGACGGTCGCCGCGACGGACGCGACCGTCGACGAGTACGACGCCGACGCGTCATATGACAACGAGACGGCGACGTTCACAGTGACGGTCAACGGGAGCGGGGCGTCCGGCCTCCCGGTCGCCGTCGACGGCGCCTCCGTCGGCACGACCGACGAGAACGGATCGGTGACGTTCGACGTGAACGCGTCCGAGACCGAGACCGTCACCGTGGTCGTCACGGACGACGAGCACGACGTCACGGGCGAGTTCACCTACGCGGTCGAGAACGAGTCGCTGACGCTCGTCGCGGGCGGCTTCGAGGCGACCGAGGGGAACGAAACCGACGAGAACGAGACCGGAGATCGCTTCGGTCCGGAGTTCGCCCCGCCCGAGAACGCCTCTGACAACGCGGAGGCGGTCGTCGAGGCTATCAACGCGTACGTGAACGGCGAGACCGACGCCTCCACGCTCGGCGAGGCGGTCGGCTCGGTCGCCGGGAACGGTGAGGCCCCAGAGGACGCGGGGCCGTCCGAGGACGCCGGTCCTGACGACGACGGTCCGCCCGAGAGCGCCGGTCCTGAGGACGACGACAGCGACACCGGCCCGCCCGAGAACGCGGGTCCGCCCGAGGACGCCGGCCCCGACGGTGACGATGAAGACGACGAGGACGACGGGGACGACGAGGAGGAGGATGGATCATCGGGTGACGGCAACGGTACCGACCAGTAAGCTGTGAGCGGTCGGTCGGCTCCAGACCGATGCCGGCTGACCGATCCGCGATCACACCGCGAACCGCCCGCCAGCGACCCCGCTCCGGGTCGCGGCGAACCGACACGCCGACCGACGATCGCCGCGGGGACCGGTTCCTTCGGGGACCCGACCCGCGGCACCGCTCGGCGCGCGGCCGAGCGTCGTCGGCGACGCTGACACGCGAGACTGGGGGCGGGGGACCCCCGGCCGAAGGGAGAGGCACGCGAGGACGGCCGTCGCCCGTCCCGGTCCCGGCGGGGACCGCGGGACGGCGCAGACGCTCCGGTGTCGATCGAACGGGGAGGCGCTTCGCCGAGGCGACACCGGTGGTTTATGAGTCGCGGTCGGACGCTGCCGACCGCGATCGTCGACCGATGCTTCGGGACCGACCGACCGGTTCGCCGCGGATGCCTCCCCACCGTTTTAGTCGCGAGCCGCCGAGCGGCCGGTGTGACGCTCGATCTGCTCTCGGACGCGCTCGCGGAGCTCGATCCCGGCGAGGGTGACGTGGAGACGGCGGAGCTCGTCGTCAGCGACGACGTGCTCGTGAAGCTGTTCGCGCTCGGCCCCGGCGCCGAGCTCGACCCCCACGAACACGCCGACAGCACGAACGTCTTCCACGTCGTCGACGGGACCGTCACCGTCGTCCGCGACGACGAGACGGAACCGGTGGCGGCCCCCGGCGTCGTGCTCAACGAGCGCGGCGACGTGCACGGCGCGCGCAACGGGACGGACGAGGTCGTCGCGTTCACCGCGAGCCTCTGTCCGCTTCCGGGGAGCGGCTGACGGCCGGAGGCGACGCCGGCGAGTCGCGGCGGCTCCGGGACCGAACCGGAAGTCGGCGGGGACGGTCGCCCGAAGCTCGGAGAACGGAGGTGGAAAGCGGCGTTACTCGTCGACGAGGACGGCGTTGACCTGGCCGGTCTGGCCGGGTCGGGACGTGACGCGCGCCTCGCCCTCGCTCGTGGCGATGACGGCACCTTTCGTGATGATGTTCCGGCGGACGTAGTTCACGTTCGAGGGGTTCTCGGTGACTCCCTCGATGTCGGCCTCGACGGTCTCCCCGTCGGTCGAGACCTGCGCGACGTTCGCGGAGAGCGCGCGAACCTTCTCGTCGGTGCCGCGGGAGTCGATGACGCGGAACCGGGGCTCGCCGACGGTGGTCTCGGCGGGCTCGCGGCCGAGCTCGTGGCGCTTCTTGTCGCTGGAGGGTCGCCGTCGGCCGCCGGTCCGCTTCCGCTTTCGCCGTCCGCTCTGGTCTTTCATACGTCGTGGAATCCGCGTCAGCTACTTGAATCGCTCGAATCGATCCTCACGCCGCCTCGCGGCCGTCCACGGGCGCGTCCGCTCGACCCGCGCCGCGCCCGTCGCCTACGACGCCTCGTCGGCGTCCTCGACGCCGGCGTCGGCGATCCGGAAGCGGGCCGACCCGCCCGCGGGCTGGGAGCGGTGCTTCTCCAGCGTCGCCCGGCGGTTGCCGCCGCGGAAGCGCTCCAGCCGGACGACGACCCCCGTCCAGTGTTCCAGGGTGTTGCCGCCGAGCGGGCGGTCGCGGTCGGCGTCGGGGTCGGTGAACACCTGGTTGGTGACGAGCACCGCGAGGTCGTGTTTCCGCGCCAGCGACAGCAGGTGGGTGACGTGGCGGGCGACCTCCCGGACGGACTCGCCGCCGCGGGAGTCCTCGGTGCGTTCGAGGCGGTAGAAGCCGGTCGCGGAGTCGAGGACGATCAGTTCCACCCCGTCGGCGAACTCGGCGGCGTCTTTCACCGCCTCCCCCTGCTCGGCGAAGCTCATCGCCTCCGTGACGACCAGGCGGCCGGCGACCTCCTCGACCGGGGCGTCCGACCGGGCCTCCGCGATGTCGCGAAAGCGGGTCATCGAGAGGTCCTCCGTGTCGATGTAGAGGACGGAGCCGCCCGCGGCGGCGACCTCGACGGCGGCCGTCAGCGCGAGGTTCGTCTTCCCCGACGCCGGCGGGCCGTACAGTTGAGTGACGACGCTCCGCTCGATGCCGCCGCCGAGCAGGTCGTCGAGGGCGCGACTGCCGGTCGTGAGGGGTTCGGACACGGGAGGTGGTGGGTCGGCATCACGCAAAAACGTCCCGAGTGGCGGCGACGGCGCGTTCGCCCGTCGCGGTCGAGCTCCGTCGGACCGAAAGCCGACGCCGGGTTCCCCTCAGCAGCCGTGGCCGCGCGAGCGACACGTCAGCTTGCCGTGCGCGCCGTGATCCGGACGACGGAGCGTCTGTCAGGCGTCCGTGTCGAGGGTAGCTATCGGCGTCCGCGTCCCCGACCGGTCCGCCGCCGCTCCCCGTCCCGCCGTCGGGAGCGATCATTCCTCGGCGTCGGCCGTCTCCGCCAGCCGGTCGCGTACGACTGCTTCCGCCCGTCGGAGCACCTCCCGGACCGGGCGGTCGGTCGCCCGCGCGACGGCCGCGCAGTCGTCGTACTCGGCGCTCACGTCGTACACCGTGCCGTCGCCGTCGCTGGCGACCTTCACGGCGACCTCGTGCGTGCCGTCCTCGTCTCTCCCGTCCGCGAGCGAGAGCTCGGCGGTCTCGAACCGGCGCTGAGCGATCCAGCGGTGGGTCGCGCCGCCCTCGCGGACGCCGAGCGTGCCGGTCTCCTCGGCGAGCCTGCGGGCGACGCGGTCGGCGTCCGCGGGCTTGCAGATCACCTTGAGGAGGTGGCCCGGCCGCGACTTCTTCATCGTCGTCGGGATCACCGACACGTCGCGGGCGCCGGCGTCGGCCAGCGTTTCCTGAAGCCCGCCGAGCAGCTCCGGGGCGGCGTCGTCGAGCGTCGTCTCCAGAACGGTCACGTCGTCGCGGACGAGGTCGCCGCGCTCGGTCTCCCCCACCACCGCCCGGAGCACGTTCGGCCGGTCCGGGAACGTCCACCCGCCCGCGCCGTAGCCGGAGTCCGCGACCCGGAGCGAGGGGAGGCGGTCGACCCCGTCGGCGAACCGGGCGAGGATCGCCGCGCCCGTCGGCGTGAGCAGTTCGGCGTCGACCGGGCCGCCCCGCAGCGACCAGTCGGCGCGCTCGGCGACCTCCATCACCGCGGGAGTGGGGACCGGGTAGACGCCGTGGCTGAACTCCACCTCGCCCCCGCCCGTCGAGAGCGGCGTCGTCACCACCCGATCGGGGTCGAGATCGTCGAAGAGGAGACACGCCCCCACCACGTCCGCGACCGCGTCGTCGGCGCCGACCTCGTGGAAGTGCGTGTCGTCGAGGTCGGTGCCGTGGACCGACGACTCCGCCTCGCCGAGGATCTCGAACGTCGCCAGCGCGTCCGCCCGGACCGACTCGGGGACCGCCATCCCCTCGACCAGTTCGACCACCTCGGCGTACGTGCGCTGCGGCCCGTGACCCTCCGCGCCGTGACCGACGTGATCGTGGGAGTGATCGTGTGAGTGGTCTTTGTATGAGCGATCGTAGTGGTGTCCGTCGCTGTCGGCTCCGCGGTCGGTCCCCTCGTCGTTCGCCGCGGCCTCGCGGTGTCGGATCCGGGCCGCGGTGGCGGCGATGCCGTTTCGCTCGACCGCGTCGAACTCGTACTCGACCGGCAGGGCGTCCTCGACGGGCGCGAGCACCTCGGGGTCAGCGCCGGCCGCGACGAGCGCGGCCAGGAGCATGTCGCCGGCCGCGCCCATCCGGCCGTCGAAGGCGATGGTTCGCACGTCCCGACCGTCGGCGCGCAGCGGCAAGTCGCTACCGCCACGCGCCGGGGGCTCGCCGGTGGTGTTTTGAGGCGGGCCTCCGTACCGTGCGATGGTTTCGCACGTCCCGCCTCCGGGCGGACGCGGACCGACGGCCGCGTCCCGGCGACACGGCGAGCGCCGGAGGGCTTAACCCCCGCCCGGACGGACGTACTGCACACGTCCACCCCCTCACCACATCATGAATGAAGTTCAACTCGAAGTCGCGAAGGCGTACCCGAACGACTCCGGCAGAGGGATCGCCCGCCTCGACCCGGACACGCTGTTGCACCTGAAGCTCTCCCCGGGCGACATCATCGAGATCGAGGGCGCAGAAACGACCGCCGCGAAGGTGTGGCGCGCCGACCGGCAGGACTGGAACACCGACACCGTCCGCATCGACGGCTTCACGCGCCAGAACGCCGACGTGGGGATCGGCGAGCGCGTCACCATCCGCAAGGCGGAGGGGAAGAAGGCCGAGTCGCTGACGCTGGCCCCGCCCGAGGAGGCGTCCGTGCAGTTCGGCTCCGACGCCGCGGGGATGGTGAAGCGGCAGATCCTCAAGCGGCCGGTCGTCGAGCGCGACATCGTCCCGGTGATGTCGAGCACGAACCACCCGTTCATGCGGTCGCCCGGGCAGGCGATCCCGCTGATCGCCGTCGACACCGAGCCCGAGGGCGTCTGTCTCATCACCGAGGACACCGAGGTGGAACTGCGCGAGGAGCCCATCTCCGGGTTCGAGAAGACCGGCGGCGGGATCACCTACGAGGACATCGGCGGCCTCCAGCAGGAGATCCAGCGCGTCCGCGAGATGGTCGAGCTGCCGATGAAACACCCCCAGATCTTCAAGAAGCTGGGGATCGAGCCGCCGCAGGGCGTCCTCCTCCACGGTCCGCCCGGCACCGGGAAGACGCTGCTGGCGAAGGCCGTCGCCAACGAGACGAGCGCCTCCTTCTTCTCGATCGCCGGCCCCGAGATCATCTCGAAGTACTACGGCGAGTCCGAACAGCAGCTCCGGGAGATCTTCGAGGACGCGAAAGACGACAGCCCGAGCATCATCTTCATCGACGAGCTCGACTCCATCGCGCCCAAGCGCGAGGACGTTACCGGCGAGGTCGAGCGCCGGGTCGTCGCCCAGCTGCTGACGATGATGGACGGCCTGGAGACGCGCGGCCAGGTGATCGTCATCGCGGCGACCAACCGCGTCGACAGCGTCGACCCCGCGCTCCGGCGGCCGGGCCGGTTCGACCGCGAGATCGAGATCGGGGTCCCCGACGAGGTCGGCCGCAAGGAGATCCTTCAAATCCACACCCGCGGCATGCCGCTGTCCGACGACGTGGACCTGGACCGGCTGGCCGACGAGACGCACGGCTTCGTCGGCGCCGACATCGAGAGCCTCACGAAGGAGGCCGCGATGAAGGCGCTCAGGCGCTACCTCCCGGAGATCGACCTCGACGAGGAGGACATCCCCCCGAGCCTCATCGACCGGATGATCGTCAAGCGGGACGACTTCGGCGGCGCGCTCGCGGAGGTGGAGCCCTCGGCGATGCGAGAGGTGCTCGTCGAGCTGCCGAAGGTCACCTGGGAGAACGTCGGCGGACTCGAGGAGCCCCAACAGCAGGTGCAGGAGGCCGTCGAGTGGCCGCTCACCACCCCCGAGAAGTTCGACCGGATGGGGATCGAGGCGCCGAAGGGGGTGTTGCTGTACGGGCCGCCCGGCACCGGGAAGACGCTGATGGCGAAGGCCGTCGCCAACGAGACGAACGCGAACTTCATCTCGGTGCGCGGCCCGCAGCTGCTGTCGAAATGGGTCGGCGAGTCCGAGAAGGCGATCCGGCAGACGTTCCGGAAGGCCCGCCAGGTGGCGCCGACGATCATCTTCTTCGACGAGCTCGACTCGCTGGCGCCCAGCCGCGGGCAGGAGATGGGGAACAACGTCTCCGAGCGCGTCGTCAACCAGCTGCTCACCGAGCTTGACGGCCTCGAGGAGATGGGCAACGTGATGGTGATCGGCGCGACGAACCGGCCGGACATGATCGACCCCGCGCTCATCCGCTCGGGGCGGTTCGACCGGCTCGTGATGGTCGGCCAGCCCGACGAGGAGGGGCGCGAACAGATCCTCAAGATCCACACCGGCGACACGCCGTTGTCGCCGGACGTGAGCCTGCGTGAACTGGCCGAGCGCACCGACGGCTACGTCGGCTCCGACCTGGAGTCGATCGCCCGCGAGGCCGCCATCGAGGCGCTGCGCGAGGACGACGCCGCCGAGGCGGTGAACATGCGCCACTTCGACCGCGCGATCGAGTCGGTCCGGCCGACCATCTCCGACGCGATCCTCGACTACTACGAGAACGTCGAGGAGGAGTTCAAGGGCGGCGGCACGGACAGCCTCCGTACCGATCGCGGCGGGCGGATCGGCTTCCAATGAACCTCTTTTAACGGGGGCCTCGCGCCCCTCCGGGGCGCTCGACCCCCGTCAAAACCCGTTCATGACAAAAGGCCGCTCGTTCGGTCGCTTCGCTCCCTCACTCGCGGTACAACTGCTGGTGACAGAAGCTGCTCGACCGTCGCGCTCCGATCTGATTGTCGGCCAGAACCTTCAGCGGACAACCCACACGGAGAACACCGATAGATACAGAACATCTATGCAGCACGACGAGGTGTTTGTTTCATTTTGGAATTAGTAAATACCTACTACGCGTGCGCACTTAGATCGCTCCTCCCACCGAAATTCAGCGGTGGAACGCGTTACGGACTTGGTGCTTGAACTGGTCAGACATCGTCTCCAGATACGTCCGTCGGAACGCTGCCGTCACTGGAATTGTTCCTGAGTGCTGATGGCGAATAATCCATCGAAACAAACACTAACTGAATACCATCGATGGCTGTTGCTGCTAAGACTTCCTCTTTGATCTGGTCATCAGCGAACTCTGCTGGATTCGTTGTCGCTATCTCTGTATCTCCCGACACGTTTGCGGCGACATCGTGAGCATCGATCACAATCCAGAAATCTTCCTCGTCTTGAATCCGGAGTTGAGTCAATTCGTCCTGTACCGATTCGTGCGAACTAATCCTCAGCCAGCCTTGGAACGTTGAGTAGAGCGTCTCCTTTCGCGCCTCGGCTCGCTGTTCGATCTCACGAATTACCTCTCGCAATTCATCGGTGACCTCGTAGACACTTCTTCCGGCTTTATCGTCGTAGAAATCCTCTAAATACCTCCATGCCGAATTTTCATTCCGGTCTATTTCCGACTGAATCTCCTCAATATCACTCTCACTTAGCTCCCCTTCGTAATTGACCTTCACCTGTTGGATGTTCCGGAGAACCCCGCTCCGGTGCTCCTCGATAATTGAGTCCTTCGCATTTCGGAAGATATTCTCAACCTGTTCCGTAGCGAAATACTCTGTTTCGCCACTAAACAAGTACGTCCTACATTCTCTATGGTGAGGGTCAGTAAAGAAACAGAAACCGAGAATGACTCCCTTGTCGAGAAAGGCGTTATCTGCCATTCTATAGGTCGTCTAGCTCCTCAGAGATAGTCGTATTGTACGAGTCAGCGACGCTGTCTAAAGCTGGGGTGGACTGTCTTTCTGAGAGGGCTTCCTTTCGCTTCTGTGATACCCGGCTCTGGAGATCTTTGCACACTTTTTCCTTCTGTTCGTGCCAGTCTTCGAGCGCCTCTGAATCAATATTCGAGTGCTCCTCAAAGCGGAGAATGATTCGTGCGGCCCCCTCAATGAAGGTCTCTATAAAGTCATGGAGTTCTCTCGGGCTTCGCCCGATATCGACCAACAGGCGCATCGTATCGTCCCAATCAAGGTAGATATCGTGGATTTCCGAGTAACGCTCCTCGTCAAAGTTCGCCAGCATCTCGTCTAGAAGTTCTTCGATGTGGGTCTTCTCATCGGGGGCAACGAATCGGCTCAGCCTATGCTGGTCTTCGTCTTGCGAAACCGTATTTAAGTACCACCGCAAATCAGCATATGCGATAACGAAACCGTCGGGCGCAAAGTTCTGGTACTGGTACTCTTCCAGTTCCTCAGCTGTTTTGTCACCGTGTTCAGTAACTACGGACTGAACCGCATTGTAGATGTCGTCTTTGAGGTCTTCTGATAGGTGGTCGAAGTCGGATTCGCTGACTTGGTCGGCTGGATAGTACGCCTGTCCACCAAAGTGATTCGCGTTGGGACTATACGTGACCGCTGTATTCAGATGAGATTCAGAGATAGTACGGCCGTACTTGTACCAGTACTTCGGCAGACAGACTTCCCGGTCATATTCCTGCGCTAACAGCCGATCAGCTAAACAGCAGAGTTTGTGGATACGGGTCCGCCCCGTCTCACGACCGTCCTGCTCGTGACGTTCCGCAGCCACCCGATATAGAAGATACTCCGGCGGCCCGAGGTCACCGAGATCATCATCCGCCGGTGCCGGCTCAGACATTCGTCTTATTCGGCCAATGGAATCCGGGTGCAAAGTAATTGACGCTGTAATTATTTCTGGAATTCAGAATGGTCACGAATACGGCCAACCGCTGCACTGAGTGTTCAATTCTTCGTATTGATCACACTCAGACTTGTTCGACATTCGCGCCCTCCATCTTGCACGCCGTTCCAAACATCATTTCGAACTGGTAGGACTTTCGACGGTCAATAGGCAGCACGTACCTATCGGCTGGTTCGATCAATGGCTCGCTAACACAATTTCCAAAACCAAAGGTACCCGTATCAGGAGTAACGAAAGCGGCACTGTGGATCCACGTGGATCAGGAAGATTTCATAGCTGTAGGCGGGGTCGTCAGCGGTTGTACCGCGAGTGAGGGAGCGAAGCGACCGAACGAGCGGCCTTCTGGCATGAACGGGTTTTAACCGGAGTCGAGCGCGTCGCAGGCGCGCGAGGCCCCCGTGGAAAGTGGTCGACTAGTAGATGAGTTCGTCATCGTTCTCGATCATGTACAGCGTCCGGGCGGCGATGTTGACCGCGTGGTCGCCGACGCGTTCGAGGTCGCGGATCGTAAGCAGGAGTCGGGAGACGTCGGCCATCAGCCGCTCTATGTCGTCTTCCGTGGCGCTCTCGCGTTCGATGAGGTCGCGTACGACCGCGCTGCTCGCGTCCTCACACAGCGCGTCGATCTCGTCGTCGTCGTCGGACACCCGGTAGCAGCGCCCGACGTCCTCGTCGGCGTACGCGCGCATGGCGTCGTCGAGCATCTCCAGGGTCGCGTCGCCGATGCGCTGGATGTCGACGTCGGGGAACACGTCGCGTTCGGCCTGGAGGCTGTACTCCCCGAGGTTGGTCGCGAGGTCGCCGATGCGTTCGAGGTCGGTGATGATCTTGAACGTCGCCGCGATGAGACGGAGGTCGCCCGCGACCGGCTGCTGGAGGGCCAGCAGGTCGACGCAGTCCTGCTCCAGTTCGAGGTACAGCCGGTTCACCTCCACGTCCTCCTCGATGACGCGGTTGGCCAGCTCCTCGTCCTTCTCGGCGAGCGCGTCCATCCCCATCCGGAGGCGCTCGGCGACGATCTCGCTCATGTAGAGGACGTCCTCGCGGAGGTCCGCGAGGCGTTCCTGATACTGCTTGCGCGGCATACTCACGAATCCCTCGGCGTCGGTGGTAAGGGTTTGTGTTCCGCGGGCGTGATCCCCGTGTTCCGCGGGTCTGGACGGCTATACTCACCACATACGTCTCCGTATCGCTACGGAGCGGAGGCCACCGCTCATAGCAGCGTTCAGTCCCCTCCGGCGCGTCCGCTGACACGACTATGGAGTTTCCTCTCCTCCCGGCGCTCGCGGTCGGCGGCGCCGTCGTGCTGTGGCTCGGCGGACGACTGCTCCGGTGGCTCCTCGGAGCCGCGGGTCGAGTGGAGGCCGCACTCGGCGAGGGCAGCGCGGCCAGCGCCGGCTCCCGACGCGAGGAGGAGCGCGTGTGACCGCGGTCGACGCCGAGATCATTACCCGGCTGGACCTACCAACAGCCGTGTATCGCCGGGCGGTCGGTGACTTCGACACGGCGACTGCCGGCGCAGTGCGGGAGCGATCCCACCCCGACCGGTGGCCGCGCCGCTCCGGGAGGCGAGACGGCAAGAACTGACGGCGACTGGGGGGGTGACGCGGCGCTCGCGGCCCCGACGGTGCCCGCGGGGCGCTACCCGAACTTCCCGGTGATGTAGTCCTCGACGCGCCGGGAGTCGGGGTTCTCGAAGATCGTGTCGGTGTCGTCGAACTCGACGAGCTCTCCCCCGGTGAGGAAGACGGCCGTCTTGTCGGAGATCCGGGCCGCCTGCTGCATGTTGTGGGTGACGATGACGACCGTGTACTCCTCGGCGAGGTCGTCGATGAGGTCCTCGATCTTCGAGGTGGCGACCGGGTCCAGCGCGGAGGCCGGCTCGTCCATCAACAGTACCTCCGGGTCCGGCGCGATGGCGCGGGCGATACAGAGGCGTTGCTGTTGCCCGCCCGAGAGGTCCAGTCCCGAGGTGTCGAGCTGGTCGTTCACTTCGTCCCACAGCGCCGCGCGCTTCAGCGACTCCTCGACGATCGCGTCGTAGTCGCCCTCCATCCCCTGGATCTCCAGCCCGTAGGCGACGTTGTCGTAGATCGACTTCGGGAACGGGTTGGGCTTCTGGAACACCATCCCGACGCGGCGGCGCAGCGCCACCGGGTCCACGTCGGCGTCGTACACGTTCTTCCCGCGGAGGAAGAGGTCGCCCTCGACGCGGGCGGCGTCGATCATGTCGTTCATCCGGTTGATACACCGGAGGAACGTCGACTTCCCGCAGCCGGAGGGCCCGATCATCGCGGTGACGCGGTTGCGCGGGATCTCCATCGTGATATCGTCGAGCGCCCGCTCGTCGTTGTAGTAGACGCTCACCCCTCGCGCCTCGACGAGGGTTTCGGCCTCCCGAACGTGGTCGTTCCCGCTCACGCTCTCGCTGATATCCGTCTCGATCGCCATCTCCGTCGACGGGTCGGCCGCGGTGCCGCCGCCGTCCGGTTCCATCTCGTCGGTCGATGTGTCTCCGTCAGTCATGGTTGAAGATCACCGCTCACTCTGATACCTGTTTCGCAGGACGATCGCCGTCGCGTTCATCAGCAGCATCAGCGTCAGGAGGACGACTCCCGCGGCGGGGACGACCCCGTGACGAAACGACGGCCTGGCGTTGCTGTGGGCGGCGAAGATCTGCAGCGGGAGCGCGGTGGCGCTGGAGAACAGCCCCGTCGGCGGCGAGTACGTCGTCGTCGCAACGGCGACGATGACCAGCGGGGCGGTCTCGCCGATCGCCCGGGCGAGCGCCAGGATCGTCCCGGTCAGGATTCCGGGAACCGCATCCGGGAGGACGACGTTCCGAAGCGTCTGCCAGCGGCTCGCACCGACGCCGTAGGACGCCTGCCTGAGCGAGTCGGGGACGGACCGGATCGCCTCCTGTGCGGAGACGACGACGATGGGGAGGATGAGCAGGCCGAGCGTTCCCGAGGCCGCGATGACGACCCCGGTGCCGAACCCGAGCGCGTTCCGGAACAGTGCGAGCCCGAGCAGGCCGTACACGACCGACGGGACGCCCGCGAGGTTCGAGATGTTCACCTCCAGAAGCGACGCGAGCCGGCCGCGCCAGCCGCTTTCAGGGGCGTACTCCTCCAAGTAGATCGCCGCCCCGATCCCGATCGGGAACGCGATGACCGTCATGAACCCCACAACGACGATCGACCCGACGACCTGGGGGTAGACTCCCGCGTTGCTTGCGTTGAGGCCGTCCCAGGACTGGAGGAGGAGCGTCGGCGTGAGATAGGCGTCGAGGCCGTCGACCCCGAGCTGTCGTTCGAGCGTCGCGCCGAGCAGGACGCCGCCGATGACGACGACCGGGCCGAGCAGGCCGACCCGTCCCTCGGGGGTTCGTCGGATCGTCCATCCGGCGACGGACGCCACCGGAACGACTCCGGTCGAGAAGAGGACGACCCACAGCGACGGGTCGACGCCCGTGTCGACGCCCGTCACGATCCCCCCGGCAGCGACCGCGAGCGCGCCGCCGAACACTACCGCGGCGGCGGCCGCGCCGTCACGGAGGGTGCGACGGTCGGTGACGAACGCCCCGAGGAGGGCCGCGACGGGGACAGTGACGAACCCGACGTAGGCGATCCACGCGGCGAGAACGCCGACCGACGGCCGGACGACCGGGTACGCGAGTCCGCCGACCGCGAGTCCGACGAGGATCGACACCGGGATCATGGGTCCGGTGTAGGCGTTCTCTCCGGAGACGCGAGCATACGCCGCCACGGCCAGGGGCGGGACCCCCCCGAACGCGGCGTAGATCAACACGTCGTACGGGCTGACCGACTCGGCGACGACGTACACCGTGGCGCTCGCGGCGAGCGCCCCGAGGACGACCGCGAACGCCCGCGCGTTCGCTTCCCTGACTGCCGGCTCGCGCCGCGCGTACAGCGTATATGCCGCCGTCGGCGCGACCAGCACGCCGAGGTAGAGGAGATACCACCGGGTGGAGGCGGTGAGCGGTCGGACGGCGTCGAACGCGATATACCCGAAGAGGACCACGAGCGAGAGGATTCCGACGAGCGTCGCAGCGACGAGACCGACCTCGAACAGCACCCCCTTGAGCCGCTTGAGTCGGAGGTCGCTCGCCTCTCCGAGCCCGCCGACGGTGGTGTCCTCGGTCGCCATTACTCGTACGCCTCCCTGAACCGCCGTCTGACGAGTTCGGCGAGCACGTTCATCGTGAGCGTGATGACGAACAGCGTCATTCCGAGCGCGAACATCGCCTCGTAGGTGATCCCGCCCAGCGAGTCGGCACCGGCGATCTGGACCATCGCGGCGGTCATCGTCTGCCCCGACTCCGAGAGGTTACGCAGGACGTTCGGGACCCGTGGCATCCGGGGGCTCATTCCCATCGCCATCGTCACCGCCATCGTCTCCCCGATGGCCCGCGAGAGCGCGAGCACGTACGAGGCGACGATCCCCGAGGTCGCCGCCGGGGTGACGATCCGCGTCGACACGTCGAACTTCGTCGAGCCGAGCCCGTATCCGGCCGCTCTGAGGCTGTCGGGCACCGCGCTCAGCGCGTCCTCGCTGATCGACGATACCATCGGGATGATCATGATCCCGACGACGATGCTCGCCGACAGGGCGTTGAACGTCCGCAGCGATGGGACGACGAGGGCGAACTCCGGGAGGACCGGAACGCCGGCGGGGACCAGCGGGACCGAGATCGGAAGCACGGCGTCGATGAGCGGCGTGATATACACGAGCGCCATGTAGCCGTAGATGACGGTGGGGACGCCGGCGAGGATCTCCAGGGCCGGCTTCAGAAACGACCGCACTCGCGAACTGGCGTACTCGCTCAGGTAGATCGCCGCCGCGAGCCCGGTCGGCAGCGCGATCACCGCCGAGCCGACCGTGACGATCAACGTCCCGCTGACCAGCGGGAGCACGCCGTAGCTCCCGTTGATGATCGGGCTCCACTGGGTTCCGGTGAAGAACGCGATCGGCGACACCTCGGACCAGAATGTGAGCGCCCGCCCCGAAAGCGCCAGGACGATCCCGACGGTGACGAGGATCGTCAGAAGGGCGCTGAGCGCGATCAGACGGCCGTACAGCCGTTCCTTTCGAACGACGAACCCGTGTCGCTGGAGCGTCTCGCCCCCGCGCTCCGGTTCGGTGCTCATGTGGTTGGATACAGCGTGAGGGGTGTAATCAGCGTTCCTCTTCGGTCGCTACGCCGAGTGACAGTCACCTCAGGCGCTCCACTCGTACTCGCCCTCGATCCCCGCCTCGAGGTTCGCGAGGTTGTCATCGACCATCTGCTCGCTGCTCGGGACGTACCCGATATCGTCGGCGATGTAGTCCTCGTCCGCTTCGTTGACGTAAAAGCGGATGAACTCCTGCAGGTGGGTCTTCTCCTGTAGTTTGTTCATGTTCGCGTAGAAGAACAGCGGCCGCGCGAGCGGGTAGTCCCCGCTCTTTGCGCCCTCCAGGCTCGCTTCGACCGGATCGCCGCCGTCCTGGCTGACGCTCAGTGCCTTCACGCTGTCGGGGTTGTTCGTGTAGTAGGCGAACGGGAGGTAGCCCAACGCGTACTCGTTTCCGGAGACGCCCTGCGCGATGCTGTTGTCCTCCTCGGTGCCCTCGAAGTCCTCGCGGATCGTGTCCTCCTCGCCGACGACGGCCTCGGTGAAGTAGTCGAAGGTCCCGGAGGTGGTCGCCGCGCCGTAGAGGTCGAACGGCTCGTCGGGCCAGTCGGCGTTGACATCCGACCACAGCTCCGGGGCGGTCTCCGGCGACCAGATCGTCTGTAAGTCCGCCATCGAGATGGAGTCGACCCAGTCGTTGTCGTTGTTCACGACGATCGTGAGCGCGTCCTGGGCGACGAAGAACTCGACCGGCTCGAAGCCGGTGTCGCGGCACCGCTGAACCTCTTCCTCGGAGATCGGACGGCTCGAGTTGTTGATGTCGCTGTCGCCGGGGATGAAGACGTTCTCGAAGCCGCCCGAACTCCCGTCGCGGGTGAGGTTGAACCCCACGTCGGAATGGTCCTCGGCGAACTGACGGCTGATCTCCTGGGCGATCGGATAGACGGTACTGCTGCCCGAAACACGCACGTCGCCGGAGAGGCTCCCGGAGCCGCTCGACCCGCCTTCGGAGTCGCCGTCCGACCCGCCACCGGAGCCGCCCGAGTCGCTCGTACAGCCGGCGAGGCCGACGACACCGGCCGATCCTGCAGCGGTCACGAAGGCGCGTCGAGTCGCGGAGTCGGAGTGATCTGCCATCACTGAGTTTGACCCACGAGGAACGTAAGTACTCTACTATGAGAGATATATAGATATACTGTGTGAACGTATGATCCGGATCGGGCCGCCGGCCGAATTCGGTTTCGTGAGCCAAACTGAACGGCACCGTGGAGATCGTGGGGTGTAATCGTATCTACCGAGAGAGTCGATCGTCGGTCGGGATCGGCGGCGTATCGACCCTCGTTCGAGGATATTCGGACGGATATATAGAATCCCGGTAGATTTACGTTCCGTTCGGTCCGACGCTAGCTACGATGGTCGAAACGCGCAAGGTGCAGGTGACCGGCGGGTCGACGTACACCGTATCGATCCCGAAAGAGTGGGCCACCGAGAACGACGTGAGCGCGGGGACCGAGGTCGAGTTCTACCCGGAGGGGGACTCGCTGTTCCTCACCCCCGTGAGCGACGAGGAGCGCACGGAAGGGACGCTGGACATCGGCGACCTCTCGGGCGACCAGCTCACGCGGGCGGTGATGACGATGTACGTCTCCGGCTTCGACGTCATCGCCCTGGAGGCTGGCCGGATCACCAACGACCAGCGCCGCAGCATCCGGGGGGCCGTCCAGAGCCTCGTCGGACTTGAGGTGCTCGAGGAGACGCGCGACCGCGTCGTCGTGCGGGACCTGCTCGACTCCTCGGAGCTGTCGATCCACAACGCGGTCACCCGGATGCGGCTCATCGCCGTCTCGATGCTCGAGGACGCCGTCGACGCGCTCGCGGACGGCGACGAGGACATGGCGCGGGACGTGATCCAGCGGGACGACGACGTCGACCGGCTGTACATGGTCGTCTCCCGCATCTTCCGGGCGACGCTGCGGACGCCGAAGGCCGCCGAGGACATCGGTCTCTCCCGGGAGGTGTGTTTCGACTACCACTCCAGCGCCCGCCAGCTGGAGCGGGTGGCCGACCACGCGACGAAGATCGCCCACATCACCCTCGAACTGTACGAGGGAAGCGAGATCGCCGACGCGAGCGCGCCGACGGCCGACGGCGGGACGAGGAGGCCCGCGGCGTCGTCGACCGGGGGATGGAGGCGCTGTTCGCCGAGGACAGCGCGACGGCGACGGAGCTGGCCAACGAGGCCCGGGGCGCGGTGCTCGGCGTCGACGAGCGCGCCCGCGAGATCGACGAGCTGCTGCGCGAACTCGACCCCGCGCGGGCCCAGCTGCTCGGGCTGATCGTCGACTCCGTCTCGCGGTCGGCCGACTACGGCGGCAACATCGCCGAGACCGCCCTCCAGAAGGCCGCGCCGTCGCCGTAGCCGCCGCGACCGCGACGCCGCCCCCCACCCCGGCTGTCGTCGCCGGGCGAGGGAGACGCCGACGGCGTGCTCGACCGGCAGCGCCGCGAACACGACCGCGGCCGCGCCCGCTCAGTCGCGTCCGTAGCCCGCGAGGGCGTCGAACACGTCGTCGCCGTCGGCGACCGCCCCGCGGAGCGCGGCGACGCCCGGCTTGTCGACCCGCGCCGGGTTCGCGTGGACGCGGACCCGCTGGGTCCCCAGCGGGACGAACCCCGTGTCGAGCCGTGCGGCGGTCGCGCGCAGGCCGAGGCCGGCGTCGGCGCCGCCCGCGAGCACCCGCCGGGCGGGCGACTCGTGGGCGCGGACGGCGCGGTCGAAGCCGTCGACCGCCTCCGTCGCCTCGCGGCGGGTGACTCCCCGCTCCTCGGCCAGGTCCGCGAGCGCGTTCGCGAGGCTGGTGCGCAGTCCGGCGCTCGCGTCGCGGTTCACGAACCGGAGATCGCGGTCGACCAGGTCCGCCGGGCCGGCCACGCCGTCGGGGTTGCCGGCGGGGACGATCAGTCCCCACTCGCGGGTCCACTCGGCGACCGGCTCCGCGGCGGCCGGCTCGGCGTCGCCGGTCGGGTCCGGCGCGGCGACGGGGTCGCGGCTCGTCGGCCCGGCGGTGACGGCGACGTCGGGGACGCCGTCGCGGAGCCGTCGGAGCCCCTCGCGGGAGCCAAGCGGGAGGTACCGCGGGCGGTCGATCCGGTCGAGCAGCCGGGAGAGCGCGGGGTCGTCCTCGCCGACGCCCAGCAGCGTCGGCGCGCGCACGTCCGGCGAGAACAGCCGCACCTCGACGGACTCGCCCGCCGCGAGGTACTCGGTGTCGGGGTCGACGACGACGACGCCGTCGGCCTCGACGAGGCTCGTCGTCGCGCCCGACCCCTTGTCGACGGGGTACACGAGCGTCTCCCCGGCCGTGTCGCCGGCTCCGTCCGAGCCCGTCGGCCCGCGCTCCACGAGGCCGGCGGGCATCAGTCGCATCCGTCCCTCCGAGTAGCGCTCCCGCACCGCCATCCGGCCGGCGACGGTCGCCGTCCGGGGCTCGGGCTCGCCGGCCGCGCGCCGCACCGCCGGCGCGACGAACGTGCGGAAGATGGTCAGCGCCGACACGGGGTAGCCCGGGAGGCCGACGTACGCGGCGTCGCCGACGCGGCCGATCAGCATCGGCTTGCCGGGCTTGACCGAGACGCCGTGGAGGAGCAGCTCGCCGCGCTCCTCGATCACCCGGTAGATCACGTCCACGGCGGACGCGGAGGTGGAGCCCGACGACAACACCAGGTCGCACTCCTCGCTGGCCTCGACGAGCAGCCGCTCCATCTCCTCGTAGTCGTCGCCCGCGTGGGGGTAGAGCTCCGCGACGCCGCCGGCCTCCTCGACGGCCGTCGCGATGGCGTAGCTGTTGACGTCGTAGATCTGTCCGGCGTCGCTCTCCAGGGGCTCGCCCGGCCGGATGAGTTCGTCGCCGGTCGAGATGATCCCCACCCGCGGCCGCCGACGGACGGGGACCTCGCTCACCCCGAGCGCCGAGAGCAGGCCGACCTCGCGGGCCGTGAGTTCGGTCCCCGGGCCTCGACGGCGTCGACGTCGCCGTCTCCGCCGGTCACCTCGCTCGTCCGCTCCACCATCACGACCGCGTCGGCGCCGTCGGGCATCACCGCGCCCGTGGAGATCTCCGCACAGGTGCCCGGCTCGACCGTCACGTCCGGCTCCGCGCCCGCGTGGACGGCGCCGACCGGCTCCAGGACCGCGGGGTCGGCCTCGTCGGCGCCGAACGTGTCGCGCGCGCGAACGGCGTAGCCGTCCATCGATCCGCGGTCGAACCCCGGCACGTCGATCCTGGCGTCGACCCGCTCGGCGAGCACCCGGCCGCGCGCCTCCCGCAGCGGCACCGTCTCCGGCGCCGGCGACGGGTCCAGCGACGCGATCGCCTCGTGGGCCTCGTCGGGCTCCGCGAGGTCGCGGAACTCCTTGCGGTCGCTCATTCGGCCACCTCCCACAGCCGGACGTCGACGGCCTCGCCGGCGTCGAGCCCCTCGCGGGACTCGGGGACGACGACCCAGCCGTCCGCCAGCGCCACCGACGACAGCATCCCCGAGCCGGAGGCGCGCGTCGGCGTCGCCTCGGTCGCGGGAGCGTCGCCGGCGTCGTCGCCGTCACCCGCGTCGGTCCCGTCCTCGGGGGCCGAGAGTCGCACGCGGGCAAACGTCCGCACGCCGGGCTCGGAGGACACCTTCCGGGCGAGCGTCGCCCGCCGCGTCGGGTGCGGGTCGTGCGGGAGCCGTCCCAGCTCCCGGATCACGGGGCGGAGGAACTGGACGGCGTTGACGATGCACGCGACCGGGTAGCCCGGCAGCATGATCACGGGCGTCCCCTCGACGAGCCCGAGCGCGACGGGGTGGCCCGGCTTGAGGGCGACGCCGTGGACGAGCACCTCGCCCAGCTCCTCGACCACTTCGGGGATGAGGTCGCGCTCGCCGATCGAGGAGCCGCCGGTCGTGACGACGGCGTCGTGGTCGAGGTCGCGCTCGACCGCCTCGCGGAGCGCGTCCTCGTCGTCGGTGACGATGTCGCGGTAGGTGGCGTCGGCGCCCCAGCGCTCGGCCAGCCGGGAGACGGTGAGCCCGTTCGTCTCGATCACCTCGCCCGGCTCGGGGTCGGCGTCGACCAGCTCCTCGCCGGTCGGGATCACGGAGACGCGGGGGCGCTCGGCCACCTCGACCTCGGTCATGCCGACGGACTTCAGCAGGCCGAGATCCGAGGGGCGAAGCCGGTGGGGCGGCTCGTACAGCGTCTGCCCCTCGACGACGTCCTCGCCGGTCGGGCCGACGTTCTCGCCCTCGGCGACGGCGTCGAACACCTCCACATCGCGACCCACCTCGTCTCGCGGGCCGGTCGGCTCCCCGCTCGATCCGGCCGTGCCGCTCCGCGGCACGCGCTCCGCCTGCTCGATCATGACGACGGCGTTTGCCCCGGGCGGAAGCTCGCTTCCCGTGTGGACGCGGACGGCCCCGTTCGGGCCGACCTCGTCGTCCTCGGCGAACAACACCGTCGGCGAGCGGTCGGAGGCGCCGAAGGTGTCCTCGGCGCGCACCGCCCAGCCGTCCATCGCGGCGCGGTCGTAGCCCGGAACCGGTGTCGGCGATACGGTCGTGTCGGCGACGGCCCGGCCGTCGGCCTCGGTCAGCGGGAGCGTCTCCGTCCGGCCGTGGGGGGTGACGGCCGCGAGGAGGCGCTCGCGCGCGTCGGCGACGCGGGTTCGGTCCTTGAACCCGGCGCGTGTCCGGTCGTGACTCATGGCTCATCCTTGCGGTCCCGGAGTAAAAAGGCCGCCAGTCGGCGCGGCTCGCGGCGACGGCTGAGGCGGCGAGGAGCGTCGCGGCGGGGAGCGGCGACGGCGGAGGGCGGTGCGACGGGAGGCGTCGCGGCCGGGAGCGGCGGTGCCCTCAGTTCCCGCGTCCCGACCGACCCCGTCGCCGTGTGCCGGCGACGAGGTCGCGGAGCCGCGCGCCTGCCGCCCGTATCGCCGACAGCGGCCGCAGCCGCGTCGGCAGTTCCTCGGGGTCGTGAGCGTCCGGCGGGACCGGCACGTGGGGCGTCACGACCGCTGCGCCGGGATCGACGCGGGGGGACGCGCCGCCGGCGCCCGCGCCGTCGGCGGGCGTCCCGGTCGCCGTCTCCCGCTCGTCCGCCTCGCTCGACTCGGCCATGTACGGACGAACCCGCCGCGCCCGCAAAAACCTTGTGAGAGAGTCACAGCCACGGGAGGCCGTCACCGCGGCCTTTTTCGACGCGCCGGCCCTTACGCCGGTTATGTCGAAGCTACGCGATGCGCTCCGGGACCTGCCCGAGCCGGTGTTCGCCGACCTTGTGGAAAGCGAGGAGGCGTACCTCCTCGTCGTCGACCTCCCCGGCGCGAGCGCGGACACGACCGACGTAAGCCTGAAGCGGAGTCGGCTCCGGATCGAGGCCCGGCGCGAGAAGGCGGCCGACGCCGAGTTCAGCTACGTCGAGGAGGACCGGCCGCTGTTCCTCGACGCCGAGATCCCGCTGCCGCCGGACGCGACCCACGAGAACGGCGAGGCGGAGATGGACCGCGGCGTGCTGTCGGTCCGGCTCCCGAAACGCGCCGCCGCCCCCGAACGCACGATCCCGGTGACGGACGCGTAACCCGGGTGGTGACGCTGGTCTCACTGCGTGCGTACCGACGGTTCCCGGTCGTCTGCTACCGTTTCCTGCCGCTGATCCTCGCGTACGCCAGGGACCGCAGGCGGTTCCTGATCGTCGGCGGATCGCGGGACGTCTCCCCCGCGGAGCAGCGCCGTCGCGCGGAGGTGCTGCTGGACACGCTGCTCACGCTCGGGCCGACGTTCATCAAGCTCGGCCAGATCCTCTCGACGCGACCCGACGTGTTGCCGTCGGCGTACATCGACGTGCTGTCGTCGCTGCAGGACGACGTGCCGCCGGCGCCGTGGGCGGAGTCGAAGACGGTCATCGAGGACGAACTCGGCCCCGTCGACGAGGTGTTCGACGAGTTCGACACTGAGCCCATCTCGGGCGCCAGCCTCGGGCAGGTGTACGTCGCCACCTACGAGGGGGAGGAGGTGGCCGTGAAGGTCCGCCGCCCGGGCATCGAGGAGCTGGTGACGGCGGACCTGCGCGTCATCAAGTGGTCGATCCCGTTGCTGACGCGGTTCGTCGGCCAGGGGCAGGCGTTCTCGCTCGAGAACCTCGCCGAGGAGTTCGACAAGACGATCAACCAGGAGATGGACTACGCCCGCGAGCAGCGCGTCCTCCGGGAGATCCGCGCGAACTTCGAGGGGAACGAACGCGTCATTATCCCCGAACCGTTCGCGGGCGCGTCCGGGCCGCGCGTGCTCACGATGGAGTACGTCCCCGGGACGAAGATCTCCGATACCGCCGCGCTCGACGGGATGGGGATCGACCGCACCGCGCTGGCGACGACGCTCCAGCGGGTGTACCTCCAGATGATCGCCGAGGACGGCGTGTTCCACGCCGACCCCCACCCGGGGAACCTCTCGGTGACCCCGGAGGGGCGGATCATCTTCTACGACTTCGGGATGTCCGGGCGGGTCGACCCGTTCATCCAGGAGAAGATCATCGACTTCTACATCGCCGTCGCCAACCAGGATATCGACGGCATCCTCGACGCGCTCGTGGAGATGGGGACGCTCTCCCCGGAGGCGGACCGCGAGGTGATGGCCGACGTGATGGAGCTGGCCATCGCCGACGTGCGCGGGGAGGACATCGAGCAGTACCGCGTTCAGCAGGTGATCGAGCAGGTGGAGTCGACCATCTACGACTTCCCGCTGCGGCTCCCGCAGAACATGGCGCTGGTGCTCCGGGTGGCGACGGTCGTCGAGGGGGTGTGTGTCACGCTCGACCCCGAGTTCGACTTCATCGAGGTGGCGACCGACTACCTCTCCGAGCAGGGGTATCTGGGCGACACCGCCCGCCGGCTCGCCGGCGACGCGGCACAACAGACCAGAGAGACCGCGCGGGCGCTGTTCACCGTCCCGCCGAAGCTGGAGGAGGTGCTCGATACGACCCGGCGTGGGAACCTGAACGTGAACGTCACGCTCGAGGACGGCAACCGCGTCCTCGACCGGCTGGCGCGCCGGCTGGCCTACTCCGTACTCACGGCGGTCGGCGGGCTGTCGGCGGCGATCATCTACTCGTTCGGGGGCGAGCAGCTCGACGTGTACCTCTCGGTGGCGATCGTCGTCGCGACGCTGCCGATGGTGTTCTTCCTTTACCGCTCGTTCACGAAGGAGCGGCGCGGGATCAGCGCACAGCCGCAGTTCACCCGGCAGAACCTCAAGGAGCGCCAGTCCGCCGAGGCCGGCGAGGGTGAGTCCGGGGCCGCCGGGGCGATGATGCCCGGGGCGGTGAACCAGGCCGGCGGCGGGGACGGCGCGGCGGACGCCGACGGGGCGAACGGCGGCGCAGTCGCCGAGGACGGCGGTCGTCACCTCGCCGAGCGCACGCGCGGCCGGCGCGAGTGGGACGGCGACGGCGTCGAAATCGAGGTCGAGGACGAGCGCGAGCGGTAGGCCGTTCTCCGTCGGCTCAGGACGGGCGCTCTGTCGGGGTTCGGGTTCCGTGCTTCGGACGCCGGGCACCGACCTCAAACGCCGGCGGGGTCTCAGGCGAGTTCGTCGAGGATCGCGTCCGCGACCTTCGCGGGCTGTTCGTGCTGGACCCAGTGAGTCGCCTCCGGGAACGTCGTCATCCGGCCGTCGGCGCAGCGGTCGACGGAGTCGTGGGCCATCCGCCGCTTGAGGAACTGGTCGTGCGCCCCCCAGATCAGGCGGGTGGGCACCTCGACCCGGTCGGTCTCCGGGACGGGTCGCGAGCGCGCGGCCGCCCGGTACCAGTTCAGCATCGCGGCGAAGGCGCCCTCGCGGCCCCAGGCGGCGCGGTAGCGGTCGAAGTCGGCCGTCGAGAACGTGCCGGGCATCGACGACTCCCGCATCATGGTCACGGGAAGCCGCCAGTCGCCCGCGCGGACCACCGCCTCCGGAATCCGGGGAAGCTGGAAGAACGCCGCGTAGCTCGACCGCAGTAGCTGCGCCGGGTCGCTCGCGAGCGTCCGTCGGATCACGGTGGGATGCGGGGCGTTCACCGGGAGAAACGCCGAGAGCCGGTCGGGGTCGTGGAGCGCGGTCCACCAGCCGACGACGCCGCCCCAGTCGTGGCCGACGAGCGCCGCCTCCTCGCGGTCGTACGCGTCGATCAGCCCGAGCACATCCGCCGAGAGCGCCTCGATCCGGTACGCGGAGACGGAGCCGGGGCGCTCGCTGCGGTTGTAGCCGCGCTGGTCGGGGACGACGACGCGGTATCCCGCCCCGACCAGCGGGCGGATCGCCTCGCGCCAGCCGTACCAGAACTCCGGAAACCCGTGGAGCAGCACCACGAGATCGCCCGTCTCCGGGCCCGCCTCGACGACGTGGAACGTCCGACCGTTCGCGTCGACGAACGTCGACTCCCCGGGAACGCCGGCCGGGAGGTCGTCGGGCTCGCGGGCCGCGCTGAGCGTGGTCGTCATACGCGACCGTATCGGACCGGCGACGCGAAAACGTATCGCCCGACGGCGACTATTCGCGCCCGACGGCGAGGCTCCACACCGCCGTCAGGCCCAGCAGCACCGCCGGGAGGAACGGCAACACGAGCATCGCTGCGAGGAACCGGAAGCCTAGTTCACCGGGCGCGGTCGGCCGGAGGTAGATGATCCCTGGGACGACCAGGAACGCGAGGACGACGACGGCGACGAGCACCCAGCCCGCCCGTCCCAGGTCGTCCTCCTCGGCGTCGGCCTCGCCGTCGCCGGTCGCCTCTGCGGGTGCCGCCGCGGCGCCGGGCTCGTCAACGCGCTCGTAGCCGTCGCCGGTGTTGACGACCCGCGTGCGGTCGGCGTCCCCGCGGTCGGCACCGTCGCCGTCCGCGGATGCGTCGGCGTCGGTGTCCGCGTCCGGTCGCTCAGAGCTCACTGTCGGGCCTAACCACCACCTTGCCAAAGCCCTCTCGGTCCTCGATCATCTCGTGTGCGCGGGCGGCCTCGCTCATCGGGAGCGTCCCGCGGACCCGCGGCTCGAAGGTGCCGTCCCAGACGAGTTCGAGCACGTCGTCGACCTCGCCCGGCGTCGCCATCGTCGAGCCGATCACCTTCAGTTGGTTCCAGAAGATGCGGTTGATGTCGGTTTCGGGACGCCCGCCGGTGGTGGCGCCGCAGGTGACGATCCGGCCGCCCTTCGCGAGGCTCTTCAGCGAGTCGTGCCACGTCGCCGCGCCGACGTGGTCGACGACCATGTCGACGCCGCGGCGGCCGGTGTGCTCGCGGATCTCGTCGGCGAAGTCGTCGGCCTCGTAGTCGATGACGTGGTCGGCGCCGCAGTCCTCGGCGTAGCCCAGCTTCTCCTCGGAGGAGGCGGTCGCGTACACCTCCGCGCCGACGTGGTCGGCGATCTGGACGGCCGCGTGGCCCACGCCGCCGGAGGCGCCGAGCACGAGCACCGACTCGCTCGGGCCCAGTTCCCCCTGCGACAGCAGCATCCGCCAGGCGGTCTGGAACACGAGCGAGGCGGAGCCGGCGACCTCCCAGTCGACGTGGTCCGGGACGGGGACGAGGTTGTCCGCCGGCACCGCCGCCAGCTCCGAGTGGACGCCGCGCTGGTGCTCGCCGATGATCGAGAAGCGGACGCACTGGGACTGCTCGCCGTGGCGGCAGAACTCACACTCGCCGCAGGAGACGCCCGCGGAGACGGCGACGCGGTCGCCCTCCCCGAACCGGGTGACGCCCTCGCCGACCTCGCGGACGACGCCGGCGGCGTCCGAGCCGGGGACGTGGGGCATCTCCAGGTCGATCCCCGGGAGCCCCTTCCGGGTCCAGATGTCGAGGTGGTTGAGCGCGCCGGCCTTCACGTCGACGAGCACCTCGTCGCGGCCGGGGTCGGGGTCGGGGAAGTCGCCGTACTCGATCACGTCGCGGTCGCCGTGCTCCGAAAACTGAACCGCCTTCATGCGTGTCCCCACCTGCCACGCCGGGGGAGTAAACACTTCCCCACGCGGCGATCCGGCGGGGAGAGCGGGTCGGCGGTGGATTTAATATCGTGTGTAAAGGACGCTTTACTGTAAAGCGAGCTTTACAGCCCGCGGTGACACACATGACGGCGAACACTACGAACGGACGGGGCGTCTCGGCGAAGGGAACGTACGTGGGGCTGTGGGCGGCGGCGACGGCCGCCTACGTCGGCCTCGTCGTCGTCGACGCCCGGATCGCGGCCGTCGGGGCGTTCGCGCTGCTTGGACTGGCGGCGGTCGCGTACGCACGGGTCGGGGGCGTGCGCTTCGACGAGCGCGACGAGGCGGTGCTGAACGCCGCCTCGGGGTACGCGATCCGGACGTTCGGGCTGGCCAGCGCGGTGGTGTTCCCGGCGCTGGTGCTCGCGAGCGGTCTCGGCTACTACTCGTGGACGCCGTTCGCCGCGGGCGTCTCGGCGACCGTGACGGCTCTGTTCGTCCTGTGGGTCGGCTGTGTAGCGGTCCTGCGGGGGCGGCGATGACCGAGAGCGCGACAGAGCCCGGCGGCATCGGCGACAGCTCGCCCGTGGCGACGCGACGACGGTATCGTCGGCTGCTGGTCGGGACGATCGTCGTCGGGGTGCTCGCGGCGCTCGGCCTCCGTCGGGTCGGATACCCGCTGGTCGGGGAGGCGGCCTACTGGCTCGGAGTGCTGGGGTTCCTCGCCGTCTGGTGGGCGAGTCCGGTGACGCTGTTCGACGAGCGCGACCGTGACATCGAACGCCGGGCGAGCCACGCGACGCTGCTCGCGGCGGCGGTGTCGCTTCCCGTCGTCGCGTCGGCCGCGAGGCTGGTCACCTGGCTCGACCTCGTCGCGGTCCCGTCGGTCGTGTGGGGTGCGCTGTACGGGTACACCGCCCTGTTCGGCGTGTTCGGTCTCGCGTACGGATGGCTGCGTCGGCGCCGATGAACAACGAGGTGCGCGAGCGCCGCGAGACGCGCGACATGAGCCAGGCGGACCTGGCGGCCGCGGTGGGGGTCACGCGGCAGACGATCAACAGCATCGAGCGCGACCGGTACGACCCCTCGCTGGCGCTCGCGTTCGAGCTCGCGGAGTTCTTCGACTGCCGGATCGAGGAGCTGTTCCGTCCCGAACGGGGGGAGGAGTAGGGTTCCGACGTTCCCAGCGCGGCGCTGCACAAGACATATTCTCCGCCGCTCGACACCTCGGACGTGAACCGTCCCCGCCTCCGTGCCGCCCTCCGTGTCGCCGTGCTCGCCGTCGGTCTCGCCGGCCACGTCGCCGCCGCCGGGGTCGTCCTCCGGATGGGACCGCCGCCGGACGGCTCGCACGCGACCCCGGGCGCCCTCCTGTTTCTCGTCCCGCTGGTCGGGTCGCCGGCGACCCACGCCGTCGCGGTCGTCGGCTACGGTCTCCCGCCCGGCGAGGGCCGCCTCCGGGTGGGTCCGCTCGCCGACCGCTCGTGTGTCGTCCGGCTGCTCGTCGGCGGCGGCGCCTCGGTCCTCGCGGGCGTCGCGCTGCTGTCGGGCGCCGCGACGCTTTCGTCCGGGACGACGGCCGTCGTGATCTGGGTCCTCGGCGTCGGCCTCATCGGCGGCGGCGCCGTCGGCGTCGCGCTCGGCGGGCTTCGGGCGGCCGCACGGGCCGGCGCCGACGGCGTCCGGGAGTACCTGGGAACCCGGGGTTGAAGCGCTCGGGGTCGGAAGCGGGAGACATGAGCGACGACGACACCGGCCACGGTCACGCGCACGAGGATCACCATACTCACAACAACGAACACAACCACGGCCACAGTGGCGACCACGACCATCACGCCCACGACCTCGACACGCTCGGCTACGCGGTCGTGACGGTGTCGTCCACGCGGGGGTACGAGGACGACCCCGCCGGCGGCGCCATCGCGTCGGCGGTCGAGGCTGCCGGCGACGAGGTGATTGTCCGCGAGATCATCGAGGACGACTTCGACGGGGTGCAGGCGGCGGTGAACCGGCTCGTCGACCGCGACGACGTGGACTGCGTCGTCACGACCGGCGGGACGGGCGTCACTCCCGACGACGTGACCGTCGAGGCGGTGACGCCGCTGTTCGACAAGGAGCTCCCCGGGTTCGGCGAGCTGTTCCGGTCGTTGAGCCGCGCGGAGATCGGGACGATGGTGGTGGGAACGCGCGCGACCGGCGGCGTCGTCGGCGAGGTCCCGGTGTTCTGTCTCCCCGGCAGCGAGAACGCCGCGACGCTCGGGAGCGAGGAGATCGTCGTCGAGGAGGCGGCGCATCTGGCGGGGCTAGCGAGGCGGGAGTAGCGAGGCCGACCGAAGGGAGGCCTCGATGCGAACGGGGAACGAAGTGACCCGTGAGCGGAGGGAGCGAACGAGCGCCTCGGCTCTCCGGCGGAGCGGTCTCCGTGCCGCTCCGCCCATGACGGCAGCGAGGCGCGAGTAGCGAGGCGCGAGTAACGAGGCCGACCGCAGGGAGGCCTCGATACGAACGGGGAACGGAGTGACCCATGAGCGGAGGGAGCGAAGCGACCGACCGACCGCCTCGACTCTCCGGCGGACGGAGCACGCCGTGAGCGGCCGCCGGAGTCGAGGCCGGTTCGGAGGCCGGCGGCTCGGCTCCATGCGGCGACCCGGCCCGAACCGCGCTACGGCGGCCCACACGCCCGCGACATGGACGCCTTTTTGACCCGGAGTACCGGAGTACGGCTATGTTGATAACGGTCTCCGGCCCGCCGGGCAGCGGGAAGAGCACCACGGCGGCCGCGCTCGCGGACGCGTTCGACTTGGACCACGTCTCGGGGGGCGACATCTTCCGGGAGCTGGCCGCCGAGCGCGACATGACTCCCGTCGAGTTCAACGAGCTCGCCGAGGAGGACGACCAGATCGACCGCGACCTCGACCGCCGCCTGCGCGACGTCGCCATCGAGCGCGACGGCGTGCTGCTGGAGTCGCGGCTGGCCGGCTGGCTCGCCGGCGACCGTGCCGACCTGCGCATCTGGCTGGACGCCCCGCTGAGCGTCCGCTGTGAGCGCATCGCCGACCGCGAGGGGAAGTCGCTCGACCTGGTTCGCGAGGAGACCGAGCGCCGCGAGACCAGCGAGGCGAAGCGGTACGAGGGGTACTACGGCATCGACATCGCCGATCTCACCATCTACGACCTCGTGTACAACACGGCGCGGTGGTCGCCGGAGGGCGTGCTCGGGATGTTGACGACGGCCATCGACTCGTACGACCCCGACACCGACGAGGGGAAGACGCCCGTGACGGGCGTCTCCTACGACTTCTGAGCGCCGTGCGCCCGGCACCCGCGGACCGGACCGTCGAGCAGCTGGCCGCCTTCGGCGTCGTCAACCTCGACAAGCCCGCCGGCCCCTCCGCCCACCAGGTCGCCGCGTGGGTCCGCGACGCCCTCGACGTCGACCGCGCGGCCCACGCGGGCACGCTCGACCCGAAGGTGACGGGCTGTCTCCCCACGCTCACGGGCGACGCGACCCGCCTCGCGCAGGTGTTCCTGGCGGGCGCCAAGGAGTACGTCGCCGTCCTCGAACTCCACGGGACGGCCCCCACCGACCTGGAGCGCGTCGTCGCCGAGTTCGAGGGGGAGCTGTACCAGAAGCCGCCCCGGAAGTCCGCGGTGAAGCGCCGGCTGCGAACCCGCGAGGTGTACGAGTTGGACGTGCTCGACCGGACCGACCGCCGGGTCCTGCTCCGGGTCCGCTGCGAGTCGGGGACGTACGTCCGGAAGCTGTGTCACGACGTCGGGCTCGCGCTCGGGACGGGCGGGCAGATGGGTCACCTCCGTCGGACCGCGACCGACCCCTTCGACGACCGCGACCTGCACACCCTCCACGACCTGGTCGACGGCGTCGCCCTCGCGACGGGTCGCGACGCAGCCGGCGACGCGGCCGGCGTGGACGGCGCGGCCGATGGCGACGCGTCCGGCGACGGCGTGACCGCCGGCGACCCCGACGAGTCGCTGCTGCGGGAGGTGCTCCGGCCGGCCGAGGAGACGCTGGCCGGCCTGCCGTCGCTGACGGTCGCCGACTCCGCCGCCCGCGAGGTCGCGAACGGCGCGCCCGTGTACGCGCCCGGCGTCGTCGCCGCCGGAGAGGTGGGCGCGGGCGACCCCGACGAGGGCGACTTGCTGGCGTGTTACGCGCCGAACGGCTCGGCCGTCTGCCTCGGCCGCCTCGTCGGCGACCCCGGGGCGGAGTCGGGCGAGGTGGTGTCGCTGGAGCGCGTGCTGGTCTGACCACGACCCGGCGCGGCCGCTCCGTCGGCGCGGCTGTCACGTCGACACAGCCGTTTCGTCGACACCTCCACCCCGTCGATGACTCCGTCTCAGTCACCTGGGGCGACGCCGTCGCGTCGGCTGCCGGTGCTGGTGGCTTTTTTACCCGGCACCCGTGGTCCGCCCGTGAGCGACACCCTCGATGTCGGCTCCGCGGGCGCCGCCCTGGGCGAGCGGGCCGACGGCTGGCTCGACGCGACCGACCTCCCGACCGGCGGGAGCGAGCGCCTCCCCGTGACCGTCGTGAACGGCGCCGACGACGGTCCGGTGCTGTGGGTGACCGGCGGCGTCCACGGCGACGAGGCGACCGGTGTCGCCGTCGCGCAGGACGTCGCGGGCGTCGCGGCCGACCACGCCGCCGACCTCGCGGGCGCGGTCGTCGCCGTCCCCGTCGTCAACCCGGCCGGCCTGCGGCGGTCGGAGCGCACCTCCTACTACGGCGGCGACGACCCGAACCGCCACTTCCCCGACACGGACCGCGACGCCTCGCGCCCGCCGGAGACACAGGAGCGCATCGACACGCGGCTGTTCGAGGCGCTGACCGACTCGGCGGACCTGCTGGTCGACTGCCACACCGCGCAGGTCGGCTCGATGCCGTTCACCATCCGGGACCGCGTCCTGTACGGCGACGCCCGGGGCGAGGCCGACGCGACGGAGCTGGCGGCGGATCTCGACCGGCTGGCCGGGGCGCTGGGCCTCCCGGTGCTGACGGAGTACCCCGCCGAGGAGTACGTCGAGCAGTCGCTCCAGCGATCGACCGCCGGCGCGGCACTGAACACGGCGGGCATCCCCGCGGTCACCGCGGAACTGGGCGGCCACAGCGTCGTCGAGGCCGCGGCCCGCCGCGCCGGCGTCGCCGGCGTCGTCGCCGCCGCCGTCGAGTTCGGCCTCCTCCCCTCGGTTCCCGAGGGCGTCGCCGCGGCGGGCGCGGACGTGCCGGCGGCACCGGTCGAGTTCCCCGTCCGGCGGTTCGTCGGCCCGCGGGCGGAGTCGGCGGGGCTGGTCCGCCACCGCGTCGCCGTCGGCGAGGCGGTCGCGGCCGGCGACGTCGTCGCCGAGGTGGTGACGCCCCACGGCGAGGTCATCGAACGGGTGGAGTCCGACCGCGACGGCTACGTGATCGGACGCGCCGAGGGGCTGGCCGTCTACGAGGGGCAGGCGGTCGCGACCATGGCTGTCCGCGACGACGGCGACCTAGTGGTGCCGCGGGACGCCGGGGAAGACGGATGAGTCCGGGACGGTTCGGGGCGATTCCGTCCCGGGATCGGCGGGCGCGGCGGGGCGGCGAAACGAAGCGCTTAACCACGGCGCTCGACTGCGTTCGGGTGCGGGACCGTAGGGTAGTGGTATCCTCTGCCGATGGGGTCGGTAGGACCTGAGTTCGAATCTCGGCGGTCCCATCAAACTTCCGACACAACCCAACTGGCTAGGTGTAACTGTCACCAGACGGGGGCGGGGTGGGGCCGATGGAGGCCCCGCTCGACACCGACGCGGGTCATCCGGAATGTCGGTTCTGCGGCTGTCACGTCACCCGCCGGTTCGCCCGCGTGTATAGCGACCATATCGTCTTCCTCATCCAGTCGGTGGACGCCCCGAACGCCCGTGGATCCCGCTCAGGGAACGCCGAGTACGGCGGCGGCGTACGCGGCGACATCGGCGGGCGACGCCAACAGGATCGCCTCGAACCGCCACGTCCCGCCGGGGGCGAGGTCGCCGGTGCTGGCGAGGAAGCGGCCGATCTGGGCGCCGGCGTCGTCGTACACCCGGACCCGGAGCTCGACGACCGAGACCGTCTCGTCCCGCTCGTTGGCGACCGTCCCCCGCACCGCCGGCCCCGTGTACCCGTCCGCGACGACGTACTCGTGGGAGCGAAGCCGGAGCGAGTCCAGCGAGGTCGCGCCCTCCGCGGCATCCTGCTGTGCGAGCGCCTCCGCGACGGCCATCTCCTCGGTCGTTCGGGGGTCGGCGTCGCGCGGCTCGACCGCCCGACGTTCGTAGTCCGGGCCGCCGGCCGCGAGACAGCCCCCCAGCGCGACCGCGCCGGCGCCCGCGCCGACCGCCCGCAGCACCCGCCGGCGGGGGGGGCCGAACGCCCGGGCGGTCAGGGCCTGCTGCACCGGCACGGCCCGTCGTCGCTCGGGACAACCCTCTTTGGCGGATCCGCCGAACGAACCGTCATGAGCGCTGACACGAACGGCGACGACGGGTCCCCGCCGGACGACGGGATCGCGACGAGGTCCCGGTCCCGGAACCGCCTCGTCGAGTGGGTGTTGGTGGACGGGAACCGACTGTACGTCACGCTCGGCTTCTCGGTCGCCGTGTTCGTCGCCCTCCGCCTCGTCCACCGGCTCGGGGTCGTCGGCTTCGCGGATGCGGGGCCGGTCTCGCGGCTCGCCGGCGGGATGGTGGCGGGGTCGTTCTCGCTGGTCACGCTGGTGGTGTCGGTCAACCAGCTGATCCTCTCACAGGAGTTCTCGCTCGCCGGCGAGTTCCGGGACCGGTTCGACGCCGTGATGTCGTTCCGGCGGGATGTCGAGGACGCGACGGACGTTCCGGCGGCGCCCGCGACGCCCACCCGGCTGCTCGGGCTCCTCTCGGCGCACGTCCGCGACCGGGCGGACGCCCTCGCCGACTCCGCCGTCGAGTCCGGCGACGACACCGGGTCGGAGCGGACCGTCCGGTACGCCCGCGGTGTGATCGAGGCCACCCGGGAGGTCGACGACATACTGGACGGCGCGGACGCCACGGCGTTCGACGCCCTCGTCGCGGCGGTGGAGTACGACAACGAGTGGCAGCACTACGCGGCGCGACACCTCCGCAACGACGCGTCCGGGTCGTCGGCGGAGACGAGGCGAGCGTTCGACGAGCTGCTCGGGGCGCTCCGGCTGTTCAGCACCGCGCAGGCCCATTTCAAGACCGTCTACCTCCAGCGGGAGCTGACGCGCTTCTCCCAGCTGACGATCCTCTGTGGCGTCCCGTCGATCGGCGCCGCCGTCCTCGTCGTCCTCCTGTACGGCGACGCGAGCGGGCCGACCGTGAGCCTCGCCGTCTACCCGTACGCGGTGTCGCTGCTCGTGACCGTCGCGTTCGTCCCGGTGGGGCTGCTCGTCGCCTACGTCCTCCGGACGGCGACGCTCACCCGGCGGACCGCGGCGACCGGCCCGACGCTGTTCCGGAAAGAGCCCGACGAGGGACCGTTCGACGACGCGTACGGACAGCGGGAGTGAGCCGTCGCCGGTCGAGGGTGGGGCCGGGACCGTCGCCGGCGGAGCGGCCCTCGTCGGTCGGCGCCGCGGCCGTCAGTCGTCGCCCCCCGCCCGGATGCACACCCCCCGAATCGGCGTTCGGTTTTAATCGCGCTCCGCCCTACTGACGGGTATGTCACTCGCCCGGCACGGGAGCGGGCCGGTCGTGGTTGCCCGCGCGTACGCCTCCCAGGTCCACCCCGTCTTCATGCTCCCGCCGGTGGCGACGGCGCTGTTCGGCGCGGCGCTGTCGGGCGCGTTCGACCCGAGGCTGGCGCTCGCCCACGCGGGCGCGGCGTTCTTCGCCGTCTACACCGCCCACGTGAAGGACGGCTACGTCGACTTCCACCGCCGCGGCGAGGACGACGACCACCCGATGACCGCGCGCGGCTGTCGGCTCGGGCTCGCGGGCGCGACCGTCGGCTTTCTCGCGTGTCTCGCCGGGGTCGCGCTGCTCGTCCCGCGGTCGGCGGTCCCCCTCGCGGTCGGGCTCGCCGCGCCGATGTGGGCGATCGGCTTCCTCCACGCGCCGCAGTTCGACACCAACCCCGTGACGACGACGCTGGGCTACCCCGTCGGCATCGGGCTGTGCCTGCTGAGCGGCTACGCGGCCCAGACCGGGACGCTCGCGCGACGTCCGCTCGCGGTTGCGGGTGTGCTCGTCGTCACGCTCGCGGGCGTGAAGGTGATCGACGACGCCCAGGACTACGCCTACGACCGCTCGATCGACAAGCGCACGGTCGCGGTCGCGGCGGGGCCCGCGCGGGCCCGCAGGTTCGCGGCCGCGGCGCTGGGCGTCGGCCTGTTCGCGGTCGTCCCGCTGACGGTCGCGGGCGTGCTCCCGCCGAGCGCGCCCGTCGCGAGCCTCGCGTTCGGCACCGTCGCCGCCGTCGCCGTCCGCCGCGACCCGGAGACGGCGACGATGCTGCTCGTGCGTGGGGCGTACCTCTTCCTCGCGGGGCTGCTGGTGGCCGTCTTCTTCAGCCCCCTGGCGGGTGCCCCGCTCCCGGACATCACCGTGCTCGGGCCGTACACCTACCTCGCGACGGAGGCCGTCTTCGGCGCCGCCGCGCTCTCGCTGCTGGTCCGTCGGGGCCGGGAGACGCTGCGGCGCGCCGCCGTCACGGTCGCGGCGCTGTACCCCGTCGCGTACGTCTGGGACTGGTACACCCTGGAGGTGGGCGTGTTCTCGATCCCGATGCGGACCGGGGTCGAGTTCGTCGGGATCCCGCTGGAGGAACACCTGTTCATGGTCGTCGTGCCGGCGCTGGTGCTGGGTATCCACGAGACGCTGCACCCGCGGGAGGACGGCGACGAGGCGACGGGATCGGAGGTCCGAACAGAACGGCCGTAGCCGCGTCCTCGCCGGATCGACCGTCCGCCGACACGGTCGCGAGCGGCTCACGTGCACACGGTCGCGAGCGACTCACACGCGCACGGCTGGCCCCCAGCGGGTCCCCTTTACGGTCGCGAGTGGCGGGAGGTCGTGGCCCTCGAAGCGCCGGCGACTCTCGCCGTCCGCGACCGTCGCCGCTCCCGGCGTCCCCGGACGCCGAGCGAGCCCGGCCGAGGCGGCGAGGGGAGCCGTCGGGTCAGTCCCGCTTCGCCCTCGGGTTCGTCACCGCGCCGTTGGCCGCGCTGCCGAAGTCGCGGGCGAACTTCGCGAACACGCCGCCCGTGTACGCCGGCTCGGGGCGCTCCCACTCCTCGGCGCGGCGGTCCAGCTCCGCGTCGCTCACGTCGACCGAGAGCTCGCGCTCGGGGATGTCCACGGTCACCGTGTCGCCGTCCTCGACGAGGCCGATCGGGCCGCCCTCGGCGGCCTCGGGGGCGACGTGGCCGACCATCGGCCCGCGGGTCGCGCCCGAGAAGCGGCCGTCGGTCAGCAGCGCGACGTCGTCCTCGTGACCCGCGCCGACGACGGCGGCGGTGACGCCGAGCATCTCGCGCATCCCCGGGCCGCCGCGCGGCCCCTCGTTGCGGATGACAAGCACGTCGCCGGACTCGATCCCGCCGGTCTGGACGTACTCCATCGCGTCCTCCTCGGCCTCGAACACGCGGGCGGGACCCTCGTGGTGGAACGCGTCGTCGCCGGTCACCTTCAGCACCGCGCCGTCGGGGGCGAGGCTGCCCGTCAGCACCTTGATCGCGCCCTCCTCGCTGTACGGCTCCTCGACCGGGTAGAGGAAGTCCGCGTCGATCTCGTCGTCCGGAGGGATCCGCCCCGTCGCCTCCAGGTGGCCGATCTCCTCGGCGACCGTCCGCCCGGTCACCGTCATCGCGTCGCCGTGCATGTAGCCGCCGTCGAGCAGGCGGCGGATCACGACCGGGACGCCCCCGACGGCGTCGAGGTCCCGCATGACGCGCGTGCCGCCGGGCTGGAGGTCGGCGATCTTCGGCGTGCGCCGGGAGATCTCGTCGAACGCCGTGATATCCAGCTCGACGTCCGCCTCCGCCGCCAGCGCCAGCAGGTGCAGCACCGCGTTCGTCGACCCGCCCATCGCCACCTGCACCGCGATGGCGTTCTCGAACGACTCCCTGCCGAGGATGTCCGAGGGACGGCGATCCTCGCGGACGCACTCCAGGGCGAGCTCGCCCGCCCGGCGGGCGACGTCGTACCGCTCGTCGGACTCCGCCATCGGCGACGCCGAGCCAAGCGGCGCCATCCCCAGCGCCTCGGAGACGGACGCCATCGTGTTCGCGGTGAACATCCCCCCACAGGAGCCCGCGCCGGGGCAGGCGTGACGCTCCATCTCGTCGAGCTCGTCGGCGTCCATCTCCCCCTCGGCGTACGTGCCGACCCCCTCGAAGACGTTCTGCACCGTGACGTCGCGGCCGTCGTGTTCGCCCGGCTCGATCGACCCGCCGTAGAGGAACACGGAGGGGAGGTCGGTCCGGATCGAGGCCATCAGCATCCCGGGGAGGTTCTTGTCACAGCCCGCGACCGTCACGAGCGCGTCCATGCGCTCGCCGAACGAGACCAGCTCAACGGAGTCGGCGATCACCTCCCGGGAGACGAGGCTCGCTTTCATCCCCTCGGTCCCCATCGAGATGGCGTCGGAGATGGTGACGGTGCCGAACTCGATCGGCATCCCCTCGGCGTCCTCGATCCCCCCGCGGGCGGCGTCGGCGACGTCGTCGAGGTGGACGTTACACGGCGTGATGTCGGCCGCGGGGTTCGGGACGCCGACCATCGGCGAGGAGAGGTCGTCGTCGTCGTACCCCATCGCCCGGAACATCGCGCGGTGGGGGGCGCGCTCGGCGCCGGCGGTCACCTCGCGGCTCCGCAGCGACTCGTCCTTCTCGCCGGCGAACGCGTCCTCGTCGCCGTCGCGGCCGCGCTCTCGGCGCTGTCGCTCGCTCATACCTGGGCGTCGTCGCCCGGCCTGATAAACGGCCCCACACACACAGATGTTGCTGTCGCGGGACGAGGGCGACCGCGGACGGGCTCGCCTCGTGCGCGCACCTGAGCGTTATTTTTAAATGTAGAACGAGCGTGTCGCATGCAACAGACACGTATACGGCGTTTCGTTCCACCGGGATCTCGACCCGCGGTCGGCGAACGCCGAACCCATCCGCATGAATCTCGTCACATCCGTCGTGCTGCTGTTGCTGTTCGGCGGAGCCGCGGCGACCGTCACGCTCGGAGTCGTGCTGTGGCGCCGGCGGGTGAGCCTCGGCGGCCCCGAGGTCGTCGGCTTCGCCGGGCTCGCGGTGGGGGCGACGATCTGGTCGTGGGCATACGCCCTCCAGCTGCGGGCGACGACGCTCCCGGAGATACTCGGGTACAACAACGTCCTCTGGATCGGGGTCGGCGTCGTCGGGGCCGCCTGGCCGATCTTCGGATTCGCCGTCGCCGGCGACGACCGCTGGCTCACGCGGCGACGACTCTCGCTCGTCTCCGGCGTCCCCCTCGTGTTCGCGGTGCTCGCCGTCTCCAACCCCGCCCATCGGCTGATCTACTCGGACGTGCGGCTCGTCGACGACGCCATCGTCCGTTCGAGCGTAACCCCGGAGATCGGGTTCTTCGTTTTCCTGGCGTGGTCGCTCGTCATAAACGTCTACGTCCTCTGGCGGCTCGCCGTGAGCTGTCGACGGGCCGACGGGACCGCGCGGTCCCGCCGCCTCGCCGTCCTCGCGGCGGGGCTAGTGCCGACGCTCGCGGGAATAGTCGGCCTCCTGCTGTTCCCCGACGGGGGACCGCCGATCGACTTCACGCCGGTCATGTTCTCGGTGACGACGATCGTGACCGGGGTGGCGATCACCCGCTACCGCTTGCTCGACTCGATCGCCGTCGCACAGGACCACCTCGTCGACCACCTCTCTGACCCGGTGGTGATCGTCGACGC
This sequence comes from Halobacteriales archaeon QS_6_71_20, assembly GCA_003020945.1. Taxonomy (GTDB): domain Archaea; phylum Halobacteriota; class Halobacteria; order Halobacteriales; family Haloferacaceae; genus Halobaculum. Next base: position 141,636 of record PXRU01000001.1, read on the forward strand.
CGACGAGACGATCCGAGCGACCAACGAGTCGGCGACGCGGCTGTTCCGGGACGGCGACCCGGTCGGCCGGCCGATCGACGGGGCGCTCCGCGATCAGCCGGCGCTCGTCGAGGCGATCCGGACGCGGCCGGCGACGGGGACGACCGCCGTCGTCACGACGGTCGAGTCGACACACGCCGACGGGGAGAGGACCCGGGAGCACGACCGAGGGGAGACGGCCGACGACCGACCGCCGGGGGAGGAACGTCCCGACGGGACGGTCCCCGCCCGTCGGACGTTCGAGGTCTCCGTCGGGTCGCTCGGTCGCACCGACGCGACGGTCCTCGTGTTCAGGGACGTCACCGAGCGGCGGGCGGCCGAACGCCGGGTCGAGGTGCTCAACCGGGTGTTGCGCCACGACCTCCGGAACGACCTCTCGGTGATCGACGGCTATCTGGACCTCCTCGAAGAGGAGCTCTCCGGCGTCGAGTCGGAGGCGGCGAGGGGGGCGCTGGACGTGTTGGCCAGGCGGACGGACGGAATGCTCTCGGTGGTCGAACAGGCCGCGCTCGCGGAGACGGTCGTCGAGGGCGACACGGAGTTCGAGCGGTTCGACCTGACGGCCGTGGTTCGGGACCGCTGTGAGCAGGTCCGCGTCGAGCATCCCGAGGTCCGTCTCGACGCGTCGCTTCCCGACGGCGCGGTGACGGTCTCGGCCGTTTCGGCGCTCCCCTCGGTGGTCGACAACCTGATCGAGAACGCGATCGAGCACTCCGACCGCGACCGACCCGAGCTGGTGGTCCGCCTCGTGGCCGACCCGTCGACCTCGACCGTCGAGTTCCTGGTCGCGGACGACGGGGCGGGGATCCCGCCGGACGACCGGGCCGTCCTCGTCGGGACCGATCCGTCGCTGGAGGACGCGAGCGGGCTCGGCCTGTGGCTGATAAATCAGCTGACCACGATCTCGGGCGGGTCCGTCGACGTCGAGAACCGGGAGGGCGGCGGGACGAGCGTCTCGGTGACGCTCCCGCTGGCGGCCGCCGAGTCGACGGCGACATCGGCGTCGCCGACCGCGTGACCGGATCGGCGGCGATCCGGGCGTCCGGGCGGGTCGCGAACGGCCGCGGATCCGCGTCGGCTGCTCGCACGGGTCAGTCGCGCTTGTGCGTCGCCGGCGTCGGTTGTCGAGTCAGGGGTCCCGAACCGGGTCTCCGGCTTCCCCGTGCCGACGCGATACAGGAGCCGGCGGATCTCGGCGACGACGAACTCGGGGTCGTCGAAAGCGGCGGCGTGCCCCGGCGACGCCAACGCCAGAGACATCCGATCGTCCGCAGGCGGGACAAGTCTCTGCGGGACCATCGCGATCCGTAATGAAATAGCTGCGCCGCGATAGGATTTAGGAACCGCTCGGTATCAGATCGTTAACATTCGCTCCACCCGCAACTCTCGCAGGTCTTGCAGCTCTCCGAGTAGTACAGCGTCATGCTGCCGCAGTCGGGGCACTCGGGCGACTCGCCGTTGGCGATGAGCTCGTCGACCGCGTCGGACTCGCGCTCGGGCGCGCCGGCGTCCTCCGGGCCGGGTGCGCCCGCGTCGACGGGGTCGGAGACGCCGCCCTCGACGGTGGTGCCGCCGTCGGACTCGGGGGTGGCCGCGCCCGCGTTCGCGCCCTCGGTCACGTCGTCGAGGCTCGTCTGCTCGGGGTAGCCTTTCTCCACCTCGTCGTCGAGGTAGCGGCGCAGCGCCGTGCCGATCCCGTCCGGGATGGACTGGATCTGCTCGCCTTTGTCCCAGGCGATCTTCGGGCTCCGGGTGCCCTGCAGCTCGTCGACGATCTCCTCGGGGTCGACCCCCGAGCGCAGCGCCGTCGAGATGACCTTCGCCAGCGACTCGGTGAAGGAGTTCGTGAAGCCGCCGGAGTGGCCGATGTTGGCGAACAGCTCGAACGGCTCGCCGGTCTGCGGGTCCTCGTTGATGGTGATGTACATCTTCCCGTAGCCGGTCTCGATGAGCTGGGTTACGCCGCGCAGCGAGTCCGGTCGGGCGCGCTTCTCGGTGTAGTCGACGTGGATCGGCCGCTCGTCGGCGGCCTCCAGCAGGTTCTCCACCTCGGCGTCGAGGGCGGCCTGAACGTCCTCGTTCTCCAGGAACCCCTCGATGCCGCCGAACACCTCCGAGATCTGGGCGACGAGCGTCTCGGCGGCCTCGCTCTCGTCGGCGAAGTCGGCGTTGTCCGCGCGCGTGGTGAGCACCTGCTTCGACCGGGTGCCGTCACGGTAGTAGGTGACGCCCTTGCCGCCGTGTTCGTAGATGTACTCGAACACCTCCTGGGCGTCCTCGAGCGTGGAGTCGTTGGGCGCGTTCACCGTCTTCGAGATGGCCGAGTCGACCCCTGTCTGGCAGGCGACCTGGACGCCGGCGTGGTCCTTCGCGTCGAGGTCGCCGGTGACGACGAACAGCTCGCCGATGGCGTCCGGGACGGTGTCGAGCCCGTCGACGCCGTCGAACTCGTTGGCCGCCATCTGCTCTTGGGCCTCCCGCTTGACGGCGTCGACGTCGACGTCGTTCGCCTCCAGCGTGCGCAGGAAGTAGTCGTCGAACTCGACGAGCATCTCGTCGCCCTGCACGTCGTCGGAGACGTTCTTGTAGTAGGCGACGTTGTAGATGGGCTCACAGCCGCCGGTGGTGTTGCCCACCATCGACGTGGTGCCCGTCGGCGCGATCGTCGTCGTGTTGTGGTTGCGGATCGGGTAGCCGTCCGCCCAGTCCTCGGGGTCCTCGCCGACGTACTGCTCGAACCAGTCGGCGTAGCGGACGGGGTCGGCGTACTTCGAGTCCTCCCAGTCGTCGAAGACGCCGCGCTCCTCGGCCAGATCGTGGCTGGCGGCCTTCGACTCGTGGTTGATGTGGGTCATCAGCTCCTCGGCGATCGCGTTGCCGGTGTCGGAGCCGTAGCGGACGCCCAGCTGGATGTACAGCTGCGCCAGCCCCATCACGCCGAGGCCGATCTTCCGCATGTCGCGGACCGTCCGCTCGATCTCCGGGACCGGGAAGTCCGACATGGTGACGACGTTTTCCAGGAAGCGCGTCCCCGTCTCGATGCGGTAGTCGAACTCCTCCCAGTCGATCGCCTCCTCCAGGAACGCCGCGACCGCGGCGTCCTCGGAGTCGTACTCGTCCGCGTGCTCCTCGCTCCAGACGCGCCAGTCGGGCGCGTCCAGGTCCGCGAGCGTCGAGAGGTTGATGTGCCCGAGGTTGCAGGCCTCGTACTCCTCCAACGGCTGCTCGCCGCAGTTGTGAACGACGAGTCCGTTCGCGACGAACGAGTGTGTGTCCGGCTCGCTCAGGTCGTACACCGCCTCGTGACCGTCGCGCTCGATCGATTCGACGATCGCCTCGAAGCGCTCGGCGTACGGTCCGCGGTCGTAGCTGTCGAGTCGGTTCTCGAGCGCTTCGTTCTTCGAATCGAGCAGGAATCCGATCTCCTCGCGGAAACGAACGAGGTTGTCCTTGGCGACCACAAGGTCGTGGTCGGCCTGCCGCTCGTGCGTGGCCGTTCCGCCGGTTCCGTCCGGCATCGCCTGCTCGCCGGCCTCGTGGCGCTCTTCGTAGAGCTTACTCGCGATGCCGAAGTTGAGGAGGAGCCGCTGAACGTCACGGAGCAGGTCGGTACTCGTGCTCGTCAGCCGGACCGAGTTGCCTTTCTCGGTCTTCCCCTGCACGCCACCGTCAGCGGTGAACAGCGCACGGAGGAACCCGCGAGCCATCTCCTCGCTGCCGCGCATGACAGCGTCGGGAACCTGAAGTTTCTCCGCTGTGAGTCCCGCCTCCTCGGCGTACTCGTACAGCCGCGTCGACCGAACGCGCTGTTCGACCGCCTGTTCGCCGCGGTAGTCGTCGCCGCGACCGATGTCGCTGACACCGACCTCGTAGTCGGCGTTCCCGACCGGTTCACGGACGACATCGTTCACGTCCGCCGCGAACTGGTCGGATATCTCGCTGTCCTCGTCGTAGAAGTCGAGGACCGCACGCTCCTCGCCGTGCTTGAGGTGGCCGTCGCCGACGAGCCAACCGAGGGTCCGACCCTCCGCTGCGGATCCGTGGCGTCCGAACTCTCCCTTGCGGTTCTGAATGTGAACGGTATCGCCTGCGCCGAGATCGCCGACCTCCACCCATCCGTCGCCGGTCATGACGCGGTGGTCGGCGGTGAGGCGGAGTTCGTACCCTTCCTCGGTCGTGAGCCTGTACACGTCCTTCTCGCCGGTTTTGTACACGCTGCTCGCTTCCTTTACCGTCTCCTCGCTGAGTCGCCCGTCGACGACGACATCACGAGCGACGCCCTGTTCGTACAGCTCCTCGGCGGGGACGAGCCCGTCCTCGGTGCTCACAAGCGTCTCCCCGGTAACACACGGGTTCGTCGCGAGGATGCGGTGATCGGGGTGCTCCTCCACGTCGAAGCTGTGGAGCTTGTTGATCCGTTCGAGATAGACGACGCCGGGCTCGCCGTTCTCGTGGGCGCCCTCGACGATCTGGTCCCAGATCTCCTCGGCCGGCACCGACAGCGTCTCGCCGACCTCGACGTACTCCCCGAGGCCGAACATGTCGTACAGTTCCTTCGTCTGCGGGGTGGCGACGTGAGGCTCGTCCGTACGGGGGTTGGTGAACGTGAACTCCTCGCCGGCGTCGAGCGCGTCCATGAACTCGTCGGTGACGCCGACGGAGATGTTGAAGTTCGAGAGATGGCCCTCGACGGCGTTGCGGAGGTGCTCGGGCACCTTCCCGTCGTCGTCGATGAGCTCGCGCGCCTCCTCCAGCGCGTCGGCGAAGGAGGTGTGGGTGTAATCGTCGGGGTCGTTGAGCCGGAGCGTGTTCGCCAGCGAGACGTCCTTGTTCTTCGCGTGGAGGAACTGGATGACGTCCGGGTGGCTGACGCGCATGACGCCCATCTGGGCGCCCCGGCGCGCGCCGCCCTGCGCGATCGTCTCACACATCTGGTCGAACGTCCGCATGAACGTGATCGGGCCGGAGGCGATCCCCCCGGTCGAGCCGACGGAGTCGCCGTACGGCCGGAGCCGCCAGAAGGCGTACCCCATCCCGCCGCCGGACTGGAACACCTGGGCGGCCTCCTTGGCCGTCTGGTGGATGTCGTCGATGTCGTCCTCGGGGGAGTCGACGAAGCAGGCGGACAGCTGCTGGAGCTCGTCGCCGGCGTTCATCAGCGTCGGCGAGTTCGGCATGAACGAGAGCCGCTCCATCAGCTCCCGGAACTCCGCGGCCGTCTCCTCGACGTGCTCGCGGACGTCCGCGGGAAGCTCGGGAACGACCGTCTCGTAGGCGAACTTGTTGACGTTGTGGACGGTCAGCTCCGTCTCGGCGTCCGCGTCGTCGGCGGAGACGCCCGCGCCGAACGCCTCTGCGGCGAGCTCGTCGCGCCGGGGGTGGTCGGGCTTGAGCTGGTCGGGCGTGACGGTGACGGGCTCGTCGGCCGCGAACACCGCCTCCGCGAGCGCGACGTTGCGGCCGACGCGCTCGAACAGCTCCTCCTGGGTCTCGTCGAGGTTCCCGTCCGCGTCCTTCCGGAGGTAGCGGGCGGGAAGGATGTTGTCGTAGGCGTTGGAGGTGAGCCGCTCGCGCAGCGTCTCGCCCTCGGTCCGCTTGATCGGTAGTTCGAGCTCGTCGGCGCCCGGGTTCGTGCGACTCATACGTCGCGAGCCTCCCCGGCTGCGCCGGTCTGTCGGCGGAAGTCGATCTGAGCGTGGTGGCGTTCCATGGTGAGTTCGGACGGACGTTCGGAACGGTGCCACGGTCATAAACGGCGTGGGTTCCGGTAGGCTTGTGTTAACACAAGCTCGATCGGCATACGCACGGCTTACCGGGCAGGGTCCGAACGCGTCTGCTGTCGGTCCGTTCGTCCGTTTGCGGAGCCACGACATAAGGATATTCAGACCGGGGTGAAAGTGGTCAGCGATCGAACCGTTCTCGGCACCGCGAGCCGGGGGTCGGTCACGGCGCTCCCCCTGGGCGTGTCACCGGTCCGAACGGTCCCGCGGACGATCGGGACAAGGGGTATATCGGATGCCCGAGAAGCGGGGTTATGGATGCCACACTCGCCGCCGCGGCTCGGGCGGGGCCGACAGCGCTACTGCAGCTTCCGGGGCCGCTGAACTCGACGCCGGGGACCGTGCTCCTCGCGCTCGTCGGGTTCCTCGCGGTGCTGCTCGTGGGACGGGTCGTGCTTAGGGTCGCCTGGAAGCTGGCGCTGGTCGCCGCGTTCGGCGTCGGACTGTTCCTGCTGGTGACGACGGTCCTGTGACGGGGGCGGCCGCCCCGGCCGGCCCCGGCCTCCGGCGCGACACCCGGAAACGAGACCGATGCTCCTCACACTGGAAGGACTCGACGGGAGCGGGAAGACCACCGCGTGGGAGGCGCTCCGCCACGCCCACCCCGACGCGACGTTCACCCGCGAGCCGACCGACTCGTGGTACGGCGACGCAGCACGGCGGTCGCGGGGGGCCGACGACGCCGACCCGCTCGCGGAGCTGTTCCTCTACACCGCCGACCACGCCGACCACCTCTCGCGGGTGGTGCGCCCGGCGCTTTCCGACGGCGACCTGGTCGTCTCCGACCGCTACACCGACTCCCGGTACGCCTACCAGGCCGCCAGCCTCGCCGACACGGAGATCTCCCGCCCCTTGGAGTACGTCCGCGGCGTCCACGGCGCGTTCACCCGCGAGCCCGACGCGACCGTCTACCTCGACGTCGACCCCGAGACCGCGGCGGCCCGCGCCGGCGCCGGCGACAAGTTCGAGCGCGCCTCCTTCCTCGCGGAGGTGCGCGCGAACTACGAGCGACTCATCGACGCCGAGCCGGAGCGGTTCGTCCGCGTCGACGCCACCCGCTCCCCGGAGGCGGTGCTCGACGCCGTCGAGGACACCGTCGAACGGCTGATCGAGGCGCACGACGACCACTGACCGGGGCACACGACGACCACTGATCGGGGCACACGACGATCATTGATCGAGGCGTACGACGACCGCTGACCGGAGCGCCGGCGGACCACTGGCGGGAAGCGTCCAGCCCGCCGGGCCGCCGCACGGACGCGTCTCGGCGGGCGAAAGCCGTTTCGTCCGCCGTCTCGCTTTTGTCGCGTCGGGTCCTGTCGACCGTATGGCGCGACCGCGGGACGGACAGTCCGACGCCGACGGCGACCCCGCCGGGCGGGTTTCCCGCCGGCGTCGACGCGGACGGCGTGGACGTCGACCGCGTCGTCGACGCCCACCGGGCGGCCCTCTCGAACGGGTCGTGGACGGTGACGCTCTCGCGGACGGTCCGGGGGCCCGACGGCGTCGTCGAGCGGAGCCGCGCGGCGGTCCGCGTCGACGGGGCGCGCTCGCTGTACGCCGTCGAGCGCGTCCGCGGCGACGACCGGCTGTCGTCGGTCCGGTGGACCGACGGCTCCGCGTCCGCGAGCCGGCGGGTCGACTGGAAGGGGACCGTCACGCTGGACGCACGGCCGAACGACGGCGGGATCCGTCGGGGGCTGGACCCGACCGGGAGCGCGTGGCTGGCGGCCGCGTTCCTCGACACCCGGCCCGTCTACGCCGGGACCGACTCGACCGAGGCCGGCGTCGTGACCGTCGTCGAGGCCGAGGCGGGGCGGGTGGAGCGGTCCGGGGTCCCCGACCGCCGGAACGTCCGGCTCCGCGCCCGGATCGGCGAGACGGGCGTCGTCCGGTCGCTCGTGCTCCGGTACGACACGTACCTCGGCGACGGCCGTGGCAGCGTCCGGATCGTCGTCCGGACCCTCGACAGGGGGTCGACGACCGTCCCGCGGCCCGACTGGGTCGACCGCGCGCTGGCGAACGCGACGACGTCGGGGACCGAAACGACCGAGCCGCCGACCGAAGCGCCCCGACTTATGCCGGGCGCGCCCCACCTCCCGATGTGACTCGTCGACGCCTCGCGGCCGTGCTCGCGCTGGCGGTCCTGCTGGCCGGCTGTGCGGGCGGACTCGGCGGCGACGGGGGCGGCGACGCCGGGCGGACGGTCAACCCGGCGCTGGCCGAGACGCCGACCGCGTCGCCGACGCCGACGCCCGCCCGCGACTACCCGCTCGGCGTGACGGCCGACCGCGTGAGCGTCGGAACCGTCTCGACCGAGCACGACCGCGTCCTCTCGGGGCGCGACTCGACGGTCCGGTTCGACCGGATCGTCGTCGCCGAGAACGGCACGACGCTGGCGACCAGCCGCGGCGTCATCGAGAGCGCCGGCGACCGGCTCTCCTACCGGATCGTCACCGAGGGGAGCCCGCCGGACGGCTCCGGGTTCGCCGCCGCCGAGTTCGCGGTGTGGTCGAACCGGAGTCTCACGACCGTCCGGTCGGTGAACGAGGACGGCGACGTGCGCTACCGCGTCCTCAGGGGCGCCTCGGAGGAGGCCGTCGAGACCGACGACAGCGGGGAGGGGCTCGTGTACGCCGCGCTCGTCGACACCGAGGTGCGCCTCGCCGGCACGACCACCGTCGACGGCGAGACGCTGTACGTCCTCAGGGCGGAGCACGACCGGCTCGACCGGACGATCGGTCCGCCGACGCGGAACCACTCCGTCGTCGCGTACGTCACCGAGGAGGGCGTCGTCCGCTCGTACCAGGTCCGGTACACGGCGACGTACGAGACGGCGAACGGAAGCGTCACCGCGACGACGACCGAGCAGTTCCGCGTCACGCTCGGCGACACGACCGCCGCGCCGCCGACGTGGGTCGGGGAGGCGCTCCGGACCGAGGGGGAGCAGTCGGAAAGCGAGGAGTAGGCGGGACGGTCGGAAGGGGGATCGGTGCGAGAGGTGAGCGGGGCGGTCGGGGAGCGAGGGTCGGCGGGGCGACCGGACACGGGACCGGGGAGAGCGACTCGGCGGGGGTCGAGCGGGGCCGGGGTGCCAGGGTCAATTCGCCGTCTCGGGGAGGTCGTACTCCTCGGGCGGGGGAACGTACAGCAGGTCGACCGTGAAGCCGAGCGCGAGCGGGACGCCGACGAAGACGGCGAGGAACAGCCCCGCGGCGCCCTCGAACAGCGGCGACTGGATCACCACGCCCTGGATCAGCCCGAGCACGAGCAGGACGACCGGCGAGACGAGCATCGTGTACGTCACCCATCCCCACTGCGTCTTCAGGCGGATCCGGAAGAAGCGCGAGAGCACCGCGACGACGAGCGTGTTCACCGCGAGCGCGACGACGGTGAGCCCGAGCGCGAGCGCAGAGACCATGCCACGCCTTGGGTTCGGGCGCTCTTTGTCCTGTCGGGAGCGGACGGGACGTCGGCGACGGCGGGCACCGAGCGCTCGGGCGTCCCGCCCCCATTTATGCCGGTCGGCCCGGGAGTGGGGGCTATGAGCGACGACGTGACGCGGGTCGTCGGGGAGCGCGACCTCGACGCGACCCGGTTCGACGCCGACGACGCGCGGGCGGCGCTGCGCGACGTGGTTCGGACCCGGCGCTTCGACGAGCGCGCGCTCGCGCTCCAGCGGCGCGGCTGGATGAGCGGCTACCCGCCGTTCGAGGGGCAGGAGGCCGCCCAGGTCGGCGCCGCCCACGCGATGGAGGCGGACGACCGCCTGTTCCCCACCTACCGGTCGAACGCCCTCCAGATCGCCCGCGGCGTGCCGATGAGCGACGTCCTCCTCTTCCGCCGGGGGTTCCCGGAGTACCACTCCGACCACGATGTCCCGGTGTTCCCGCAGGCGGTGCCGATCGCCAGCCAGATCCCCCACGCCGTCGGCGCGGGGATGGCCGCGAGCCACCGGGACGCCGACCGGGCGAGCCTCGTCTGTTTCGGCGACGGCGCGACCAGCGAGGGCGACTTCCACGAGGGACTCAACTTCGCGGGCGTGTTCGACGCGCCGACCGTCTTCTTCTGTGAGAACAACGGCTGGGCCATCTCGCTGCCCGAGCGACGACAGACGGCGAGCGACTCGATCGCGGTCAAGGCGGACGCCTACGGAATCGAGGGCGTGCAGGTCGACGGCAACGACCCGCTGGCGACGCGGGCGGTCGTCGAGGACGCGCTGGAGCGCGCCCGCGACGGCGACCCGGTGCTCGTCGAGGCGCTCACCTACCGACAGGGCGCCCACACGACCGCCGACGACCCGAGCCAGTACCGTGAGGGGGAGCCCGACCTCCCCGAGTGGCGCGTGCGCGACCCGCTGGACCGCTTCGTCGAGTGGTGTCGCGGGCAGGGGGTCGTCGAGGAGGGGTTCGTGGAGCGGGCGACCGAGGCGGCGAACGAGGAACTCGCCGACGCCGTCGAGACGGCCGAGTCCGTGCCCCGACCGGAGCCGGAGGAACTGTTCGACCCGGTCTACGGGGAGCTCTCGCCCGAGCTACGCCGTCAGCGCGAGGCCGCCCGGGCGGTCGTCGACGAGCACGGCGAGGAGACGTACGAGTTGGAGCGGTAGAGAGCGGCCCGTCGCCGCGGCGGCTCACTCGCTCATGGACACGTACGTCCGCGTGTCCCCGATGCCGTCGACGCCGCGGACCGAGTCGGCGACGGTGTCGAGCACGGTGTACATGTCCGGGGCGCCGACCTCGGCGACGACGTCGAAGTCGCCGGCGACGACGTGCGCCTCCGTTACCGCCTCGATCCCGGAGACGGCGGCCGCGACGCCCGCCGTGTCCGCGTCCCCGCTCACCTGCGCCATCACGAACGCGTGGACCATAGTGTGTGAACTCATACCACGGTCAAAAGCCTTCCTCCGGGTGGGGGTACCGTTATATCCTTGCGTGTCAACGACACCCACATGCGGTTCATCGTCATCGGATCGGGCCGAGTCGGCCTCCGGACGGCGCGGGTGCTCCGCGAGGAGGGCCACGAGGTGGTGATCGTCGAGCGCGACGGGGACCGCGCCTCCCGCGCCCGGAGCGCGGAGTTCGACGTCGTCGAGGGCGACGGCTCCCGGGAGTCGGTGCTGTCGAAGGCCGCCGTCGAGCGGGCCGACGCCGTCGGCGCGCTGACGGGGGACCTGAACGCCAACTTCGCCGCCTGCATGGTCGCCGACCACCACGGCTGTCGGACCGTGATGCGCATCGACGAGGACTACCGCGAGGAGATCTACCGGCGGTACGCCGACGAGGTGGACGAGGTGATCTACCCGGAGCGCCTGGGCGCGGTCGGCGCGAAGAACGCGCTGCTGGGCGGCAACATCCGCGCGATCGCCGACATCGCCGAGCACCTCCAGGTGACGCTGGTCACCGTCACCGAGGCGTCGCCGATGCGGGGGTACAGCCTCAGCGAGGTGGAGCTCCCCTCGCAGGCGCGCCTGCTGGCGTTCGGGAAGGCCGGCGAGCCGATGGGGCTCCCCCTCCTCGACGAGTCGCTGGAGACGGGCGACCGGGTGGCCGTCCTCGCCGACTTCGACGTGCTCGACGACGTGCGCCAGCTGCTCGTCGGCGACGACGCCGCCGGGACGTTCGCCGCGGCCGCGCGCTCCGGGGGTGGGGCCTGAATGGTCGTCGCCTACGTGATGGTGAAGGCGGCGTCGGGCGACGCCGACCGCATCCGCGAGGGGATCGACGGGGTCGACGGCGTCACGGAGGCGCACGTCGTCGCCGGCGACATGGACTTCGTCGTGAAGGTCGACGTGGCGGGTCCCGGCGAGGTCAAGCGCGTCGCCGCCGACGGGATCCAGGGGGTCGACGGCGTCGAGGACACGCACACGTACATCGCGATGGACTGACTCGGGACCGCGGGCCGGGGACCGCGCCCGCCGCCGGCGACGCCGCGGCTTCGGCGGGCGAGGCTCGTCACCGGCTCGCCGTAGTCGTACCCCGGGATCACCCCCTGAACGAACGTCCCCTCGACGAAGTCCACGACCGCGACCGCGTCGTTCAGCCCCCGCCGCTCGTCCAGGTCGCGCAGCGACTCGCGCACCGTCACCTCGTCGCCGGCCCGCTCGACGGTCGGGGCGAGGTCGTGGCCGGCGGCGGTCACGTCGCCCATGGCGTCGATACGGCGCTCGAACGTCTCCAGCCAGCCGTCCGCGATGACGTCGGCCACCTCGTCGTCGGCGACCGCCGCGATGGTGGGCACCGTGACGGCGATGTCGAACTCGACGCGGCCGTCGTCGTCGACCGCGACGGCGACGTGCGCCTCGAACGGCGTCGACGTGACCGGCAGCGCGCCGTCGGTCGGCTCGTCGGCGACGGCGTCGTGGTCGCGGACGGCGCGGCGGACACGCCCGGGCAGTTCCGAACCGGCTCCGTCGGTCGTGTCCGCGTCCGCGTCGGCGTCGGGGTCGCTCATGGCTCGAAGAACGACTGCGGGCCGGATAAGCGGCGCGCTCGCGACACGCGACGGGGGGCCTCCGGTCGCGTCCGGGCTGCCGCCACCGGCGTGTCGGGCGTCGCGCCCGTCCCCGACGGCGGCAGCCGACGCCGGCGAACGGTGGGCTTTAGCCCGGCCGACCGAACGCCGGCGCATGGCCGACAGCTTCCTCGACACGGACGCGCTCGTCGACGCGGCGGCGGAGGCGACGTTCGACCGACCGCCCGCGCTCGTCGCCAACGCCCACATCACCGGCGTAAGCGTCGCCCGCGCCCTCTCGGCGTACGACGTGCCGGTGATCGCGCTCGACCGCTCCGGCGACGGCCTCGCGCCCCCCTCCGACGCCGTCGACCTCGCGGGGCGGGTGACGTACCCGCTGGACGACGCCGACGGCTTCCGGGCGGACGTCGAGCGGATCGCCGGCGCCCTCGACCACGAGCCGGTCGCGTTCGCCTGCATGGACGAGTGGGTGCGCGGCTTCGCCGAGACCGAGCCCGCGGGCGTGCGCCTCCCGTTCTCGGAGCTCGCGGGCGTGGAGCGCGTGCTCGACAAGTCGAACCTCTACGCGCTGTGTGCGGAACTGGACGTTCCGTACCCCGAGACGTACGAGGTGGGCGAGCACGGCGTCGACGAGGTCTGCGAGGCGCTGTCGTTCCCCTTCGTCGTCAAGCCCGCCCACAAGCGGCGGTTCGAGGAGGCGTTCGGGACGAACGTGATCGAGGTCGCGGACCGCGAGGCGTTCGCCGAGGTGGTCGCCGACGCCGAGGCCCACGGCGCGACGGTGCTGGCTCAGGAGACGGTGAACGTCGAGGGCGGGCGGGACGCCTCGCTGGCGAGCTACATGCCCCCGGCGTCGGCTGACCGCGATCCCCTCGCGGTCGTCGGCAACGCCGCCGTGCGCTACCCCGAGTTCGGCACCTCCTGTCTCGTCGAGCGGATCGAGGAGCCGGCGGTGCGCGAGCGCGCGCTGGCGGTGCTCGAAGCGACGGAGTACCACGGCATCAGCGAGGCGGAGTTCGTGTACGACGCCGACCGCGCACAGTACGTGCTGCTGGACGTGAACACGCGCCCCTGGAAGTGGATCTCGATGCCTGTCGCCGCGGGCGCGAACCTCCCGATGGCCGCCTACGCCGACGCGGTGGGGGAAGCGGAGTACGAGGCCGAGGCGGCCGCCGACGGCCCGCGGGACGCCCGCTGGGTGTACCTCCCGGATTACCTCGAACGCTGTCTCACGGACGCGGCGTTCTGGGACGTGCTCTCGGAGGACGGCTGGGCGAGCCTCGTCTCGGGCGAGTTCGAGCGCGGGGGCGACCTGACGACTGGAATCTACCGCCCGAGCGACCCTGGGCCGGCGGTGAAGTATCTCACCGAGGAGTTCACCGACCGGGAGTACTACTGCTCGTGTTGAGGCGTCGGCGCTCCGGCGGGACGTGGGCGGACGTCGCGGGCGGGAGGCGTCTCGGTTGCGTCGCGAGTCGGGGCGGCCTCGGAGGGCGGAGCGTCGCCGCGTCGCCGCGTCGCGGCGGCCTCACTTCACCAGCGTCACGCTGCCGTTCTGTTCGACGGTGATGCGGTACGTCTCGTAGGTGAACTCGATCCGCATCCGGGCGGTCTGTGACGGCGGCGTGGAGAAGAGGTGGTCGAGCACCCCGTCGACGCGTTCGTAGATGGCCGACAGCTCCGTCGCCTCCTTCCCCTCGAGTTCCCGGACGATCTCGGCGACCTTCACCCCCGGATTCTCGGTCTCCGTGTCGATCTCACGGTTAAGTACCTCCGTCTCGGCGTCGTGGTTCACGGGCGCTCCGTCGCCCTCCGGAAGTAAAGATGTGACCATGTCAGCGGCCCGGGGATCACGACGCTGTCCCCGACCGATCGCTAAACTCAGGCATCCGGTAGCCGCGTCTCCCGAAGCGGTAGCCACGTGACGGTCGGACGGCCCGGCGAGCCCGAACGACGCTCGCGCCCGCGGCGCGACGATCCGTCAGATCAGCCGCAGCCTCGCCGTCCAGAACTCCGCGAACGCCTCATCCAGCGCCGTCTCCGGCGCGCCGGTCGCGTCGCTCACGTCGGTCACGTCGGCGTAGTCGGCCAGCCGACCCACGATCGCGTGCTCGCCGACCAGCACCACCCGGTCCAGATCGTCGGGGAGCCCCGCCAACACCGTGCTCGACTCCTCGACGTGGTCGTCGATCTGCCCGTCCCGGAGCCGCTCGTAGCGCGCCTGCGAGAAGCCCCCCTTGTCGTGTTCGTCCATCACGTCCGTGCGCACCGTCTCCAGGTCGACGCGTTCGTCGCCCTCGTACACGCCGACGGCGAAGGTGTCCGAGCGCGCGAGCGCGAACGCGGAGCGACCGGTCGGCCGGAACCACGACCCCTCGACCCGGAACCCCTCGCCCCACTCGCAGAACGGCTCCGGGTCGAGCGGCGGCGCGAGCGCGCACGACACCAGCCCCGCGTCGTCGGCGTACACGAGCGTCGGGGCGGCGCGGCGCACCAGCGACGACCGCTCCCCGAGGGCCTCGTGGACGGCCGCGGGCACGTCGCCGTCGTCCGCGACGAACGCCGACAGCGCGCCCTCCCGGTCGGTCTCGACGCTGTTCAGTCGGGCGATCACCTCCTCGCGGCGGCCGGGGCGCAGCGTCTCGACGCGCCGGAACTCCGGCTCCGGCTCCGCCGTCGACTCCGCGCGCTTCAGGCGGTCCTCCAGTTCGGTGACCCGCGTCTCCAGCTCGTTTACGCGCTTTTCGGCCGCCTGACGCTTCCGGGCGGCCTCGCCGCGGCGCTGCTCCTCGGCCTCCATCCGGGCGACCGCGTCGTCGCGCTCCCCCTCCAACTCGGCGATGCGCTCCTTGAGCCGCCGCCGTCCGAGGAGTCGATCCAGCATGGCCGACCCGGGGACCCCGCGACACAAAAACAGTGAGGTGTCGCCGACGTGGACCCGGATCCTCGACCCCCGGCCCGCGGAATGCGGAGAGTGGGAGGCAGGGGCGGCCGGGTCGAACCGTCAGTACCGTCGCTCGTCGCGACCGTGAGCGGACGGGTCGGCGGCGAGCGCCGTCACCGTGCCCTGACTCCCGACGCGGATCTCGTAGTCGTCGACGTAGAACACCAGCTGCCACTGCGCCCCGTCGCGTTCGCGCAACAGCGAGAGGGCTTCGAGGTCGACCGACTCGTACAGCGGGTCCAGCTCCAGCGGGTCGACGCCGTCGAGTTCCGCGAGCACGTCGACGACGGCGCCGACGGCGGGGTCAGGGCCGGCTCGCTCCGTCCAGGTGGACTCCGTCAGGAGGCCGCTCCGGTCGGTCCGACGCTCGCGCTCCGTGCCCGGGCCGGGTCGGCGGTCGGCGTCGCGCCGGGACGGAACGGGGTCCTCCGACTCGGTCCCCTCGGACGAGACCGCTCCGACCGCGACGCCGACCCCGATCCCGAGGCTCACCACGGTGAGCAACCGGTCCGCGTGCGGCCCGACCGGCACCTGCCGAAGCAGCCGGAGGAACGCCCATGACGCTGCGACGGAGCCGGCGACCGCGGCCCCCACCCAGCCGTACGTCACGATCCGGTCGACCCGTCCGGGCGCCGCCCGTTCGTCGGAGATCCGAACCGCCAGGAGGACGAGCGCGCCCGAAACCGTCACCGGAACGAGGATCTCGGCCGCGTCCGACACGGCCGTCCCGGCGTCGAACAGGACGTACGCGAGGGACGCGACCGCCAGGGACCCGACGAGGAGGTGGAAACGGAGGTGAACCCCCCGATTCCGGGCTGAACGGTTCCCGTCGCGGTGCATGGGACACGGGTGTCCGCGGAGCGGGTTAACGGCCGCGGCCGGGACGACCCCCCCGTGACCCCGGACGCGACCGGGGACCGGAGCCGCCCTCGTGGTCCGCGGCCGGGCGGGACTACGCGTACTCCGCCGGGTCGCCGGTGTCGCCGTCCCAGCCCGTGAGCTGGATCAGGTCGCGGGCCCGCTCGGCGTTCGCGAGGAACACCTCGTTGCGGCCCGGCAGCCGGAATTCGAGGTCGTCCGGCACCGACGGTTCCGGCAGCGCGAGCGTCCCCGACGGCACGTCGTCGTCCCCCACCACGGGGAAGTGCTGTGTGCCGACCTTCATCACGAGGGGGTTGTCGAGTCGGGCGATCCCCTCCTCGTCGCCGTACAGCTGTTCGTTCACCCGCTCGTGGTCGGAGCGTCTGATCGCCGCCGACTCCGCCGGCCGCGGCTGGACGTACATCTCGCCCAGGTAGTAGCCGCTGGAGAACGGTTCGAACATTCTGTTCGTGTTGTTTGTTGACATTCTCCGTGATAAGTGTTGGCGGGAACGGTTTTATTGTACCGCCGGGACACGACCGCCAGTTCTCACGCTCGCGAACCGGGACGGGGCGGAACTGGATGGGGCGGGGCGGGACGGCGGCGACGCCTCGCCGACACCGACGCTTTGAGGGACGCCGCGACGAACGCTCGCGTATGTCGGAGTTTCCACGGTTCGGTCTCGGCACGTACCAGCTCACGGGTCCCCAGTGCGTCGAGAGCGTCGCGGCCGCCGTCGAGGCGGGGTACGGCGCCGTCGACACCGCACAGGGGTACCGGAACGAGGCGCTCGTCCGCGAGGGGATCGAGGCCGCCGGCGCCGACCCCGAGGAGCTGTTCGTCGCGACGAAGCTCCGGACGGACGACCTGAGCTACGAGGACGCCTACGACACGGCCCACGAGTCGGCCGCCCGCCTCGGCGTCGACTCCATCGACCTGCTGTACGTCCACTGGCCGCTCGACAGCTACGACGCGCCCGAGACGTGCCGCGCGCTCGACGACCTCGTGGCGGAGGGCACCGTCGACCGCGTCGGCCTCTCGAACTTCCGGCCCGACCAGCTCGACGAGGCCCGCGACCACCTCGACGTCGACGTCTTCGCCCACCAGATCGAATGTCACCCGATGCTCCAGCAGCGCGAGCTCCGCGAGTACGCCCGCGAGGACGGCCACTGGCTCGTCGCCTACTGCCCCATCGCACGCAACCGGGTCGCCGACGTCGACGAGATCGTCGAGATCGCCGACGCCCACGACGCCACGCCCGCGCAGGTGTCGATCGCGTGGCTGCTCGCCCACGAGGAGCTGGCGGCCATCCCGAAGGCCACCGGCGAGGCACACATCCGCGACAACCTCACGGCCACGGAGCTCGAACTGACAGACGCGGAGGTGGCGACGATCGACGGCCTCGCGGACGAGCACCGTATCGTCGACTTCGAGGCGGCGCCGTGGAACCGAGTCGAGGCCTGAGACGACGCCGAACGCTTTACGTTCACTTCGGACAAGGCCGATAGTTATCCCGGCGGCCGCCCTCCCGTCGGACGCGATGACACGAGCATCCGACGGAGACGGCCGCGGAGCCGACGGCCCCGGGGCGACGCCGCGGCAGGTGTCGGCGGTCGCAGTGCTGTTCGCGGTGTTGGGCGGGGCGCTCGTCCGCGCCGCCACCGTCGAGCCGCCGCCGACGGCGCTGTGGACCGCGCTCGCGGTGGCGGTCGTCGCCGCCGCGACGGTGCTGTTCGGCGGCGACGCGGTGCGGGCGGCGCTCGGACGGTCGGGAGAGTGACACCCTGGACGCCGAGTTCCGGGGCGCGGCTCCGGCCCTAGCCGGTGTTTTTCATCCCCGCGGCGATCCCCTTCACCGTGAGCCGCAGGGCGCGCTCCTCCGCGTCGGTGCGGTGGGTCCGTCCCAGCAGATCGACCTGGAGGAGGTTCAGCGGGTCGACGTACGGGTTGCGCCGGTCCAGGCTCTCGGTGAGCCAGCCGCGTCGGAGCAGGTCCTCGGTGCCGGAGATCTCCCGCACCAGCTCCACGGCGCGCTCGTACTCGGCCTCGATCCGCGGGAAGAACTCCTCGCGGAGCGCCGCGGGCGCGAGGTCGGCGTACTCGGCGGCGATCTCCGGTTCCGTGCGCGCCAGCGACAGCCCGATGTGGTCGATCGTCGTGCGGAAGAACGGCCACGCCTCGTACATCTCCCGGAGGGTGTCGAGGTCGCCCCCGTCCGACAGATACGCGTCCAGCCCCGACGCCGAGGAGTACCAGCCGGGGAGGATCGCCCGGCTCTGGGTCCAGGAGAACACCCACGGGATGGCGCGGAGGTCCTCGACGGTGCGCTCGCCCGAGCGCGAGGCGGGACGCGACCCCATGTTGAGGTCCTCGATCACCCGGATCGGGGTCGCCGTCTCGAAGAACTCGACGAAGCCCTCGGTGTCGAGCAGGTCGCGGTACGCCTCGCGGGCGCCCTCGCCGGCGGCGTTCATCGCCGCCTCCCACTCGGGCTTCACCTCGGGGGTGTCCCCCCGGAGCGCCCGGAGTCGGGCGCGCACCTGCGCGTCGAGCATCTGTTCGAGTTCGCGCTCGGCGACGCGGGGGTTGGCGAACTTCTCGGCGATCGCCTCGCCCTGCTCGGTGAACTTGATCTCGCCGGTGGCCGTCTCCGGCGGCAGCGCCAGCATCGCCTCGTTCATGGGGCCGCCGCCCCGGGAGATGGAGCCGCCGCGGCCGTGGAACAGCCGCAGCTCGACGCCGAGCTCGTCGGCGACCTCCGCGAGCCGGCGGGCGTTGCGGTGGAGGTCCCACGCTGCCGCCAGCGGGCCGTTCTCCTTGTTGGAGTCGGAGTAGCCCAGCATCACCTCCTGCACGTCGCCCCGCGCCGACAGCGCCGCGCCGTACGCCTCGTTGTTCACGAGCGTCCCCAGGATGTCGCGGGCGTTGGCGAGCGCCGAGGCGGTCTCCAGCAGCGGCACCACGTCGAGCCCGCAGTGGCCCGGCAGGTCGACGACGCCGGCGAGGTCGGCGAGGTACAGCACCTCCAGCACGTGGGAGGGCTCCTCGGTCATCGAGATGCAGTAGGCGTCGATCGCCGCGCCCCCGTACTCGCGGTGCCAGTCGGTCAGCGCCCGGAACCGCTCGCAGACGCGGGTCGCGGTGTCGGGCAGCGTCCCGTCAGTCCGGAGGCTGCCGACGGAGTCGCCGACGACCGACGCCGTGAGCGTCTCGACGCGCTCGGCCTCGTCCATCGCGCCGTAGTCCACCCCCTCACGGGCGAGCACGGCCGCGACCGTCTCGGTGTGGTTCTCCCGGTGGTCGCGCAGGTCAAGCGCCGCAAGCGAGAAGCCGAACGTCTCGACGCGGCGCACGAGCGGGTCGATCCGGTCGGCCGCCGTCGCCGTGTACCCGTTCGCGCGGAGGTCGGCCGCGACCGCCCGCAGCGACTCGGCGAGCGGTTCGGGGTCGTCGTAGCCGCCGGGGCGGAGGTCGTCGACGCGCTCGACGCGGGCGCGGATCACCGACACCGCGCGGCGGTACGGCTCCTCCGGGTAGCGCTCGTCGACGGCCTCGGCGACGGTCGGGACGGCCTCGCGGTCGGCGGCGACGCGCGTCTCGAACTCGGCGGTGTGGGAGAGCCGGTCGCCCGCCTGACTGAGCGCGCCCCCGATGTCGATTAGGGAGTCGACGTACCGCTCCAGCACCGCCTCGCGCTGGGCGTCGAGGGTGTCGGCCGTGACGTCGGGCGTGACGAAGGGGTTGCCGTCGCGGTCGGAGCCGGCCCACGACCGGAACTCGAGGGTGCCGGCGGCGGCTGCGGCGTCCGTCTCGTCCAGCTCGGGATGTGCCTCCGTCACGCGCTCGGCGAGGGCGGCCTCCGCGTCGGCGGCGACGTCGAACAGCGTGTTCGAGAGGTACCAGCGCACGTCGCGCGCCTCGTCGGTCGGCGTCGGCCGCCGGGAGCGCACCTGCCGGGTCGACCACAGCGCCTCCACCTCCGACTCGACGTCGCGCTCCAGGGCCGCGAACTCGCGGTCGGTGAGCCGCCGCTCGTCGAGGTCCCGCAGCGACTCCGCCACCCGTCGGAGCTTCGCCTTCACCGTCTTCCGGCGCGCCTCCGTCGGGTGGGCGGTGAACGTCGGCACGACGCGGACGTCCTCGAGCACCCGGCGGGCGGTGTCGGCGTCGACCTCGGCGAGCGCCCGCGCGGTCCGGTCGAGCCCGTCCGCGAGCTCCCCCTCGTCGCGGCCGCGCCGGATCGACCGGACGCGCTCGCGCTCCTCGGCGACATTCACCAGCTCGAAGTAGGCGGCGTACGCCCGGGCGACGGTGCGTTTCGTCTCCGAGTCGAGCCCGGAGAGCCGGTCCCGGACGGGGTCGCGGGAGGGGGCGTCGCCCCGCCGGTAGTCGATGGAGTCGCGACGGATCTCCTCGACGGCGTCGAACGCCGCCGTCGAGGTCTGTCGCTCCAGAACCTCCCCCAACTGCGCCGCGAGCTCGCGGACGTCGCGGCCCACGTCCCGCTCGTCGAATGACATGCTCACACGTGCTCGTTCCCTGCTAACAGTCCTCCCGGTAGCGGGGAAGTTTGCGAATAATTGCCTCGAAATCGAGTGATCGATCAGGACGGACCCGAACGGGGGTGGGGCGCGACCGGGGCGGGCGGGCGGACGGATCGGGGGCGAGCCGCGGCGTCGTTCGGCGGGACAGAACCGACGGAAGACGCCCGGGTTCGCCCTTTCGTCAGGCTTTTGCGTAGTCGCTCCGGAGATGGAGTTATGAGCGCAGACGACGACAAGTATCCGGGCGAGTCCGGTCGCCGCCGGTTCGTCAAGGGCGTCGTGGGCGGGGCGGCACTCGCGGGCGTGGGTGCCACCGGCTCGGCCGCCGTCAACAGCCTCACCACCTCGCCGGGAAGCGGGGGCGGGGCCACCGAGGCGATGGCCATCGAGAACACCGCCGGCCCGGCGCCGCGCGGGATGCCGCAGGTGCCCGTCGAGATCCGAAGCGACGGGACGATCGCGGGCGTCTGGCCCGAGGTGTCGACCGAGGAGGTGCAGGGTCGTACCGTCGACGTCGCCGAAACGGAGATGGGCGGTCTGACGTACTCCTCGGAGTGGTACCAGTACTGCGGCGTCGAGACGTACGAGGGGATCCAGCCCAGCTACGAGTCCGACAACGTGTTCCGCGTCGGCTCCTCGCCCGGCTTCGAGTGGCAGTCCGACCTCGAGGAGGGGGCCGCCCTCACCGTCGATATGTTCGACGACTACGAGACGTGGGGCAACGGCGTCGGCGTCGACGGGATGGGGAAGCCCGGCACCGCGAGCTGGCGCTCGCAGGACACCGAGAACACGATCCCGGTGAACGTGCTGCGCTCGCCCGTCATCGAGGAGCTGGCCGCCGACGGCGAGGCGTCCGCCCCCGACCAGTCCGAGCCGTACACAGTTACCGACGACGTCCAGCAGTGGCTCCAGGCGTCGACGTCCCAGGGGGTCATGGCGTGGCTCAACAAGTGTACCCACTTCTGTTGTGTCCCCGGGTTCAAGGCCGAGGGCGGCACGAAGTTCAACGCCGCCAACGAGGTGTACTGTCCGTGCCACCAGTCCGTGTACGAGCCGTTCAGCGTCGTCCCGACGCTGTTCACCGCCCGTCCCCGTCCCGAGGGATAACGCCGACCCGCCCCGCCCGCCGGCGACCACCCCCGCCCCCGTCGGGGGTACCGCCGTCCGACCGCTTTTGCCTCCGCTGCCCGTCGGTCGACCCGTGAGCGACGACACCGACGACGGCGACGCGGCGTTCGAGCGCGAACTGGCGAGCGCACGCGCCATGCTGGCCGACGGCGACGACGTGAGCGCCCTCTACGTCGGCGTGGTGCGCGGCGACCGGGCGAACTCGACGACCGCGCGCCGCAGCGAGGGCGAGCAGGCGAGGCTGGAGACGCTGACGCTGCTCGCGTCGCATCTCCGCACCGTCGCCGACGAGGCCGGCGCCGACTACGACGCGGTCGCCGCCGACGCCGCGCGGCTGGCGGGGCGGGTGGACGAACTCCCCGCCGACCACGCCGACGGGACGGGCGCGACCGGGTCCCCCGAGGGGAACGGAGCCCCGACCGGCGACGGGAGCGACCCGGACCCCACTGACGACGACGGGTAGGCGGCCGCCGGGTCGACGCCGCGGTCCGCCGCACCCGCCGCCGGTCACCGTGCGACCGCGACAGCCTTATTTCGATGCACACATTCGTACATCGCACGACCGACACCGACACAGGTGTTTCACGATGAGTATGCGAACCTACATCGAGCGCGTCGTCGAGGGGGCGGACCTGAGCGTCGCCGAGGCCCGGGAGGCGTCGACGCTCGTGTTCGAGGAGGCGACGGAGGCACAGATCGGCGCGCTGCTTGCGGGGCTGCGCGCGAAGGGGGAGACGGAGGCGGAGATCGCCGGCTTCGCGCAGGGGATGCGCGACGCCGCCCGGACGATCGCGCCCGAGCGGGGGCCGCTGGTCGACACCTGCGGCACCGGCGGCGACGACTACGGCACCATCAACGTCTCGACCACCTCGGCCATCGTCGCGGCCGGCGCCGGCGTGACCGTGGCGAAACACGGCAACTACTCCGTCTCCTCCTCGTCGGGGTCGGCGGACGTGCTGGAGGTCGCGGGCGTCGACGTCGACGCCGAGCCGCCGGCCGTCGAGGCGGCGATCGAGCGCGACGGCATCGGCTTCATGCTGGCGACGGTGTTCCACCCCGCGATGAAGGCGGTCATCGGCCCGCGCAAGGAGCTGGGCGCCCGGACGATCTTCAACGTGCTCGGCCCGCTGACGAACCCCGCGGGCGCCGACGCACAGGTGCTGGGCGTCTACGACGGGGCGCTCGTCCCTACGATCGGCAAGGCGCTCACCCACATGGACGTGGAGCGCGCGCTCGTCGTCCACGGCGACGGGATGGACGAGATCGCGCTCCACGGCCCCACGACCGTCGCCGAGGTCGACGGCGACGAGGTCGGCGAGTACACCCTCACGCCCGACGACCTGGGACTGGACGCGGCGCCGGCCGAGGCGATCGCCGGCGGCAGCCCCGAGGCGAACGCCGCGGACCTCGCCGGGATCGTCCAGGGGGAGGTGACCGGCCCCAAGCGCGACGTGATCCTCGCGAACGCCGGCGCCGCGATCTACGTCGCGGGCCTGACCGACTCGATCGAGGCGGGCGTCGAGGCGGCGGCGGCGGCCATCGACGACGGCGACGCCGCCGAGACGTTCGAGGCGCTCCGCTCCTGATGGTCCGCGTGAAGATCTGCGGCGTGACCGACGGCGCGGACCTCCGCGCCGTCGCCGACGCGGGCGCCGACGCCGTCGGCGTCATCTCGGAGGTGTCGGTCGACTCGCCGCGGGAGGTCGACCTGGCGCGGGCGGCCGACCTGGCGTCGACGGCGCCGCCGCTGTTGACGACCGTGCTCGTGACGATGCCGGACTCCACGGAGGACGCCGTCGGCGCCGCCCGGACGGTGACGCCGGACGCCGTGCAGCTTCACGGGGAGTTCACCCCCGAGGAGATCGGCTACGTCCGCGCGGAGACGGAGGCGAAGGTCGTCCCCGTCGTCGACTACGACGAGCCCGACCGGGCCCGCGAGCTCGACGAGGCGGCCGACGCCGTGCTCGTCGACTCGACGGACGACGACGGCGGCGGCGGCACCGGCGAGACGGGCGACTGGGCCGCGGCCGCGGAGCTCCGTCGGGATCTGGTCTCCCCGGTGATCCTCGCGGGCGGGCTCACCCCCGAGAACGTCGCCGACGCCGCGGCGACCGCCGAGCCGTTCGCCGTCGACGTCGCCGGCGGCGTCGAACGCTCTGGCGGCGCGAAGGACCACGCCGCTGTCTCTCGGTTCGTCCGCAACGCGGGCCGGGCGCTCGGCGAGGCCGAGGAGGTGTACGAGTGAGCGACCGCGAGGACGAGCAACGCGAGTCCTCGGATCGAGCGGGGAGGGGAGCGACCCGCGAGGACGAGCAGCGCGAGTCCTCGAACCGAGCGGGGAGGGGAGCGACCCCCGAGGACGGACGGAGCGAGCCCTCGGATCGGGCGGGGAGCCGAGCGGGGCACGAGAGCGAGCGAGGCTCGCCGTTCGCGCGCTCCCGCGAGGCGTTCGTCGACCTCGTCGACGGCGTCGACGGCGCCTGCGTCGTCCACGCGACCGCCGGGCTGGACGCCGATGTCGAGCCGCTGACGGCGTACGCCGCGCTGGCGGACCGCTCCGACCACTCGTTCCTGCTGGAGAGCGCCGAGAAGGTCGCCTCCAGCGACCCTGATGGCGCGTTCGCGCCGAGTTCGCGGGCGCGAGGCGACGACGCAACCGACGCCGACGCGACCGACGGCGGCGACGCCGACGCGGCTGCGACCGCCGGAGGGACGGCGGACGGCACCGCCGACCGCCACGCCCGCTACTCGTTCGTCGGCTACGACCCCGAGGCGGTGATCGCGGTCGGGCCCGACGGCACCGACCTGGAGCGGCTCGGCCCCGCGGCCGACTACGTCGACGTCGCCGGTCCCGGCGCGGGCGATACGGTCGACCGCGTGCGCGCCGCCGTACCAGACGTCGAGCGCGTCGGCTTCCCCGACAACGACCGCCAGACGCTCGACGGCGGCCTCGTGGGCTTTCTCGCCTACGACGCCGTCTACGACCTCAGGCTGGCCGAGGTCGGCGTCGACCGGCCCGACCCCGTGGTGCCGGACGCGGAGTTCGTGCTCACGACGCGGACGCTCGCGTTCGATGACCGCGAGGGGAGCGTCTCGCTGGTGTGTACGCCGGTCGTCGCCCCCGACGACGACCCCGGCGCGGTGTACGACGGCCTCGTCGCCGAGGCGCGCGAGGTCGAGGCGGCGCTGGCGGCGGCCGACCCGCCGAGCCCCGGCGGCGTCCGCGTCGACGGCGAAACGGCCGGCCCGCGCGAGGCGTACGAGGCGGCCGTCCGCGAGACGAAGCGGGGCGTGCTCGACGGCGAGGTGTACCAGGGCGTCGTCTCGCGCAGCCGGACGCTGACGGGCGCGGTGGACGATCTCGGACTGTACGCCTCGCTGCGCGAGGTGAACCCCTCGCCGTACATGTACCTGCTGCGCCACGGCGACCGCTCGGTGATCGGCGCCTCGCCGGAGACGCTGGTGTCGGTCGACGGCGACCGGGTCATCTCCAACCCCATCGCGGGGACGATCCGCCGCGGGGCCTCGCCCGTCGAGGACCGGAAGCTGGCGGGCGAACTGCTCGCCGACGGAAAGGAGCGGGCCGAACACACGATGCTGGTCGACCTGGCGCGCAACGACGTGCGCCGCGTGAGCGAGGCGGGCAGCGTCCGGGTCGAGGAGTTCATGAACGTGCTGAAGTACAGCCACGTCCAGCACATCGAGTCGACCGTGACGGGGACGCTCGCGGCCGACGCCGACGCCTTCGACGCGACGCGGGCGACGTTCCCGGCGGGCACCCTGACGGGGGCGCCGAAGGTGCGCGCGATGGAGATCGTCGACGACCTGGAGCCGGAGCCCCGGGGCGTGTACGGCGGCGGCGTCGGCTACTACTCCTGGACCGGCGACGCCGACTTCGCGATCGTGATCCGGACAGCAACCGTCGAGCACGGCGCGCCGCGCGGCGGCACGGACGGTCGAGCGGCGGAGCCGCGAGACGGCGAGGAGCCGGACTCGCTGACCGTCCGGGCCGGCGCCGGCGTCGTCGCCGACTCCGACCCCGCCGCCGAGTACGCGGAGACGGAACAGAAGATGGCGGGCGTGCTCGACGCCGTCGAGCGCGTCCGCGACGGCGACGGCGACTCCCCGGACCCGGTCGGGGCGCCGGAGGTGGGCGAGTGAACGTCGCCGTCGTCGACAACTACGACTCGTTCACGTACAACCTCGTGGAGTACGTCTCGGACCTCCGGATCGGCGGCGACGTCCCCGAGGTCACGGTGCTGAAGAACGCCGCGAGCATGGCGGACGTGCGCGAGACCGACCCCGACGCGGTCCTGATCTCGCCGGGGCCGGGCCACCCGCGCAACGAGCGCGACGTGGGCGTGACGATGCCCGTCCTCCGCGAACTGTCGCCGTCCGTCCCCACGCTCGGGGTGTGTCTCGGCCTGGAGGCGGCCGTCCACGGGTACGGCGGCACCGTCGGCCACGCGCCCGAGCCGATCCACGGGAAGGCGTTCCCCGTCGACCACGACGGGAGGGGCGTGTTCGCGGGGCTGGAGCAGGGCTTTCGCGCCGGCCGGTACCACTCGCTGATCGCGACGGCGGTGCCGGACTGCTTCGACGTGACCGCGACGACCGAACACGGGGACGAGGAACTGGTGATGGGGGTGCGCCACCGCGAGCACCCCATCAAGGCGGTGCAGTTCCACCCGGAGTCCGTGCTGACGGCGGTGGGCCACGACGTGATCGAGAACTTCCTCCGGGGCGCCTGAATCGCCGCCGTTCATCGACCGCCCGCTCCGGCCCCGTCCCCGACGGCGCCGGCGCGACGGGCCGTCCCCGCGCTCGGACCTCCGATCCCCGGACGTGTTCGTCCGGCGCGTCCCGACGGCGCCGACGGTTTTTGTCCGCCTAAACATCGACGGCCTTTTCAGCCTTTAGGCGGACCGAAAGCGCATGACGCCGAACAGACGACAGGTGCTCGCGACGGGCGCGGCCGCGCTGGCCGGCGGGCTCGCGGGCTGCGGTGCACAGGGCGAGACACGGCCGAACGCGACGGACGGGGCGGAGACGGACGGCGACGACGCGACCGCGACCGACGACGGAGCGGACGCGACGGCGTCGGTCGGCGTCGAGGCGGCGGTCGCCGCGGAGTGGAACGCCATGCGGGCGCGGGTGTGGGACGCCTACGCGCTCGGCGTCGCCGGCGATCCCGACGCGGGGGCGGCGGTCGCACAGTCGGTGTTCGCCCGCTTCGAGCAGTCGTCGGGCGAGCACGGCGCCCACGAGACACTGGAGTCGACGGACGAGGCCGCCTACGAGGAGTTCGAGGAGGCGCTCGGCGAGCTCCGCACGGAGGGACTGGCCGAGGGTGACCTCGACCGCGCCCGCGAGGAGGCCGTCATCGCCGACGAGCGGCTCGCGTCGGCACAGCGCGCGCTCGTCGGCGACGCCCTGGCGGACGCGCTCGACGCGCAGCTGTTCGGCGCCGCCGCCGCCGACGCCGGGATGCTCGCGGCCGCCGGCGGCGTCGAGGGCGCGACCGCGGTCGCCGAGGACGTCCTCGCCCGCTTCGAGGACGCCCCCGCACGCAGGGCGCTGGAGGAGGCCGACGCCGAGGCGTACGAGGCGTTCGAGGGTGCGCTGGCGGCCGCTGCCGGCGCGAGCGACGCCGGGACCGTGAGCGAGGAGGCGACGACAGCGCTGGAGGCCGCCCTCGCCGGGAGCTACGCGGTCGCCGGCGTCGAGCACGCCGCGGGCGCCGGCCACATGGCCGCGCTGCAGGCGCGGGGCTGGGACGCCGCGGCGCTGGCCGGCGCGGGCGGCCCGTCGATAGACTACGCCCACGCCGCCTCGCTGACGCTGTACCGTGCGCGGGCGTACGACGCCCGCTGGCTCGCCGCGCGCGGCGAGACGGACGCGGCGGCGACGATGGCCGGCGACGTCTTCGCCCACTTCGAGGGCGCGAAGGCCCACGAAGCGCTGGAGGAGGCCGACGCCGAGGCGTACGAGGCGTTCGAGGCGGGGCTGTCGGACCTCCGTGCCGCGATCGAGAGCGGCGACGCTGACGGCGTCGACGAGGCGGTCGCGGCCGTCGACGGGAGCCTCGTGACCGGGGTCGAGGCGCTGGCTGGCGGGGACGCCGCGCTGCTTGAGGCGGGCTTCTTCCGCGCCCGCTTCGGCGACGCCGTAGAGCTGTACGAGCAGGGGCACAACGACACGGCCGCGAGCCTCGCGCGGTCGCTGTTCGAACGGTTCGAGGCGAACGAACTCGACCTCCACGAGTCGATCGAGGAGACGAGCGAGGAGCTGTACGCCGACTTCGAGGAGGAACACCTGAGCGGACTGATCACGGCGTTCGAGGACGCGGACGACGACGGCGTCGACACCCACTACGAGGGGGTGCAGTCGGCGCTGCTGTCCTTCGAGGAGCGGGCCGGCTCCGCGGCGACGGTGAGCGGCGCCGAGGGGGCGTACATGGCCGCCCGCGGCTTCGACGCCGCCGCCCTCGACGCGCTCGGGGACGACGGTCGCGCGCGATCGATCGCGCAGGACGCCTTCGAACACTTCGAGGCGGGCGCGGGCGGCTTCCACGAGGCCGTCGAGGAGGCCGACGAGGAGGTCTACGAGGCGTTCGAGGCCGCGCTCGGGGCGATCGCGACGGCCGCCGGGAACGGCGAGGACGTCTACCCGAAGAGCACGGCGTTCAACGGGGAGGCGCTTTCGGCGGTGTACGCCGTCGTCGAGGCCGGCGGCGGGAGCGGCGGGAACGCGACGGCGGCCGCGAGCGTCCTGCGGTCGACGTTCGCCCACTTCGAGGAGGCCCGCGTTCACGAGCTGATCGAGGAGGCCGATCACACCGCCTACGAGACGTTCGAGGCGCAGTTGGAGGCGGCCGTCACGACCGCCACCGAGGGCGGCGACGTGGCCGCCGCGGTCGACACGTACGCGGACGCGACGCTGTGGGCGCAGTTCGCGCTCGTCGACGGCGTGGAGGAGCTCCCGATCTCGCTCCGGCTGCCCGGCGCAGGGGACGGAAGCGGGGACGGCGAGGGCGACTCGGGCGGCGAGTCTGACCTCTCGGGCGGCCCGAACGTCGTCGAAGGCGTTCCCGAGGACGCCGACTACGTCGTCGACATGGCCGCCGTCGCGTTCGAGCCGGAGGAACTCACGGTCTCTGCGGGCGACACGGTCGCGTTCGCCCATCGCGCCGGCGAGGCGCACAACGTCGTCGCCTACGGGGACGACATCCCGAGCGATGCCGAGTACTGGTCCTCCGGCGGCTTCGACTCGGAGTCGGCCGCCCGCGAGGGCTGGGAGAACGGCGAGGGCGCCGTACGGTCCGGGCAGTCGTACGTCCGCACGTTCGAGGCGACCGGCGAACACGGCTACTGCTGTGTGCCCCACGAGGCGGCGGGGATGGTCGGAACGGTGATCGTCGAGTAGTCGCCCGGGGCGCGGGACGCCCGGGCCCGCGAGGACGACCCCAAGAGCTATATTCGGCACCCGTGGACGCCGAACCGATGGTCCCCAACCTCCCCTCCCCGAGCAGACGCGCCCTCCTCGCCGGCACCGGGATCGCGCTCGCGGGTGCGACCGCCGGCGTCGGCGCGACGGCCCCGACCGCGCTCCCGGACCCGGTGACCGATCAGGCATCGAAGTGGCTCCCCGGCCCGACCGACCACCGCTGGCGGCCGCCCGTGAGCGAGGCGCACGCCCGCGAGGCCGTCGACCGGCTGGCCGACGAGGTCGACCGCGGTCGCGAGCTGTGGGCCGAGCTCGACGCCGACGAGGGGTTCACCGGCGACGGCGGCCATCTCGAGAGCGCGCGCGAGGATCTCGACAACGGCGACTACCGCGAGGCGCTGTTCAGTGCGACCTACGGGCTGGAGTTCGCCGCCGAGGACGTCGGCTTCGCGCTCGCGAGGCTCGACCGCCCCGAGGCCGACCCCGAACGTCTCGCCGAGCGCGGCGGGGCGCTCCGCGAGCGTGCCGACCGGGTGCTCGACGGGATCGACGGCTACCCCGTCGTCGACGCCGGCCGCGACCTCGGGTGGTACCACGAGATCGAGCGGCGGATCCGATTCGCCAGGCTGGACGCCCACAGGCGCGACCCCGACCGCGAACGAGAGTACGACGACCGCGATATCGGGTCGATTCACGCCGGCAACGTCGAAGCCGAACAGCGCGTCCGCGACGCCGAGTACTATCGCGACCTGCTCCGCGACCGCGTCGGCGACGACGGCGACCCGTTGGCCGACCGGCTCGACCGGCTCGACCGCCAGTTCCGCGAGCGGGTCGATGGGTTTCCGGAGCGGGACGCCGTCCGCGAGGAGGTACAAGCCCTCTCCGAGGACGAGCCGTACAGACACGCACGTCGGTATCTCTGGACGTGGTGTTACGACGCGGACTACCGCCTCGTCGGCGACGATCTCACGCTCTTACGCGCGACGACGGCCGCACAGGCGCTCGCGCAGCGCCGCGCCCACGAGGCCGCGGTCGACGCGCTCGTGGTCGAGCCGGGCGACGACGGCTTCGACTCCGGCCACGTCGTCCGGGAGAAGCGCGCGGCGATGCGGCGGTACCGTCGGGTCGTCGGCGACTCGCCGGCGCCGCTGCTGTCGATCCTGACGGAGCGCGTGGCCGAGGACATCGACGTGGCGGAGGTGCGGCGTCGCGGCGGCCGAAACGGTCCCGCGTGGCTTGAGCGGGTCGACGCCTACTGCTACGCGCTGGTCGCTCGGACGAAACTGAAGGAGTATCCGCGGATCTACGAGCGGTTCGCGGCGCGAGAATGAGTTAGAGAGCGGGAGATCCGACACAGGAGTAGCCGCCACGCTGTCGTTCGAGGGTTGAATAGCTTCCCCTCCACACCCACTTCTGAACTCAAATCTTGGTCTACACCCCCAAAAATTCGCCAAGAATCTTGGAGTCCGAACCTATTTATTTAGTCACGACGAGTGAAACCGTATGGAGTCGTCCCGTATTCTCACTCTTCTCAACCGATACAACAGCTGGTGGGAAAGAGACGATGTGCTCGATTCACTGGCGAAAGCGGACTACAGGCGGCGGGATTTCTACTTCGTTCGGCGAAAGCTGTTCGGCGACCGTCGGATCGTGACGATCCGTGGTCCCCGACAGGTGGGGAAAACGACGCTGTGTGGCCAGCTGATCGCTTGGTTGATCGAACAGGAGGACGTCCCTCCGGAGCGCGTCCTCTACCTCACCGCCGACAACAATCAGGTGATGTCGGATCCGGACCAGGTAATACGCGACACCCTAGAAACGTACGAACAATACGTTCTACGGGAGACGATTGACGATGTCGACGGCGATGTACACGTCTTCATCGACGAAGTACAGAAGATCGACGGCTGGGCGTCGACGTTGAAGTATTACACCGATACATACACCAACCTCAGATTCGTTGTCACCGGATCCGTGAGCACGCTGATCAAGCAGGGTGCGGACGAGACGCTGGTCGGGAGGCGCCACGAACAACAGATGGTCCCGATGAAGTTCGTCGATTACGTCGGGTACTGGGATGTCGACGAAGACGATCGTCGAGCCTTCTACGAGGAAACAACCGAACTGAGGGGCGCTCTAATGGACGCGCTCGGCGACGGCGATAGAGTAGCGTTCACCGGTGCGGCCGCACAGTTTTACGGCACCAACGAATCGGAGTTTCCCCGGCTGAATCGACGGAAAGACCAGTATTTACTGAAGGGCGGCTATCCGGGAGTCCTCAACGACGACTACCGGGAAGCGTACTCGAAGCTCGATTCCGACCTCCGGAGTACGGTTCTAGGAGATCTGAGTACGGTCTTCGAGATCAAGAAGCCGCAGAAAGTGCTCCGTGTCCTCGACCTGTTGGCGGAAGCGACGACGGGGAAAGTCAACGTACAGCGTCTCGCAGACGACGCGTCGATCGACCGGGACACGGTCGAGAGATATCTCGAGTATCTCGACGAGTTCTTTCTTATAAACCGGGTCCGAAAGTACGCCGGAAGCGGATTCAACGATCGAGCGCAGCAGAAGATATACATACAGGACGTAGGTGTCTACAACACGATCCGCGGAACCTTGGGCGAGAGAACGCTCGACGACACCGCAGCGATGGGGCCGATCCTCGAAACGGCGGTCTGCGACCACGCTCGACGGCTCCAGTTCTATCTCTCGAAACGTTCGAACGTGGATATCGGATACCGGGAGCGCTCCGGCGAGGTCGATTTCGTTCTCTCCGGTCGCGAGTACACCCTTCCGATAGAAGTGAAGAACGGTGACCCGACCAAAGCAAGCTTAGGGGGACTGAAGCGGTTCATCGATACCACGGACGTGGAACTCGCGATAGTCGTCAACAACAGCGGGGTGTTCGAGAGCGAGGAGGAGATCGTCTACCTTCCCGCGTGGCTGTTTCTCTACCTCTGTTGAGGCCGGTCCCGATCTACCGCTCGACGGTGACGCGCTCGATCTCCGCGTCCTCGCGGGGCTGGTCGTTGCGGTCGGTCGGCACGGAGCCGAGCTCGCGAACGACGTCCATTCCGTCGGCGACGCGCCCGAAGACGGCGTGTTTGCCGTCCAGATGGGGTTGGGCGTCCAGCGTGATGAAGAACTGCGAGCCGTTCGTGTTCGGACCGGAGTTGGCCATCGAGAGCACGCCCGGGCCGTCGTGGGTGAGGTCGTCGTGGAACTCGTCGTCGAACTGGTAGCCGGGGCCGCCGCGACCCGTGCCGGTGGGGTCGCCGCCCTGGATCATGAACTCGGAGATGATCCGGTGGAACTCCGCGCCCGCGTACAGCGAGTCGCCGCGCACCTCACCGCTCTCGGGGTCCTCCCACGTCGGCGTGTCGGGGGCGGGCTCGGCGTCGGCGGCGGGGTCGTGCTCGGCGAGGTTGAGGAAGTTCTCGACCGTGCGCGGCGCTCGGTCCGCGTACAGCTCGATCTCGATGTCGCCGTGGGTCGTGTGCAGGGTGACGTGCGGCAGGTCGTCGCTCACGCCCCCATCGACGCCGTGCAGGGGGGAAAGTCGTTCGACTTCGTCGCCGGCGCCGCACGCTCCCGTCGGGGCGCGGGCCACAGCTACAAGCCGCCGGCCGCGGACGGACGGGTATGGCCGACCACGAAGCCGAGCGCGTCACGCTCGCGCGACTCCCCTCGGGCGTCGCGCTGGAGACGACGGTGCACACGTACACGCCCGCGTCGGACGCCGAAGCCGGCGGAGAGGGTGTGGACACCGACGCCGGCGGGAACGGGGACGGGAGCGGGGACGGCGGCCCGACCGTCTACGTGCAGGCGGCCCAGCACGGCCGCGAGATCAACGGCGCCGCGGTCTGTCGCGCGCTCCACGACGACCTGCGGGCGGCCGACCTGACGGGGACCGTCCACGTCGTCCCGGTGGCCGACCCGCTCACCTTCGACACGGTTTCGTACACCACGCCGGAGGCGTACGACGCCGTCAACCCGAACATGAACCGCTGCTGGCCCGGCGACGCCGACGGCAGCCTCCACGAGCGCATGGCCGCGACGCTGTGGGGGTACGCCGGCGACGCCGACTACATCGTCGACCTCCACACCGGGAGCCGGGACATGCTCACCCACACCGTGTACCTCCGGGGCGACGACGACTGCCGCCGGCTCGCGGAGGCGTTCGGCACCGACCTCCTGCTGGCGGAGTCGGCCGGCGACGACGCCGACGAGGAGTGGGAGAGCCGGAACTTCGGGGGGAAGCTCCGCGTCGCCGCCACCCGGGAGGGGATCGCCTCGATCACGCCGGAGCTGGCGCACAACAAGGAGCTCGTCGACGGCGCCATCGAAACGGGGGTCGCGGGGACGAAGCGGGCGCTGCGCCACGCCGGCGTGCTCGAGGACGGGGGCGCGGTCCCCCGCTGGGACGGCACCCGCGCGCGCAACCACCTGGGACGGGTGACCGCCGACGCGTCGGGGC
This sequence comes from Halobacteriales archaeon QS_6_71_20, assembly GCA_003020945.1. Classification (GTDB taxonomy): domain Archaea; phylum Halobacteriota; class Halobacteria; order Halobacteriales; family Haloferacaceae; genus Halobaculum. Next base: position 175,329 of record PXRU01000001.1, read on the forward strand.
TGTTCCGCGCCGCCGCGGACCTCGCGGTCGGCGACGAGGTCGTGGAGGGGAAATACGTCGGCGAGGTGTACGACCCGACGACGTACGAGGTGCTCCAGGAGGCGACCGCCGACCGCTCGGGCGTCGTCTACTCGGTCGCCCGCGAGGCGACGGTGACGGCGGGGCAGACGCTCGTGGGGGTCGCGCTCCGACTGGACGGGGAGTGAGCCGCGCGCGGGAGGACGCGGAGCGACCGATCACCCGCCGGCGGCGACGGGCGGCTCCCCGCCGTCGCCACGGGCCAGCAGCGCGAGCGTGATCCCGCCGGCGACGACGCCCAGCAGCGTCATGTATGCGAGGAAGCCGAGGTACCACTCGACGCCGAGGAGGCCGGGCGTCCGGCCGATGAGCGCCGGCAGCGACGCGCCGGCCGCCTGTGTGACCAGCGCCACCACCAGCGCCGCCATCCACCCCCGATGAGGAGGCGACACACCTCCCGCCACGGGCGCACGGAGACGGCCTTCGCGAGTAAGCCGTCCACCCCGACCGGGACGTAGAGGAACGCGAAGCCGAGCAGGAGCGGGAGCGCCGCGCCGCCGGGCGACAGCCCGAACCCCGCGCCGACGCCGGTGAACACCGCCACCAGCGCGAGCATCGCGCCGAGCGCACGGTCGTGGCCGATCAGCCGGCCGAGGACGTACGTCGACAGCGCGAGCAGGACGACGACGGCGCTGGCCGACAGCAAGAAGGGCCCGTACACGCTCGCCGGTCCCACGGACACGGGTCGGGTCGGGTCGCGGCGCCGGCGGGCGTAACCGTCACGCGCCGCGTCTCGGGCGTGAGAACGTCGAACGCGGGGTGTCGATGCGGGCGGCGGCGCGCCGAACCGCTCGCCGCCCTCCACGGCGGTCTCGCTCGCGTGGCTCGCGGGTCGCTCCGCCCACGGCTTCCCTCGCCGTTCGCCGTCGCGGCCTCGCGGTGCTGGCCGGCACGCTTCCCGACTACACCGAGGCCTCCCTCCGGTCGGCCTCGCACCGCTCACATCGAGGCCTCCCTTCGGTCGGACTCGCACGCGTCGACCGCGCCGCTTTTGCGAGGAGCGACCCAACCATCGGGTATGACGAAGGCGACCGCGGACGGGGCGGAGACGTTCGGCGAGTGGCCGCTCGCGCGGCTCATGACCGAGGTGTGCGGCTCCGGCCCGAAGTCGGCCGGCGACATGAGCCGCGACCAGGCGCGCGAGGCGATGCGGCGGATCTTCGCCGGCGAGCCCGACCACACGACGCTGGGGGCGTTCTGGCTGGCGAACCGCTGGAAGCGTAACAACCCCGAGGAGCTGGCGGCGTACGTCGACGAGATGTGCGCCCGCGTCGACTACGCCGAGCCCGATGTCGACCCCGTCGACTGCGGCGCCAACTACGACGGCAAGGGGGAGACCGCAGTGCTGGGCGCCGCCGCGGGCATCGTCGCCGCCGGCGCCGGCACGCCCGTCGTCGCCCACTCCGGCGACCGCGTCCCCACCCAGAAGCAGGACGCCTACAAGCACGTCCTCGACGAACTCGGGGTGGCGACGGAGCTGACGCCGCGCGACTCCGCCGAGATGGTCGACGAGACCGGCTTCGGCTTCTACTACCAGCCGCGGTTCAACCCCGCGGTCGACGAGCTGTTCGAGCGCCGGGACGCGATGGGCGTGCGGACGTTCGTGAACACCGTCGAGACGCTCGCGAACCCCACGGGCGCGTCGACGCATCTCGGCTCCTTCTACCACCTGGCGTTCGCGAAGAAGGTGGTCGACACGTTCGTCGAGAGCGAGTTCCACGACCTCGACCGCGTCATCATGTTCCAGGGGATGGAGGGGTACGACGACATCCGCCCCGGCTACACCAAGGTCGCGGAATGGCGCGCGCCGCGAAGCGGCCCGAGTACGGCATGGACTTCGAGGAGGCCGACCTCGAGGTCGACGACGTGGCCGCCGACTCGGCGGCGCTCACGGAGGCGGTCGTGACCGGCGAGCGCGACGACCACTGGGCGGACGCGGTCGCGCTCAACGCGGCGTTCCGGATCTACGCCCGCGACGACGCCGACAGTCTCGACGAGGGGCTGGAGGCGGCCCGCGCCGCCGTCGACGACGGCGCCGCGGCGGCCGTGCTCGAGGAGCTGCGCGCGTTCTGAGGAGCGCGGTCGAGCGGCACGAGGCCGACCGGCGGGGAGGTCTCGACCCGGGCGAGTCCGCGCGCCGCCGGCCGCGAGAACGAAACCGGTAGGTAGGCCGGGGCGTAAGGGACGTCAATGGGTAGCGCCGAGCGCGACGGTCCCGACGGGGTCGACGACTGGCGGGCCGGGCTGGACGCGGTCGACGCGCGACTGGTCGACGACTACCAAAGCGGCTTCCCGGTCGTCGAGCGACCGTTCCGCGCCGTCGCCGACGACCTCGGGGTCGGCGAGCGGGAGGCGCTGGAGCGGGTCGAGCGGCTCCGCGAGCGCGGCGTGTTCCGCCGGTTCGGCGCGGTGCTCAACCCGCCGGTGATCGGCTCGTCGACGCTGGCGGCCGTCCGCGCCCCCGAGGACCGCTTCGATGCGGTCGCCGAGACGATCAACGGCTATCGGCAGGTGAACCACAACTACCGCCGCGACCACGAGTGGAACATGTGGTTCGTGGTCACCGCCGCCACCCGTGGGATGCGCGACGAGATCCTCGCCGACATCGAGTCGACTACCGGCTGCGAGGTGCTGGCCCTCCCGATGCTGACGGACTACTACATCGACCTGGAGTTCCCGGTCTGGAACGACGACGCCTTCGCGCGGGAGTCGATAGCGTCGACGGACGCCGCGGCGACCCGCATCTCCGAGGACGCCGCCGGCGACCTCGCGGCGCTCGACCGCCGGCTCCTCGTCGAGATCCAGGACGGCTTCCCGCTGACGGCGACGCCGTACCGCGACGTCGCCGACGCCGTCGGCGCCGACGTCGACGACGTGCTTGCGGCGGTCGAGCGCCTGCTCGCGGACGGCTGCATCAAGCGCGTCGGCTGCGTCGTCAACCACATCGTCACCGGCTTCCACAACAACTGCATGGTCGTGTGGGACGTCCCCGACGACCGCCTCGACGAGGTGGGCGAGCGCGTCGGCGAGCTCCCGTACGTCACGCTCTGTTACCATCGACCGCGCCGAGTCGAGCAGGACTGGCCGTACAACCTCTTCACGATGGTCCACGGCCGGGAGGCGGAGGCGGTAGACGCGAAGGTCGACGAGCTGGCGGCCGAGTACCTCCCGTTCGACCACGAGCGGCTCTACTCCACGGAGACGCTGAAACAGACCGGCGCGCAGTACGAGGAACTGGTCGGCGACGGGACGTAGGCGACACGCTCTCCACAAGACACTTTCCGGCGGTCCGTGTGGCAGAACCCGGGACGATGCCCTCCACCAGACGCCGGTTCCTCGCCGCAGTCGGCGCTTCCGGGCTCGCCGGCACCGCAAGCTGTCTCGCCGTCGTCGGGCGCGATCTCCCGGTTCGAGAGGTCGGAGCGCCCGTCGAGTCCGTCGGCGGAACGGGGCGTCTGAAGACGCCTGACGGCCGGTTTCGCGCCCTCGCGGTCGGCGACCGGGACGGAGTCCCGTTCCCCGACGCGAACCGTCCGGTCCCCGTTCGCGTGTGGAACGACGCCGACCGCGAACGGACGCTACGGATCCGGCTCACGCTCGGGGACGACGGAACGGTGTTCGACCGGCGGATCGCGTTCCCCGCCGACGACGTGCTCGTCGTCGACCTTCGGGAGCCGAACGGCTACGAGTTGGCGTGGGTCGACGACGGCGAGGCGCGGTCGCTGGCGACGGTCGCCGCGTCGTACTTCGACTGCAACGAGTCGGTGTTCGAGGCCGCGGTTCGAGCGGACGGGCGGGTCGAGTCGGCGGGGCTCACGACGACGCTCGGCTGCCCGTGGACGTCGCACGTCGGGTCGCCGTTTTGAGCTGTCGGGCGCTCACCGCACCGTCGCCCGGAACCGAACGCTGCGGGGCACCTCCCACAGCACGTCCGGACGGTCGCTCTCCTCGGGATTGGCGTCGGCGATCGGGTCGTTGACGTGTTCGAGCATCCGCGTCACCTCGAAGCCGGCGTCACGGAGGGCGTTGTACACCTGCGCGACGGTGCGGTCGAAAAGCACCAGCGTCGAGTCGTACCCCTCGTCGACCGTGACCTCGCGGGGGCCGGGGTCGAGGTAGTTCCCGTCGAGCGTCCGCGTCCCGGCGTCGAGCGCCTCGTACAGCGGGTGCGGCAGGCTGAGCACGAACACGCCGCCGTCGCGGAGGACGCGTCGGGCCTCCGCGAGCGCCCGGTCGAGGTCCGGCACCATCTGGAACGCCGCCTCCGAGGAGGCTAGGTCGAACGCGTCGTCCGGCAGCGGGAGGGCCGTCGCGTCGCCCTGGAGGAACCGCGCGTCGACGCCGTAGAAGTCGCGGAGGCGACGGGCGTGGCGGAGCTGCTCGCCCGAGAAGTCGACGCCGACGACGGTGTCGGCCCCCAGTCGGGCGGTGCCGACGCTCCCCTGGCCGCCGCCACAGCCCAGTTCGACGTAGTCGGCCCCGGCGACTGAGCCGAGCGGGGCGGGATCCATCCCGCCCGGCCGGTCGGCGTCGAAGGGGGACGGCGCGGGCGGGAGGTCGCCGTCGGCGGTGTTCGCGTTCCAGTACGACTGGAAGGCGTCGCTCCACTCGTCCCACAGGCGGCGGTTCTCCCGCCGGTACTCGTTCACGGCCGTCGTGCTCGGGGCGGCGGTATCAGCGTTCCGCCGGTGTGGGTCGTCGTCACGGGGTGTCACTCCGAGCGCTCCACCGCTCCGGTCCCCGCGCGGTCGATCCCCGCCGGGTCGATCCGCCCCTCCGGCGTCGGCACGCCCTCGAACGGGTCCGCCCCGTCCGCGAGCAGCAGGCTCCCGTCCAGGTCCGCGTAGTCCAGCAGCGGCGCCAGCTGACAGCCGGCGGCGATGGCGGCGTTCGACTCCACCATGCAGCCGAGCATCACCTCCAGCCCGTGTGCCCGCGCCGCGTGGATCATCCGCCGCGCCTCCCGGAGCCCGCCGCACTTCATCAGCTTCAGGTTCGCGATATCACAGCGGTCCGCGATCCGCGGGACGTCCGCGAGCGTCACGCAGGACTCGTCGGCGGCGATTGGCAACGCCGAGCGCTCGTAGGCGTCCTTCAGCCCCGCGGGGTCGTCGGCCGGGATCGGCTGCTCGATGAACTCGACGCCGAGGTCCGCGAGCCACTCGCTCTTGCGGGCGGTCTCGCGGGGCATCCACGCCTCGTTGGCGTCGACACGGAGGGTCGCGTCGGGCGCCGCCTCCCGTACCGCCTCACACACCTCGCGGTCGCGGTCGGTGCCGAGCTTCAGCTTGAGGGTGTCGTACCCCGCCTCGACCGCCGCGCGCGTCCGCTCGCGCATCGTCCCGGTGTCGTCGATGCCGATCGTGTAGGAGGTGTCGGGCGCGTCGGTCGGGTCGAGCCCCCACAGACGGTACAGCGGGACGCCGAGGCGCTTCGCCGCGAGGTCGTGGAGCGCGACGCTGACCGCGGCGCGGGCCGCCGGGTTGTCGGAGACGACCCCCGACAGCCGCTCCTCGACGGCCGCGAGTGCGTGCGGGTCGCCGACCGCCTCGACCGCCGCGAGCAGTTCCGGCAGCACCGCCACGACGGTGGCCGCCGTCTCGCCGTAGCGGGCCGAGGGGGCGGCCGCGCCGACGCCGGTCGTGCCGTCGTCGTCGGTGACGTGGACGATCACGTTCTCGGCGGCGACGGTGGTGCCCCGGGAAATGGTGAAGTCGTGTTCCAGCGGGAGCGACACCCGCTCGAAGGCGGTCGACAGCGCCATCGTCACCGGACCGCCTCCACCAGGTCGGCGGCGCCGAAGCGGACGGGGTCGGTCGCGGGCGCGTCGATCCCGTCGGCGAACGCTCCGACCGCGTCGCGGGCGGCGTCGTCGCCGGCGACGTCGGCGGTGTTGAGCGCGCCGGCGACCACCTCGGTCCCGTGGACGGGCGCCGCCAGCGACTCGTAGAGGTCGACGTACTCCCCGACCGGCGGAAGCGGGGTGTCCTCGTAGCCGTGGACCGCCTCCCGGCCGGCGGCGTGACACAGCACCAGCGCGTCCGGCATCGCGCCGTGGAGGATGCCGCAGGTGACCGCCGAGTACGCCGGGTGGACGACGCTGCCCTGCCCCTCGACGACGAGCAGGTCGTGGTCGTCGCCCTTCTCCAGGATCATCTCCTCGACGGCGCCGGCGGTGAAGTCCGAGACCACCCTGTCGACCGGGGTCCCCCACCCCTCGACCATGATCCCGGTCTGGCCGGTCGGGACCGCGCACGCGTCGACCCCGGCCTCGCGGGCGGCCGCGACGAGCTCCATCGTCGCGGTCATCTTCCCCACCGAGCAGTCCGTCCCGACGGTCAAAACGACGTCGGCGCTCACCTCGTCGGCGCGCCCGCGCGCGACGGTGAGGCCGTCGCGGGGCCGGCGGACGTCGCGTAGGTCGACGCCGTGCTCGTCGGCGAGGCGGGCGAACTCCGCGTCGTCGCTCAGGAAGTAGTGAAGCCCCGACACCACGTCGCAGCCGGCCTCGATGGCCGCGCGGACGTCCGGCCGCCACGACTCGTCGAAGCCGCCGCCGATAGGTGCGATGCCGATCACCAGCGCGTCGACGTCGCCGGGGACATCGGCGAACGACTCGACGACCGGCGCGTCCGGCACCCCCGGGAGGTGGTCGGCGACGCGCTCGCCGGGACGGTCGCGGTCGAGGACGGCCGCCACCTCGTAGTCGGCGTAGCGGACGATCCCGTTGGCGGTCTTCGAGCGGTCGGGGAACTTCCCGTGGGCGAGGACTGCGACGCGGTCGGGCATGGGTGACGGTGTGTGAGGGGTCGGCTTAAATCGGACCCACGCGGTCGGACCGGCCGCTTGTCTCGGTGCTGAGGTCGGTGCTAAGGTCGGGAGAGTCGGGGTGAGGGCGAAACCGTGGTGATCCGTGGTCAGCATGACGACCGCGACGGCGACCGTGGTGATCACCGCAAAAGCCCCCGCGGCTATCGACTCCCGCGACTCGCTGCGCTCCTCGCGCTCGCTTCGCTCGCGCTGCGGTGCTTACTCCGTCGGGGTGCGTCGATAGCCGCGGCCCCTTTCAGTCCCACCCGGTGGTCGGGCGGTCCGAGCGACGCGGCCGTCCGCACGATGTGCACGAAATCGCGGTGGCGCGCGCCGGCGGACCTCCGTGTCCGCCGGGTGTGCGCGAGGGACGAGGCGAGTGGAACGGAGTGGAGCGAGCCGAGTCGGCTGGGGAGGGCGAGGCCGCAGTGCGGTCGGGCGAGGCCGGACGAGGCCGGCGGGTCGGCGAACCTCGGAACCGCAGCAGGGTGAGCGGAGCGAGGAGCGCGGCGCGCGTCACGGGAGCCGACCCGCTCGGGGCGTTCCGTGGTCCGCCGGCCGTTCGAACCGACGGCGCCCGTGTCAGAGGCGGCAGCGGTCGGGATCACCCGGTACCGAACGATCCGAGTACAGGCACGCCCGGCCGACTCCACCCCGTTTACCACCCCGGGACACACACAGGGGGATCAATGAGCGACGGGATCCACCTCAACCTCTTCACGATGAACTCCGTCGAGCACGTCTCGCCGGGGTCGTGGCGGCACCCGGCGGACCGCTCCGCCGAGTACACCGACCGCGAGTACTGGACGGACGTGGCCCGCACCGCCGAGCGCGGCGGCTTCGCGGCGGTGTTCTTCGCCGACGTGCGCGGGATCTACGACGTGTACGGCGGCGACCGCGACACCGCGATCGAGCGGGGCGTCCAGACGCCCTCGAACGACCCCGGCTACCTCGTGCCCGCGATGGCGGAGGCCACCGACTCGCTCGGCTTCGCGGTCACGAAGTCGACCACCTACACCCACCCGTACCAGCTCGCGCGCGAACTCTCCACGCTCGATCACCTCACGGACGGCCGCGTCGCGTTCAACGTCGTCACCTCCTACCTCGAATCCGCGGCGGCGAACCTCGGGCTGGACGAGCGCATGGACAAGGAGACGCGGTACGACCGCGCGGACGAGTTCATGGACGTCTGCTACGCGCTTTGGGAGGACTCCTGGGACGACGACGCCGTCGTCCGCGACCGGGCGTCGGGCACCTTCACCGACCCCGCGGGCGTCCACGAGATCGACCACTCCGGGGAGTTCTTCGACGTGCCCGGTCCGCACGGCTGCGAGCCGTCGCCGCAGCGCTCGCCGGTGATCTTCCAGGCCGGCTCCTCCGACCGCGGGCGCGAGTTCGCCGCCGCCAACGCGGAGGCGGTGTTCTGCTCCCAGCCCACGGAACACGGCGTCCGCGAGTACATGGACGACCTGCGCGAGCGCGCGGCGGACCTGGGCAGGGACCCCGACGCGCTCGCGTTCTTCCCGGGCGTCGTCCCCGTCGTCGCCGAGACCGAGGAGGCCGCCGAGGCGAAACACGAGCGCCTGCTGGAGACGGTCGACGTGGAGGCGACGCTGGCGCTCCTCTCGGGCTTTCTCGACATGGACCTCTCCGAACTCGACCCGGACCGGCGGATCGAGCACATCGAGACCGACGCCATCCAGGGGACGATGAACGCGTTCACGAGGTCCGACCCGGACCGCGAGTGGACCGTCCGCGAGGTTGCGCAGTTCTCCGGGCTGGGCACCACTTCCCCGGTCGTCGTCGGCACGCCTCAGCAGGTCGCCGACGAACTGGAGCGCTGGCACGAGGAGGTCGGCGTCGACGGGTTCAACGTGAAGGAGGTGCTCCGGACCGGAAGCCTCGACGACTTCGTCGACCTGGTGGTGCCCGAGTTGCGCGCGCGGGACCTGCTGGCCGAGCCGGACCCGGGCGAGACGCTCCGCGGCCGCCTGCTCGGCGACGGTCCCCGACTGTCGGCGACACACCCCGCTCGGCAGTGAGGGTCCCGCCGGCTCGCGGGCGACCGGGCCGCGAGACGCCAGCGAGCGGACGCGAGCGGCGCACGACCGTCGGTTTCGTTCGGGGCCGGTACGGCCGCCGTCAGTATCGTTAAGTAGCCCCATCTGTTTGTCACAGGTGACGCTTCGTCTGGAGGGCCGAAGCGTCAGCGGGGACCAATTCAAGGGCGGGCCGCGTGCCGCACTTTTCACCGGTACGCGGCCCGCCCACGTTTCACAGTCGTGAGCCGTGCCGCCGGCTGTCCGTCTCGGCGCTCGACGACGCCGTCTCCCCGGAATCAGCCGTCCGTCGGCGGGTTCCGGAACACGCCGTCGGCGATGGCGACGCTGCCGACCAGCGCCCCCGCGGGCGCGGTCATCCGGAACGGCAGCCCCAGCGCGGCCGTCGCGAGGACGGCCGCCAGCAGCGCCGTCCCGATCAGCAACAGGAGCACGTCGGGCCGGGACGGCGCGTCGGTTGGGAGCACAGTAATTACATCTCATTAGAAGATAAAATGCCTTCCGGACGCTGCCGCGTCCTCGGAACGCGTAGGTCGACGGCGGGCGACCGGCGAGCGTCATCGACATGTACACCGACCACATGGAGACGACCCCCGGCCACGCCGCGGTCACGATCCACGACCGCGACTCGGCGGACCCGTACCTCGGGCGCGCGGTCGAGGGGCCGGCGGTGTTCCTCGACGCGGACATCCGCGAGGGGCGCCCGTTCGAACTACGGCGGGCCTTCGCGCTTGCGACGACGGAGTACCTGATCGACGAGTGGGGCGTGCCGGAGGCCACGCCCGGGGTGGTGTCCACCGAACACGCCGCGACCGGATAATAAGTTACGACCGCGTCGGCGGCGACTGGACGGAGGGGTAGGCCGCGGCGGGCCGGAACGTACCGGGCGGGGGCTGGACTCCCCCGCCGACGGGCTCGTTCGCCTCCGTGCGACCTCCCTCGTTTCGAAGGGAGTCGAAACGACGTTCACGGCTCTCACGTTCGTTCGAGCCGGAACGCGAGGGAAGGGATTCGAACCACGGTCGGAGGAAGCTCCTCCCTGGCTCAAATCGGTCCGTGGCGATTCGGGGCCTTCGGCCCCACTCATGCGAGGGAAGGGATTTGAACCCTCGAACCCCTGAGGGAGCGGATCTTAAGTCCGCCGCCTTTGTCCGAGCTCGGCCACCCTCGCGCGCTCGACAGTATCGCGGTGTGTCGGTTGTCGCTTTCGGTTCACCAGTCGACGCTGAGCGTCCCGTCGCCGTGCGGGTCCGGCGCCAACTCCTCGTCGGTCCGGCGGTCGACGACGTGGATGCAGCCCACGTCCTTCTTCGCGGGACACGCCTCCGCCGCGCGGACGTTCTCGGCCAGTTCGTCCTCGCCGATGTAGTAGGAGTGCGGCTTCGCCATCCCGCTGGCGATGTCCATCTCCCAGTTGTCCGCCACCTCCGCGCACTTCCCCGCGCCGAAGCAGGCGTTCGCCTCGAAGACGATCTTGTACGGCTTCTCCTCGACGGGCGGCCCGTCGCCCCCGTAGTCGCTGGCCGTCTGGATGTCCGCGTCGAGATCGCTCATACGTCGACGTTCGCGCCGGGCGACTTTCGTCTGTCGGTGAGGCGACGCCGCGGGGACGCTACGCCCACGACGCGAACGGCTCGCCGTCGGTCGCTCGGGTCAGGTACGCCCGTTGGGCGCCCGCGACCGCCGACGGCAACGACTCCCCGTCGTCGAGGCGCTCGCGCGCCCGGTCGCGCTTCCACGCGCTCGGCGTCAGCCACGGCGCGGACGGCCCCGCGGCGTCGACGCGGTCGACCACCGGCGCGAGCAGGTCGGCCGCCTCGTCGGGCGAACAGCCCGCCCGGCGAAGGCCCCCCTCCGCGAGTTCGAACACCTCCGCGGCGATCCGGTCGGCGTCCGCGGTGCGCTCGCCGTCGGCCGCGACCCACGCCAGCGCCGCGTTCGGCCCGTCGGCGGCGGCCGCGTAGAACGCGTCGCGGGCGGCCGCCCACGGCAGGTCGATCAGCGGGTGCTCGGTCGCGACGAGCTCGCGGAGGAGTCCGGCGACGAGTGCCTGCACCGCGAGCGTGTCGGCGACGGACGGCTGCGTCGGCAGCGGTCGGTACTCCAGCCGGACGGACGCCGCGTCGTCGTCCGGCGCCGGGTCGCCGTCCGGTCCCGTCGGGACGTCGCCGCCGAACACCGGCCGCACCCACCGCCAGTAGGTGCCGCGGGCGTGGTCGAACTCCGGGTAGGCGTCGGTGTACTCGCTCCCTCCGCCGTCTCCGCCCCGGCCGTCCTCCAGCACGGGCGCGTACGGTTCGTCGTCGGCGACGCGGCCGGGGGCGTCCCCCGTCGCCGCCAGGTCCCGGGGAAACCGTACCTTCCGGCGCTCGGTCGGGAGCCCGGCGTTGATCGCCTCCTCGAACACCCGGATCCGGTGTTCGTGCGGCCCCGAGAGCGCCGCCTCCGGGTCGGCGTCCCCGTACAGGTCCGCCGGGAGGAACGGGGAGTTGGCCGTCAACGCGAGCACCGGTCCGGTCGTCCGGAGCGCGTACGCCTGATACGTCGGGAGCGTCGCCGCGTCCGGGATCTGGAGGTGCGGCTGTAGCGACGCCGTCAGCGACTCGGGGAGGATCGTCGGGAACGAGCGGTCGACGCCCGGCGCCGAGAGGGGGACGTGCCCCGCCGCCCGGCGGAGCGTCTCGTTGTCGAGCGCGACGTAGCGGTCGTACCGGGTCATATTGTGCGCGACCGTGACGCCGTCGCGCTCGTCGTGGGCCGAGAGGTACGCCTCGCTGCCCTCCGTCGGGGGCACCGCCGGCGTCGCATCGAACACGAGCCGCCGGCCCTCGGGAAGCGCCGCCCGGACAGCCGCGGCCGCCTCCCGCAGACGGTCGGCCTGCCGGGCCAGCCCCGCCGGGTCGAACGTGTCCGGCGCGGTGTGGAGTTCGAGGTTGTGGACGCCCAGCTCCCGGCCGGCGTCGGTCTCCTCGAACACCGACTCCGGCACCCGTTCGAGCCGCCCCTCGCCGTCGACGACGTACGCCTCAAGCTCGATGCCGAGGGCGAAGTCGGCGTTGTCCAGCCGCCCGGCCTCCGCGTCGGCCGCCACGTCCGCCGCCTGGCGCTCGACCCGCCGAACGAACTCCGCGCGCGTCTCCGGCGACAGCGACTCGCGAACCGCCGCGACGATGTCGTCCATAGGCGCACGTCGAGTCGCGATGGCATATGTCACACGGCGTGAGCCGAGGAGCGGCGACCGCGAGTGCGACCGCGTCGCCACGGCCGACCGAGAGCGGTCGTCGAGGGCGGCGGGGGACGCGCCCTCCGGCGGGGACGGACAGAGCCGGGAGCGACAGGAGGGGCGAGAGCGGCGGGAGAGATAGGAGCGACGGAAAGAATGAGAGCGACGAGAGCGGCGGGAGAGACGAAGAGCAATGAGCCCGATCGAGCAGCCGAGCGGGGACGGAGGTGGCCGCGTTAGTTCGAGGCGTCGGCGTCCTCCTCCTGCTGGAGTTCCTCCAGCTCCGCCTCGACCTCCTCGTCGCCGACTCCGTCGGACTCGACGGCGGCGTCGGGCTCGGCCGCGTCGCCCTCGGCCGGCCCCTTCCCCATCTCGGTGCGGAGCGTCTCCAGTTCCGCGTCGACCTCCCGGTCCGTACGGCCGGCGCCGAGCTCGCGGTCGATCTCGTCCTCGTCGGAGAGGGCGTCGTCGAACGCGCCGGTGTCCTGCAGTTCGTCCATCGCCTGCGAGCGCGCCTCCATCTCCTCGGTGCGCTCCTCGGCGCGCTCGATCGACCGGGTGACGTCGCCCATCTCGTCGCCGACGCCGGACACCGCCTCCGATACCCGGGTGGACGCCTCCGCGGCCTCGTAGCGCGCCTTCATCGTCTCCTTCTTCGTGCGGAACTCCTCGATGCGGCTCTGAAGATCGTCCTTCTTGTCGACCAGCTGGTCCTGGGTGTTCTGCAGCTCGGCGATCTGCGTCTCCAGGTCCTCGATCTGGTTCATCTTCGACTTCTTCTTCTCCAGCGCCTTCCGCGCGAGGTCCTCGCGGTCCTGCTGGACCGCCTCCCGCGCCTGCTCGTTGTGTTTCTCGACGTTCTCCTCCAGACGCCGCTTCTGGATCTCCAAGCGCTTCTTCTGGGTGGTGAGGTCCGCGATGCCCTGTTTCACGTCCTGAAGCTCGTCGCGCATCTGCTCGTAGCTGTAGTCGAGCGACTCGGTCGGGTCCTCCGCCCGGTTGAGGATCGCGTTCAGCTTCGAGCGGACGACGTAGGAGGCGCGCGAGAGGATTCCCATGGCCCGGACTATGAGAACTGGCCGTATAAATCTCACCCGGCCGAAAGGAGCGGCCGGTGCCGTTTTGCGCCCGGCGGCCGCAGCCGCCCCCGTGACCGACGTACTCGTCCCGGGCGGGCGCGACGTGCGCGCCTCCCTCGACCGTGGAACCGAGCGGGAGGCCTCCCGGTCGGAGGCGGACGCCGGCGGCGACGCGGACGCCTGCGTGGTCGCGTGCCCGCCGCACCCGCAGCACCGCGGCCACCGCGGCGACGAACGCCTCCGGGCGGTTTCGGAGGTCCTGACCGCCGCCGGGGTCGACTGCCTCCGGTTCGACTACGGCGACTGGGACAGGGGGTACGGCGAGCGCGCCGACGCCCGCAACGCCGTCTCGTGGGCGCGCGAGCGCTACGACCGGGTGGGGCTGTTCGGCTTCAGCTTCGGGGGGTGTCTCGCGCTCCTCGTCGCCGGCGGGACCGGAAGCGCCCCCGACTCGGGCCCCGACGCCGTCAGCGCGCTTGCGCCGACAGCCCGTCTCGCGCCCGATCTCGACGCCGTCGCGGCGATGGTCGACATCGAGTGCCCGGCACAGGTCGTGTACGGCACCCGCGACGACACGGCCGACTGGGAGCCGGTGGTCGAGCGCGCACGCCATCTCAGCGTCGACCTGCGGGAGTTCCCCGCGGACCACTTCTTTGTCGGGCAGGCGCCGAAGGTGGGCGAGGCCGTCGGGACGTGGCTGTGTGACGCGCTGTGAGGCGGAGCGGCCGCGACCGACCCGAGCGGGGGAACAGGCCGGACGGGTCCCCCGAGAGCGGTCGACGAGGCTATCAGTCCACAGTCACGAAGCCCAGATCGACCACCGCGTTTCTGTCGACGGTACACGGGCCGTCGATATCGCGTCTCGGTGATCCGTGCCACATAGTAACACATGTTGTGAAATAACAACTTTGTCGATCGACCGACGACTGATACTGTGATGATCGGACGACTCGTCATCACCGCGATGCTGGCGGTCGGACTCGCGGCGACCGGCGGTGCCGCCACGGCGGTCGCACAGCCGACCGACACCACCACCGGCACAATGGCAGTGGACGGACAGTTCGCAAATCACAACCCGCTCGACGGAGAGGGAGCAGGCTGCCCCAGTTCGCCGGTTCCGTTCTGGAGCCCCTGCGGCTGGATGGGCGATCTCTGACCCTCGTTGCGACGGTACCGGAAGCAGTCCTGACGTCTTGTGAACGGACGAGACGGCGATCCACCGGTGTAGTAGGTGGCGGCGACCCTCGACTTCCGGACCCTGCCAGACGGGTCGAGTCCCGGAGTCTCTCAGTTGTACTCCCGCCACCGATACCCACACTCCTTGCACTTGAAGAAGCGCGTCGGCGGCTCGTCGGCGGCGCCGGTCTGTTTGATCGTGTACCAGGCGACGCCGTGGCCGCACTCCTCGCAGGTGACGTCGTCGGTGGTGGGCTTCCCCTCGAAGTTCGTCCCCTCCTCGGTCTCGATCACGTCGTCGTCGCTCTGTTCGGTCGTCGAGACGAACGCGGCCGCACGCTCCTCGTCGCGCTCCGCGGTGGCGCCACAGCCCGAACAGACCATCACGCCGTCCTCACCCCGCATCATCGAGCCGCACTCGTCGCAGAACTGCATGGGCGAGGTAGCGCGCCGGCCCCGGTAGGCCTTACGCGTCCGGTCCGGCCGCGCCGGGGCCGTCCGTCCCCACCGGGTCGTCCGCCGCGCCGTCGCCGACGGCGCCGTCCGTGACCTCGGCCGCGGCCGCGGGGTCCGCACCTATGGGCGCGTCGTCGCCGACGGCGAAGTTCGGGCGTCCCCCCTCCGTCACCATCGGACAGCCGCGGACCCGAAAACGGTCGGCGTCGACCGCCTCGACGATCTCCGTGCCCTCGTGACCGCAGACGACGTCCGGCGGCGCAGAGAGGAACGGACAGCGCTGGCAGTACTGGCGCTTGTCGACGACGTGGTCGGCCCGGTCGTCGCTGACCGCGTTCGCCGCCGCGGTCGCCTCTTCTGCGCCGCCGTCCTCGCCGGCCAGCGACGCCCACAGTTCGTCCTCGTCGACGTCGTCGACGTCCACCTCCTCGAAGGGGTCGGACTCGTCGTCGCGGCGGCGGCGCTCGCCGACCGCCGCCGCGAGGTCGCCGAACGGTGCGTCGCCGCGGTCGCGGGCGGGGCCGTCGGCGTCGATATCGACCGCCGGGCGGTCGTCCCCTCCGTCGGCGTCCTCGCCGGGCGGGTCCGTCCCGGCGCCCTCGGAGAAGGGGTTCTCGACTCGGGGCGGGCCGGCGTCGTCGACGGGGCCCTCACCCCCGGACGGCTCCCCGCCGGTCGCCGGGTTCGGGGGGTCGTCGGGCCGTGCGTCCGGTTCGGCGCGGTCGGCGCGGTCCGCGGGGTCGTCCCCGGAGCGCTCCTCGTCGAACGCGAACGGGTCCGGGGAGCCGTCCCCCTCCTCGCTGTCGCCCATCTACGTCCCCTCGAAGACGTCCTCGGCGTCCGACTCCTCGACCGTCTCCCCCGCCAGCGCGGGGCGGTCGCCGACGGCGAGCGTGGGCGAGCCGAGGAAGCCGTCGGCCGGCTCGACCGCCTCGAACGTGGCCCCGCAGTGGGGACACTCCGGCGACGACAGCAGCCCCGGCCGGACCGTCGACCCGCAGGCCGAACACGACGCAGACGCGACGCCGATCCGGTTCGCCTCCGCCTGGAGCTCCTCGGCGGCCCGGCGTCGCGCCTCCCGCGCCTCCACCCGCGAGAGACGGG
Organism: Halobacteriales archaeon QS_6_71_20; assembly: GCA_003020945.1. Taxonomy (GTDB): domain Archaea; phylum Halobacteriota; class Halobacteria; order Halobacteriales; family Haloferacaceae; genus Halobaculum. The sequence goes on from PXRU01000001.1 coordinate 191,315, forward strand.
TACGCACGTCCGAGAGCACCGACGCGAGCGTGGAGAGCTTCGCGTCGTGCTCGTCGGCGCTGTCGGTGAGATACTCCAGCACCTCCTCGTAGTTGGCGAAGCCGTCCTCGAACCTCTCCGACAGCTCCGTCACCGTCGCCTCCAGCTCCGCCACCTCGGCCTCCGCCGCCTCCACGTCGTCGGCGACCGCGTCGACCTCGCCGGCCCCGGCCGCCGACTCGGCCGCCTCGCGGAGGTCGGCGTGGTCGTGGTCGGCGTCGGCCTTCGCGTCGGTCTCCCGCTTGAGTTGGACGACACGTGAGCGCACGTCCTCGATCTTCTCGTCGAGCTCGGCGTCCAGCTCGTCGACGCGCGACTCCACGATGTCGAGCCGGGCGGCGTCGTCGCCGTCCGCGAGCGCCTCGGCCGACGGCAGGGCGTCGTCGTGTTCGTCGAGCAGCCGCGACAGCCTGACCGCCCGGGCGAGCACCTCGTCGGGCGACCGGCCAGTCTCCGCCGCGCGCGACTCGACCCACTCCCGGAGCACGTCCGGCAGCCCCTGTACCTGCTCTCCGGACATCTGTCCGGGCATTGCCCCCGAGCGTGTAAATACTACCGCCTCGGTTATCGGCGTTCGTAGCGGGCGGCGTCCGCGACGATCGCTACCGGATCTTCCGCACGTCGCTGATATCGAGGCCGCCGTCGTGGATCTCCGTCTCGAAGCGGACGATGTTCTCCGCCTCCAGCTGGGAGAGCACGCCCCGGAACTCCCGGACGACCATCGTCCGGGCGCGCTTGGAGCCGCCGGACTCCCAGCCGAACTGCAGCGTCCCCCCGCTGCCGTCCATGAGCTGGCCGAGCTGGCGGTCGGTGACGGTGTCGACGTTCACCAGCGCGAGCAGGAGCCCGCCCCACGAGTGGACGGCCTTCCCCAGCCCGCGGACGAGCATCGCGACGTCCTCCCACTCCACCTCCCCGCCGGCGGCGCCGACCAGGTCGGTGACGGAGTCGATCACGACGAGGTTCCCCGGCGCGTGTTCGGTGAGGTACTCCCCCAGCGCCGTCAACACGCCGTCGCGGTTGCCCGCGCTCCCGAGGTCCTGGAGGGCACTGGTGGCGCCCGCGTACCACTCCCGGGGGATCGGGGAGAGCTGGAAGTACTCCGGCGAGAGGTCGACGAAGTCGATCCCCTCGACGGCGGCGTCGACGATCCCGTCGTCCATCGTGTAGCGCAGCTCCCGCTCGAGGTAGTCCCGGTCGGTGGTGAACGAGAGGTAGTGCACCTCCGGCGGCACCGTCGCGGTCTCGTCCAGGTCGCCGTAGTAGAGGTCGAACCGGTCGTCGTCGACGGTCGCGAGCGCGTTCATCGCGGCGCTGGTGTAGACGAACTCGCGGGCGCCCGCGCCCGACTCGCCGGCGACGAGGACGACGTTGCCCTCGGGCGCGCCGCCGCCCAGCACCGTGTCCAACTGCGCGACGCCGAACGGGATCCGGTCCATGTCCGTGTTCGCCCGGGGGACCGCTTAGGCGTTGTGCCGATCGGTCGGAGCGGCCGCCGGCGTCCGCGCGGGCCACCCCGCGGTGAGGCCGGGTGCGACGGGGCAGGGGTCCCCGTCGGTCGGGCGACCGACACCCGCGACGGGGGGCTACCGCTCGACCCGTCGGATCTCCGCGCCACGGTTGCGCGGCTCGACGACGCGGACGTCGCCGTCGACGCCGGCGGCCGCCAGCGCGCGCTCGCCCGCCGCCCGCGCGGCGTCGCCGCGTCCGCGGTCGGTGACGCCGTAGACGGTCGGTCCCCACGAGGACTGCCCGGCGCCGAACACCGCAGGCGCCTCCGAGAGGTCGGCGACGACGTCGCCCACGGGCGGGCGGTACACCCCGCCCTGCTCGTCGGCGAACCACGCGCCGTTGAGCCGGCCGACCTCGGCGACGGCCGCGCCGAAGCGCTCGGCCGACCCCTCGGCGATCGCCGGGAGGAGCCGGCGCTGGATCACCCCCGCCACGCGGTCGGCCACGTCCGGGTCGGCCTCCTCGACGGCGCCGCGGATCGCGGAGTCCTCGTCGTCGCCCGACCGGCCGGGCTCGGCGTCGGGGACGACCAGCAGGAACCGCCAGTCGTCGGGGACTCGGTGGCACGCGGCGACGGCGGGCACCCGCCAGTCGCCGTCGGCCGGCCGGGCGGTCGTGAACCGGCCGGTCGGGTGGCCCGCGTCCAGCGCGAAGCCGCCGGTCTCGAAGGCGGCGACGCCGACGCCCGAGCGGCCGCCCCGGCCCATCGCCGGCGCGCGCTCCCGGACGCGCGGCTCCCGGCCGTACGCCCGCGCGACGCCGGCAAGCGTCGCCAGCGCGAGCTGCGTGCCGCTTCCCAACCCCATGTGTCGGGGGAGCTGCTCGGCGACGGCGACGGCGGCGCCGGGGACGTCGAGGAGCTCGCACGCCCGCGCCGCGTACCGCCGGGCCGCGCCGTGGTCGCTCTCGACGGCGTCGGCGGGCGCGACGCGGACCCGGGTGCGGGGGGCGTCGACGGCGACGCCGGCGGCGCCGTAGAGGCGCCCGTGGGCCAGCGAGAGGTTGCCGAAGCCGAAGTGGAGGCGCGCGCCGGACGTGACCGTGACGGGATCGCGGTCGGCGGGGGCGGCGTCGTCCGGCATCGGTGCTCGGATCGAGGGTGGGGCGACCGCGGGGAGTGGGTTTCGACAGCGGACGATACTGACGGCGGTTCCGCGGCGGCGACGTCGGGTCGCCGCCGCCGGCGACGGCCTACAGCGATGCGTCGATCGCCTCGCCGGCGTCGACGCCGTTCCACAGCGCCTCGTGGACCCGGCCCCGGCCGGCGACCCAGTCGCCGGCGACGAACAGCCCGGCCGCCCGGGCGCGCTCGACGGCGTCGGCCTCGGGGTCGATGCCGTCCTCCGGAAGCGCGTAGCGCCACCCCTGGTCGTCGACCCAGTCCGGGCCCGTCAGTCGGTCGTCGCCGACCAGCTCCGCCACCAGCGCCGCGGCGTCGTCGGCCGCCGCCGCCATCGGGTCGTCGTAGCGGGCGGTCGACCACTCGGGGCTCATCTGGGCGATCAGCAGCGTCTCCCCCTCGGGGACGTGGCCCCGCTTGCACTCCTCGCGGGAGAGCCACCCGACCTCGTGTTGCTTGTCCGTGTTGACGACGGCGTACCACGGCACGTCCAGCTCGAACTCGTAGTGGAGGACGACCGTCCGGATCGTCCGGAACTCGACGGCCTCGGCGGCCCCGCGGAGGTCGGCGAGCGCGCCGGCTTCGCCCCCCGGCCACGCGGTCGCCGCGAGCAGGTCGGCGGCCTGGGGCGCCGGCGGCGTGAGCAGCAGCGCGTCGAACGGGCCGTGGTCCCGGCCGTCGGTGTCGGTCGCGGTCCAGGCGCCGTCGGCGCGTCGCAGCGACTCGACGCGGGTGGACGTGCGCACCTCCGCGTCGGTGCGGGCGAGGAGCCGCTTGGCGAACTGGGTGATCCCCGCCTCCCAGGTGTACTTGTGGGCCTCCTGTCGGTCGCTCTCGCGGATCTCGCCGTCACACTCGAACGTCCACACCGGCTCGTCGACGTCGACGAGCCCCTCCGCCGTCGCGCCGGCGGGTCGCGGCCCGCCCGCCGACGCCGCGGGACTTCTCCAGCAGCACCACGTCGTGGTCGGTCCCCCTGAGCGCGTCCGCCGCGCCGGCGCCCGCGAGGCCCGCGCCGACGATGCCGATGTGTGCCATCGGTCGTGCATGGGGACCGAACGGGGTATCGCTTGCGGGCGATCCGGCGGGCACGAGACTGTGTTGAAAGCCTTATGCGGGACGACTACCCCACTACTGTCGATGGTGTACGACGCGATCGTGTTCGACAACGACGGGGTGCTCGTGGGACGGACGAGCTACGACGTGCTCCACGAGGCCGCCTGGGACGCCTTCGAGGCGCTCTCGGTCGCCGACCCCGACCCCGAACACGTCGAGTCGATGGTCGTCGGCGTCTCCCCCGCGACGGTCGAGGAGGTCTGCTCGACGTACGACCTCACGCCGCGGGAGTTCTGGGCGATGCGGGACCGCACGGCGTTCGAGGCCCAGCGTCGCGAGGTTCACGAGGGGAACAAGCGGCTGTACGACGACGTGGAGGTGCTCCGGGACCTCTCGGCGCCGCTCGGGATCGTCTCCTCGAACCAACACGAGACCGTCGAGTTCCTGCTCGACCACTTCGGCGTCGCCGACCTGTTCGACACGGCCTACGGCCGGGAGCCGACCGTCGAGAGCCTCCGGCTGAAGAAGCCGAACAGCCACTACATCGACCGCGCGCTCGCCGACCTGGGCGCCGAGACGGCGCTTTTCGTCGGCGACAACGAGTCCGACATCGAGGCCGCGAACAACGCCGGCATCGACTCGGCGTTCATCCGCCGGCCCCACCGCACGGACTGGGAGCTGTCGGTCACGCCCACCTACGACATCGACGGCCTCGCCGACCTCCACGCGATCTGTAGCTGAAACTGCCGCACGATCCGCGACTGCCGCGCGCCCTTCGACGACCGCCGGGGCTTTGCACGGCCGCCCCAACCCGCGAACGTGAACGTCGACCCCGACCCGGACTCCGGTACCGATCCCGGCCGCGCCCCGGACCCCGACCTCGACCTCCCGTCCGTCGGCCTCGGCACGATGGGACTCGACGGCGACGCCGGCGCCGACGCCGTGCGGACGGCGCTGGAGTTGGGCTACCGACACCTCGACACGGCGCAGGTGTACGAGAACGAGGCGACCGTCGGCGACGGACTCGCCGCGGCCGTCGAGGCGGGGGCGGTCGCACGCGCCGACGTGACCGTCGCGACGAAGACGTGGGTCGACAGGCTCGCGCCCGAGGACGTCCGCCCCTCGACGGCGGCGAGCC
>PXRU01000002.1:0-96059 GCA_003020945.1 Halobacteriales archaeon QS_6_71_20
CGGCCGGACCGACCCGACGGCCGACCCGCTCGGCTACCGGACGCTCCTGGCGCTCGAACTCGCACGGCGGGCGGGGCTAGCGGTCGACGGCGTCCTCGAGGGGTCGACCGTCCTGCCGGAGACACAGCTCGTCCGGGCGCTCCTCGAAGGGCCGCTCGACGCCGCGTTCGTCTACCGGAACATGGCCGAGAGCCACGACGTCCCCCGGGTCGACCTCCCGGCGGCGACGGACGCGCTCGCGTCGGAGGGGGTGGACCGGCTCATGGTCGAGGGGGGCGGCGAGGTGATCTTCTCGCTGTTCGAGGCGGGCCTCGTCGACGAGCTCAGCGTCTACGTCGGGTCGCTCGTGATCGGGGGGCGCGACGCCCCCACCCTCGCCGACGGCGAGGGGTTCGCTGAGGGGTTCCCGGAGCCGGAACTGGTCGGCGTGGAGCGCGTCGACGACGGGGTCCTGCTCTCGTACGAGGTGTGAGGGGCGCCGCACGCGAACGTTGAAATACGGGGACGGGACCACGCCGGCCGTGCGCTGAGAACCGCCGTCCGTCGGTCAGCGGGTGCGCGACTCGCCGACGGACGATCCCGCCACGAGTCGCCTGTTCGCCATAGCCGTCCCCATCGTCGCGGTCGCGGTCGTGCGCGACGGCGACACTCGGGTGGAACGGTTAACACGCGCTCCCGCCAACTGCATGTATGAGCAGTCAGACCCCGGCCGCCGAGCCGATCCACGTCGAGAGCGAGGACCAGTTCGCCGACCTGACGGGCGAGGGGATCGTCCTCGTCGACTACCACGCCGACTGGTGTGGCCCGTGCGAGATGCTCGAACCGACGATCGAGGAGGTCGCCGCGGAGGTCGAGGAGCTGACCGTCCTCAAGGTCGACGTCGACGAGTTCCAGGGGCTCGCCGGCGAGGCCGGCGTCCGCGGTATCCCGGCGCTGCAGTTCTACGCGAACGGCCGGGAGGCCGAACGGCTCGTCGGCGTGCAGGAGAAGGAGGACATCCTGCGCGTGATCGAGCCGCTCCGGTAGCGACGACCGACCGCTCGCGGGCCGCGTCGAAGCCTACTCCGCCGGCTCGAACGCGTCGACGAGCGCGCCGTGTGCCTCGCCGTTCGAGGCGATCAACCCCGTCGAGCCCGGCGTCCAGCGGTCGCCGTGGACGTCGGTCGCCCGACCGCCGGCCTGCCGAACGAGGTGGACGCCGGCGACAGTGTCCCAGTCGTTGAGCCGGACCGTCGAGACGGTCGCCTCCAGCTCCCCGGTCGCCACGCCCGACAGCGCCGCCTGCGCGCAGCCGACCCGCCTGAGGTCGCCGAACTCCGAGCACACGGTGTCGACGACGCGCGCCAACTCCCGTCGGTCGGCCGCGGAGACGCCGAAGATCGGGTTGACGAGGAACGCCTCGGGCGAGGCGGCGTCGCTCGTCGTCGCCGGCTCCCCGTTGCGCCGCGTGCCGCCGTCGCCGGCGACGTACAGGTCGTCGGCGGCGGGCGCGTAGTTCGCCGCGGCGACCGGCTCGCCGTCGCGACACGCCGCCACGCTCGTCATCCAGACGCCGTCGCCGTGGACGTAGTTGTTCGTCCCGTCGATCGGGTCGACGACCCACGCGGCCCCCTCGTCGGGCACGCGCTTCAGCGCGTCGTCCTCCTCGCCGACCACGGCGTCGTCGGGGTACTCGTCGGCGACGTGGTCGAAGACGAGTTCCTGAACCGCCCGGTCGACCGCTGTGACGGCGTCCATCGGTCCGCCCGCTTTCGTCTCCACGAGCAGCTCCGACCGGAAGGAGTCAAGCGCCGCCCGTCCACCCCGCTTGGCCGCGGCGACGCAGACGTGGAGCCGTCCGGAGCCGTCGGCCGCTTGCTCGTCGTCCATGCCGGCGGGTCGGCCCACCCCCACTAACCTCGGTCGGTTCGGACCGCCTACTCGACGCGACCCAGGGTCGCTCGCTGCGTCGGCCGGTCGACGCGCCCGAAGACGACGTCGTGATCCGTCGACGCGGCGTGGCCGTCGGCCGCATGGGCGGCTCCGTCCTCGGTGTGGCGCAGCGATTCGGTCGGGCAGTCGCGACAGACGACGTGGTACAGCGGGCGTTTCATCACGGCTCGAAGTCAGAGGGAGCGTACGCATTAGTATCGACCGGATAATGTCCGTTATGCCGTCACGAACCGTCCGAGCCGACGGGATGCGGTCGATCTGCGCTACGCCGACTCCGCCGACTCCGCCCCCGGCTCGGGGTCGACCTCGGCGGCCCGCGAGCGGGCGCGCTCGACGACCGCCGGCGGCGCCTGGAACTCCAGTTCCACCTGGCGGGCGTCGTACTCCTCGCGCTCGACGTGGCCGTTGTCGTGGACCCAGGAGACGAGGCTCATCGCGTCGTCCGACAGCGGGAGCAGGAGCCGCTCGCGCTTCCAGTCGGGCAGCTCCGCCTCGACGCGCTCGCACAGCTCGTCGATGCGCTCGCCGGTGAGGCCCGACACCGTAACGGGGGTGGGCGCAAGCGCCGACAGCGCCTCCCGCTTCCGGCGGAGCTCGTCGTCGCCCAGGCGGTCGACCTTGTTGAACACCGTGACGATCGGCGCCTCGTTCCGCTCGTACAGCGTGTCGTGGGAGGTGACGAGCTTCTTGCGCATCTCCTCGACCGACTCGCTGGCGTCGACGACCAGCAGGACGAGGTCCGCGTGGTAGACGGAGTTCAGCGTCGACTTGAACGACTCCACGAGCCAGTGCGGGAGGTCGGAAATGAAGCCGACGGTGTCGGTGAGCAACACGTCCCGCTTGCCCGTGTTCGCGCGCCGGGTCGTCGTTCCCAGCGTCGTGAACAGCTGGTTCCGCGACTCGGCGGTCGAGTCGACGTCCGGGTGTCGGTCGGCGTTCTCGTCGACGTCGAGGTCGTCCGCGAGCCGGCGCAGCAGCGTCGACTTCCCGGCGTTCGTGTAGCCGGCCAGCGCGACGAGGTCGAAGCCGGACTCGCGGCGCTGCTCGCGTCGCTTCTCCTCCGTCTCGGCGATGGCATCGAGCTCGTCGCCGATCCGGCTGATCTGTGCCTTGATGTCCCGCTCGCGGGACTCGTCGTACTCGCCCAGTCCCATGAAGCCGGGGCGCTCGTCGCGCTTGGCGAGGCTCGCCTTCACCTCCGCGCGCGGCAGCTCGTACCGCAGTTCGGCGAGCTCCACCTGCAGCTGTGCCTTGCGGGTCCGCGCGCGCTGTCCGAAGATGTCGAGGATGAGCGTGAAGCGGTCGATGACCTCCGCCCCCTCGGGGAGCTTCGCCCCGATGTTGAACGTCTGGTAGGGGCCGACCTCGTTGTCGACGATCGCGACGTCCGCGTCCTCCCGCTCGATGAGGCGGGCGAGCTCGTCGACCTTCCCCTCGCCGAAGTGGTAGGCGGGGTCCTCCTCGCGCGTCTGGGCCAGCGAGGCCGTCACCTCGTAGCCGGCGGCGCGGGCGAGCTCGGTGACCTCAGCGAGGTCCGCGCGGCCGCGGTCGACGCGTTTCGCGACGACCGCGGTCGGCTCCTCGCCGGTTCGGCGGTCAGGGATGGGTACTCCCCACCCCGTATCGTGGCTCGGTCTCCATGTCCGCGCGTACGTCAGCGGACGACTTCAATTCCGCGCCGCGGGCGCGCGACCCGAACGACGTCGTGACGACAGCGTGAACGTATCGGCTCCACAAACGACTTAACGGCCGACCGCCCACCTCCGGGTATGCCAGGGATCGAAGCGCTCGCACAGTTGGGGATCGACCCCCAGAAGCTCGGCCTCGAGTTGGGGACCGGGGCCGTCATCGGCGGGGTGATCGGGTTCGCCGCCAAGAAGGTCGCGAAGCTCATCGCGGTGATCATCGGGATCGAGCTCGCGCTGTTCAAATTCCTCGAGTCCCGGGAGATCCTCGCGGTCAACTGGGAGCGGATCGGGGGGTCGTTCATGTCGGCCGGCGAGGTCGCGACTGCGGAGACGCCGCCGACGTGGGTACAGACGATCCTCTCGACGCTGTCGGTGTCGGCGGGGTTCACCGGCGGCTTCTTCCTCGGGTTCAAGCGGGGGTAGTTCCGGCGGCGCCGCCCGCACGAGGCGTCCGCGACGCTATCGCCGGCTGATCTCGTCTTCCTCCTTCACGACTCGCGTCTCGCCCTCGCCGCTTGACACCTCGTTCACGAGGTCGTAGAAGTCGTTCTGCAGCCCCGCGGGGAACGTGACGACACCCACCCAGGAGCCGTCGCTTTGCCACTCCTCGCGTTCCAGATCGCCGAACTGCCGGACCTTCGCCTGGCCGGAGCCGGCGTAGTCGGCCGGGAGCTGAACCGCGACCGTCACCTCGTCGAAGCGGATCGGGATGACGGGCCGCAGCGCCTCCAGCGCGTCGTCGATCTGGTTCTCCACCGGCTCCATCGGCTCGACAGTGAACCCCGCCTCCTCCAGCGCCCGCTCGATCCGCTCGGGCGGGTGGGGGGCGTCGTCCATCTGCGGGTTCACCGCGTTGCGCGTGATCCGGTTGACCAGCTGTTTGTGCTTCTGCTCCAACATTTCCTTGCGCTGCTCGGCGGTGATCTGGATCTCCCCGCGTTCGACGACCTCCGGGATGATATCCAGTGGGTCTGTCGTGCCGAACACCTCCTCGACGTCCTCCTCGGGCGGCCGGTCGCCGCGGGAGGCGTTCTCGAACACGTCCTCCGCGGCGATCACGTCCTCGAGGTCGCCGTCGAACTCGCCGCGCTTGATCCCCAGGGCCGCGTCCGGGTCGATGAGCACTTCGAACCGCGTGCCGTGGGACTCCAGCCGCGCCGTGACGGCCTCGTCGAGCGATATCATGGACGATGATTCCGGGCGCGTAACTAAAAGGTACCCGGCGGACGCGACCGGGGTCCGCCCGCGGCGGTTACCGATCGAGACGGACGACAGCCACCGTCCCGTCACGCCGAACACCCACGAACAGCTGGTCCGACCCGCCGACCGGCGGCGTGTGGACGGCGTCCCCGACCGGGCGGCGCCACTCGACGGCACCGTCCTCCCGGTCGAGTCCGACGAGCGTCCCCGCCTCCATCCCGACGACGACCGATCCGAGCCCCGTGCCCGGCGCCGCGGCCGGCGCGTCCAGCGGCGTCCGCCACCGTTCCGCCCCGGTCGCGAGATCGTACGCGATGACGCCGCCGGGCTCGTCCCAGGAGTCGACCTTCGGGGTGTCGCCCTCGACGGAGACGACGGCGACTCCGTTGGCGACCGTGACGCCCGTCGCGAAGTCGGGGAGTACCCGTCGCCACCGGCGTTCGCCGGTCGCGGCGTCGAAGCCGGCGACGGCACCGGACGCGGCGACGACGGTCGACACGTCGGCCGCGAGCGAGGGCCGGCCCGGCCCGTGTGTGTCCCAGTCGTCGTCGATGCTCCACAGAACGTCCCCGATCGCGTCGATTCCGGCGAGCGGCCCGTCGAAGTGAGCGGCGACGATTCCCTCCCCCGTCGCCACCGCGTCGAAGGCGGCATAGTTTCCGCCGGCTGTCGGCCACTCGTCCGGCGTGACCGCCCACCGACGGCGACCGGTCGCCGCGTCGACGGCGAGGACGCCCGCGTTCGCACGGTTGTACCCGCCCACGACGCGTCCGTCGATGGCCGCGTGCGGTCTGAATCCTCGGTCGTCGTCGTCGACGGTCCACGCCGCGGTCCCGTCGGGTCGGTACGCGGCACGGCGCTCGTCGGCGACGACCGCGACGGCGCCGTCCACGACCGGACCCGACGTCGCGTGATCGAAGCGTCCGGCGGTCCACACCCGGTCGCCGTCGGCGATGTCGATCGCGACGAGGTTGTGCTCGCCCATCGCGAGGACCCGTCCCTCGTGGCGTACGAGCGGCGGTCCGAGGTGCGACCCCTATGGGTCCGCCCGCCATCGACGGTCGGCGCGCGAACCCCGGCGACGGACCTCGCACACCCGGCCGTCGCGACGCTCGCCCCGATCGTCGCCCCCGCGAGCGCGAGGTACCGGCGTCTGGTCGTCGGTGCGTCCGAGAACTGGTCGGAGGGCATCGTTTCACGACGGACTCCGTCGTGAAATAGGTCTTGTCCCCTCGCCGGGCGCCTAAAACAGCGAGAGAGTCCCGCCGTTTACGGCGTTGACGAGACGCGAAGCGTCTCGTTCGCACATCGGAACGCGAAGCGTTCCGGGGACAGGCGTGAATCGCGTGCGCTCCGGTGGGGTTATTACGCGTGGGGCCGCATCGCACACCGACCGAGGCGGCACGCCCGCCCCCATGTCGGGACAATCAGACAATCTCGGGATTCCGTCGCTGGCCCGAGGCAGGTATCCCCTGCTGCCGGCAGACGACGGATACCGACGCAAAACAACAAGGTACCTCCGAATCCCGAACGGGATAGGAGTAACGGGGGCGTGGCACTCCCAGCACGTCGTCGGTGTGCAAACGTAAGTTCCCGACTCGGCGCACTGCGGTGCGGGCGTGGGAAGCCTCGCCGTCGTCGGGCGTAGCCCGACTGCAAGAGGCGCGTTGCGCCTCTCTGTTTACGGCGAGGAGGATGTCACTCCAGCACGGTCTTGTCCTTCGTCACGACCTCGACATCGGCGATCCGGGTGTCGGGGTAGCCGCCGGTGGCGTCCTTTTCGGCCGCCTTCACCATGTCCCACACGGTGTTGAGCCCGGTCGTCACGCCCTCCAGTGCTTCCATCTCACAGCCCGTCTTCCCGGTCGTCCCCACCGCCACCTCCAACTCGATGCGGTCGTCGCGGACCGCGAACTCCGTGTCGACGTTCGTGATCGGGATCTGGTGACACATCGGGATCGTCTCCCAGGTGTGTTTCACGGCCTGCACCGCGGCGACCCGGGCGGTCGCGAGCACGTCCCCCTTCGCGACCTCGTTACCGCGGACCGCATCTACGGTCGACTCGGCGAGGTAGATCGTGCCGCGCGCAACCGCGCGCCGCGCGGAGTCGGGCTTGTCGCCCACGTTCACCATCTGTACGTCGCCGGCGTCGTCGGTGTGGGTCAGGTCGTCGTCGCTCATGTCACTCCCCTTCGTCGCTGAGGGCTTGTGGGATCCGGTCCGGGAGGTCCGAGGCGAGGAGGCCGCCGCCGGACGCCTCGGCGGCGGCGTCGCCCGCGCGACCGTTCGCGTACGCCGCCAGCGCGGCCGCCTGCAGGGGGTCGTCCACCCGCGCGAACAGCGCCCCCGCCGCGCCCGCGAGCACGTCGCCCGTCCCACCGACGGTCATCCCCGGGTTGCCCGTGCGACCCACGCGGACCGTCTCGCCGTCCGACATCACGTCGTGGGTCCCCTTCACGAGCAGCGTGTGACCGAGCTCGGCGGCGAACTCCCGGACGAGGGCGACGCGCTCGCGCGGGTCGTCGGCCGTCTCCCCGCCCATCCTCCGGAGTTCGCCCCGGTGGGGGGTACAGACCAGATCGGCGTCGGTGTCGGCGTCGGGGACGACCCGCAGCGCGTCGGCGTCGATCACCGCCCGGCCGCCGTGGGCGGCGAGGAACCGCTCGACCGCCTCCAGCGTCGCGTCCGCGCTCCCGAGTCCGGGGCCGACCACCGCGACGTCGTGGTCGGCCGCCAGTTCCGCCACCTGCTCGACGTGCGCCGGCACGAGGTGCTCGCCCGGGAACGGGCGGACGATGAGGTCCGGCCCGTACCCCTGGATCTCGCGGGCGACCCCCTCGGGGCAGGCCACGCGGACGAGGTCGGCGCCGGCCCGCAGCGCCGCCTCCGCGGCCAGCGCGGGCGCGCCGGTGTAGGGGCCGCCCCCCACGACGAGCACCTCCCCGTGGTCCCCCTTATGCGAGTCGGCGTCGCGCCCCAGCGCCAGCAGGTCGCCCGGGCCGACGACCGTCTCGGCGGCCTCCGGGATCCCGATGTCCGCGACGGTCACCTCGGCGTCGACCGCCGCGAGCCCGGGTTTCTCGTCGTGGAACGTCACGACCGCGTCGGCCTCGACCGCGACGCCGGCCGCCTCGCCCGTGTCGGCGTCGACGCCGGAGGGGACGTCCACCGAGAGGACGGGGGCGTCGGCGTCGGCGAGCGCCCGGGCGACGGTCGCCTCCGGCTCCCGGAGCGCCCCGGAGACGCCGGTCCCCAGCATCGCGTCGACGACCAGATCCGGCTCCGGTTCCCCGAGGTCGAACGCCCGGGAGTCTGTCACCGTCTCCGCGGGGAGGTCGCTCTCGACGAGCGCGTCCCAGTTCTCGCGGGCGATCTCGGTCCCGATGCTCTCGGGTCGGCCGAGCAGGAGCGTCTCCGCGTCGAACTCGTCGAGGAACCGCGCGGCCACCATCGCGTCGCCGCCGTTGTTCCCGCGGCCACAGACGAGCAGCACCCGGTCGCCGGGGTCGGCCCGCTCGCGCACCGCGCGGGCGACGGCGTTGCCCGACGACTCCATCAACTGCTTGCGGGGGACGCCGAGCGCCGCGGCGTTGCGGTCGACCATCGCCATCCGCTCGGAGGTGATCATCGCTAACGTGGTTCGTCGCCGTCGCGGTAAAACGCGGCGGTGCCCCGCGGGCCGGGGCGCGCTGTCGGCGCTGCGTCGGCTCCTCGCACGGCCGACCGAGCGCCCGACCGCACCCGAAACTGCTATCCCGCGTTCTCCCCCACACCGACCCGAACAGTTCACCATGAACAACGCCGCGATCGCCGAGGAGCGGATCGACCGGCTCGCGGAGTTCGCGCGGGCGATGGCCCGCGCGGGCGAGCACGACCGCGCCCGCGAATCGGTGCGGCTGGCCCGCCGAATCGCCGAGCGCCACCGCTGCGGCGTCCCTCGACGCTTCGAGCGGTTCACCTGCGACGCCTGCGACGCGTACCTCCTCCCCGGGCGCACCGCGCGGGTCCGACTGCGGGAGGGGAGTCACGTCGCGGTCCGCTGTGACTGCGGCGCGACCGCGCGGTACCCCTACCGCGAGTGAACCCGTATCGCGGCTGAACCGCCGAACGGGAAGGTTCAAACCCGTCCTGCGGGTACGGTGGTGCATGACCGATCACGACCTCCGGAAGGAGGCCCACGACCTCGACGTGACCGTCTGGGTCGGCAAGAAGGGCGTCGGCGCCGTCGTCGACGAGCTCGACGACCAACTGAAGGAGCGGGACCTCGTGAAGGTGAAGTTCCACCGCTCGGCACAGGCCGGCGCCGACGTCGACGAACTGGCCGCCGACCTCTCCGACCGGGTGTCGGCCGACCTCGTCGAGACGCGCGGACACACCGCGGTACTGCATCGATAATTATAGGTGCGGTCACGTCAGGCGGTCCCTCGCCCCTGCAGGCTATCTTGGAAACGGCGTTCGTGGGCGGCCTCCCCGTCGGCGTCGCGGTCGCGTTCGGCGTCGGTTACGGCGACGACATTGGTCACGCCACCGAGACCACCGTCGAGGGGGGCATCGATATCCCGTTCCCACAGCGGACCCTCTCGGGCGGCGTCGAGCTGAACATACCCCTGGAGGCGGTCACGGGCGACGACCGAGCGGGACGCCGGTCCGCCCCGGTCGGCTCCGACTGCGGGCCTACTCGTCGAGGACCTGGTCGGCGATCGTGTTGCGGAGCACCTCGCTGGTGCCCTCGTAGATCTCGTTGAGCTTCGCGTCGCGGTAGTAGCGCTCGACGGGGAAGTCCGTCGTGTAGCCGTAGCCGCCGTGGATCTGGATCGCCTCGTTGGCGACCTCGCGGCTGACCTCGCTGGCGTACAGCTTCGCCTGTGCGGCCTCCTTGACGAACGGCTCCCCCCGGATCTTCAGGTCCGCGGCCTTGTGCATGAGGAGTTCGGCGGCCTGCAGCTTCGTGTCCATGTCGGCGATCTTGTGCTGGATCGCTTGAAACTGTGAGATGGGGCCGTCGAACTGCTCGCGCTGGGTGGCGTACGCCGCGGCGTCCTCTAAGGCGGCGCGGGCGATGCCGACGCCGCGGGCGGCGATGGTGATCCGCCCGCCGTTGAGCGTCTTCAGCGCCTGGACGAACCCGTCACCCTCCTCGCCCAGCAGGCGGTCCTCCGGGAGGTACATGTCGTCGAAGCGGAGCTCGGCCGTGGGACAGCCCTTGTCGCCGAGCTTGTGTTCGATCCCCTCCACGACGAAGCCGTCGTCCTCCTCCGGGCGGACGACGAACGAGGAGATCCCCTCGTTGCCGGCCCCGGGGTCGGTCATGGCGAACAGCGTCACCGTGTCGGCGACCGAGCCGTTGGAGATCCACAGCTTCCCGCCGTTCACCACGTAGCCGTCGCCCTCCCTGGTCGCCTCCGTCTCCATCGCGGGCACGTCGGAGCCGGCGCCGGCCTCCGACAGCGCGAACGCGCCGATCTCCTCGCCGGCCGCCAGCGGCGTGAGATACTCCCGTTTCTGCTCCTCGTCGCCGAAGGCGTACAGCATGTTGCCCGCAAGCGAGATGTGTGCGGCGACGACGGTGCCGAGGCCGCCCGAGCCGCGGGCGATCTCCGAGAGCCCGAGCGCGTAGCTGTGGTAGTCGAGGTCGGCGCCGCCGTACTCCTCGGGAAACGGCATCCCCATCAGGCCGAGCTCGGCCATCTGCTCGACGATGTCGCGTGGGAACTCGTCCTCCTCGTCGATCTCGCCGGCCCGCGGGACGATCTCCTCGTCGACGAACTCGCCGACCATGTCGCGGATCTGCTTCTGTTCCGTCGTCAGCGCGAAGTCCATGTTCGTCCGTGTGAGTCGTGTGGCCTCAACCTTTCCGGTGTGTGCGGCTTGCGCGCCGCGGTCGGACGCCGCCGGCGTCGGTCCGGCGCTGCGGCCCCGGGGCGTTCGGCGTCGGCGCCCCGTGGACGGGCGGACCGCCACCCCGCACCACTTTTGAACCCTCCAACCCTACCCCACGTCAATCGAATGCCCGATGCCGATCGCCCCGCCGAGACCCATCCCGACGCCGACCTCGTGTGGTGTCACGAGGCCGTGCAGGGGGTCTCGCGCACCTTCGCGTTGACCGTGGACACCCTCGACGAGCCGATGTCGTCGTACATCTGCCTCGGCTATCTCGTCTGCCGGATCGCCGACACCGTCGAGGACGCCGACCACATCGCCCCCGAAGAGCAGGCCGCCCTCCTCCGGGAGTTCGACGCGGCGCTTTCCCCGTCGGACCCGGTCGACGCGGCCGACTTCCGCGCCTCGGTCGACCCCCACCTCCCCGCCGAGGCCGACCGTTCGGCCGACTGGGAGGTCGTCGCAGCGGTCGAGCGCGTGTTCGCCACCTTCGAGGGGCTCCCGCCGGAGGTACGGGCGGCGGTCGTCCCGCCCGCCCGAGAGATGGCGACGGGCATGGCCGACTTCGTGGAGCGGTACGCCGACGCCGGCGGGCTCCGCATCGAGAGCCGGTCGGAGCTGGAGGAGTACTGCTACTACGTCGCCGGGACGGTCGGCGTGCTCATTACCAACCTGGTGACGACGCTCGGCAGCGTCGACGAGCGCCGGGCCGACCGGCTGTACGACGTCGCCGAGGAGTTCGGACTGCTCCTCCAGTTGGTCAACGTCGCCAAGGACGTCCACGACGACTACGCCGAGGAGAACAACGTCTACCTCCCCGCCGAGTGGCTCGCCGAGGAGGGCGTCCCCCAGGACGAGGTGGTGGCCGCCGAGCACCGCGAGGGAGTCGCGCGCGTCGTCTCCCGCACCACGGGGCTGGCGCGGAGTTTCCTCGACGGCGCCCAGACGTATCTCGAACACGTCCCGCTCGTCGAGGGAAACACCCTCGCGGCGTGGACGATCCCGTACCTGCTTGCGGTCGGCACCCTCCGGGAGCTCTCCGCCGACCCCGAGCGCGCGGTCACGGGCGAGGGTGTAAAGGTGAGCCGCGAGGAGGTGTTCGCGGTCGTCACCGCGGCCCACGAACACGGGCGCGACGCGCTCCCCCGGCTGCGGGAGTCGATCGCCGCCCAGCCGTTCCACACGGCGCCGTCGGCGGCGGACTGATCTCGGTCCGTCGCAGTCGGCGAGAGACGCCAGGACGTTCGAACTTCTCGTCGGACGTCCCGCCGCCGCCCGAACTGATTCCTCCGACACGGTGCTCGCGGACGCGGACCTTGCTCTGGACTCGGGAGCGAGCCGCGGCTGTCCCATCGACCGGACGTGGGCCGGGCGGGTCGTCTCGTGAGCCCCCTACGCCGCCTCGCCGTCGGTCGCCTCGGCCTCCTCCGCGAGCTCCTCGAACGTCTCGCGGGCGTTGGCCACCGCCTTCTCGTGTTTCGCGGGGTACGCCTCCACCTTCGCGCGGAGCGTGATCCCCCGGCCGAGCTCGACGGAGCCGCCGAACGCCGCCTGCTTGTCGAGCCGGAGGAACAGCGAGTTGTCGTCGTCGACGCGCTCGTCGATCTCCGCGAGCACGCGGTCCCACTCGGCCAGCTCCGACAGCGTCGAGAGGACGTGCCGGACCTCGTCGGCGCGCTCGACGCGCGCCGAGAGGACGACGATGCGGTCGCCGTGATGGCCGGTGTTGACGACGCGCTCCAGTTCGACCGCCTCGGGGAGGAATCTGCGGAGGGCGTCGGCGACACGCCGCTCGTCCTCGGTGGCGTAACAGAAGGCCCGCAGATCGACGTAGTGGAACGGAACGGAACCCATTGCCGTCGCTACGCGGGTCGGGGTGAAAAGCGTTGGACTCCGCGCAGCGACCTCCGGTGCCGCGCGAGGAGCGATCCGCCGCGAGCGCGTTACTCCTCGTCGTCCGCGTCGGCGTCGCCGTCGGCGGCCTCCAGCTGGTCGGCGGGAACGCCCTGCTCGGTGCCCTCCTCGAAGCTGACGGTGTAGGTCGCGTCGCCGAACATCGTCTCCATCACCTGCGTCACGGTGCCGGTCTCCCCGTCGAACTCGCTGTGTTCGTCGTGGAGAACCACGTCGTCCTCCTTCTCGTAGTCGGTCATGACTGCGACTTCGGTGTCGGCGTACAAAAGGTCGCTGAAAGGCCGTGGGGCCGGCCGCCGTCGCCGTCGCCCGCGCTACGCCCCACGACGGTACGCCGCCAGCGCGCCACGGAGGAGCCCGTACAGTACCCCCACCCCGGCCAGGGTCCCGCCGGCCATCGCCGCCGCGTCGCCCGCGGCGACGAGCGATTCGATGTCGTCGAGCAGGCCCAGCGCCCGGAGCGTCGCCGTGTCGAGCGCGGCGACCGCGCCGGCGACGCCGACGGCGACCGTCCGCCCGACGACGGCGATCACAACCCCGGCGGCGACGACCGGTGCCGCGACGCCCCCGAACGGGACCGCCCGGTCGCGCCGGTCCGTCGCGTCGGCGGGCGTGCCGCCCCCGGGACGGCTCCGCGGCTCCTCGCTGTTCGGCTCCCCGGCGGCCGCGGTCCGGTCGGCGCGACCCGGATCGAGCTTCGGCATCTATCGTGCGTGGCTCGGAATGTAATATAAAGTTTTCAAGCGGAAAAACGCGACGGCGAGGGTCGCCTGGCGGAGCCGGTCGGGGTCCCCGGCTCACTCGCCGGCGACCAGCACGACCGCCACGACGGCGAAGGCGACGCCGAGGAGCTTGCGGGCGGTGACCGGCTCGTCGAGCACGACGACGCCGACGGCGGAGGAGGCGACGAAGAACATCGCGAAGATCGGGGCGACGATCGATACCCGGCCGATCGACAGCGCGTGGTAGTACGCGAGGATGCCGACGGCGAGACACGCGCCGGCGCCGAGCACGTACCACATCCGCGGGTCGCGGACGTGGTCGACGACGCCGTCGCCGCTGACCGCGATGACCGCGAGCGTCACGATCACGAGCACCGTGTTGGAGACGAACGCCGCGACCGGGCTCGGGATGGCGCCCTCGCCGGCGGTCGCGAGCCGCATCAGCGGCGCAACCAGCGAGTACGCCGCCAGCGCGACCACGGACCAGACGATGTAGTTCACGCTTCACGGTGGGGTCGTGACCCGTATGAGCGGTTCGACTCCGACACGTCCGGCCGACGGCCCATCGACCGGGGGTCGCGGATATCGCGCCGGGCGAAACCGCTTTGCCCGGGCGAGCGCAGTCGAGCACATGGACGAGGCAACCCGCGGCCTGATCGACGCGCTCGTCGCCGACGCCCGCGAGTCCACGGCGGACCTGGCACGCCAGACCGGGCTCGACGAGGCGGCGGTGGAGGAGAAGCTCTCGGAGCTGGAGGCGGCGGGTGCCCTGCGCGGCTACACCGCGGTCGTCGACTGGGACGCGCTCGGGGAGGAGCACGTGAAGGCGGTCGTCGAGGTGAACGTCGAACTCGACCGCGAGACCGACTACGACGACGTGGCCCGGCGCATCGGCGAGTCGCCGGCGGTCGACTCGCTGCGGCTGATGTCCGGCGACTACGACTTCGCGGTCCACGTCTCGGGCGACTCGATGGGCGACGTCTCCCGGTTCGTCTCCGAGCAGGTGGCGCCGCTGCCCGCGGTGACGAGAACGGTGACCCACTACGTGATGGAGACGTACAAGGAGCGCGGCGTCGACTTCACCGACCGCGACGACGACGACCGCCTCTCCGTGACGCCATGACCGACCGGGACGACCGCGTCGAGTCCGACGGCGGCGCCGCCCGGGGGGCCGACCCCGACGGGGCGGACGCCGACGCCGGGCGGGAGTCCGGCGGCTCGCGCTTCTCGCCGGCCGACCGGGTCGCCGCGGTCCCGCCGTCGGGCATCCGCGAGTTCTTCGAGGTGGCCGAGGGGCGCGAGGACGTGGTGTCGCTGGGCGTCGGCGAGCCGGACTTCACCGCGCCGTGGGCCGCCCGCTCGGCGGCGGTCGACTCCCTGGAACGCGGGCGGACGAGCTACACCGCCAACCGCGGCACGGCCGACCTCCGGCGCGCCGTCGCCGACCGCGTCGCCCGCTACGACCAGTCGTACGACCCCGACACGGAGATCCTGGTCACCACGGGCGCCTCGGAGGCGGTCGACCTCGCGTTCCGCGCGTTCGTGAACCCGGGCGACACCGTCGCGCTGCCGACGCCGACGTACGTCTCCTACGAGCCGGGCGTCCGCTTCGCCGGGGGGGAGCCGCTCGCGGTCCACACGCGCCACGAGGACGACTGGGCGCTCACGCCCGCGGCGCTGCGGGAGGCCGGCGCCGACGAGGCGGACGTGCTCGTGCTCTGCTACCCGAACAACCCCACGGGCGCGACGATGGACGCCGACGAAATGGACGCCGTCGCCGGCTTCTGTCGCGAGCACGACCTGCTGGTCGTCGCCGACGAGATCTACGCCGCGCTCACCTACGAGGGCGACCACGAGTCCGTCGCCACCCGGCCGGGGATGCGCGAGCGGACGGTGGTGATCAACGGCTTCTCGAAGGCGTACGCGATGACGGGCCTCCGGCTCGGCTACGCGATGGGGCCGGAGTCCGCCGTCGACGCGATGACGAAGGTCCACCAGTACACGATGCTGTCGGCGCCGACGACGGCCCAACGCGCCGCGGTCGCGGCGCTGGAGCGGTGCGACGACGAGGTGGCGCGGATGCGCCGGGAGTACGACCGTCGCCGGCGCTACCTCGTCTCGCGGCTGCGGGAGGTCGGGCTTGAGGTGTCCGAGCCCGGCGGCGCGTTCTACGCGTTCCCGCGCGTCGCCGACGTCGCCCCCGACGGCGACGACCGCGCATTCGCGACGGAGCTGCTGGAGGCCGAGGGGGTCGCGGCCGTCCCCGGCACCGCCTTCGGCGCCGGCGGGGAGGGACACCTCCGGCTGTCGTACGCCACCGCGATGGACGACCTGAAGGAGGCGATGCGGCGGCTGGAGCGGTTCCTGTCGTAGGCGTCGGACCGTCGCCGGTCGAGCGCGGACGGCGACGGGAGGCGTGCGTCGGAACGCGCCCGACGTGCCGGCTCAGAGGTCCTCGAAGTCGGCGTCGTCGAACAGCTCCCCGTCGTCCCCGCCGTCGGGGTCGTCGAGGCTGCGGAACGCGCTGTCGAAGTCGTCGTCGCCGAACGAGGCGACGTCCTCGTCCAGCTCCGCGCGCAGCTCCTCGGTGCGCCGTTCGAGCTTCCGGTACTCCTCGGACTCCTCGAGGGCCGCACGTCCCTTCTCGGACTCCAGGACGGCCTTCTTCGAGGCGACGGCGAACAGCTCCTGCATGCGGCTGTCGTAGCCGGACCGTCCGTACAGCCCCTCGACGGTGTCGAGCAGCGACTCGCGCGTGACGGGTTTGACGAGGTACTCGTCGAACCCCATCGCGACGATGTCGAAGTCGGGCTCGACGGCGGTCACCATCGCGACGCGGGCGTCGACGCCGCGGTCGCGCACCTCGTCGAGCACCTCGTCGCCCGACAGCCCCGGCATCCGCCGGTCGAGGAGGATCACGTCCACGTCGTCGCTCAGTCGATCGAGCGCCTCGTGGCCGCCGTAGGCGGTGCGAACGTCGTACTCCGTGCCGAGCCACGCGGCGTACAGGTCGGCGAGATCCGGCTCGTCCTCGACGACGAGCACCACCGGCGACTCCTCGCCGACCGTCCGTTCGTCGTGGTCCGTGTCCTCGCTCATGCTATGGGGTTCCGTCGCTCCGTTCGTCTGTGGCGAACGACGGTATATGAATATATCTCTTGCCGGCCGTCGATCCGACCCCGGCGAGGCGATCGCGCGCTCGGGTGTACCACCGCCGTCCGGCCATTGCTACCTAATCCCATCGCCGGGTACTTAACCGTATGCGATGAGCGGCCCGCTCCCGGAGATCGGACGCGGGCCGACGGGGAGGAGTCCTCGCGGTACGCTCACTCCGGGCTGTAGTTCGGCGCCTCGTCCGTGATGGTCACGTCGTGCGGGTGGCCCTCCGTCTGGCCGGCCTGGGAGACGCGGACGAACTCCGCGCGCTCCTTGAACTCGGGGAGCGTCTCCGCGCCGACGTACCCCATCCCCGAGCGCATCCCGCCGACGAGCTGATGGAGCTCCGCCGAGAGCGTCCCCTTGTACGGCGTCGCCGCCTCGACCCCCTCGGGGACGAACTCCTCGTCCTCCTCGGCGTCCTTCAGGTAGCGGTCGCCCCCGCCCTCGGACATGGCGCCGACCGAGCCCATGCCGCGGTACTGCTTGTAGCGCTTGCCGTTCATCGTGATGACGCGGCCGGGCGCCTCGTCGGTGCCGGCGAAGTAGGAGCCGAGCATGACGGCGTCGGCGCCGGCGGCGACCGCCTTGATCGCGTCGCCGGAGTAGCGGATCCCGCCGTCGGCGATGACGGGAACCCCCTCCCGCCGGGCCACGTCGGCCACCCGAGCGACGGCCGTGATCTGGGGCATTCCGGCGCCCGAGACGACGCGCGTGGTGCAGATGGAGCCGGGGCCGATGCCGACCTTCAGGCCGTCGGCGAAGTCGACGGCGGCCTCGGCAGCCTCCCGCGTCCCGACGTTGCCGACGACGACGTCCGCGTCGACCTCGGCTTCGATCGCCTCCGCGGCGTCGAGAACGTCCAGGTTGTGCGCGTGCGCGCAGTCGATGAACAGCACGTCCGCGCCCGCCTCGTCGGCGGCGACGGCGCGCTCCTCCTCGAACGGGCCGACGGCGACGCCGACGCGCAGGGAGCCGTCGGGCGCACGGGCGGCGTCGGTGTGCTCGCGGCGGGCGAGCACCCCCTGCATCGTCACCAGCCCGACGAGCGACGACCGGGACGCGCTCGATCTTGTGGTCGTACATCAGCTCCAGCGCCGTGCGGGCGTCGACGTCGTCGGGCGCGGTGACGACCTCGTCGGTCATCGCCTCGCGGACCGCGTCGGCCTCGCCCACCTCCAGGTACGGGCGGATGTCCGTCCCGGAGATGATGCCGAGCACGCGGTCGTCGTCGTCGACGACGGGGGCGCCGGAGACGCCCTCGCGCTCCATCATCGCGTCCACCTCGCGGACGGTCTGGTCGGGCGCGGCGGTGACGACGTTCTCGCGGCGGATCACGAGCTCGTCGGCGCGCTTGACCCGCTCGACCTCGGCGGCCGTCTCCGCGACGCTCATGTTGCGATGGAGCACGCCGAGTCCGCCCTGGCGGGCCATCGCGATCGCCATCTCCGACTCGGTGACGGTGTCCATCGCGGCCGAGAGCACGGGGGTCGTCAGCTCCACGTTCGTGGACACGTGCGTCGACACGTCCGCCTCGTCGGGCTCCACCCGGCTCTCCTTGGGTCGCAGGAGGACGTCGTCGAACGTCAGTGCCTCCGGTACCTCCAGCTTCGCCGAGAACCGCCCTCGTTCGGAACCGTCGTTCTCCATATCAACGGTGCTCGCGGACACCGCAAAAACGTTGCGAGAACGGGGTCCCTCCGACAGGAGATCACACACGACCGTGCATAGACGGAGGAGCGGCCCGCCTCCGGTCCCGAGACGACCCGGCGGCGGTTCGGACCTCCGAGGAGCGGCGTCGGCGGAAGCCGCCGCCCCGACTCGCCCGGCAGGTATTGCGCGCGCGGCGCCGCGATTCCGATGGTTCGACGGATTCACGGGGAATATCCCGTCGAACCGTAGCGGACGTATATAAATATGACCGACGAACTGCTCGATCCGTGTGGACACGCCCCACGCAACCGTTAAGTTTCATCTGGGAGTGAGCTGTAGCATGGACCACGAGTCCCGCACTGCGACGGGTATCGTCGGCCGAGTGAGCGTCATCGCTGCGCTCCCGACATTCATCCCGTTCGAACGCGGGCTCGACTGGTGGACGACGGGCGAACGCGCGGCCGATGTCGCCCTCGACGCCGCCACGACGGCGGAGTCGTCACCAGATCCCCGTCCGGCAACGGGTCACGCCGGGTCGTATCGCTGAGCCGTGAGTACGTCCGATCACCCCGTCGCGCTCCGCCTGGAGCGGCGCGTCGGCGGGCCGACCCGCCTGCTCGCGACGGTCATGGCGCTGCCGCTGATCGACGGGATATTCCCGGCGCTGGTCATCGCGGGCGCGCTGACGGTGCCGTTCGGGATCGTCGAGACCGGGCTGCTCATCTTCGGCGGCTCCGCCACTATGGCGGTCGTCCTCGCGGAGATGGACGGCACCCCGCGCGAGAAGGCGACGTCCGTCCTCCTGCTGGGTGCGGTGCTCGTCCCGGCGGCGATGGTAGAGGCGGCGCTGGCGGAGACGATCCAGAGCCTGCTGAACCCCGAGGTGTTCCACCGCTTCGCGGGCCTGGTGATCCTGGCGGTCGCGGCCAAGACCGCCAGCGCGGAGGTCGGCGAGTACCTCCCCAGCCCCGGCGCGATCATCGGCCTCGGCCTGCTGGCGTCGTTCCAGCCGGCGGGCGCCGGACTGGACGTCACGCTCGACCCGTCGCTGTTGGCGAGGGCGGGGGCGGCCGCCGGCATCGGCGTCGGGTTCGCGCTGTCGGTCGCGCTGGCCGGCGAGCGCCTGCGCGGCCGGGTCGACATCGACCGCTTCCGCTTCGGCTCGGCGGTCGCGTTGGGCGTCCTCGCGCTGTCGGTGCTCGGGCTGCTCCCGACCGAGCAGCCGGTCGCGCTGGGCGTGTTATGCGTCACCGCGCTGTTCGCGTACGACCCCGGAAGCGACGTCGCCGAGGGGACGGCACCGAGCGACGCCGACGCGGGAGCCGCCGGGGGCGCGGGCGCGACGGAGGCATCGCCGGCCGCGTCGATGACCACCGACGGCGGCGGCGAGGTGGCGGGGACGGTCGCCGCCGACGCCGGCGCGGCGACCGAGTCGACCGCCGCCGACCCGGACCCCGAAGTCGACCCCGACCCGGACGACGGCTCCGAGGACGGCCAGTCCCGCGAGCCGTGGCTGTGAGTCGGGGCGCCCCGACCGCGAGGTTTTAGCCGCGGGCTCGCCGATGACGCGGTATGAGCAACCGCGTCGTCGAGGGCCGGATGGTCACGCCGGAGAAGCTCGCGGAACTCGTCGAGGGCGAGTCGGTGATGGACGCCGAGGACATCGAGGACGCCGACCGGGAGTGCCCCGACTGCGGCGGCGACGTGCTCGCCGTGGGCTACATGCCCGACGTCACGGAGTTCGTCACCGCGCACAAGTGTCAGGAGTGCGGCTGGGGCGAGACCGACCGGGAGTGAGCGCGGTCGAGCGCCGCGAGCCCGCGACGGCGACCAGTGCACGCAGCGAGCCGTGTGCGAGCCGCACACAAGGGGAGGGGATGCGTCCCGTCTTGACTGGTTCCATCTGGCTTCGAGCCGCAAGCGGGCGCGTGAGGGATCGAAATCCCTTTACGGCACTCCGGGATACGTGTGACTGCGTGGGGTCGTGGCCAAGCCCGGTATGGCGACTGACTCCAGAGGCGACGCGCCCGGTGACGAACTCCAGACTGATATACCGAGCGTCCGACTGATCATCGGACGCGACGACGACCCTCTGGAGTACCGAGGTGCCGACCGGAGATATCAGTCGATCGGGGGTTCAAATCCCTCCGACCCCATCTGGAAATAAAAGCATATCGGAGAGCCTTGCCTCCACTAACCGGAGGTGAGCGCGACCCGATCTGCGAGTTCTGCGGAACGCGCATCGGGACCGTCGAGCAGCGCTGCCCGGCGCCGAACGACGGGGGGTGCCGACGACGGCGTTCGCGTCTGGCTGGTCGAGCGGACGTACTCCGACGACGAACAGAACCTCGCCGTCCTCATCTACGCGACTCCCGACGGCAAGCGGTACTGCCGGAAAGCGGGCTCCCACCCCCTTCACCGACACCCGAGACACCACCGCGGCCGTCGACGCCGACCGGGACGATCTCGGCACGGTCGGCGACCGCGACGACGCGATCCGATCGCCCGTCCGAGCGGCGTCGGACGGACGCGGTCGGTCAGCACGACGCCTGCGGAGGAGGCGACGAATCCGTCCTCTCACCGCGGATCTCACACGGGTCAGCTTGCACGACAATTCCATCTCCGACCCGAGCGTCCAGCGGCTGTGGACGGTCTGAAACCACGGCCGACGGGTACCCGTTCACGCCCGCTCGGACGGCTCGTAGACCTGAACCCAGCCGTCACTTCTGACTTTCACGAGGTAATCGGCGTACTGAAACTCGACCGTGCCGACGCCCTGCCGTGACTCGTCGGAGATGTCCGGTCCGAAGAACGCGTTCTCTATGGCCGGCACGTCCACGGACTCGTACAACGGCGGCGATTTCACCTCACAGGGGGAGACGCCCTCGGCTTCTGCAATGGTGTAAACGATCGTAGTCGTGAGTTCTCTCTGTCCGTCGGGTTCGTAGTGACGCTGGGCCACCTGCCACTGGTACGTATCGGTACCACTGTCCGGGTCGTCTCCGTCGACAGTTCTCCGGTCAGTTCTCTCGCTCATCTATCGCCCCGCGCGTGATGTTCCTGGTCCGAGTCGAGGCTCGCACCGATCCCTCTGAGTGCGGACAACACCTGTTCGGTGTGTTCGGCCGTCGTGATCGTCTCGGTCGCGTCATCGAACGCGACCACGCCTTCATCGACCAACTTCGGGACGTGGGCGTGATATAGCGAGACGTACACCGCTTCGCGCTGGGCTTCGGTGGTGGCGTGGTCGGGGACGTCGTTCTCCCACGCGGCGATCTTCGTCGCCAGGTCGGTCAGCGACCACTCGGTGTCTTCGAGAAGGGTGTAACACAGGTAGCGCCGTCGAGAATGACCCAACGCCTCGTACACCGGTTCGATGTCCAGGATATCGCGCGGCGGCAGCTGCTTGTCGGGTGGTGCGGACGCGTCGGACCTCGCTTTCTCGCCTGAGTCGGAGTCGCCTCCCATACCCGCAGAAACCGCTAGGGGGAGTAATAAGCGTTTCCAGGTTTGAGGGAGGAAACGGACTCTCACTGCCGAATACGAACGATCTAGCTGCGGATGCGGTACGCCTACCGATCAGTTTGGAACGTCGTCTCCGGAACGGTCCGGCCCGGACAAAAGACGGGAAGGCCCCGACGGAGGCCGAGGACTATACATGTCCAGTGTGGCACGGCACGACGACGCGTGCGATCATGAGGACGTATTCATCAGATGTCGCGTCCACGACCCGCGTTCGGTCGAACCGACTTAAATACCGTCGCCGTCCCCCGCCGGGCCTATCTGTTTAGGCTCCAGCGATAACCGTGGAGACGGCACAGATGTAGTTATAGTATGAACAGCGAAACAGCGAAACCCCGCGTGCTGGCTCGATGCGTCTCCTGCGATGCGATCCACACCGCCTACGAGCTGGAGGACGGCCGCTTCAGCGTCATCGGCAGACAGGGGTGTCCCTGCGGCTCCGACGACCTGGCCGCCATCACCGACGACCGCTCCCACGAGGAGGTCGTCGTCGGTCGATGAACCGCCCGCGGCTCCCGCCCCCCGACACCGCCTCGGCCGGGCGGTCGTCCCGGCGCCGTCGGGTCGTCCCGGTCCTCACGGCGCTCGCGGAATACACGTATTTATGCCGTTCCGTCTCCAATTCTCGCACATGAGCGACGATTCCCAGGGTCGAAAGCCTCTCAGAATGCCCGACGACGACCAGGTGTTCGCCACCGTCACGGACATGCTCGGCGGGCGACGCGTGACGCTGCGGTGTGCCGACGGGAAGGAGCGAATGGGTCGCATCCCCGGCCGGATGCGCTTCCGGACGTGGGTGAAGGAGGGCGACATCATCATCGCGGAGCCGTGGGACTGGCAGGACGAGAAGGCCGAGGTCGTCTGGCGCTACGAGTCGGACGACGCCCAGCAGCTCCGCGAGGAAGGCCACATCCAGTAACGCCGACTTTCACCCGAACTGCTCCTCGCCGTCGACGACCCGCACCGCCGCCAGCCACAGCTATGTGACCTCCGCTTCGAGCGCTTCCACCCGCGACGCGACGGCGTCCGGATCGTGGCCGTCGACGCTCGAGCGTCGCCACGTCGGTCTCGACGGGCGCGCCGAGAAGCAACTACACCGAGCGACGGACCGACGAAAACTGTGCCGCTCCGCCGCCGTCGCTACGGCTCGATCCGTGCGTCGGCGAGTCCGGCCGCGAGGTCGGCGAGACGGTCGACGGCGTCGAGTTCGTTCAGCCACCGCGGCGGCACCCCGTCGACGCCCGCCCGTGCGCCCGCGACCCCGCCGGCGACCGCGCCGAGCGCGCTCGCGGCGCCCCCTCGACTCGCCGCCGAGACGACCGCCTCCTCGGGGGCGGCGGCGGCGACCGCCTCGTGGAGCGCCGTCTCCAGGGTCGCGCCGACGCCGCCGCCGGTGTCGAGGGTGGCCGCGGCGGGGTCGCCGACGACCGCCAGCGTCTCCCGGACGCCGACCGGCGCGCCGCGGTCGAAGGCGACGCTCCGGGCGGCCGACAGCGCGTCGTCGACCGAGCCGCCGGCGACCAGTTCGCCGACGACGACCGCGACCACGGCACACGCCGCGAGGGAGTCCGAGTCCGGGTCGTGCGCGGCGTCGGCCCGCTCGGCTCCGGTTGTCTGCTCGACTCCGGCCGCCACCCCCTCGACCGTCGCCGCCGCGCGGGCGCCGGGGTCGTCGCAGTCCGGGAACCCGTACGGGACCGCGCGGGCGAGCAGCGTCGCCGCCGCACCGCCCACGACGTCGTCGGCGGTCCAGCCGAACACGTCCTCGAAGGCCGGGTTCACCGACGGTGGTGCCGGCGGGTCGGCCGTCCGCGCCCGAAAGCTCCGTCACCCGGCCGTGACGGTCGCGGACGGCCGCCGCCGTGTGGCCGTCGACCGGGCGGCCGAGCGCGTCGCCGCAGGCCACTCCGAGCAGGCTGCCGCGGGCACGCGCTCGGGAGCCGGCACGGTCGCCGTCGTCGGCCGCGGGGTCGTCCATTACTCAGGCGAACTCGACGAGCGTGCCCTCGTACCGGCAGTCCTCCAGGGCGTGTTTCGCCGCGTACCCGGCGTCGTGCGGGCTGGCACCGGTGCCGACGCCGACCTTGAGCTGGACGTCGGCGTCGTCGGCGACGTGGTCGATCGCCGCCCGGTAGTCGTCGCGAGCGAGGTCGGGACAGGCGGCGATGACGTTGTCGCCCCCGACGAAAAAGGAGAGCGCGCCGTGCTCCTCGCGCATGTACCGCATCAGGCTGGCGTACCCCTGCTCGATGTTGATAAACGAGTCGAACTCGTTGAGGCGGTCGGTGTACTTCCCGGTCGCGTCGTTCACGTCGAAGTGGGCGACGGAGACGTCGTCGTCGGCCGTCTCCGCCCGGAAATCCCCGGCGAGCGCCTCGCTGCGGTCGGACGACTGCGCCGAGCCGGCCGACTGGACCCGCCGGGTCGCCGTCTCCAGCGCCTCGATCGGCACCGCGTCGACGCCGACGCCGAGGCTCACGGTGACGGGGTAGCGGTTCCCCACCGACTCCTGGAGGAGTTCGTGGTCGCGGCGGTCGAGGCCGTTCGTCACGGCGACCATGTTGTCGAAGCGAGTGAAGAAGACGTAGCCGCCCCGGTTGCCGATGTACTGTGCCAGGTCCGCGAACAGCCGCGACTGGAGCGTCTGGAGGTCCATCTCCCGACGGGGCTCCGGCGTCACTGTCCACGGCCCGTAGTTGTCGATCTGCACCAACGTCAGCTGCGCGGCGGTCACTGTGCCCGGATCCCGGGACCGACGACACATACGCGTTACCGTTCTCGGATTCGTGACGGCGCTCGCCCTGATGTCGGTCGGTCGGTCGAGACAGGGTCGGCTCACTGGAAGGAGGTCCGGCCGTCCGGGGAGCGGTCGCCGCGTCGAGCGACGGCTTCAACACCGACCGAGCCGTTGCTCCGCCGTGATACGCGGAGTCGTGCTCGACGTGGACGGGACCGTCGTGCGGGGGAACGAGCCGGTCCCCGGCGCCCCGGCGGCGGTCGACCGGCTGCGTGCGGCCGGACGGGACCCCTGCTTCTGTTCGAACAACCCGACAAAGGGACCGCGGGCGTACGCCGAGCGGCTCGGCGCCGCCGGCATCGACGCCGCCCCCGACGAGGTGGTGACGGCCGCCGACAGCACCGTCGCCTACCTCCGCGAGCATCACGCCAACGACGACCTGTACGTCGTCGGCGAGGACGGACTGGTCGAACGGCTCGTCGCCGGCGGGCTGTCGACCGCGGACGAGCCCGCCGCCGCGGACGCGGGCGTCGTCTCCATCGACCGCTCGTTCGACTACGACGACCTCACGCGGGCGCTGTGGGCGCTGGGCGACGGCACGCCGTACGTCGGCACCGACCCCGACCGGGTGATCCCCGCCCCCGACGCGTTCGTCCCCGGGTCGGGCGCGGTGATCAACGCCGTCAGCGGCGTCCTCGACCACGACCCGGACGCGGTGCTGGGGAAACCGTCCCCGACGGCCCGGGAGCTCGTGCTCGACCGGATCGGCCACCCGCCCGAGGAGTGTCTCGTCGTCGGCGACCGCCTCGACACCGACGTCGCGCTGGGCGCCGACGCCGGCATGACGACGGCGGTGGTGCTGACGGGCGTGACGGACCGCGACGACGTGGCCGACTCGCCATACGACCCCGACTACGTGCTCGCGGACCTCGACGAGCTCGACCGGGTGTTCAAGGTCGAGGCGTAGCCGGCCGCGCCGGACCCGCCGTCCCGTCAAGACTGGATGTGGTAGCGTCCGACAAAGATTTATATGCGATACTGTGGTACACGTTACCATGGAAGAGCGCGACCCACCGTACGTCTTCCGCGACGAGCCCGCCGACCCAGTCGGGGGCGCCGGCGACCGCACCGACCGGGAGCTCGTCATCATCGACGGCGAGGCGATGACGTACCGGTCCTACCGGGGCGAGGAGTAGCGGCGCCCCGGGCGCATACAGTCGCACGGCCGCACAGCCGCCCCGACTCGCGGTCGGACTCCGCGGACCGACCGCGGGCGGAGACGCGAGCGGCCGTCACGCCGCTCTAGAAGGCGTCGGCGTGGGCGGTGACGTCGGCGTGTAGCTCCTCGCGCAGCGCCGCGTGGACGTGACAGATCCCCTCCGCGCGGTCGACGATCTCCGAGAGCGTCTCCTCGTCGACGTCGGCCTCGACGTGGACGTCGAAGGCGATCGACGTCAGGTCGTCGTCGTCGTCCAGTTCCGCCTCGGCGTCGATCTGGACCCGCCCGAGGTCGTCGTGGCCGCGCTGCTGCCCGCCGACGCGGAACGCCGGCAGGAAGCAGGACGCGTAGTCGGCGACGAGCACGGTGTTGGGGTCGGGCCCCTCCTCGCCGGTCGCGTCGATCGTCAGCTCGAAGTCGCCGAGGTCGCCGGTGCTCGCGTACCCGTCCTCGCTCACGGTGGACGTCTCGATGTCGGACATTGCGTCCGGAACGACGGCGCGTCGACGCCTAAACGTTGGCGTCGACGGCCGCGGCGTCGAAGCGCACCGAGCGTCGCCGGCGCGGCGATCTACCCGTCGAGGCTGAACGACTCGTCGCCGTCGAGAACGACGACCTCGGCGTCGCTGCCGGTCGCGGCGACCTCGTCGACGAACTCGTCGGTGTCGATCTCGACCGGGGGGAACGTGTCGTAGTGCATCGGGAACGCGTAGTCGGCGTCGACCCAGTCGACGGCGACGGCGGCCTGGGCCGGCCCCATCGTGAAGTGGTCGCCGGCCGGCACCGCGACCGCGTCCGGTTCGAGGAACGGCCCGATCACGTCCCGCATCTCCGACATGAGGGCGGTGTCGCCGGCGTGGTAGAACGCCGTGGAGCCCGGGTCGGACTCCCGGGTCGGCCGCGTCTCGGAGATCACGAAGCCGGCGGGCGTCCCGCCCGAGGCCTCGTACCCCGTGTCCAGCCCGTTCGTGTGGTCCGCCCGGACCATCGTCGCGAACGCGTCACCCAGCTCGACGGTCCCGCCGAGGTTCATCCCCGTCGTGTCCTCGACGCCGTACTCGTCGGCCACGTACCCCGTCACCTCGGGGGTGCCGACGACGTGTGTCCCTCGGAACCGGTCGACGTCGCCGATGTGGTCGGCGTGCCCGTGCGTCAGGAGGACGTGGTCCGGGTCGACCGCCTCGGGGTCGGTGTCGCTAAGGGGGTTGTCGAAGAACGGGTCGATCAGGAGGGTCGTGTCCTCGATGTCGACCGCCCACGTCGAGTGGCCGTGCCAGGTGAGCTCCATGGAAGCCATGCGACCGTCGGTTCGGCTGAGCGATACATAAAACCGGCCGACGGCGGAGACGCGATCCGGCGAGTCGGTCGCCGCAGATCCGGTCGAGGGGAGCCGCTCAGTCGGCCGGCTCGGCGGTCGGGCGCGCGTCGGTCCGCCCCGAGAGGTGGTCGACGTAGTCGTCGAGGTCGAGCGCGAACGCGCGGTCGCGCGCCGTCTCCAGCCCGATCCAGGAGAACTCGAACTCGCTGCCGTGCTCGGCGCCGCCGTCGCGCACGACGTGGGTCCAGCCGTCGCGCGGCTCGTGGACCCGGGCGCGATAGAAATGGCGGACGTACGCCCGCGGCGGCGACTCCCGTCTCGTCCACACGTCCGTCGCCAGCCGCTCGACGCCCGACAGCGTCGCCAGCCCGCTCTCCTCGCGGACCTCCCGGAACAGCGCCGCCCGCGGCCGCTCGGCCGGTTCGATCGTCCCCTTCGGCACCTGCAACCCCTCGTGACCCGGCCCCTCGAACACCAGCAGCTCCGAGCCGCCGCGGGTGATGTACGCGCACGCCTTCCCGACGAACGTCGTCTCCCGTCCGGTCACGACATCGCGTTGACCGATGTCGGTGGTAAAGGCTCCCCTGTTGGTGTATGGTCGTCTACCCAAGAGTTCTAGGACATACGAAATGTGACGGCGACACGCGAGCGATCCCGAGACCGACCGGGGACGTGGCGCTCAGACGGTGACCCGGGTGACCGTCGTCGCCGCGTCCTCGACGTCGCGGTCGGAGGCGACCGCGACGGTGATGTCGTTCTCGCCGTAGCCGATGTCCAGCGTCGCCTCGAAGCCGCCCGCCTCGACGTCGACGATCGCCGAGTCGACCGGCGTCGTCACGGCGACCCGCTCGCCGGTCGTCTCCCCGGAGACGACGACGCTGTTTCCCTTGAACCGGGTGTCGACACGGAGGGCCGGACTCTCGTCGCTGTCGTGAAGCCGGCGGTCGCGGAACCGGTCGCGGACGAACGTCGGCGTCTCGGCGGGCTCGCCGGCGTCGATCCCGTGTGCGAGGCGGACGTACTGCGCCATCGACCACGCCAGCGGCGTCGCGCTTCCCGTCCCCTCGCCGTAGTCCCAGCCGTACTCGGTGCTGTAGTCGCGGTCCCACACCTGCTCCGCGATCATCCGCCCGGAGTTGGCGAACCGCTGCATCGTCCGCAGTAGCTCCGCCGGCGCCAGCTCCGGCTCCCGGTCGGTCGCCTCGCCGTCGACGAGCAGCTCGTACTCGCCGCGCTCGCCGGTCAGAAGCGGCCACAGCCGCCCCTTCCCGTGCTGCTCGACGGACCAGGGCGCGCCCACGTCGCCCTCGTCGCGCTCGCCGTAGCCGTCGCCGTTGTAGCGGTAGAAGGCCGCGCCCGCCGGCAGATCCACCCGGATCGTGTCGTCCACCTCCCGCACGGAGTTGCGGATCGTCCCGTCGTCCCACGGCACGATCCCGAGGCGGACCAGCTCTAGGAAGCCCGCGTCGATGACGTCGCGCTCGTCGAGGCGCGGACCGTCGTTGGCCAGCGTCCGCAGGCTCCCCGCCTCGGGGTCGCCGTCGCGGGTGACGCGGACGTAGTACGGCGTGTGCGTGTGGGGGGCCGTCCCCGTCTCCGTCGCCGTCCACGTCTCCACCTCGTCGGCCCAGCGGTCCGCGAGCGCCAGCCAGACGAGCGCGTTCGCCTCGTCGCCGGACGCGAGCGCCAGCTTGGCGGCGCACGCGAGCCCGGATATCTCCGCGGCGATCGACGAGGGGGAGTAGCCCGCCTCCTCCTCCCAGCGCTCCTGACCGGTGGCGGGACCGTTGCGGGCGACGTAGTCGGCCGATCGGCGGACGTGCTCGTAGTCGTAGGCCGTGTCGGCGAAGTCGACGCCGTCCTCCCAGAGGTGGTACGCCATCACCGCCGGGAACGAGATGTTGTCCATCTGCTCGCCCCCCCAGCGGGTGATCCCGTTGAGGTAGGTGTTCTGCGGGATGAACCCCTCCTCGTCCTGCTGGTACTCGTAGATGTACTCCAGTTGGCTGATCGCCGTCTCGACGTCGCCGGTCAGCTCCGCGGCGGTGAACACCTGATAGAGGTCGCGCGCCCACACGAAGTTGTAGCCGTACCCCTTCTGCTCGTCGGCGTGGACCGCCTCCCCCCACGGCACCGACGGCGAGGCGACGCTGGCGCCCCGGAACGTCTTGTCCTCGACGGCTCGCAGCGTCATCAGCGCCGCGCGGTACTGGTTCGTCAGCGCCTCGTCGCCGGCGACCGCGTCCGGCAGCGGCTTGTCCGCGAGGAACGCCCGCCAGGTGTCGCGGTACGCCTCGCGGACGGCGTCGTACCCGCGAGCGAGCGACCCCACCGCCTCGCCCAGCGCCGCCGAGGCGTCGGCCTGGCGGGCGAGTCGACCGAGTCGCGGGTGGCGGGCACGGTCCCCTCCGAGAACAGCCCGGAGAGCTCGTCGCTGCCGGCCGCACAGACCGTCGCCCAGTCGAACCGCCCGGCCGTCGCCATCGCGACGGAGACGGAGTAGCCGTTGCCGTTCTCGTCGACGAGCATCGCCTCGCCGCGCTCGCCGGTGTAGGCGCCGGCGTCGCGGGCGACGAGGTGGTGGCTCCCCGGCTGGCCGAGCCGCAGGCCGCGGTCGCGCGTCCCGGTGTTGGTGAGCGCGGTGTCGGCGACCGCGAACACGTCGTATGCGTTGCCGTCGCTGGCGGCGAACTCCACGTCGGCGACGATCGCGTCGTGGTCGGGATCGGCCGCGTACTCGACGCGCAGCTCCCACTCGTGGCCCCGGCCGTCGCCCGTCTCCGTGACGACGTGCTCGAACAGCAGCGCGTCGTCCGCGCCGGGCTCGACCCGCCGGTCGACGGTGTCGTCGCCGGTCCGCTCGCCCTCGACGTGCGTGCGGACCGTGTAGTCGCCGTCGGCCCGCGAGACGATGAAATCCAGCGTGCGGAGGTTCATCAGGTCCACCCGCGGGAACCGCACCTCGGTGAGCGCCCCCTCCGTCAGCGTGTACCAGACGCGGGAGGCGTCCTCGGCGTCGTGGTCGGCGACGGTGCCGACGCCGTACTTCTCGCCGGTAGTCCACCGCGGGCGGTCCGGCGGCGTCGACGGCGCCGCCGCCGCGCTCGGCAGCGCGTCACACTCGGCCAGCACGGCGGTCGCGCGCAGCCGGAAGCCGTGGGCGTACCCCAGCGGCGTCGCGCTGTCGGGCGTGCCGTCGTCGTACCACTGCTCGGGCAGGTAGCCCGTCCGCGTCGTCAGCGGGCCGTCGTCGTCGAGCAGGTCGTACAGCGCCGCCGCCCGGTCGAGCAGCTCCGTCCCCGTCTCCCCGCGCCCGCGGTCGGTCGCGAGTTCGCCGAGGCGCGCGGCGGCGGCCGCGCCCATCGCGGTGGTGAGCGTCCACACCTTCTCGCCGGACTGGCCGGCCGTCCGCCAGTCGTCCCCCTCGTAGCGGATCAGCCCCTCGACCGCCGAGTCGGCGGGATCGCGGTACAGGCCCTCCAGCGCCGTCCGGACGTGGGTGACGACGCGGTCGACGTCGTCGTCGGTCGCGTTCAGCCCCTCGACGGCGTCGTACGCCGCCAGCGCGTCCGCCACCGAGAACGTCGCCGCGTCGAGTCGGTCGTCCAGCTCGCCGTCCGCGAGCCGCGCCCCGTAGGCGTCCCGCTCGTCGCTCCACAGCGCGTCCAGCCCGGCGAACGTCTCCTCGGCGCCGGCTCGCCCGCGCTCGCGGAGCCGGTCGGACACCGGCGCGCGCGCGACCGCCGCGTACGCCTCCACGAACGTCGCCGCGGCGTGGGTGAATCGACCGGACATATCCTCCCAGAGGCTCTGACAGCGCGCGGGGAGGCCGTCGTCGGCCCGCGAGTCGTCGAGCGCGTCGACGCCGGCGGCGACCGCCTCGCGGATCCGACGCTCCTCGGCCGCCGGGACGGCGTCGGCGTGCTCCCGCAGGAACGTCGCGAGGAACCGAACGACGATCGCCGTCTGGTCGGCCTGGTGTTCGTCGGAGTCGGTCCGCCCCTCGAGGCGGGCGTTCGCCCACCCCGGGGCGACGGAGCCGTCGGCGGCCCACACCCGGTGGGGCCAGGAGCCGTCCGATGTCTGAGTGTCGCAGTAGAACAGCGCGCTGCGCGCCAGCGACGCCGGCTCCACCTCCAGGTCGAGCGCGTCGTTCGACGCCAGGAGGTGGCCGGAGATGCGGGCGTCGTCGCGGAACCAGACGTAGCCGTAGCCGCCGGAGTTGCGGAAGTACGGGTCGAACTCCGGCCCGGCGATCCGCCCGCCGGAGGGCGCCTCAAGCAGGTCGAGCGCGCGCAGGTCCGACCGGACCGTCTTCCGTCGCGGGATCTCCGACGGCACCGCGACGGCCGTCCGCTCGCGGGCGACCGTGCGGAGGTCGTCGGCGTCGGCGTGGGTGCTCGCGCAGTCGCGGACCGACGCGAGCGCGCGCTCGCGGTCGTGTTCGCCGTTGTCCGCCAGGAGGGTGGCGAGGGTGGTGCACATCCCGCGGCCCGCCCGCTCCAGCGGCGCCGTGACGACCACGTCGCCGCTGAGGTGGGTGTCCTCGTAGCGGTTGATCGCCCCCTCGCGCGGGAGCGCGACCGGCTCGGGGTCGAGGATCTCCTCGAACCGCTCGGGGATCTGCGCGCGGACGTCGTCGAGCCCGGTCGAGGCGGTGACGTAGTCGTGTTCCGTCCGGTGGAACACCTCGACGGCGTCGCCGTCCGCCGGCCCCGCGCCGTCGTGGATGAGCCGGCCGACCCGCGTCTCCCGGTCCTCCGGCGCGAGCGTCAGGAAGGCGACCAGACGCGCCTCCGGCGGCACCGACCCGCGGAGCTCGACGTGGGTGACGTGCTCGCGCCCCAGGGTCAGGTCGTACTGGTGGACGGTGAACTCGCCGGCGTCGTACTCCGTCTCCACGAGCGTCGTCTCGCGGTAGTAGTGCTGGCGGACCGTCTCCAGCTCGTCGAACCAGTAGGTGCGCTCGCCGGTCTCGATGCCGAAGCGGGAGCGGTCGATCCCGGACAGTCCCGAGATCGCCGCCGAGAAGTCCCGGATCCCTCCCGCCGGATCGACGTGCACTAGCCGCTCGCTGCGCCCGGAGAACGCCCCGTGGACGGTGCTTGCGGTGCCGGCGGCGCCGTGGCCCCGGTCGCGCTTGTAGTCGTTGAGTGCCGTTCGCAGCCGCATCCACCGGTGTAACTACGCCACCGGTTAAAGTCTCCGCGGTACGTGACCGGTTCACACCTCCGATCCGCGGGAGGAGACGGGCTCTCCGCCGGCCGCGAGACAACCCGGCTGTCCGCCGGTCGTGAGATGACACCGGCTGTCCGCCGGTCGTGAGACGGAACGGGCTCTCTGCCGGGTGCGGGACCGAAGGGCCGTCCACGCGACGGCTCAGTCCCGGACCGGCACCACGACCACGTCGGAGACGGTCACGGTCGACCCGTCGTCGACCCCCCCGCCCACGGACCCCTCGGCGTCGACGCCCACTACCTCCCCGGTCACGAGGTCCGTCCCGTCGACCGACTCCGACGGCCGGACCTCGGCGGCGTCCGTCGCGAAGTTGAGCGCCGCGACGACCGCGGTGCCGTCGGCGGCCTCCCGGCGGTAGGCGACGACGGAGTCGGGGTCGCCCTCGGGGACGGCGTAGTCGATCCGGGACAGGTCGGCGCGGTGTGTCAGGGCGGGGTGGTCGTCCCGGAGCGCGAGCAGCCGGCGGTAGTGGTCCCGGAGGTCCTCGCGGACGTTCGCGTGGTCCAGCCGGTCGCGCCGGCCCAGTTGGCCGGTCTCCTGGCCGGCGTACACCATCGGAGCGCCCGGCAGCGTCGTCAGCGCGCCCGCGGCCGCGCGGGCGGCCGCCTCGCCGTAGGAGGCGAGGTAGCGCGACTCGTCGTGGTTCTCGTGGTACAGCATGAAGGAGGCGTGCTCGGGGAAGCCGACGCGGCGGCGCCC
This sequence comes from Halobacteriales archaeon QS_6_71_20, assembly GCA_003020945.1. Lineage (GTDB taxonomy): Archaea > Halobacteriota > Halobacteria > Halobacteriales > Haloferacaceae > Halobaculum. The sequence continues at coordinate 32,879 of PXRU01000002.1, forward strand.
CTCGACGGCGTCGAGGATCCCCTCGGCGGGCTCGTTGCCGGCGCCGACCTCCCGGACCGCGAACGCCGTCGTCGAGTCGAAGTGCATGTCGAACAGCCCCGCCTGGAAGTCCGGGATGTACGGGATCGTCTCGTCGAGCAGGAGGAACTCCGAGTCGGCCGCCTTCACGCGGTCGTGCACTTCCATCCAGAAGCCGTTCGGCACCGCCCACGCCATGTCACAGCGGAAGCCGTCGACCAGCGGTGCCCACTCGTCGACGACGTCGAGGAGGTGGCGGCGCACCGCCAGGGAGGCGAACTCGAAGTTGGCGATCAGCTCCCAGTCGAAGTACGTCCCCGGCTCGCCGCTCTCCTGCCACTCGTACCAGGAGCGGTACTCGCTGTCGGGGTTCCCGTATGCGTCCCGGAAGCGGGGATGGTCGCGCGCCGAGTGGTTGCACACCAGGTCGAACAGGACGGACATCCCGCGGTCGTGGGCCGCCTCGACCAGCGCCTCGTACGCCTCGCGGCCGCCCAGGTCCGCGGCGACCGAGAAGAAGTCCGTGATGTTGTAGCCGTGCGGCGCGCCGTCGTGCTGGAGCACCGGGGTGAGCCACAGCGTGTCGACGCCGAGGTCGGCCAGGTCGTCGAGGCGCTCGCGGATCGCCGCCAGGGGGGAACCCCCGCGGTCCGACTCCGCGAACGTCCGCACGTACACCTCGTAGATGGTCGAGTCGAGCGCCCACTCCGGGGGGTCGTACGGCCGCGCGACGGCGATCCCGTCGCCGTCGGTGGCCGCGTCGGCATCGGAGCCGGCGTCCTCGCCGGCCACACCGCCGGCGGCGTCGTCCCCGGCGCCCGTGCGTCGCACGTCGACGGCGTCCTGCACGCCGTAGGCGCGCCCGGTCACGGGAACCGCGTAGATCCGGGCGCGCTCCGGGAGGCGCTCGCGGGGCACCCGCAGGGTTCGCCCCTCGACGGTCACGTCCGAGTCGGCCAGGTCGTCGCGGTCGTCGATCATGAACTCGACGCGAGGGGGGTCGTCGCCGCCGGCGACGCCGCCGCCGCGCGGGCGCACCTCCGCCTCGACGCGCACCTCGTCGTCGCCGACGGCCGTCCGGAGGCGGACGCGGGGGCGCTCGACGTCGCCGTCGCCGTCGCGCGATGGGCGGGCGGAGCCGGCGGCCTCCCCGGGCGCGGTCCCGTCGGGGTCGCCGGTTAGCGCCCCGTCGGCGGCGGCCTCGGCCGCGGAGTACCCTTCGCGCTCGCCGACGGACGGTCGGGTCTCGGCCGCGAACGCGTGAACGCTCAAGTCGTGGCTCGTGTCGCCGGCGTCGAGCCGGAGCAGGTAGCGGCCGGCGACGTCCGGGCCGAACCGCTGGACGGCCCCCTCGCCAACGCTCGCGGTCGATCCCTCCGGCGCCCGGACGAGGCGCCACTCGTAGTCGGCGCTCGGGTCCGGATCGCGGGGCGCGAGCTCCACGGCCTCCCCGACCGCACAGACGCGCGGTCGCCCCGGGTGTTTCATGGCCGGGCCGTCGAACGGCACCCGTTTCGCTCTTTCGCCCGCGCGCCGCCCGGCCGGAGCGCGGGGAACCGCTAAGTGGTCCCCCGGGGAACGAGCCCCGCATGGACGGAAACGACGACGCCGACCGGACCGGGACGGCCGCGCGGCCGGTCTCGGTCGACATCGACATCGCCGACGGCCGGACGACGATCGCGGTGAGCGGCGACCGGGACGCCGCCGTCGTCGTCCGGTCGGCCGCCGGCGAGCGGATCTACCTCCCGCCGGAGGACTTCGACCGTCCGCCCGCGTCGGACAGCCCCTACCAGCCCGCGGGCGACGCCGACAGCCCGTACCAGTCGGCCGCCGGCGACAGCCCGTATCAGTCGGCGGACGGCTCCGACAGCCCCTACCGGCGCGGCGGCGGCGCGCGCGAGCACGTCGGGCTCGAACCGACGGCCGACGGCTTCCAGATCGTCCACCCGGAGCCGGCCGACGACGTCCGGATCCTCCGGTAGGCGCCCGAAAGCCCGCCGCAGACGGAGCCGACGCCCGAACGCTCCGCGACCGGCGTCCCCGGCGGAACGGCGGTCACTCGTCGTCCGCGTCGGCGAGGACCCGCTCGTAGAACGCCGCGTGTTCGTCCGCGACCGCCTCCCACGTCCGCACGTCGTACTCGATGGGCGTGTCCAGCGAGAGCGCGTACTCGATCCCGTCGGCGACGGCGTCGGAGTCGGGCTCCACCTCGATGAGGCAGTCCCCCGGCAGCACCTCCGAGGCGCCGCTGGGTCCGGCGACGACGCGCGTGCCGACCGACAGCGCCTCGACGATGGTGATCCCGAACGGCTCCGCGAGCGACGGCGAGACGAACAGGTCCGCGCCGGCGTAGTAGTCGCCCAACTCCTCCTCGGGGACGTAGCCGACGAACTCCACCCGGTCCTCGACGCCGAGCAGCTCGACGAACCGCTTCAGCTGGGCGGTGAGGTGGCCGGTCCCGCCGATCACCAGCGTCACGTCGTCGCGGCGGAGCTTCGGGAGCGCGTACAGCAGGTGCGACAGCCCCTTCTGGTCCGTATGGCGACCGACGAAAAACAGCATCGCCCCGTCGATCCCCAGCTCCGCCTTCAGGTCCCGGCCGGTCGGCTCGACCGACGAGAAGCCGTTGTAGATGACGTCGGCGTCGCCACCGTACTCGTGGGCGAGCTTCCTGGCGGTGAACTCGCTGACGGCCAGCAGGTGGTCCGAGCGGTTGACGACGCGCTGTTCGGTGCGCCTCTCGCGGTCGGGCGGCTCCGCGTTGCGGTCCGAGGACAGCGAGTGGAAGGTGGTGACCCACTCGACGTCGTGGCTGGACTGCGCGCGCGACCCCGGGTTGTAGCCGAACCAGTCGTTGGTGTGGACGACGTCGGCGTCGGCCGCGTGCTCGACGAACGCGCCCGAGAGCCGCCCGATCCGGGTGATGATGTCCCCCTCGCCGGTCGAGACGCCGTGGATCCCCTCGCGACCCTCCGGGGCGTACTCCGCGGGCAACACCAGCTCCACGGTGACGCCGTCGCGCTCGCGGAGCCGCTCGAACAGCTCGCCGACCGCCGTGTCCAGCCCGCCGGTCACGTTCGGGGGGAACCCCCACCCCAGCATCAGGACCTTGTACGGCATCGCGTCGTGTATCGACGGACCGGCACTTAATCGCTCGGCGTGAACGAACGGGTCACGGCCCGATCCGCCTCGGTCCGACACACCCCGGTTCGCCTTGCTCCGACTCGCCTCGGTCCGACTCGTTCCGACTCGGCCCGACCCTTGATACGGCCGCCCCGCGAGGTGTCGCCAATGCGGTTCGACAGACGAAGCGGCGTGCTGCTCCACCCGACCGCGCTCCCCGGCCCGCACGGGATCGGCGATCTCGGCGCGGGCGCACGATCGTTTATCGATTTCCTCGACCGGGCCGACCAGTCGATCTGGCAGGTGTGTCCGCTCGGCCCTACGGCCGGCATCCACGGCCACTCCCCGTACCAGACGTACTCCGGGTTCGCCGGCAACCCCCTGCTGGTCGACCTCCGCGCGCTCGGCGAGCGCGGCTACCTGACCGACGACGACCTCGCGCCCGACGACGCCTTCTCCCGCCACGAGACGAACTACGACGCCGTCGAGTCGTTCAAGACCGACCGCCTCCGAGCCGCCTTCGAGCGGTTCCGCGCCGACGCCCCGGACGACGAGCGGGCGGCGTTCGCGGCGTATCGCGAGCGCGAGGCCGACTGGCTCGCCGACTACGCGCTGTTTCGCGCGCTGAAACGCGAGTTCGACGGCGACCCCTGGACGCGGTGGCCCGAGCCGGTCCGGACGCGCGACCCCGACGCCCTCGCGTCCCGCCGCGAGGACCTCGCCGACGAGGTCGCCTTCCGGGCGTTCTGCCAGTGGACGTTCGACCGCCAGTGGAGCGACCTCCGCGAGACCGCCGCCGACCGCGGGATCGAGCTGCTGGGCGACCTCCCGATCTACGTCGCGCTCGACTCCGCGGACGTGTGGGCCGCGCCGGCGGCGTTCGACCTGACCGAGGGGGGCCGTCCCGCCGCGGTCGCGGGCGTCCCGCCGAACCCCGGCGACGACGGCCAGCGCTGGGGCAACCCCGTCTACGACTGGGGCCACCTCGCGGACACCGGCTACGAGTGGTGGCTCGACCGGCTCCGGCGACTGTTCGCGTTCGTCGACTACGCCCGGCTCGACCACTTCAAGGGGTTCGACGAGTTCTGGGCGATCCCCGCCGACAGCGACGACCCCGCCGACGGCGAGTGGCGTGAGGGACCGGGGCGCGCGTTCTTCGAGGCCGTCCGCCAGGAGTTCGGCGCGCTCCCGTTCGTCGCCGAGGACCTGGGCTTTCTCGACCCCGACAGCGCCGCGCTCAGGGAGGCGTTCGACGTCCCGGGAATGCGCGTGCCGCAGTACGCCGACTGGTGTGAGGCCGGCCACCGCTACCAGCCGATGCACTACCCGGAGGACGCGGTCGCGTACACCTCGACCCACGACACCGACACGGCGGTGGGCTACTACGAGGGACTCGACGGACGCCAGCGCGAGTGCCTCCACTACAACCTCGGCACCGACGGCGTCGAGATCGAGTGGGACCTCGTCGAGGCGGTGTGGAACTCCGACGCCACCCTCGCGGTGACGACCGTTCAGGACCTCCTCGGACTCGACAGCCACGCCCGCTTCAACACGCCCGGGACGGCGGAGGGGAACTGGCGCTGGCGCGTCACTGAGGCGGGACTCGACGGCGACGTCGCCGACCGGCTCGCGCGCGTCACCGACGCGACCGTCCGCTGACGCCGCCGGCTCGCTCGCGATCGCCGGACTCACAACGCATAAGCGGCCGCCGGCCGACGCCCCGGCAATGCGACACGCCCGCATCCGCGACCCGGCAGGCACGGTCCGCACCGGCACGTACGACGACGGCGTCGTAACCGCGGCCGGCCGGGCGTACGACACCGCGGACGACGACGTGGACCTGCTCGCCCCCTGCGAGCCGACGAAGATCGTCTGCGTCGGCCTCAACTACGCCGACCACGCCGCCGAGCGCGACAGCGAGATCCCCGAGCGGCCGCTGCTGTTCCTCAAGCCGCCGAACGCGGTCGCCGACCCCGGCTCGACCGTCGAGCTTCCGGCCGGGAAACGGCGGGTCGACCACGAGGCCGAGATCGCGTTCGTGACGGGCGAGCAGGCGCGCGACGTCGACGCCGACGACGCGATGGAGTACGTCGCGGGGTTCACCTGCCTGAACGACGTCTCGAACCGCGACGACCAGAGCCGCGAGCAGAACTGGGTCCGCGGCAAGGCGTTCGACGCCTCCGCGCCGATCGGCCCCTGTATCGCCGACCCCGAGGACGTCCCCGCGGACGCGGCCGTCGAACTCCGCGTGAACGGGGAGCCGAGGCAGGCCTCCTCGCGCGAGGAGTTCATCTTCTCGGTCGGCGACCTCGTCGAGGAGATCACGACGTACATGACGCTGGAGCCGGGCGACGTGGTGTCGACGGGGACGCCCGCGGGCGTCGCGCCGTTGGCCGACGGCGACCGCGTCGAGGTGGCGGTCGAGGGCGTCGGCGTCCTCGAACACGACGTGTCCGCGGAGTAGCGGCCGAAGGCGGCGGTCTCCGGGGCGGCCGCGGACGCCCCGCGCCGGCTACAGCCCCGAAACGAGGTCGCGCAACACCGCCCGCGGGTCGTCCGCCTTCGCGACGCCGGAGGCGAGCAACACCCCCGTCGCGCCCAGTTCGCCGGCGGCGGCCACGTCCGCGCCGGCGGAGATGCCGGCGCCACAGAACAGGTCGACGTCGGCGTCGACCGCCGCCACGGCGGCGACGGAGTCCTCCACGACGGCGGGGTCGGCGCTGGCGACGGAGACGTCGCCGCCGATGAGCTCCGGCGGTTCGACCGCCACGGCGTCGGGTCCGAGCGCCGCGGCCGCGCCGGACTGCGCGGGGTTGTTGGCGCACACGACCGTCTCCAGGCCCGCGCGCTCGGCCGCCGACAGGGAGGCGTCGATGTCGGCCAGCCGCAGTCGGTTCTCCGAGTGGTTGATCAGCGTGCCCGTCGCGCCGGCGTCGGCGACCGCCTCCGCGAGCGTCGACCCGGTGTGGCTCCCGTGCTCGACGGGGGAGACGTGTTGTGCCCATGTCTCGACGCCGGTGTCCGCGACCGCGGCGAGGTGGGCCGCCTGCGGCGCGACGGCGACGCGGGCGCCGGTGTCGTCGGCGACGGCCGCACAGGCCTCGGCGATCGCGACGGGATCACACGGGTACGCCTTCAGGTTGACGAGGATCAGCGTGTCGGAGTCTACCATGTCCGTCCCACGACCCGGCGGCCGAAAAGTCGCTTCGGTCGGGCGCGGCGCGACGGTCGGCTACTCGTCGTTGCGCTGGACCACGTCGCCGAGGGTCATGCTCCCCGAGGAGGAGCCCTCCCAGTCGGCGTCGTCGACCTCCCGTCCCTCGACCAGCGAGATGCCGAGCTTGCGCTCCAGCTTCTCCTGGATGTCGTCCTCCGGGAGGATGTCGGCCCGTTCGAGCTTCCGGACGACAGAGGCCTTCTCGTTGATGTCGCTCGCGAGTTCCTCCCGGCTCATCCCCTCGGCCTCGCGAGCCCGGCGGATCCGGTCGTCGTAGTCGGCCGCGACCGTCTCCATGTCGTCGAACATGTCCCGCTGGCGGGAGCTCGACGACGAGGACGAGCCCGACGACCCCGACGAGCCGGACGAGGAGGAGGAAGACGAGGAGGTGGAGTACTTCGTGGACGCCGAGGAGCCGCTCTCCGTGCGAACCTCGGTGCCGAACTCCGAGCAGTCGCCGCAGAGCTCCAGTTCCGCGCCCTCGACTTTCGTGGCGGTGAGCGACGCCTTCTCCGCACCGCACATCTCACACTGGGGCATACGCCCCGGTAGCGCGTTGCCGCGTATAAAAGGTGTGCCACCCGTCGATCGGGAGCCCGTTTTATACTTCGATTATTGATAGATAGTTCGGGGGTCGTTCTATCAGGATGTTTCAGATATATTGATTCTGAAACCGGCCTTCGTTGATGTTACGATGTCACAGACCGACACGTCGATGACGGAGTGGCTGTCCGAGCACCCGCGGATGATGGGCGCGCTGTTCACGCTCGTCCTGCTGCTGTCGCAGGCGGGAAGCGTTGCGGGTTCGCAGGCCGCTACTGCCGGTCCGTAGAGTATCGATCGGTCAACCACTCGCGATCGATCGCTTCCGTCCAAAACAACCGATCCTTCGACCGGATCGCCGTCCTGCCGGCTTCTAAACACTCCAGAAAGTCCGATATATCTACGCTGATCGTCTCGGAGCTACCCGAAGCGATGAACTGCGTAGTTACGCCCTTGATAGCCGGATGTGACATCGTTCCGATCGCGAACGATCTGGTCGGATACGACCGAGAGATGAACCTAACGGTGTCCCCTTCGCTATCGACCGATTCGACTTCGAATACGGATCCGATACCGCTTTGACTCTGACACAACTGCACCATCGGATCCCCCGCGATACTGTACGCGCTGCCCGCGAACGGTCCCGTCCCCACCACGTCCAGCGCCGCGTACAGCGGGAAGCCGGCGTCGAACAGTCGCGCCAGGTCCCGACCGACCCGCGTCGCCAGCGAGTTCGGCACGTCCGTCAGCGAGACGACGCCGCCGAGCGCGCCCGCCTCCACCAGCGCCATCCCCTGTCGGTAGGAGCTGCAGGCGTTGAGGAGGAACGCGTCGACGCCCGTCGAATCGAGCGTCCGGAGGTCGAGGAAGCCGTCGGAACACTCCATTCCGCGGTCGTCGACGTGGCCGACGTAGTGGAAGAAGTCGTGCTCGCCCGCCAGCAGGTCTCGGAGTTCCGCACGGGTCAGGTCGAGCTCCTCCCGGATGTCGAAGGTGACGTGGTCGCGGAAGCCGTACGTGTCGCCCAGCTCGTCGACCATCGCCTCGTCGTTGCAGACGACGGTGACGCCGATGGTGAGGTCCTCGGCGGGCGTCCGGTCGAGGCGCCGGCGGTACGACTCGACGGTCGGCTTGGCCGCCCGCATCGGGAACCCCGACCCGACCCACGCCTGCGCGATGCTGTCGGCGTCCCGCGGCGTGACGACCGTGTCGCTGTCGTCGGCGGCGTTCTGGGTCGTTCCCCGCGTCGGTCCGCCGAGGTCGACGGACGCGCCCGCGCCGGACGGGCCGTCCGCCCGACGCCGCGGGTCGCTCGCGCTCCGCGTCAGCGACGCGGCCCACACCGTCTTCCGGGGCGTACGGATGAAGTCGTCCAGCTGCGAGACGCCGTCGCCGTCGGCCGCGGTCCCGGCGTCCGGCGCCGGCGAGCGCACGACCGAGAGGTCCGACGCGAGAAACGGGAGCACGGACGCGTTCTCCCCGGCGGGCGCCACGTCGGTCGTGTGGGGCCAGTCGAGACAGTCGAGCGTCTCCTCGGTCGGCACGTCGAGGTAGGCGGCGGTGCGCTCCGCGAACTCCGCCCCGTACCACTCCGTCCACGGCGGGTCGAGCCGCTCGGTCAGCGTCTCGTGGACGTGGAGGTCCACGTCGTAGAGGCCGGCCGAACACGCCCGGGTCGCACAGTCGAGCGTGAAACAGTGCCGGAGCAGCTCCGACAGCGCCGCCGCCAGTTCGCTCGGCTCCGCGGGGAGGTCGTGACGCACCTCGCCCGCGCGGAGATACGGCTCCTCGCTCTCCTCGACGTCGGCCGCGAGGTAGAACGACAGCGGCGTCGCCGAGAACAGCGCGCCGTACTCGAACGGGAGTCCGAGCGTGACGCCGGTGTCGACCCGCTCGACGAACCGCGGCGTCCGGAACGTCTCGCCGCGCTCGATCAGCGGGGGGTGTCCGCGGAGCGTGGGGAACGACCGCTCGGGCGAGGTCGTCGCGAGCGCCGAGCCGAACGTCGAGACGGCGCGCGCGAACCCGGCCGGCGTGTCGGGGACGGTCACGGTCCCCGCGGGGGAGGTGCGACGCGAGCGCGCGGCCAGCACCGGCCCGACGCGACCCTCGACCGCCCCCTCGACGGAGACGCGGGGGTAGCGGTCTTCGTAGGAGACGCGTGCCGGTCCCTCGACCGCGACGTACGTCTTGACGGGCGCCGTCGACAGCTCCAGCACGTGCGGGCCGGCCGGCACCCGCGCGGGGGCCTCCGCCGTCGCGGTCGCGACGACCGTGTTGTCCGCGTCGCGGACGTACACGTCGGCCGTACAGAGGGGCATGACGGCCGTCGCGTCGAGCCGCCAGCAGCCGTCGACGGGCGCCGGAAAGCGGTCGGTCGCGTCCGCCCGCTCGGCCGCCGGCGCCGCCCCGCGCGACCCGTCGAGCGCGACCGGGAGGCGGACCTCCTCGATGGAGTCGACGATGTCGTAGGCCCCGGGGGTCGCGGCCCCGGACTCGACGAGCCGCACCACGGACTCGACCGTCCCGCCGTCGGGGACGGCTCCCTCGACCCCGCTCCCGCCCGGGTCGCCGGCGCTCGGCGGACCCGAGCGCGACGGCTGCCCGGACCCGGGTCCCGTCATGGGTTCACCGGAGCGAGTTCCAGTCCGTCCGGCCCCACTCCAGGATGTGCCACCGCTCCTCGGGGACGGACGAGCGCTCCCGCGTCCGGAGCTCCACGATCGCGTCGAGCGCGTCGCCGAGCGCGTCCGCCACCGCCCCGACGACCGGGTCCGAGCGCGGGTCGCCCTCGGCCGGTCGGGGGAGGTGGAAGTGGGCCATCCCGCCCCGCTCGCGCGTCGTCTCGGCCACGTCGCGAAGCAGCGGTCGCGCGCGCTCCTCGCCCAGCGCCGCACACAGCGTGTCGATCCGGTAGACGCCGACCCGGAGTCGGAGCCGCCCGCCCGCCTCCCCGTCCGCGACGGCGTCGATCGCCCCCGACAGGGTCGACCGGGCGTCGGCGGCCGCCGCCTCCGGCGACTCCCCGTCCCCGTCGAGGTCGAGGCGGGCGGGCGAGGTCCTGCCTCCCGGCTCCCCGTCGCCGGGCAAGCCGGTGTCGGTTTGGCCGTCCGGCTCGGGGGCCGACGCGTCCGCCGCGGCGGTCGGCTCCCGCACCGCCCCGGGGAGCCGCCGCACCGCGACGCCGTCGTCCCCGGGCGCGACCCCGTCGGGGAGCCACCCCGCGGCGTCGGCGGGGTCGCGGGTGAGCGCGAGCACGCGTCGACGGTCCCGGTCGGGAACGCCGAAGTACCGCGAGGCCGCCGCGCGGTAGGCGTCGTCGGGAACGTCCCCGGTGACGAGGACGCCGCACCCGTCGTCCAGCTCCGCGAGCGCGGCCGAGAGCGTCGACTCCGGTCCCCGGAGGAGCGCCCCGTCGGCCCCGGCGCGGTTCGTCGTGCCGGTCATGCGTCCGTCATTCGCGGGGGAGCACAAAAGCGTTCGTCACGCCGCGGCGGCTCGCGGCCGTCCCGTCCGGCGCTCGGCTCAGTCCAGGTCGGCCCACGCGCCGCGGAACCGCTGGAGCGCGGTGAGGTGACCGACGACGGCGAACACCGCGAGGAGGAGCCCGACGGCGCCGAGTCCGGCGACGAGCGGCTCGGAGTACGCGGCGGCGACGACGCCCGCGACCCCCACGAGCGCGAGCCGGTCCGCCCGGCCGAGCAGCCCGCCGTACTCCCGGCCGATGCCGACCGCCTGGATCTGCGTGCCCAGGTACGACGTCATCAACACGCCCGTCACCGCCGCGAGGCCGAGCCCGTACCGGCCGACACCGGCCGCGAGCCCGACCAGCACCGCGATGTCGGCGTAGCGGTCGAGCACGTGGTCGAGGAAGTCGCCGCCGGAGGAGTCGGTCCCCCGCGCCCGGGCGAGCGCCCCGTCGACGAGGTCGAGCCAGCCGTTGAGGAACACCAGCGCCGACCCCGCGACGTACGACAGCGGCGCCTCGCCCGGCGGCGCCAGCCCGAACGCGACGCCGGCGGCGACGGCGCAGCCGAACGCGACGACGCTCACGCCGTCCGGCGAGAGGCCGAGCGCGTCGGCCCCCCGGACGAACGGCGCCAGCCCCTTCTCTGCCACGGGTCTGAGGCGGTCCAGCGTCACAGGTGCTCGACGAACTCGACCTCGCCGGCCGACGGCTCGCGCTCCCCGTCGAGCACGCGACCCAGCTCCGTCGCGACGGCCGACGGCTCGCGGTCGGTCGTGTCTATCTCGTGGACGCGCTCGGTCCCGAACCGCTCGACGGCCTCGCCGAGGACCACGTCCAGCGCCTCGGCGGAGCGGTTCTCCCGCGCGCTCGCCTCGTCCTCGCCGCGCTCGATCAGCCGCCGTTCGAGCTCGTCGGGGCGACACCGCAACACGGCGACGCGGTCGACGTCGAGGTGGTGCGCCAGGTGGGAGTCGACGGCGCCCGACCAGTCGCCCAGCCGCTCGGCGACGGCGTCGAGGTCGGCGACCAGCGAGTCGCGCTCCTCGTCGCGCTCGGTGTACAGCCCCTCCTCCCGGATCAGGTCGTTGAGGTGGACCGCGCGAACTCCCCGCCGCTCGGCGAGCAGCTCCGTCGCCGTCGTCTTCCCCGTTCCCGGGGTGCCCGTGACGGCGAGCCTGTCGACCGCATCGCCGTCGCCCGTCCCGCCGTCGGTGGCGGTCCCGCTCACGCTTCGGCTCCGAGGTCGAGGTCCGGGTCCAGGTCCGCGAGCACCTCGTTCAGCGTCGCGACCGCCTCCCGCGTCTCCGCCTCGGTGCCACAGGAGATCCGGACGTGTTCCGGGAGCCCGAACGAGGAGGTGTCGCGGACGATGACGCCGCGCTCCCGTGCGCGCTCGGCGACGGCCGCGCCGTCGCCCACCTCCGCGAGCACGAAGTTGCCCGCGCTCTCGACGGTCGGCGCGTCGAGTTCGCTCGCGACGTGCTCGCGGGCCCACCGCGCCGCCTCGACCGTCCGCTCCACGTGCTCGTCGTCGTCGAGGGCCGCGAGCGCGGCGTCGAGCGCGACGGCGTTGGCCGCGAACGGCGTGTTCACGCGGGCGTAGGCGTCGGCCCACGCCTCGGGGACGAGCGCGTAGCCGACGCGCAGCCCCGCGAGGCCGTACGCCTTCGAGAAGGTGCGCGTGACGGCGACGTTCTCGTACTCGTCGAGCAGGCCGGCCGCCGAGGGCGTCTCGGTGTACTCGCCGTACGCCTCGTCGGCGACGACCAGCGTCTCCTCGTCGACGCCCTCAAGCAGCGCGACCAGCTCCTCGCGGGGGAGTTCGGTCCCCGCGGGGTTGTGCGGGCTGGTGACGTAGACGATCCGCTCGCCGTCGTAGGCGTCGAGAACCGCGTCGGCCGTCTGGGCGAAGCCGTCGGCGGGCGCGACGGGATACTCGGCGACAGTGCCGTGGTGGTAACGGGCGCTCATGGGGTAGTAGGCGAACCCGGGTTCGGGGACGAGCACCCCGTCGCCCGGCTCCAGCGTCGCCCGCGCGAGGTAGTCGAGCGCGCCGTCGGCGCCGGGGCTTACCCACACCTGGGCGGGGGACACCCCCCACTCGTCGGCGAGCGCCTCCGTGAGGTCGGTGTGGGCGGCCTTCGGGTAGACGTGCGCCGCCTCGGCGGCCGCCCTCGCGGCCTCGACGGCTTTCGGCGACGGGCCGAACGGGTTCTCGTTCGAGGAGAGCTTCACCAGGTCCTCGGGCTCTGCCCCGAGGTCGCGGGCCACCTCCTCGACGCCGCGGCCGGGAACGTACGGCTCGTTCGCCGAGAGGTCGCGCGTGTTCATGCCCACAGAGAGTGGCGGCCGCTTCTTAAGCGTGCTCACACGGACTCGGACGGCCGTCGCGGCCGGCGGCGTGCACCTCGCCGCCGCCCGTGGATTCAGGGAGCTTCGGCCCCTACGGCTGTCGATGACAGAGTTCGATCCGACGGCCCGCCGCGCCGAGGCGGTCCGCGCGCTCGTCGACGGGGAACCCGCCCGCGCGGCCGACCGCTACACCGTCGCCGGCCGCGGGGCCCTCGCCGGCCGGGAGGCGGAGGCGCACGGCCGGGACGTGCTCGGCGCCGACGCGGGCCGCGGCGCGTACGGCCTCCGTTACCTCCTGCTCGCGACGTTCGCCCACCGCGCGGCCGGCGACGACCGCCGCGCCCGCCTGCGGGCCACCGAGGGCCGCGCCGTGGCCGTCGACTACGCCGCGGTCGTCGACTCGACCGTCGAGCGAGCCTGCTGTCTGGAGGCGGCCGCGGACTTCGTCGCCGCCGGCGGCCTCGACGCCTCGACCGAGGACGCCTACGACCGCGCCCTCGCGGCGTACCGCGGCGCCGACGAGCCGGAGCCGCTCGACCGGGCGACCGACCCGCTGTTCGAGGCGGTGCGACTCGGCCCCCAGCAGGCCGCGCGCAACACCGGCCACGGCTTCGACTGGGACGAGCTCCACGGCTCCGACCCCGACGACGTCGACTACCTCGTCGGCCGCCCGCGGCTCAAGCGCTCGCGGCTCCCCCGGGTCGCGGAGACGGTCGCGGAGACGGGCGTGCTCGCGCCGCCGCGCGGGACGACCGAGCACAACAACGCCGACTACGTCTGCCCGGAGTGCGGCCGCTCGGAGGTGAACTGGATCGCCGGCATCGAGGCCTGTCTGGACTGCGACGTGCGGATGGAGCGGAAGTAAGCTCGGTCGGACGCCGGCGGTAGACAACCGCCGAGCAGACCCTGGCGGTAGACGACAACTGTGCAAATACCGACGGCAGAGACAGCCGAGCGGACCGTCGGCGACGGTCCCAACCCGTCATCGCCCGCCGAACAGCCGCCGGAGGCGATCCATCAGCCCGCCGTCGTCGCCCGCGTCGCTCCCGCCGTCCGCGTCGCTCGCGAACAGCTCACGTTCCACGGCGTCGAGTTCCCCGTCGCCGTACCGGTCGTCCGTGCGGGCGTCCGTCAGCCAGTCGCGCCACGCCTCGTCGGCGAGGACGCCCCGCGACTCCGGCCCCCACTGCTCGACCAGCTCGTCGCGGCCCTCGAAGGGGACGTCCATGTCGCCGCCGCCCCAGTACAGCGGCGACAGCTTGAACTCGTACTCCTCGTGGTCCAGCGGGACGAACCGGTACGGGTAGCCGTTGAACGAGAACACCTCGCCCGCGGCGACCGTCTCCCCGGACGGGAGATCGAGCGTCTCGGTCCCCTCGGGCGCTCCGGACGGCTCCCCGGCCGCGGCCGACCCCGACGGCTCGCTCATGCGGCGACGGAGGTGCCGGAGGCGCATGTGCCTTCGGTCCGACCCCTCACCGGGATGACATCGTCGCCGCGGTCACTCGCGGTGGCGGCCGCCCGCTGTCGCCACCGGCGTCACTCCCGGAGGTCCGCCGCCCGACGCCGGGCCTCCGCGACGACCGCGGGTCTGCCCGCGAACCGGATCTCGACCGTCTCGGCGCCGTACGTCGCCTCGGTGTCGCCGCGGTCGTGGAGCCAGGAGACCAGCGCCCGCGCGTCCCCGGAGTTCGGCACCGAGAGCTCGACCGCCTCGCGCGGCAGCGCCGTCGACAGCGCCGCGCGGAGCTCCCCGATCCCGTCGCCCTCGCGCGCGCTGACCGTCACCGGCTCCCGCGTGTCGACGTCGGCGTCCGCGAGCGCGTCGGCGACCGTCGCCGTCGCGGCCGCGCGCTCGCGCTCGGTCAGCCGGTCGGCCTTGTTCACGACCGGGATCACCGGGCCGGTCGCGTCGCCCGCGAGCACGTCGACGGCGGTCGCCAGCCGCCGGCGCAGCGTCGCCGCCTCCGCGCTCGCGTCGACGACCGCGAGGACGGCGTCGGCGGCGGCGATCTCTTCGAGCGTCGCCGAGAACGACCGCACGAGCTCGTGGGGGAGGTCCGCGACCAACCCCACGGTGTCGGCGAGCAGTACCCGCCGGCCGTCGACGGTCGCGCGCCGCGTGGTCGTCTCCAGCGTCTCGAAGAGGCGGTCCGCCGTCGCCGCCGTCTCGGGGAGGTCGTCGTGGTCGGCGGCCTCGCTCTCGACGGTCAGGTCGTCCGCGAGCCGGCGCAGCAGCGTCGACTTGCCCGCGTTGGTGTAGCCCGCCAGCGCGACGAGGTCGAACCCCTCCTCGCGGCGCCGTTCGCGCCGGTCGGCCGCGGCGTCGGTCAGCTCCTCCAGCCGTCGTTCCAGGTCGTCGATGCGGCGCTCCACGTCGAGCACCGGCGACCCCTTCTCGGTGGCAGCGTTCAGCAGCGACTCCTCGGTCGCCCGGCGCACCCGCGGCAGCTCGTAACGGAGCGTCGCCAGCCGCACCTGCGTCGTCGCGGCCGCGGAGCCGGCGCCCGCGGCGAAGATCTCGAGCACGAGCCGGTAGCGGTCCACCAGCGTCGTCGCCGGGGGCAACAGCTCCAGCAGGTCGGTGTACTGGCCGGGCGTGAGCTCGCCGTCGACCACGACCGCGTCGGCGCCGGCGTCGGCGACGACCCCGGCCAGCTCCCGGGCTTTCCCCTCGCCGAGGTGGTAGCGGCGGTCCTCCCGGCGTCGCTGCGTCACCTCGCCGACGACGTCGTAGCCGGCGGCGGCCGCGAGCCGCCGGATCTCCGCCGTGTCGGGTGTCGAGTCCGCGTCGCGGGCGGCGACGACCGCCCGCCCGCCGTCGAGTCTGTCTCGTACGTTCACTGTGTGTCGTGACCGCGGGTCCGCCGGGACCGGGACTGCGAGCTCCCGGGTCCGGCCGACCGCGGTCGGCCCTCCGCTCGACCGTGCTCCAGGGGGGACCGTCGCCCCGTCCACTCCGGGGGCGACGGTCGCCCCGCCGTGCCGACCGACGCGTCCTCGCCGACGCGCCGGTCAGCGGTCCGAGGGGCGGGTCTCCATACCGCGACGTTCGGCCCCGGAGGTATGAGGCTTGCTTCGGTGTGGGAGTCGTTGACGGGGTGGGCCCCTACTCGACGGCCTCGATCAGGTAGTGGTCGTCGTCCTGTCGCACCAGCTCTGCGTCCTCGCGCATGCTCACGGCGTAGCCGGTCGGCCCCCGCTCCAGGTCGTGGGCGGCGTTCACCCGGACGAGGTTGCCGATGAGCTGTGCCGAGGGCGGCTTCTGGGCGGCGCCGCAGTCGTAGACGGTGAGCAGCTCGTTGCCGTCCTCCGTCTCGTAGACGATCACCCGCGCGTGGGGGGCGAGCCGCCAGCGGCCGTCGCCGCTGGGCGGGAGCGTCAGCGTCACGGCGACGGCTCCGTGTCGAGGCCGGCACGCGCCTCGATCTCTGCGACCATCTCCACGAGCTCCTGCTCGTCGGTCCGGTCGCCGTACGCCCGTCGCACGAGCCGCGGGAGGGCGTACGCGTACTCCCCCTCGCTGCGGTGGTCGACGAACCCCGCCCGCCTGAGCGTCCTGTTTCGCGCGTACGCGTAGCGGCGGTCGCCCGACCCGTCGGCCGCGAGGTGTGCCTCGACGGGCGTCGCGCGGCCCGCCTCCCGGTAGGCCGAGAGCATCCGTCGTGTCACCGGCTCCAGCGACTCCACCGCCCGGACGAACCCCGCGACGACCGCCTCCCGGCGGCGGAGCTCGTCGCCGTCGAGGAACGCGGCGGCGTCGTCGGCGTCGGGGAAGCCCGTCCGCGACCGCGCGGCCGAGATGTCCACGCCGTCGGTCGCCGGAACCGCGCGCCGGACCCGGTCGTCGCCGGCCCCTCGCCCGCCCGTCGCGGGCTCGGCCGTCGCCGCGCCGTTCGTCTCGGTGGCGCCGTTCGTCTCCGGCGTTCCGGCCGCCTCGCCGGCCTCGGCGGCCCCGTCGTCGGCCGCGGAGCCGTTCGTCGCGGCCGCGACCGAGGCCGGCTCGGCCTCGGCGTCCGTCCCCGTCTCCCCGGGCTCGTCCGCCGCCCGGGTAACGTCCGCTGCGGTCGCGTGTTCCGTCGACCCCGTCGCGGCCGTCCCCTCCGTCGACCGACTTCCCGACTCCGCGGTCCCCGCCGACGCCGGCTCCTCGTAGTCGTGGCGCTCGGACTGGTCGTCGGGAGCGTCCCCGAGCGGGCCGGGGGCGTCGTCCTCGCGGCGTCGCGGCTCCGGCGCCGAGCCGTCGCGGTAGGAGGCGCCGGACTTCCGTAGCAGCGCCTGCGCGAAGGTGTCGGCCATCTCTGACATGTCGCGCGCCTCCTCCAGCTCCCGCTCCAGTTGGGTGATCCGCTGCCGCTTCTTGTCGAGCTCCTGGCGGAGGTCCGCCAGCTCCGACTCGGTGCGCTCGCGCTCCTCGGTGATCGACTCCAGCTCCGACACCAGGTCGCCGGAGACGGATTTCAGGTCGGGGCGCTCGAAGTCGTCGAGGCCGGGCGTCGCGCCCGCGTCGAACGTCTCCTTGCGGTGGAACTGGACCCGGCGGATCGACTCCGCCCAGTCGGTCATCAGGAACGCCTCGCCGTCGTCCATGTCCTCGATGGCCTCGCCGTACTCGCTCCCCAGTATCTTGGAGACGACCTTCGTGTCGTTGTCCCAGGTGAGGCGGTGCCAGCAGAGCCAGTCGCACTGGGTGATGAAGTCCTTCTTCACGTCGGCGGGGCGCTGGGAGATGCCGACGATGCCGAGGCCGTGTTTCCGTCCGCGCTTGCCGATCTTGATCAGCGTCTTCCCCGTCTTGTCCATCCCGGCGCCCTCCGGGATGTACTCGTGACACTCCTCGACGAGCATCAGGAACGGCTTCTTCAGCTTCTTCTCCTTCGCGAACAGCTGTCGGGCCGTCTCCCGGATCAGCTCCGAGGCCTCGTCCTCGTCGAGGTACCCCGACACGTCGAGGATGATCGGGACGTTCTGCTCCAGCGCGAGCGAGGCGATCTTCCCCGCGTGCTCGGCGGAGACCTGGATGTCGCACTCCCCGTCGGCGCCGACGTGGAGGATCTCGAACTCCTCCTTCAGCCCGTAGTACTCGCCGTCGCTGTCGACGATCAGGACCGGAAAGCTGTTCGCCAGCAGCTTCTCGATGACGACCGAGGCGGTGTTCGAGTTGTGGACGAACACGCCGTTCGCCACGAAGTTGTCGTTGAACGCCACGTCGAGGTCGTACACCGACCGCTCCTCGTCGAGCGGCTCGACCGACGCGACCCGCTTCCAGTGAATGTCCGAAGATCCGAACGCCCGCGCGCGACCGTGGATGTCGAGTTCGTCGACGAGTCGATTGTAGGTCGCTCTGGATGCCGTCTGTCGCCGCGTGAGGTTGTGGACCGATGCGCCGTCGACTCGCCGGTCGCTGTCCCGTTTCGTCCACTCCGCGCTCCGGGCGGCGGCGTTGAGCACCGGCCCGAAGTTCGGGATCATGTCCTTGGAGTCGTATCGTGTGGTGCCGTCGCGCTCCGAGACCAGATCGGTCAGCCGCTCGGCTTTCGAGTCGACGCTCAGGTCGACCACCTCGGCGAATCGCTCCAGACAGAACGCATCGACCGTGATGCGTCGATACCGTCGGCGCTCGCCGTCGTACAACGTGAACTTCTCTCGAACCGTCGAGGAGACGCCGAACTGGCGGAGCAGCTCCTGCAGCCCGTCGACGAGCTCGTCCGACTTCGACATCGCGGCGGCGGTCGTCTCTCCGACCGTTCCGTCGCCGTCGACGTAGCCGGAAACGACTCCGGCCCGGAATCCCGCGGGCGTATCGAACACCCACCCGGGGATCGTTTTCGCGGCCGAACCGCGTCCGAACTCGGATTCGAGAAACCGTGCGTACGGCTGAAACCCCTTGTTGCACGTTCGGTCGTAGACGTTGTAGCCGCGCGACCCGAGGAACTCCCGAACCCCGTCGTCGACGTTGGAGATCTGGAGTGTCAACTGCGAGTCGAACGATCCCTCGGCGAGATACAGACCGACCTCCTTCCCGGCGTCGAAGTCCAGTTCGAGCGTTCTCGACTCCGTGCGCGGACCACTGTGAACGACACCGCCGTCGACGATGACGTTGTTCGCGTCCCCGAGATACTCCGCCAGGTCGATCTCGGTGACCGACTCGGCACTCGGGAGCGTCCGCGACAGCGGCATCCACGTCCCCTCCTCGACCTCGCTCCCCTCGACGGCGGTGATCTCGAGCCCGTCGGCGGTGAGGAAGCTGTGGTCCTCGGTTCCGACGATCTCGGTTCCGTCCTCCAGTGTTATCCTGACGAGTCTGTCGTCGGTGTGCTTGATCGTCGCCTGGACCTCGCGGAACTCCTGTTCGTAGGTGTGTTTGTTCAGCGAGAGGACTTCATCGCCCTTCGAAACCGCTTCGATCGGTTTTCTCCCGTCGGAGGTGTGGACCGGGGTGCCTTCGAGCACGCTCTTTCCGCCGCCCGATTTCCCGGTGATGAACCCGCGCCCGGTGAGGATCTCGACGACGGGGAGGGAGACGGACGTGCCGGCCGCCAGCTCCGACTCCCCGCCGGGTCCGTCGCTCACGTCCGCGACGGTGATCGTCTCGTCGCTCATTGTCGACCACTGGCCGCCGTCCGGGCTTAAGTCCAGCCGTCACGTCTGACACGCGTCCGACGACGCTGGTTCCGTCGGTTACGGGGCCGTCGCGTCCCCGTCACACGCCCGGGGTGAACTCGGGTGCCGTGCCGGCGATCGCCTGCCCGTGGACACGAGTCCGGAACTCCACACGGCCGGAGCGCGCCGGCCGTAGCCCGTCAGGACGCCGCCCGGACCGCCTCGACGGCGTCGTGCCACTTCCGGGCCACCTCGTCGGCGCGCTCCGTCTTGTCCTCGATGTCCTGCTGGTCGCGGAGCCAGTAGAGGTCCGTGTAGAAGGCGACGATCGCCTCCACCTCGCGGTCGGTGAGGTGGCCGATCCGGTCGGCGTTGTTCTCGTACACCTGCGGCGGCTCCACGCTCGCGGCCAGCGCCTCGTAGCTCCCCGCCTCCGTCAGCTCGGCGACGTACGACAGCGCCTCCAGCTCGGTCCGGAACGCGAGCCTGAGGTGGTCCGTCTCCGCGCGCCGCCGGCGGCGGAACACGAAGTAGGAGCCGGCTGCCGTCGCCACCGCGCCGACGAGGCTCCCGAGCACGAGCCCGGTCACGACCTCCACCATGGACGGGGAGTCGCCGGCGCGCCGGAAAGTCGTCGTGGCCGTTCGTGGGCCGGCGGGGCCCGGGCCGCTTACGCGAAGTCGTCGAGGTCGACCTGGCCGTCGCGTCGCCGCTCGGGGCGCTCCCGCTCCCGCTCGCGTCCGTCCTCGTCGGCCCACTCGTCGAGCGTCGCCGCGCCGTCGGCGGACCTGTGGACGACGCCGTCCGCGTCGCCGCCGTGCACCCCGGCGGTCCCCCTTGCCTCTCTTTCCGCCCCCTCGTAGCCGCCCAGCGTCGACTGCTCGGCGGCGGCGAAGGAGAGCTTCGAGACGCGGACGCCCAGCTTCCGGACGGGTTCGCCCTCGAACTCCCGCAGGAGGTCGAGCGCGACCTCCTCGACCAGCTCCGGGTCGTCGACCGGGCCGGACAGCGAGTCGGCCCGCGTGTTCACGTCGAACGGCGGACACACCACCTTCACGCCGATGGTGCGGTACAGCGCCTCCCGGGAGCGCGCGCGTTCGGCCACGTCCGCCGCCAGCGCACGGGCCTTCTCGCGTTTGGCCTCCTCGTCGTCGGTCGCGTCCGCGAACGCCGACTCCCGCGACAGCGACTTCGGCCGGCCGGTGGGCGTCACCTCGCGGTCGTCGCGGCCGTTCGCCCGGTCGTGGAACTCCCGCCCCCGGGAACCGAACCGCGCTTCGAGCGCCGCCGGGTCGGCCGCCGCGAGGTCGCCGGCCGTCTCGATCCCCATCTCCGCGAGGTCGCCGGCGGTCACCGGGCCGACGCCGTGGATGGCCGAGACGGGCAGCGGCGCGAGGAAGTCGGCGACCTCGCCGGGGGGGACGACCGTCAGCCCGTCGGGCTTGTCGTGGTCGGAGGCGACCTTCGCGGTCGCCATGTTCGGCGCGACGCCGACGCTGGCGGGCACGCCCGCCTCGCGCTCGATGCGCTGGCGGACGTGTCTGGCGGACCCCTCCGCCAGCGTCCGGCCGCCCGTCCCGCCGTCGGGTTCGGCCGTCTCCGTGTCGCCGTCGGTCGCCCCGCCGTCGACGGTCGCCCACGACGTCACCCCGGTCACGTCGAGGTACGCCTCGTCTCGGCGTCCGCCATCCGCGGGAGTCGTTCCAGCGCCTGCGAGATGGGCTGGGCCGACTCGACGCCGTACTCGCGGGCCTCGTAGCTGGCCGTCGCCACCGCGCCGACCGTCTTCCCGGGCTCGTACCCCATCCCCACGACGACCGGCTCGCCCGCCAGTTCGGGCTCCTTCAGGCGCTCACAGGAGGCGTAGAAGCAGTCCATGTCGACGTGGAGCACGACGCGCTCCCCGGGCCCGCTCGTCGGCGCACCGGGCAGCGTCTCCTCCATGCTCCCCCCTGGGCGGCCGGCCGTCGAAAACCTTCGCCCCGCGCGGTGGAACTGAAGCGGCGCGGTCCTCCGCCCGGCCTCCGGCGGGATCGACGCGGGGATCGAACCCGCGCGGTCCCGGTCCGACCCCGGCCGACTCGTCGCCGCGGCCGGCTACTTGAGCCGCTCCTGCAGGACCGAGGGGTGAGCGGCGGTGACGCCGTCGACGCCGCCGATCGCCTCGGAGATCACGTCGCCGAGCTCGTCGCCGTCGGTGGCGCGCACCTCGGCCATGAACATGTGGTCGCCGGAGGAGCTGTACAGCGACTCGATGGCGTCGAGTTCCTTCAGCTCCCGCGTCGCCTCCACGTAGCGCTCGCTGTCGACGTCGATGCCCACGAGCGCGATCGTCTTGCCCGAGAGCTTCTTCGGGTCGACCTCCGCGGAGTAGCCGACGATGACGCCGTCGTCCTCCAGTCGGTTGATGTACTTGCGAACCGTCGGCTTGGAGACGCCGGCCCGGTCGGCGATCTCCGCGTAGGAGGCCTGTGCATCCTCCTCCAGCGCCTCGAGGATGCGGTCGGCCGTAGAGGACGTGCTCATTGGGACGGTGTTTCGTGCGCGCGAAAAAATACCTTCCGAAGGAGAAAACGGGTTTGTGGTTCGGGAGGGGCCGTCGTCCGAACGCCGGCCCCCCGCCCCGAGGGCGGGTCGCCCGCCTACCGGCTCACTTGTGCTTGTCGATGAAGCGGTCGTGGGAGCGCTCCCACTCGTAGTCGTCGTCGAAGTACCGCTGTGCCAGCGGCTCCTCGGGCATCTCGCCGATCCGGCGCTTCTCCTCGCCGTACGAGGGGCGGTCGTCGTCGCGGTAGTAGACGCCGGTGAGCACCTCGCCCTCGTACAGTTTGTCCTCCGTCTCGCGCATCAGCCGCTGGGCCTCCGCGCGGTCGGTCGGGTCGAAGTCGTAGTCGTCCGAGTCGTTGATGTCCGTGTACGGGACGTACTGCTTGGCGTCCTTGTTCCACGTCGGACACTGCGTCAGGAAGTCGATGTGGGCGAACCCGTCGTGTTCCATCGCCTCCTTCAGGACGCGCTGGGCCTGGTTCGGGTTCACCGCCGCCGTCCGGGCGACGAACGACGCGCCCGACGTGAGCGACAGCGACAGCGGACGGATCGGCGTCTTCGCCGAGCCGTGGGGCTGGGTCTTCGACTTGTGCCCCTTCGGGCTGGTCGGGGAGGTCTGCCCCTTCGTCAGCCCGAAGATCTCGTTGTTGAACACGATATACGTCATGTCGTGGTTCTCCCGGGCGGTGTGCATGAAGTGGTTCCCGCCGATGCCGTAGCCGTCGCCGTCGCCGCCGGCGGCGACCACCTCGACGCCGGGGTTGGCGAGCTTCGCGGCCCGGGCGACCGGGAGCGCGCGGCCGTGGATCGTGTGGAAGCCGTAGCTGTCGAGGTAGCTGTTGAGCTTCCCCGAACAGCCGATCCCCGTGACCAGCAGCGACTCCTCGGGGGAGCGCCCGACCTCGGGCAGCGCCCCCTTCAACGCCTTGAGGACGCCGAAGTCGCCACAGCCCGGACACCACGTCGGCTGCGGCTCGACCTCCGGGGTGTACTCGTCGCGGTCGATCTCCCGTTCCTCGCCGATCGCAGTGAATGCGCTCATTGTTAGTCACCTGCCGCGGGGACGAACTTCGTCTCGTGGCCGGGGAGATCCCCCTCCTCGACGATGCTCGTCGTGAACCCCTCGACGATCTCCGCCGGCTCGAAGGGGTTGCCGTTGTACTTCAGCAGCGAGGAGAGCATCTCCCCGTGCGTGCCGAGCTCCTTCTGGGTGAGGCCGCGGAACTGTGCGGACGCGTTCATCTCGACGACGAGCGCCTCGTCGACGGAGTCGAGGAAGTCGGTCACCGCCTCGACCGGGTACGGCGCCAGTTCGGCGACGGTCAGCGCCTTCACCGAGTGACCGTTCCCGTTCAGTCGGTCGACGGCCTCCTCGACGGTCCCCTGCTGGGAGCCGAAGGTGAGGACGCCGTACTCCGCCTCCTCGGGGCCGTGCTCGACGAGCAGGCCGTCCCCGTCGAGGTCGGCGCGGATGGCGTCGAGCTTCCGCTGTCGACGGTCCATCTGCGCGACCCGGTTGTCGGGGTCCTCGCTGATGTGACCGACCGGACTGTGCTCGTTCCCGGTCGCCAGGTAGCGGCCGCCCTTCTGGCCGGGCACCGAGCGGGGCGAGACGCCGCCCTCGCCCTCGTGTTGGAAGCGGTGGAACTTCCCGTCGTCCGTGTGCGGCTGCTCGGCCAGTTCGTCCTCGGTGAGCGTCCGGCCGATGTCCGGGTTGGGCTCGCGGTCGAAGTGCGAGGCCGGGACGTTGGTGAGCTCGCCCGAGAGCTTCTGGTCGTACAGGATCATCGTCGGGATCTGGTACTCGTACGCGAGCTGGAACGCCCGCCGGGAGGCGTCGTACGCCTCCGCGACGGTGCCCGGCGCGAGCACGACCCGCTGGGAGTCGCCCTGCGACGTGTAGAGGACGTGCTCTAAGTCCGCCTGCTCCGGCTTGGTCGGCATCCCGGTCGACGGGCCGGCGCGCATCGCCTCGATGAGCACCAGCGGCGTCTCCGTCATCTCCGCGAGCCCGAGCGGCTCGCCCATCAGGGCGAACCCGCCGCCGGAGGAGCCCGACATCGCCTTCACGCCCATGTGGGAGGCACCGATGGCGAGCGCGGCCGCCGCGATCTCGTCCTCGACCTGCTCGGAGATCCCCCCCAGTTCGGGCAGGTTCTGACTCATGATCGTGAACACCTCCGTCCACGGCGTCATGGGGTAGCCGGCGATGAACCGACAGCCCTCGTCGATGGCGCCGTAGGCGATGGCGTCCGAGCCGGACATCAGTACCTGCTCCTCGTCGTGTTCGCCCGTCGGGACGGAGACGTCCGGCGCGTCGACGTCGTACTCCTCGCGGACGAGGTCGTACGCCGTCTCCATGATCTCGACGTTCGGTTCGAGGATCTTCTCGGGCATCGTGTCCCGCATCAGCTCCTCGATCGCGTCGAGCGGGATGCCGGTGATCGCGCAGGTGACGCCGACGCCGGCGGTGTTGCGCATGACTTCCCGACCCTGCTCGCGCGCGAGCGAGCGCAGGTCGACATCGTACACGTGCCAGTCGTTCTCGTCGACGCGCTCGTCGAAGTTCGGAACCTCCGACGGGTCGAGCAGCCCGGAGTCGTAGACGATGACCCCGCCCTCGCGGAGCTCGTCGAGGTTCTCCGCGAGCGGCTTGGCCTCCTCGTTGCCGTAGTAGGCCTCCTCCTGCGGGTTGCGAGCGAAGGAGTCGCCAAGCGCCAGCAGGAAGTTGTAGCCGTCGCCGCGGGACTTCACCGGGTCGGCCCCGGCGCGTACCTCGACGTACGTGTGGCCGCCCCGGATCCGGGACGGGTAGTGGCGATGCGTGAAGACGTGGAGCCCCGACCGCATCAGGGCCTTGGCGAAGTTCTGGCTGGTTGAGGCGATCCCGTCCCCGGACCCGCCGGCGATCCGCCAGATGAGTTCGTCCTGTGACATAGTAGTGATCGGCCCTCGGGTGGGCGGTAGTCGAGATTGAGTTGCCCAGCAGAAATGCCTTGCTATGGTTTCGCACAGGGATGATCGTGAGGGTTCGGTCGCTGTCGCCGACTCTCCGACCGCCGGACGGGATGAGCACCTTCGAAATAATTGCGATACGGTTCGCGTAATTTTATATACGGTTCCGGTTCAACATGCCGCGACATGAGACGTGTTTCGCTGGCGATCGCGCTCGGCGTTCTCCTGATATCCGGAGCCGTGGCGACCCCCGCTCATGGGGCGACGGCGAACGACCCGCCGCTGGCCGACGCCGGACTCGATCAGCGGGTGGAACGGGGAGCGGTCGTGTGGCTCGACGGCGGCGGCTCCGTCGATCCGGACGGCGAGGTCGTCGCCTACGAGTGGTCGATCCGAACGCCGGCCGGCGAGACGATCCGTCCCGAAGACCCCGCCGCCTCGTCGACGACGTTCACCCCCACGGCAGTCGGTCGATACGAGGTCACGCTGACGGTCACGGACGACGACGGGGCGACCCGCAGCGACACGCTGTACGTCGACGTGACCGCACCGGAGACGAACGGCGACCCCTCGGAGCCGGAGTCGAACGAGCCGCCCACCGGTGAGATCGAAGGTCCCGATACCGTTGCCCGGGGCGAACGAGCGACGTTCACCGCCGACGTGTACGACCCCGACGGTGAGATCGTCGCCTACGAGTGGTCGAACGGCCGTTCCGGCCGAGCGATCACGCGAACCGTCGACCGTCCCGCCGGCGAGACGTTCGAGTTCACGGTCCGCGTCACCGACGACGACGGCGCGACGAGTACGTTCCGGAAGTCCGTCCGCGTCCGCTCGGTCGACCCCGGGGGGTCGCAGACGGTCGATCCCGCGAACGAGGGTCCGACCGCCACGATCGAGGGGCTGGACCGTGTCGCGGTGGGGGAGACCGCGACGTACGTCCTCCGTGGACGCGACTCCGACGGAACGGTTGCGCAGCGGCTGTGGCCCGATCGAAGCGGGACGGGTGCAGTGCTCGAACCCGCGTTCGACGAGGCCGGCACGTACACGCTGCGGGGCGTCGTCGTCGACGACGACGGAGCGCGAACAGTTGCGACGAAATCGATCGAGGTGTACGAGGAGGGTCCGCCCGTCGCCGAGATCAGCGGTCCCGACACCGCTTCGGCGGGGAGCACGCAGACGTACACGCTGGAGGCGTCCGATCCCGACGGCGGTGAGCTAACGGTTCGATGGGAACCCTCGCAGTCGCTGTCGGAACGGGCGAATAGTGAGTACAGGAACAGGGTCGATATCGAGGGCGAGCTCGGAGACACTGTTGAGGTCTCCGCCTTCGTGACCGACGACGAAGGGAATACCGTCGTTGCGGTGAAGGAGACTGATGTAGAGGCGGAGACAGATTTCAACGAAAGAGGATTAAATCCGCAGGTTTCTGAAATCCGGTGGAAATATTATCTCGATAACTCAACTCAGACTAGCGAGATAGACTCCGTTGAGCTAGGCACATATTTCTTATCAGCGAAAATCAATCATGGAGAACAAAAAACTGTTCGCGCGACATGGGAAATAAACGATTCCAAGAGAGCCATTATTGTCGACACCTTAGGCGTAGTTCCTGAAGAAACCCGGACAAATATCAAACACACATTCGTCTCACCAAATGGAAAGTTTGTGTCTCGTGAGGTTACGGTTAGTGCAGTAGATTCTGATGGTGATCGGCATACGCGGAAACGAATTGACAGATTCCATTCTGTTCAATCACATGATGACATTCTTTTCTATGCGACTGGTCCAGAGAGTTCTGAGCCGGCGAGGCATCTGGAAATCGAGCCAGGAGAACAGGTAGTTTTCACCGTCGGATCATATCAGAACTATCGGCTTGAATTCGGCGACGGTACACGAACCAGGGGATCTGGAACGAGAGCTGGTGTCAATCCGAAGATTAGCCATTCGTACGATAATGCTGGAAGGTATCGAGCACGATTGATCTCGACACAGGGACCGAAGGGCGAAGCTCTAAGAACTATCGATATTCTTGTCAAACCCGAATCTTATACAGAATACTGGTACAAAGAAACAACGAACACTACTAGCCAGGTTATTTCTGAAAATTCACCTGCTGGTAGTGACTGGACAAAGAAATCAGTGCGCAGGTCGACAACTTACTATACGGGTAAGACCGTTACACTTCGGGCCGGGTCTGGCCGTGCAGAGATGCTTGGTGACGGCTGGGAAATAAACGAAACAACGACCGAACAGCGCACTAAGACGGTCTCGCAGATCAGCAAGACAGATCCTGACGGAACCGGTGATAAATGGAGACTCAACAAGAGAAGTGTCCGGACCAAAGAACGAACTTTTTACGAAAACAAATACCGTTGGATGTCGAGTCAGTTCCGTCGGCCTGGGTGGACATTTACAGGTGAAACACGAACTGAAAAAGTCATAGTTGGGGACGGCCACGACCACGACCGGACGAGACACAAAGAAACGACACGAACATGTACGGACTGGGATCTTGAACCGTCTCCTTTCGGAGGCCTCTCACGGCAGTGTACTAACTGGAAATATGACACCGATATTTGGTACACTGGTCACGAACATAGTGGACGGTCGTATTACGACAAGGAGTACCAGTACAAGACTGAGGTGGCGCAAACCGAAACTGTCCACTACCATGAGTACATCGGAGAGCGAACACAGACAGTCACTTTAAAAACGTTCGCTGAGACAAAAACTCAGAAAGAGTGGTTGTGGGAGCGGAAAGCGACTGAGACACGTCAAAAGTACTCTTTGCAGAAACCTGATAACGAATCGTATATTGCTGGAACGCTCAAGACGGTGGAAGTTCGATGCGGCACAAATAAAAGTCATCATGATGCGGTTATGTGCTGAGACACAGCCGAAATATTATATACATTCACCTCATCAACGAATATATGATAATTGCAGACAATCGAGTTGGCTACAGTGGGGGTGAGAAGTAGTGAGCAGTAGTTTGCACACGAGCATTGTGCTCGTCCTTCTGGTCCTCATAGCCGGCTGCGCTTCCTCAACCGACCCTGGGAGTCCACAAACGGAGTTTCAGACGGAATTCGGTTCGGAATTTACGGATTATGAATCGTCGAAGTTTGCGCATGAACAACCAGATGACGAGGTTGACGTTCCACCTCCTTTACAGAACAAGACTTCTAGAGACGACATTGATGTATCATCGATAGAATATTTAATCGTAATTAGGTTGAACGATCATCGTAGAGCCAATGATGTAGACCCGTTAGTAAGAGATCCTCGACTCGCCCGAATCGCCCGCCACCACTCGTATGATATGGCGACACAGAACTTCTTCAACCACACAAATCTTGACGGCGAGACGTTCTCCGACCGGTTACGAAAGAGTAATTACGACTGTGTTAGCGGCGGAGAAAATATCAGGATGGTCGATTGGAAAAGTGACAGAGCTCAGACAGAAGAGGAGCTGGCTGAGTTTATTATGACCGGATTCATCGAATCCCCCGAACATAACGCCGGAATGTTACGTCCGAATCTAACCACCGTCGGTATTGGGGTATACGTCAGAGAGGACGGACGAACGTACGCCACGATGAATCTCTGTGAAGCCTACTCGGCGAGTGAGGGTAACGAATGACCGACCGCACCAGTCGACAAAGTCGAACCAGACGACGACTCTTGGCCACAACAGGAGCGGCCGCCGTCGGCGGACTCTCGGGCTGTCTCGGCTGGCTCCGAAACGATCAGCCGGAGGAACCACGAGGCGGCTGGTACACCGACGAGTCGTACACGACCGCTGAGCCTACGGAGACGTTCAGCCGCCGCACCGGCACACGGACCCCGTATCCCGGTGTCAAACAGATCTACGCCGGCGGGGGAACGCTCGTCGCCGTCTACTTCGATTACGCCCACGAGCCGTCGATCGAGTGGTGGCGAGAGGAGTTCCCGAAACTCTCCGACCTGCTCGAAGAGGGAGCGTTCCGTCCGACACTGCTCATGTTCCCGGTCCCGACCAACGAGTGGTCGATGCTGCTCCCGAGCGCGGTGTTCGAGGTCCGGGCCCGCGGAACCCGCGAGGAGGCGTGGCGATTTCACGAACTGCTCGTTGAGGCGGCTCCCGACTACTCGTTCGACCTGCTTCGCGGGTTCGCCGGCGAGGTCGGCGTCGACGGCGACGCCGTCGTCGAGGCGGCCGACACGCGCAGGCGTCGCAACCAGACGTTCTCCGATCGCCAGCTCGGCCGCGACAGCGGCGTCGACGCGGACTCGCTCCCCGCGTTCCGCTGGGGAACCGATCCGATCGAGGGGAAGACGGCCGCCGATATCCGGGCGTTCATCGAGGAACGTCGGTGAGGGGCTCTTCCATCGGAGTCGCGACGGTGCCGTCTACTCCTCGTTCCCGGGACTGCGCGGGTGGTAGTCGGTGTCGTACTCGCCGGGTCGGTCGTCGAGCCGGTCGGGATTGATCCGTCCGCCCAGCAGCATGAAGTCCAGCACCGTGCAGTACAGCATCGCCTCCACGACCGGGACGGCCCGCGGCGGGAGCACCGGGTCGTGGCGGCCGACGACCTGCGCCCGCTTCCGCTCGCCGGTCTCCCAGTCGGCGGTCGTCTGCTCCTTCGGGATCGAGGTGGGCGCGTGCCACGTCACCTCGCCGTGGATCGGCTCGCCGGTGGTGATCCCGCCCTGGAGGCCGCCGTGGTCGTTGCCGACCGGGACGGGGTCGCCCGCGTCGCTCACCGTCTCCGGGTGGTCGCCGTCGTCGAACTCCCAGTCCTCGTTGCGGTCGTGGCCGGCGACCGACCGGGCCTCGCGGCCGAGGCCGAACTCGAACGCCGTCGTCGCCGGGACGGACATCATCGCTTGCCCGAGACGGGCGGGGACGGAGTCGAACCGCGGCGCGCCGAGCCCGCGGGGGACGCCGCGCGCCTCGAACTCGATGGCGCCGCCGATGGAGTCGCCGGCCTGCTGGTACTCGTCGATCCGGTCGCGCATCCGCTCGGCGGTCTCCGGGTGCGCGCACCTGACCTCGTTGTCCTCGCTGTGTTCGAGCAGCTCCTCGAAGCTCACCTCGGGAGCCACGATGTCGCCGATCTGGTTGACGTGGGCCTTGATCTCGACGTCGTGGTCGCTCTGGTCGAGCACCGCCTTGGCGACGGCGCCGGCGGCGACCCAGTTCACCGTCTCCCGGGCCGAGGAGCGCCCGCCGCCGCCCCAGTTGCGCGTGCCGAACTTCGCGGAGTAGGTGTAGTCGCCGTGGCTCGGCCTGGGCGCGGTGACGAACGGCTCGTACTTGCCCGAGCGGGCGTCCTTGTTCCGGATCACCATCCCGACGGGCGTACCCGTGGTGTAGCCGTCCTGGATCCCGGAGTTGATCGCCACCTCGTCCGGCTCGCCGCGACTCGTCGTGATCATCGACTGTCCGGGCTTGCGCCGGTCCAGGTCGCGCTGAATTCGCTCCTCGTCGAGCTCCACGCCGGCCGGCACCCCGGACACCGTACAGCCCATCGCGGGACCGTGGCTCTCGCCGTACGTCGTCAGCCGGAACAGCCGGCCGAACTCGTTGCCGTTCATTACCGATCCTCGGTCGTTCGGCGATATAAAATCCGGCGAAGGGAGCGAACGACCGACCGCGGGGTCGGCGGCCGCTCCGGCGAGCGCCGGACGGCTGTTCGGAACCCCGCGCGCCTCAGCGCTCGTGGACCCGCATCCGGACGGGCCGCCGGGGTCGGGTCGTGATGCTCGCCTCCAGCTCCGACTCCAGGTCGACGGGGTCGACGACCTCGAAGCGGTGGCGGCGAAGCAGCGTCGCCAACACGAGCTTCGTCTCCATCAGCGCGAAGCGGTCCCCCACGCACCGCCGCGGCCCCGAGGCGAACGGGAAGTACGCCAGCGGATGCAACCGCGACTCGAACTCGTCGGTCCACCGCTCCGGACGGAACCGAAGGGGGTCGTCGTAGTGGGCGGGGTCGCGGTGGACGACCCACTGACTGATCGCCAGCGGCGTTCCCTCGGGGACGCGATAGCCGCCGAGTTCGACGTCCTCGGTCGGCTCCCGGAGGATCCCGTGGACCGGCGGCAGCAGCCGCATCGACTCGGTGACGACCGTGTCGAGGTACTCCAGGTCGCGGACGTCACCGAACCCGGCCGGCTCCCCGCCCAGTTCCGTGTCGAGTTCCGCGAGCAGCCGCTCCTCGACGCCGGGATTGCGCGCGAGCAGGTGGAACGTGAACGTGAGCGAGAGCGCGGTGGTCTCATGGCCCGCCAGTAGCAGCGTCTTCACCTCGTCGCGGACCTGTTCGTCGGCCATCCGCTCGCCGTCGTCGTCCTCGGCCGACAGCAGCGCCGATACCACGTCGTCGCCGGGAGCGACCTCGCCGGCTCGCAACGCCTGTCGCTTCTCGTCGACCAGCTCGTCGACGATGCGGTCCAGCGAGACGACCGCCTCCCGGAGGCGCTCGCGGCCCGGCGTCGGTACCCACGGCGGGAGGAGGTCGACCAGGCTGCCGCCGGGGGACTGCTCCATGACGGTGTCGAGCGCGCCGCCGATGGCGGGCGTCCGGTCGCGGATGTCGACGCCCATCAGCGCCCGGGCGACGATCTCCAGCGTCAGTTCCATCATCTCGCGGTGGACGTCGCGCACCTCGCCGTCGGTCCACCGGTCGCTCGCGCGCTCGCTCGCCCCCACCATCATGTCGGCGTAGCCCGCGATCCGGTCGGGCGTGAACACCGGCCGGATGAGGTGGCGCTGGCGTCGCCAGAACTCCCCCTCGCTGTTCAACAGCCCGTTGCCGAGCACCGGCTGGAGCTGCCGTTGGAACAGCTCGCCTTTCACGTACTTCTCGTTCTCCGTGACCAGCACCCGACGGATCGCGTCCGGGTCGGTGAGGAGGAACACGTCCCGGCCGAGCACCTCGTAGCGCGCGACGCGGCCGTGTTCGTGTGCGACCCGGTCGCGGAACGCGAAGAAGTCGCGCCTGCTCTCGAGGAACGACCCCACGAACGGGAGTCCGTCGGGGCCGGGCGCCGCCTCCGGCGGACGGGGGGCGCCGTCCGTGTCGCTCATACCCGCGTTTGCGGTCCGGCGGTCAAAGCCCTTGCCGAACTCCCGGCGGGTTCATCGCGGTTTCCGGTCGGGCCGGAATCCGACGGGGGGCCGGAACGCGGGACGGTCGGTCAGAACGCCGCCTCCAGCACGGCGCGGGCGTCGGCCTCGGTCAGTTCGTACCCCTCGGGCGCGTACGACAGCAGGGCGTCAGCGGCCGTCACCCGCGCGGCCTCGTCGAGTCCGCCCTCGTCGACGCCGTCGACCGCCGAGAGGGTCGCCGGGAGCCCGAGCGCGTCGCGGACGCGCTCGATCCCCCCGATCGCCGCCTCGGCGGTGTCGACGTCGAACGCAGCCGTCAGCGTCGAGAGGTCGACGCCCGCCTCGTCCATCGCGCGGAGCGCGTGCGGGGCGACCGTCGCGTGCGCGAGCCCCTGCTGGACGCCGAAGGCGTCCCGGAGGCCGTGACCGTAGGCGTGAACCACGTTGATCAGCATGCTCCCCGGGCGGGAGACACCGTACTGCGCGAGGACGATCCCCGCCACGGTCCGGTCCATCGCCGTCGCGTCCTCGGTCATCGCGGGCAGGCCGTCGACGAGCAGACGGACCGCCCGCGTCGCCGTCGCGTCGGTGATCGCGGTCCGGTCGCGGGCGTACAGGGCCTCGATCGCCTTGTCGAAGCCGTTCATCGCCGACCCCGCCAGCACGCCCTCCGGCGTCGTCTCGAACAGGGCGGGGTCGTAGAACAGTGCCTCGGGCATCAGGTCGGCGCCGCCGACGCCGGTCGACACCACCTCGGTCCCGCCGGCGCCGTCGTCCACCTCGGCGGCGATGCCGGCGACGACCGAGAGATCCGCGCCCGCCAGCGTCGTCGGCACCGGGAACAGCGGCGTGAGCGCGTCCGGCTCCTCCGGCGTCGCGATCCCCCCCGTCTCGCGCACCTCGCTTCGGGCGTCCGACAGCGAACGGTCGCGGGCGCGCAGCACCGACGCGATCGTCGCCACGTCGAGGCTGGAGCCGCCGCCGACCGGCACGAACGCGTCGGCCCCGAGTTCGTCGGCTCGCTCGACCGCGCGGTCCGCCTCCCGCAGCCGCTTGTCGGGCGTCGTTCCGGCGAACACCTCGGCGAGCCGGTCGCCGAGGCCGTCGCCGACGGCGTCCATCAGCTCGGCGTTCCCGGCGACGTTCGAGCCGCAGACGACGAGCGCGGTGTCGCGGCCGCGGTCGGCGAGCGCGTCGCCGAGCTCGGCGACGCTTCCGCGCCCGTAGCGGATCGCTCCGGGGTCGTAGTCGAACGCGAACGGCGGCGTGTCGAGGTCGGTCACGGCCGTGGCGAGGCCCGCAGGCCCGAAAACGATAGCGGCGGCGGAAGCGAGCGACGCGACCGCGCCCGCTCGTGTCGCCGCCGTGCTCCCGACCGCGCGGACGACGCGAGCGTGGCCCCCTCACTCCGGCTCGATCGTGGGTTCCGTTCGGTCGCCGGCAGCTGACATCCGTACCGACGCTCTCACCGCGCTGCGTGTGTCCTCGACCGACCGTTCCCGGGGTGACCCGCAACCACCTCCGCTACTCGACGGACACGTCCGCGCCAAGGTCCGCCATCGCCTCGAAGAAGCCCGGGAACGACACGTCGACGTGTTCGGCGCCGGCGACGGTCGTCTCCCCCTCGGCGACGAGCCCCGCGACCGTCAGCGCCATCACGAGGCGGTGGTCGCCGCGGCCGCGGACGGTCGCCCCCGATAGCTCGGAGTCGCCGCCGTGGACCGTCAGCGCGTCCCGCTCCTCCGTGACCGACGCGCCCAGCGCCTCCAGCGACTCCGCCATCGCGGCCACGCGGTCGGTCTCCTTGTAGCGGACGTGCTCGGCGTTGCCGATCCGCGTCTCGCCGTCGGCGACCGCGCCCAGGACGGCGATCGTCGGGAGCAGGTCGGGCGTGTCGCCGACGTCCACCTCGACGCCGGCGAGCGCGGAGCCGCGGACGGCGATCTCCCCCGCCTCCCGGTCCCAGTCGACGTCGGCACCCATCCGGTCGAGGACGTCCACGACGGCGGAGTCGCCCTGCGCGCTCGGCCGGGCGCCCTCGACGACCACCGACTCGCCCGGCTCGCCCGCGACGGCGCCGGCGGCGAGCAGGTACGAGATCGACGAGAAGTCGCCCGGCACCGCGTACTCGTCGGCCGCGTACGTCTGGCCGCCGGGCACCCGGAACCCCGCGTCGGTGCGCTCGGCGTCGACGCCGAAGTCCGCGAGCACCTCGCGGGTGATCTCGAC
This sequence comes from Halobacteriales archaeon QS_6_71_20, assembly GCA_003020945.1. Classification (GTDB taxonomy): domain Archaea; phylum Halobacteriota; class Halobacteria; order Halobacteriales; family Haloferacaceae; genus Halobaculum. The sequence goes on from PXRU01000002.1 coordinate 67,028, forward strand.
GTACGGCGCGGACTTGAGGTCGGTCTCCAGCTCGATCTCGACGCCCGACTCGGTGACGGCGCCGGCCATCAGGAGGGCGGTGACGAACTGCGAGGAGACGTCGCCCGGAATGGCGACGTCGCCGCCGGCCATCGTGTCGCCGACGACCAGCGGGGCCCGCCCGTTCCGCCGCGTCGACTCGGCGCGCCCGCCCAACTGTTCGACGGCGTCGAGCAGCGGCCCCTGCGGGCGCGAGCGCAGCGATCCGTCGCCGGTGAGGACTGCCAGCCCCTCGGTGAGTCCGGCGGCCGCGGCGACGAGTCGCATCGTCGTCCCCGAGTTCGCGCAGTCGATCACGTCCTCGGGCGTCGCCGGCCGGCCGCCGAACCCGTCGACGGCGACGGCGTCGTCCCCCCAGGAGACGCGCCCGCCGAACGCCTCGACCGCGCGGCCCGTCGCCCGCGGGTCCGCGGAGTCGAGCGGGCCGGTGACGGTCGTCCCCTCGCCGTAGCCGGCCGCGAGGATCGCTCGGTGGGTGTAGCTCTTCGACGGCGGCGCCCGCGCGCGTCCGGCGACGCGGGACGGCGAGACGTGTGCGTCCATGTCCGCCACGTTCGCTCGCCGGTGCAAGTGTGTACCGGACGCGGCACCGGCACCGCGACGACGCACGGCGGGAGTCGCCGCCGACCGACCCCGAACGCCGGCGCTGGCGTCCGACCGTCGCGCCTCGACGGCCCTCCGGGAACGGGTCGGGGACGAAAACGCCTATGAGCGGCCTCCCCCACCCTCCACCATGACGCGCAGTCTCGCCGCGCTCGACGCCCGCCTCGACTCGACGGGGGCCGACGCCTACTGCATCGAGGCGGACAACGCCGACGCGAACCAGCTGTACCTGTCGGGGTTCGACGCGCCCGACCCCTTCCTCACCGCCTACACCGGCGACGAGCTCGCGCTGCTCGTCTCCGGGCTGGAGTACGGCCGGGCGCGAACGGAGTCGGACGCCGACACCGTCGCCAGGCTGTCGACGTACGACTACCAGCGGCGCGCCGCGGAGGCGGGGCAGGCGACGGCGCTTTCGGGCGTGTACGCCGACTTCCTCGCCGACCTCGGCGTCGACTCGGCGCTCGTCCCCGAGCGGTTCCCCCTCGGCGTCGCCGACGGCCTCCGCGAGGCGGGCGTCGCCGTCGGCGTGGACCGCGACGGCGCCGTCGAGACCGTTCGCGCGACCAAGCGCGACGAGGAACTGGACGCCGTCCGCCGCGCACAGGCGGCCAACGAGGCCGCGATGGCCGCCGCCGAGGCGCTGATCGCCGACGCCGACGTCCGCGAGGACGGCACGCTCGTGATCGCCGGCGACGGCGCCGCCGACGGCGACGACGCCGACGGCCCGGCGCCGCTCACGAGCGAGCGCGTGCGCGAGGAGATCGAGACGACGCTGCTGCGACACGGCTGCGCGCTCGACGAGACGATCGTCGCCTGCGGCGCCGACGCCGCGGACCCTCACGACCGCGGGAGCGGCCCGCTGCGCGCCGGCGAACCCGTCATCGTCGACATCTTCCCCCGCGAGAAGTCCAGCAAGTACCACGCCGACATGACCCGGACGTTCTCGAAGGGGGAGCCGAGCGACGCGGTCGCGGAGCGGTTCGAGCTGACGCGGGAGGCGCTGTCGGCCGCGCTCGACGCGCTGGAGCCCGGCGCGACCGGCGCCGAGGTCCACGCCGCCGCCTGCGACGTGTACGAGGCGGCGGGTTGCCCGACGCTGCGCTCGGACCCCGACACCGAGACGGGGTTCATCCACTCGACGGGCCACGGCGTCGGTCTCGACGTTCACGAGCGGCCGAGCGTCAACGCCCGCGGCGAGGAGCTGCGCCCGGGCCACGTGATCACCGTCGAGCCCGGACTGTACGACCCCGCGGTCGGCGGCGTCCGGATCGAGGACATCGTCGCCGTCACCGAGGACGGCTACGAGAACCTCACCGACTACCCCGTGGAGCTGGTGGTCGAATGACCTCGCGGTCCGCGTCTCGACCGCGCGAACGCTCTACGGGGTCCACGGCGGGAGCGCCGACCCGCCGGCGCCGATGCCGCTTTGTCGCCGGCGACCCTGTCGACGGACGTGAGCCTGTTCGAGCGTGTCGCCGCCGCCTTCCGGGAGCCCGGCGCCGCGGACGGCGCCGACGGCGACGCCACGGAGGGGACCGCCGACGGCGGAGGGCGACCCGTGAGTAATGGGTCGGACGATCCGAGCGCGGGCACCGACGGCGGGGACGCAGGCGAGGGCGCCGCGGCCGACGGGAGGAGTGGAAGCGACGACGACGGCCCCGCGGACGACGAGACGACCGACGCCGTCGTCGCGGTGTGTCAGCGCGCGCCCGAGGGGGTCCGGACGTACACGCTGGACGTCGAGGCCGAGGGCGCGGAGGTCGTCGAGGTCACGCCGGGGGTGCTGGAGGCGCACTTCGAGGTGATCGAGGGGGGCGTTGGTCACGACTCCGTCCGCGTCCGCGCCGTCGACTTCCGCGGCGAGGCGCGCCGCGTCGAGGCGGAGACGCTCGTGGGCGTCCGCTTCGCGGCGCCGGTGCCGCTCCCGGACGTGCGGATGCGGCTCGTCTCCGCCGAGGACCACGACGGCGACACGCTCCCCTCGGAGTGGTTCCGGATCGCGTCGGTCTCGTAGGGAACGTCCCGGAGCCGTCGGCGTTCCGTTCGCCCCTTCCGGTCGGGTTCCACCGAGTCCGTCCTGCCCGCTCGGAGGACAGTTCCCGCACGCCCGGACCGCCCCAACCGATACGCTTTCCAGCGATACGCGGATACCGGAGGGCATGAAGCTGCTCGTCGTCGGCGCGGGCGAGATGGGCCGGTGGGTCGCCCACACCCTCCGTCCAGTCGTCGACCGGGTCGCGCTCGCCGACACCAACCCCCAGGCCGCGATGGACGCCGCCGAGGCGGTCGTGGACGGCCGGGTCGTCCCGCTCGACACCGACGAGCCGTTCGACTGCGTCGTCCTGGCGGTCCCGATCCCGGCGGTCACCGACGCCGTCGCCGACTACGCCCCCAACGCCGCCGACGGCGCCATGGTCGACGTGTCGGGCGTGATGGGCGAGCCGCTGGCGGCGATGGAGCGTCACGCCGACGGCGAGTACGCCAGCCTCCACCCGCTGTTCGCGCCGCCGCGCGGCCCGGGCCGGGTCGCGTACGTCCCCGGCGAGGCCGGCGAGGCGGTGGCGACGCTCCGTGAGGGGCTCGCCGACGCCGGCAACGACGTGTTCGAGACGACCGCGGCCGAACACGACGGCGCCATGGAGTCCGTGCAGGCGGGCGCCCACACGGCCGTCCTCGCGTACGCGCTGGCCGCCGGCGACGTGGACGAGCGCTTCCACACACCCGTCTCCGAGCCGCTGGCGGAGCTGGCCCGCACCGTCACCGAGGGCGAGCCGCGGGTGTACGCCGACATCCGGGAGGCGTTCGACGGCGCGGCGGAGCTGGCAGCCGCGGCCGACGCGCTCGCCGACGCCGACCGCCGACTGACCCCGGAGCGAGCCGGCGACGGTCGAGCGGGGCCGACGGGTCGCCTCCCCGCCGTCGAGGCGTCCGCCCCGGGGCGAGACAGAACCGATAACCCGGCCGGACGCGAACCGCCGGCGATGACCACACCGAGCGGCACACGCTGCGTCGAGCCGGCGGTCGGAGGGCCGTCGGAACGGGGGGTGGCGCCGTGAGCGTCGACCGCGAGGCGCTGCGTGACACCGCGAAGTACCTCCGCCACGTCCGCCCGATCGACCCCGACGAGGTGTACGAGTACCTCCCCGACCAGCCCCACCAGGCGGTCGTGCGAACCGCGCTGCGCGAGGAGGCGTTCGACCTCGGGCTGTTCGAGCGCGAGGACGGGGCGTTCGTCCCCGCCGGCGAGGAGCCGGTCGACCCGCCCGGCTGGTCGCCCGACCGCCTCCCGGCGGCGCACGTCGAGGCCGTCGAGGACCTGCTGTTCGAGCGCTACGGGCTCGACTGGCACGAGGGGGAGGGCGGCGACGAGCTGCGGGAGACGGTCGACCGCATGAAGGAGGACTACGTTCGCGGCCGCTCGGTCGAGTACGACGCCGACGCCGCGCTCGCGTACGCCCTCTACCACCAGCCGGACTTCTACGCCGCCGTGGGCTACGTACTCGACCGGCTCGCCGACCGCGGCCTGCTCCCGCGAACCCTCCGGGTGCTCGACGTGGGCGCGGGCACCGGCGGCCCCGCGCTCGGGCTCCACGACTACCTGCCCGACGACGCGCTCGTCGACTACCATGCGATCGAGCCCAGCGCGAACGCCGACGTGCTGGCGACGCTGCTCGAGGGCACCCGTCGCAACTTCCGGACGACCATCCACCGGGAGACGGCCGAGGCGTTCGGCCCGGAAGGGCTGGGCGAGGTGGACCTGCTGCTGTTCGGCAACGTGCTCTCGGAACTGGCCGACCCCGAGGCGGTCGTCTCGCGGTATCTGGAGACGCTCGCCGACGACGGCGCCTGTCTCCTCCTGGCGCCGGCGGACCTGGGGACGTCGACGGAGCTACGCCGGGTGGAGCGCGCGGTCGCGCCGCCGGCGGCCGGCGTGAGCGTGTACGCGCCCGACCTCCGGCTGTGGCCCGACGCGGCGCCCGCCGACCGCGGGTGGTCGTTCGAGGAGCGGCCGGAGCTTGCGACGCCGTCGTTCCAGCGGAAGCTCGACGCGGCCGCGACCCGCGACTACGACGACGAGCCCGGGACGTACGTGAACACGGACGTGAAGTTCTCGTGGGCGATCCTCCGGCCGGACGGGGAGCGTCGCCACCCGGTCGTCGCGAGCGAGGAGCGGCACCACCGGATGGCCGACTCCGAGGCCCACGTCACCGACCGCGTGAACCTCCTCTGTGTCAAGCTCTCGGGCGACCTCTCGCCCCACGACGCCAACCCGCTGTTCAAGGTCGGCGACGGGAGCGAGCGGCTGGAGCACTACCTCGTGCTCACGGGGGAGTCGTCGCTCAACCGCGACCTCCGCGAGGCGCCGTACGGCGCCGTGCTGTCCGTCGAGAACGTCCTGATCCTCTGGAACGACGACGAGGGCGCGTACAACCTCGTCTGCGAGGCCGAGACGGTCGTCGACCTCGTCGCGGCCTGAGCGGGGAAGGGTCCGACCCCGCCGCGTCCCGTCCTGTCCCCGCGGCCCCGTCAGGCCGGGCCGTACCGCGCCACTCCGGTCCGCGCAGCCATCACGGCAACGGCACCCGGCGCGACCACGGCGCCCACCGCGAGGGAGACGCCGGCGTCGGCGTTGCCGATCGCCAGCCGTGCGGCGACGTTCGCGGGGTTGACCGGGGACAGCGCCGCCGCGCCGAACAGCCCGAGCACGCCCGGCGAGTACACCGTCCGTGCGGCGCGGTGGTCGGGCGCCGCCGGCGCGTCGAGGAACTCCAGCGGCACCGGGCGCTGGGTGAACATGTCCTCCTCGCGGTAGACGCCCGCGCCCATCGCGAACAGGGTGCCGGCCGTGAGGCAGAACGGTCCCGTCGAGAACAGGTACTCCCCGAGCGCGACCGCCTCGCCCTGGAGGTCACGCACCACCAGCGTCAGCGGCGAGATGAGCGCGATCGGCGTCACCGTCGCGAAGATCGCCGAACAGCGGCCCCGCGGCGCCGCCCAAGTCCGGGACCCTTGAGGCCGCCGTCGGCGCTCCCCGAGCCGTCGCCATCCCCGTCCCCGTCGCTCCCGGCGGCGCCGCCTCCGCCGTCGCCGTCGTCGCCGGTACCGTCCGTGCTGCCGGCGTCGTCGTCTTGCCCGCCCCGTTCGGGGCGACGACGCCGAAGATCTCCCCCGGCTCGACCGAGAAGGTGCTCCCGTGTACGGCGACGAACTCGCCGTACACCTTTCGTAGGTCGTCGACGGTTATCACACAACTACCTTCGGGGAACCGACTAAACGCACGTCGCCGTGCCTATCGCTGCTGAGAACACCGCGTCGGGTCCGTGCGTCGACGTTCGGCGGTCGCGCCGCTCGGTACGGCGGTCGCTCTCGGGCGGGAGCGTCCGGAGAACGCGTCGCGGCCGGTCTCAGTCGTCCCCGTCGCGGTCGCCGTCGTCCGCTCGGGGATCGGGCCTCTCGCCGCCTCGCTCCCAGACTCGGTCCGCGGACGATCCGTTCGGTGCCGTGTGGCTGATGTCTCCCATGGTGCGTTCTGTCATGTGCTTCCCACCCAACGTCTCCCGGTATTTCAGCGTTGCATGAGGGGTGCCTTAGACACTCCGTACCGTATTAGGAACGTTATATGCTGGGCATCAGGACCCCGACGAACGGCCGGATTTCCCGCACGGCGCCGGGAGCATTCGTTCGATCCAACCACCCGGTCGGCGCCGCGGTCCGGACGGTCGCTGTCATGACGAGCCAAAGCTATGCTGGTCACCCCCGACCGCATCGGTGTGAACTCGACGGTCGTCGACCTGCTGGCGGGCCAAGCCGGCCACGCGCGGGAGTTCGCCGCCCCCTTCGACCGGGTGCAGAACGTCCAGCACCCGCGGGCGGAGGAGAGACACTCGCCCTTCGATCAGGCGGGTCGAAGACACCGGTCGGCGAGAGAGGCCTATGTCGTGGCAGAACGTCGTCGACTCCGACGCCTGCTCACGATCAGTCGTCGGCGTGTGACTCCGCGGGCGTGAAGGTGATCCCGTCGATCTCGATCTCGTCGGGAACGCGGCCGGCGTCGTGGGTTCCGACGGGGGGGACGTTCACCTCCGCGGCGGGGGAGCCGTCGAGGTCCGTCTCGTCTCCGATGTCCGTCATCTCCCCGTCGGCGTCCCGCGCGTCCCGGTCGATCCGCATCGAACAGAACTCCGCGCCGCACATCGAACAGAACCGGGCCTCCTTGTAGTTGTCTCCGGGCAGCGTCTGGTCGTGATAGCGCCGGGCACGCTCCGGGTCCAGGGCGAGTTCGAACTGTCGACGCCAGTCGAACTCGTAGCGCGCCTCCGAGAGGGCGTCGTCCCAGTCGCGCGCGCCCGGCAGGTCGTTGGCGACGTCGGCGGCGTGTGCCGCGATCCGGTAGGCGGCGAGTCCGTCCCGAACGTCCTCCTCCTCGGGGAGGCCGAGATGCTCCTTGGGGGTAACGTAACAGAGCATCGCCGCGCCGGCACGGGCGGCCTCGGTCGCGCCGATCGCGCTCGTGATGTGGTCGTACCCCGGGGCGATGTCGGTCACCAGCGGTCCGAGCACGTAGAACGGCGCGCCGTCACAGACCTCCCGCTGCCGTTCGACGTTGCCGGCGATCTCGTCCATCGGGACGTGACCCGGTCCCTCGACCATCACCTGGACGCCGTGGTCCCACGCGGTGCGCGTGAGCGCCCCGAGCGTCTCGAGTTCGGCGAACTGCGCCTCGTCGCTCGCGTCGGCCAGACAGCCCGGACGGAGTCCGTCGCCCAGCGAGACCGTCACGTCGTGTTCCGCGAAGATCTCACAGATCTCCTCGAACCCCGTGTACAACGGGTTCTGCGTCCCGTTCTCCTCGATCCACCGAGCCAGGATCGAGCCGCCCCGGGAGACGATGCCGGTCTTACGGCCGTCGGTCAGCGGCAGATGCTCCATTAGCACGCCAGCGTGGACAGTCATGTAGTCCACGCCCTGTTCGGCCTGTTTCTCGATGACGTCCAACAGCAGCTCGCGAGTGATGTCCGCGGGGTCGTCGGCCCGCTTGACCGCCTCGTAGATCGGCACCGTTCCGACCGGGACCGGGGACTGCCCGATGTTCGCCTCGCGGGTCTCGTCGAGAGCCTCGCCCGTCGAGAGGTCCATCACCGTATCGGCGCCGTAATGCACCGCGGTGTGGAGTTTCCGTAGCTCTCCCTCCGGGTCGCTCGTCGTCTCGCTGTTCCCGATGTTGGCGTTGACTTTCGTGGAGAACTCCCGACCGATGATCATCGGGTCGAGCGACTCGTGGGCGTGGTTGTTCGGGATCACCGCCCGGCCGTCGGCGACCTGGCGACGGACGAACTCCGGGTCGCGGTTCTCCCGCTCGGCGACGCGCTCCATGGCGGGGGTGATCTCGCCCGCCCGAGCCCGCAGGATCTGGGTTTCCACCATCAACAACTGAGTTGTATCACCGGATAATAGTCGTTGTGGGTGTTCCCCCGCTCCCTATCGAGCCGTGAGGCGCTCCAGGGACAACGGGGACAGCGAGCGAGGTCGCTCTCGGACGACGAGTCCCGGTCGTACCGGCGGTTTCGGGGCGGGATCGGCCGTCGTTCTGCTGATGGATCCGCTGCTGCTCGACCTCGTTCAGGTTGCTAAATCGATACCATATTCCCGGAAAATCGTCTCCCGATACGATCTCAAACGGCGAATATTGGACTTTCAATCCGTTTATGGACCCGCATGTAGAAGAAGCACTGTTCGCACTTCAGCGTCAGCGCTCCGGGTCGGCTAGCGCGTATCGAACGAGTCGATCACGTCGATCGTCGAATACACGTCGGCGAGGTCCTGCTCCTCAAATCGCTGTCGTCACTCCAGACGGCGGCATCCTGAGCGATGGCACAGGCCACGTACAGCACGTCGTCGGGATCGGTCCTGCCGATGGCTTCGTTCGCCTCTCCGATGCCGTGGTGGAACTCGTCCGCTGAGACGACCTTGATGTACTGGAAGAGCAAGTCGACGAACTGTCGTACCCGCTGAGGCTCCATCCCGGATTTCTCTACGATCAGGGCTTCGTAGTTCTCGATCTCGTCGTGGACGAACTGTGGTGTCAGCAGACCGGGTTCGAGTGTGACGATGAGTTCACGCGTCTTCGAATCGGCGACGAGTGCGGAGATGACGACGTTGGCGTCGACGACTAGCCGCATTCAGTTCGCCTGTTCGTCGGCACGCTCGCGTCCGCGCTCGTTGATCCTGTCGGCGATCTCAGCCACATCACTCTCGGTGAGTTCACTCGCGGACGTGAGTTCGTCCATCACTTCCAGCGTCTCGATTTTCTCCTGAATGGCCTGCCGTGTGATCTCGCTCCAGTTGATCTCCGGGTGCTTCTCCATCCGGTCTTTGAGGTCGTCATCGATGTTGACCGTGATCGTGGGCATACAGTAGACTATGGGTACACAGAATTGTGTGTCTTTGGGTGAGAGCCCTCCGAGACAGAGGACGGTCAGGTCCCGGGACACTCAACGACGAATCACCCCATTCAGTACGTTCCCGTCGCTCCACCGGCGACCGATAGTGCAGCTATCTGAAGGGGAATGTCGCTTCCGACCCCTGTGAAACGTTTTGAGAGAGCCGATTTCGACTGTTTGTCTTCCCGCTGTTCGACCTTGTCCAGGTAGCTGAAATTCATAACGGGATACAACGAAACGGTCTGGAACGGGAAGTGTCAGGTCCTCGAAAAAGAGAGATGTAGGCGTTTTCTCAACCTCGAATACAAATACAGCCGTGACAGCGATGGTGAAGACTCGTCGGAACCTCTGGTAGTGAGATCCCGATCAGTCAGTAATGAATGTGTATCAGTTTCACCATGCGGCCGGCGGGGACGGAACGACCGGTCGTCAACGCGTTCATACCCGTCTCCGTCGTACGATGCCGCATGCGCGAACTCGTCTTCGCCCTCGAATACGCCCCGGGAACCAACGCCGTCGCCGATATCCTCGCCGACAACCCGGAGGCGAAGATCCGCTCCCTCTCCTGCCACGTCACCCCCGAGAACCTCTGGCGCGTCGACCACGTGACCGGCGGACGGGACGCACTGGATGAGCTCGCCGAGACCGTCGCCGACGCCGCGTACTACACCGACTGTTTGGCCCGCCGCGACTGCGAGGCCGACTGGGAAACTCGAGTTCTCGACCGCACCGACGACGCGCTCGTTCTCTACTCCTACTGGTCGCGCACCCCCTCCTGCACCTCCATCCCGCACCTCGCCATCGACCGCTTCGGCGACGGCCTCATCTTTCAGACGACGTGGGTCGGGCGTCGCTACGAGTGGCGCATCGTCGCTCCGAAGGAAACGACCTACCGGGAGTTCCGGGACGCCATCGAGACGGAGATCGACGAAACGACCGGCGTCAGCTTCGTCCGGGTCGGCGACGCGGACGGTGCCGTATCGAATGACGACGACTCCACGTTGACCCCCGAGCAGGATGCCGCCGTGCGGGCCGCCGTCGAACACGGCTACTATCGAACCCCGCGTGAGATCGAGACCTACGAACTCGCCGAGAAACTCGGCGTCCCCGGCTCGACGCTCTCCTATCGACTCCGTCGTGCCGAGGCAGAACTGGCCGACGCGTACGTCGCCGACCACTCCCCCTCGGCACGCCTCTCCTCGCGCGACGCCTGACCCGGTTCGGTACACACCAAACGAAGGGGCTTGTCCTCGGGCATCGTCCGTACACGCGATGAGTGCTGACGCGTCCGGCTCGGACGACTCGGAGTCCCGAGCCGTGACACTCGACGTGCCGGGGATGGACTGTCCGTCCTGCGCGGAGAAGATAGTCGATAGCGTCTCGAAGCTCGACGGCGTCGTCGCCGTCGAACCGCAGGTGATGACCGGTACCGTCCGCATCGAGCACCGCCCGGAGACGGTCGAAGCGGACGCCTTGGTCGAACGCGTGCGGGCTGCCGGGTACGACGTCGACGGACGGGACGACCTCCGGACCGAGCGGCTCGACGTGCCGGGGATGGACTGCGCGTCCTGTGCCGGCAAGATCGGGAACGCTCTCGACGGCGTCGAAGGGATCGTCGAGCGTGAAACCCTCCCGACGACCGGCACCGTCATCGTCACCTTCGATCCTGAACGGACGTCTCACGGCGACCTCGTCGCCGCCGTCGAGGGCGCGGGCTATGAGGTCGAGGACACCGGGACGGACGGAGGGGAGGACGACCCTGTCGAGGAGAGCCGGGTCCGAGAGGTCTGGCTGAGCCCGCGCGCGCTCGAGACGTGGGTCGGCGGCGGACTGCTGCTCGTCGGCCTCGCGTTGGAGTTCCTTCTGACGGGGCTCGATGTGACGCTCGTCAGTCTCGTCGGACGGGAGTTCGGCACCGCCGAGTCGTTCTACTTCGCCGGCGCGGCGATCGGCGGCGAGCGGATCCTCCGCAACGGCTACTACTCCGCCCGGACGCGCTCGCTGGACATCGACCTGCTGATGAGTCTCGGTATCGTCGGCGCGATCGCCGCGAGCGTCGTCTTCGGCGAGGCGCTGTATCTCGAAGCCGGGATGCTCGCCGTGCTGTTCAGCGTCGCCGAGCTGATGGAGGAGTACGCGATGGATCGCGCTCGCTCCTCGCTCCGCGAACTGATGGACCTCTCGCCGACGACCGCGACCGTCCGCAGGGACGGCGAGGAGACGACTGTCCCGGTCGGACAACTACGCGTCGGCGACCGCGTCGTCGTGCGTCCCGGCGACCGTATCCCCGCCGACGGTACCGTCGCCGAGGGCGAAAGCGCCGTCAATCAGGCACCCATCACCGGCGAGAGCGTCCCCGCGGACAAGACCGACGGCGACGAGGTGTACGCCGGAACGATCAACGAGGAGGGCTATCTCGAAGTCGAGGTGACGGCGGCGGCCGAGGACAGCACGCTCGCCCGCATCGTCGAACTGGTCGAGGACGCACAGCGGGACAGGACCGAACACGAGCAGTTCGTCGACCGCTTCGCCGGCCAGTACACGCCGGTTGTGGTCGCGTTGGCCGTCCTCGTCGCCGCCGTGCCGCCGTTGCTCATCGACGGCGCCGTGTCGATGAGACTCGGTGGCCGGACGCTCGTGTTCGCCGGCGATTGGGCGACGTGGTTCAAGCGCGGACTGGCGCTGCTCGTCCTCTCGTGCCCGTGTGCGCTGGTCATCAGTACCCCCGTCAGCGTCGTCTCCGGCATCACCAGCGCCGCGAAGAACGGCGTGCTGATCAAAGGCGGGACGCACCTCGAATCGGTCGGGACGGTCGGGGCCGTGGCGGTCGACAAGACGGGAACGCTCACGCACGGCCGGCTCACCGTCACCGACGTCGTCCCCGCCGAAGGCGAGTCCCGTGCGTCGGTGCTGTCCGTGGCGGCGAGTCTCGAGGCCCGCAGCGAGCACCCGATCGCGGAGGCGATCATGGATACCGCCGAGGAGGAGGCTATCGAAACCGAGGGCGTCTCCGGGTTCGAGAGCCTGACCGGGAAGGGCGTCCGGGCCGAACTGGACGGCGAGACGTACTTCGCCGGGAAGCCCGCCCTGTTCGAGGAGTTGGGCTCCTTCGAGGGCGCCCGTACCCTGCCCGACGGTGGTGTCACAGCTGCGGGTTCCGACAGTGCCGACGACGCCGCCGGTGGACCGATCGAGGACTTGCAGGCCGACGGGAAGACGGTCGTCCTGGTCGGCACCGAGGAGCGAATCGTCGGCGTCGTCGCGGTCGCCGACGAGGTGCGTCCGGAGGCGACGCAGACGGTCGACCGACTCCACGACCTCGGCGTCGAGCGCGTCGTAATGGTGACCGGCGACAACGAGATGACAGCACGAGCGGTCGGCGAGACGGCGGGCGTCGACGAGGTTCGAGCCGAGCTGCTCCCCGAGGGGAAAGCCGAGACGGTGGCCGCACTCGACGAGGAGTTCGGCGGCGTGATGATGGTCGGCGACGGCGTGAACGACGCCCCCGCGCTGGCGACGGCGACCGTCGGGATCGCGATGGGTGCGGCGGGGACCGATACGGCGGTCGAGTCGGCGGACGTCGCGCTGATGGGGGACGAACTGTCGAAGCTCCCCTACCTCTACGCGCTGTCGGGGAAGGCCAACGGCGTCATCCGGGAGAACATCTGGGCGAGTATCGGCCTGAAGGCGCTGCTGGCCCTCGGAGTCCCGTTCGGGCTGGTGAACGTCGCGGTCGCCGTCGTCGTCGGCGACATGGGGATGAGCCTCGGCGTGACGACGAACGCGCTTCGGCTGGCGAGAATCAGGCCCGAACGGTTCGAGTAATGGTCTCGTCGAAGTCCAGGTTCGTCACGGGAGTTCGGGCCGCCGATGCCTGCTTTCGTGACGCATCGCCCGAGCGATGTGTTCAACCGCTATCGAGACCCGGAGCAGGGCGATCCCAGACTATCGATGGCCGCCCCGTGAGCATCCTTTCGGTATCGAGGTCGCCCGTGTCACTGCGTTCTTACTTACCGGCCCTACACTGTGAACGCAGCTGCCGGAAGAACATCCACTTCTCCAAGTGGGAGTGTACGGTCTGAAACGACCGAACTCGGCTACCTGCTCTCCCGCTGTTCGACCTGATGCCGACGTTCTTGTTCAAGTCGATGAAATTCATGGTGCGTTTGTGAGAAAACGAGCACTGTGGGTAATAGTGGGTAAGCGTTATACAACGGTGAGTTGTAGTACACGACATGACGAAAGTGAACGCTCGCGACCTGCGGACCAACGAAACCGACGACCGAGGTCGGATCTACCTCGGGACGGAGTACGCCAACAAGCGCGTGACCGTCGCCGTCGTCGAAGTCGAGTCGGACCGACCCGACGATGAGGAACTGGCCGCCGCGTACCGTGAGGCTTCCGAGAGCGCCGACCGTCTCGCTGAGGAGTGGACGGAGACGTCCCACGAGGCGTGGAGCGGACTCGATGAATGAGCGACGACACCGAGGTTCGGCGTGGCGATGTCGTGGTCGTCCGTCTCGACCCTGCGGAAGGCTACGAGATGAAGAAGACTCGACCCGCGGTGATCGTACAGAACGATATCGGAAACCGCAACTCCGGTACGACCATCGTCGCTCCGGCGACGAGTACGCATCGAGGATACCCGTTCGAGGTACCGGTCGAGTCGGACAGTTCGCCGTTCGAGAAGGACTCCTCAGTTCGTCTCGATCAGATCCGTGTCATCTCCGTCGAAAGGCGGATCCACTCGGTTCTCGGGAGTCTGAGCGAGCCGACGATGGCCGAGGTGGACGAAGCACTGAAGCTGAGCCTCGGGCTGGATTGAGTCACCGACCTCCGGCTGCTCACCGACCCCGATGGAACACGTCGAACGCCGCGGAGCGATGCTCGAATCAGGACCGGGGAGAGTCGCTAGAACCGACTGGAGGCCGCTACCGGCTCTCCCGCTGTTCGACCTTGTTCAGCTCTACAACTCACGTAACACGCTCGCGTATATTTTCCGCTTTCCGAATACCCCGTATCTAGCAGTTCGATGGAAATAGTCGAGGTCGAAACGCCGATCCAGGGTGTCGCGTAAGCTGAGGCGATCCCGACCCGTCTGTCATCAGTCGATCAAAAGGAGATCATCCGAGGTACCGTCTTCGCTCAACTCGATGAGGCTATGGTCAAGCAATTCGCGGAGAACGAACTCCTCGTAATGCTGGGTTTCGCAGTAATCACACGGCTTCATTTCCCGAGCGACCGCCTCGATTTCGTCGCCGTGTTCGGCGTACAGTGTATCAACGAGCGACGCCAGTTCCTTGATCGCGGTCGTCTGGGCCGGTGAGAGCATCTCGTCGGCGTCGTCAGGGAGGTCGTAAGAGAAGATGCGCGTGTTCGACTTGTAGAATTTCCGTGTCCCGCCGCCGGCTTCCTCCAATCGAGCGATCTCCACCATGTCAACATCTTTCAGGATGTTCACATGGTGGCGTACCGTCGTTTCGGCCTTCTCCTCGCCACGTCGTGCTAATTCCTCGTGAATAGCTTCGATCGTCATTTCCTCATCGGCGAGCATATCGAGCATTTTCGCGCGAACCTCGCTCTCCAGAGCTTTCGCCTTCTCTGGGTCGGTCGTCACGACCTCCTGGATCGGAACGTCGGATTCGAGCAGGGCCATCCTGACAGCACCTATACTCTACGACGATAGTAAGAGTAACGCTACAGAACTACACACTGGTATGAAGTAATGAAGACCGCTACAATCGACGGCGTAATGGTTATGGGTCCCACTGGACAATGTAAACGTATATGGGGACGACACAGGAGCAATTCAACGTCGGCGGGATGTCCTGCTCGTTCTGTGCTGAGAGTATCCGCAAGGCCTACGACCGGACATCCGGTGTCGAGGATATCGACGTCAGTCTCGCTCACGAAGAAGTCCTCGTCCGATACGACGACGACCAACTCGGCGAGCTGGAGTTGAAGGATACGCTCCGGGACCTCGGCTATACCATCCGCGACCCCGATAAGGAGAAACGGTTCGAAGAGCAACAGGACGAACTCGCCGATGGGAAGCGGCGGCTGCTACTCGCCGGCGGGGCCTCCGTTGTCACGGGGATCTTGATGCTCTGGATGATCTTCGTGATGGGACGGTTCGAGTCAGAGTTGCTCGCGATGGATCTCGCCACGCTCGGACTGGCACTGGGAACGGTGTTCGGCCCTGGTCGGTACATCATCGAGAAAGCGTATCAAAGCCTCCGGCGAGGTATCTTCAACCAGCACGTGCTGCTCGAAGCAGGTGCGTTCGCCGGTTTACTCGGCGGCTTTCTTGGGCTCTTTATGTTCCCGGGCTTCCCGACCGTCCACTTCTTCGCCGTCTCCGTGTTCATTACCACCTACCACGTCCTCTCGGAGTACACCAGCCTCGTCGTCCGAACCCGTGCCTCGCAGGCGGTACAAGATCTGCTCGATCTCCAGCCCGAAACCGCTCGCCGTGTGGCCGCCAACGGTGAGATCGAGGAGGTTCCCGTCGCCGATATCGAGGTCGGTGATCGTGTCCGGATCAAGCCGGGGGAGAGTGTCCCCGTCGACGGCGCGGTCGTCGGGGGCACATCGACCGTTGACGAGTCGGTGGCCACCGGCGAATTTATTCCCGAAGAGAAGACCACGGGCGACCGAGTGATCGGCGGCAGCGTCAACGAAACCGGAACACTTCTGATCGAGGTGACCGCGACGGGCGAGGATGCGTTCTTGAATCGGGTCGCCCGCGAAATCGAGGAAGCTCGGGCGATGAAGCCCGGAATTGTTCAGTTGACTGACCGCGTTCTCAAGCGCTTCGTCCCCGCCGTGTTGGCGATCGCTGGCCTCGCGTTCCTCTTTTGGACGATCGTTCCCGCCGTCTGGCCGAGCGGCCCGTTCGGAACCGGGCCAAATGTCCGGCGTGGGGCGTTCGCGGCGCTCGCCGTCCTCGTCCTCGGGTACCCGTGTGCGCTGGGGATGGCGACACCGTTGGCGCTCATCAGAGGTGGTGGAAAGGCCGCGAATCACGGAATCCTGATGCGCTCTGGTGACGCCTTCCAGATCTTCCCTGACGTCGATCACATCGTGTTGGACAAGACCGGCACTATTACGATCGGTGAACCTGCTGTCAGTGAAGTAGTCTCCCTCGACGACGATGAAGCGGGCTTGTTAGCGACTGCGGCGAGCGCCGAAACGTTCAGTGAACACCCACTTGCCGACGCCATCCTCGGCCATGCGGAGGAACACGGGGTCGAATACGGCGATCCCGAGGCGTTCGACTCCGTGACCGGGAAGGGCATCCGGGCGACCGTCCGCGGCGACGACGTGCTCGTCGGGAAGCCGGACTGGCTCACCGACGAAGGGATCGACCTCTCGGGGGCCGACGACGCTATCGAGCGGCTCCAGCGCCGCGGCCTCACAGTCTCCGGAGTCGTCCGTGACGGCGACCTTCTCGGTTTGATCGGTATCGGCGACGACATCAAGCACGATGCCAGCGAGACTATTCGGTGGATGAAGAACGCCGGCGTCACGCCCGTGATGATCACCGGCGACGACGAGCGCACCGGGCAGGCAGTCGCCGACGAGGTCGGCATCGACCGGGTAACGGCCGATGTTCTGCCGGACGAGAAGCGCGCGGAGATCGATCGCTTGCAAAGCGGGGGTGAGCGAACCACCGGGCCGCGAACGTCGTCAGCGCGAAGCTGTGACGGAAGTCATCGAGTGGCGATGGTCGGCGACGGCATCAACGACGCGCCTGCCCTGACGCAAGCCGATATCGGTATCGCCATCGGTGCAGGAACGGACATCGCTATCGAATCCGCCGACGTTGTGTTGCTGGGCGAGCGGCTCGGTGGTGTGATGGACGCGTACGAGATCGGCGAGGAGAGTTATCGCAAGACTCGGCAGAACCTCGCCGCCGCGTTCACATTCAATGGCATCGGGGTGGCTGCCGCGACGACCGGCCTTGTGCACCCAGTGTTTGCGATGATCGCAATGGTGCTGTCTGTCTCCGCCGTCCTCGCCAACAGCTTCGCGGGCCAACTCCTCTCCGGCGAGGGCGTCAACGCTGACTTCGCAGTAGCAGAGGCTGAAACAGCGACTCCAGCTGACTGATCAGTAATACGATGGATTCTGTAATTCATTGCAGAAATGAATCCCTCCATTGACCGCCGAATCGGAACGGGAGGACTCGGCGTTACAGGCCCAATCGGACCGCCACGGGTGGATGCTCCTTTCGTTAGCGTGGCGGAATCAGGTGGCGACATCGAAGCCCGCCCGCTCAATTGCCGCAGTGATGTCCTCGTCAGCCGTGTTGTCATCGACGACGACCTCGACGGTTTCAGCCTCGTTGTTGGCATCGACGCGGCTCACGCCCTCGATCTTCGAGAGGGCACTCTCGACGGTTTGTTCGCAGCCGTTGCATGACATTCCGGTAACGGCGATCGTTTCTCGTTTCATGTCCTCCGGTCGTGTTCCCGCTTCAAAGACAGTTACGATAGATATGATTGTGGTACCAGATCTTTGGTCGCGAAGGTACTTCTCCTTATCCAGAGAGATCGAACGGATGCCGGATCGTCCGGCACCTGACGCACTCACAGAAATCGTAACGCCGTTCATCGACCGAGAATCTGGAGAACAACTATCGGAAGGAAACCCAGTAGCCAAACAGAAATCGAATAGCCTGAAACACCTGTTTGAAGCTATCTGGACTCACGTTGCTCAACTTTGTTCAATTCGATGAGCAGCCGGAAGACGGCCTTCACGAGGTTGGCGTCCACGTCGAACCGCTCGGCGTTCGCGCCGGCGCGGTCCATCACGGCCCGCTCCTGGCTCTCGTCGGTCGTGGGCAGGTCGTCGCGCTCCTTCACGCCGGCGATGGTGTCGGCGACGTACGTCCGTCGCGCGATCAGCTCGACCAGCTCGCGGTCGATGCTCTCGATCTCCGCGCGCAGCTCGTCGAGGCTCATCGCCTGCAGGTCGTCGCCGGTCTCGGTCGTGTCGTCGTAGCTCATGGTGTCGTGGTGTCGCTTACAGCACCCGCGCGCCGCGGTCGCGCGTCCGGGTCAGCCGCGTCTCGCCGTCCCGCTCGTCCCACCGCTCGCGGACGGTCTCGAGCGCCGCTCGATCCCCGACGGCGACGACGCTCGGCCCCGTCCCCGACAGGGAGACGCCGTCGCAGTCCGCCATCGCCTCGACGGCGGGGGTCGTCGGGAACCCCAGCGCCGCCGAGAACGCGAGCCCGTTGACCGTCATCGCCGAGCCGTACGCGCCCTCCAGCGCGAGATCCGTCGCAAGCTCCGCCATCGGCGCCACTCGCTCGCAGGCGGAGACGTCGGCGTCGGCAGAGTACGCCCGCTCGGGCGGCGTCCACACGAGCGCGTCCCGGTCGAACGACTCCCGGGACAGCAGCTCGTCCGCCGTGTTGTCGGTGACGGTGACGCCGCCCAGCATCGACGCCGAGGCGTCGTCGAACGCCCCGGTGACGGTGACGCCGGCGGCGCGGGCCGCGCGCACGCCGACGCGGCACGCCTCGGTCGTCGTCACGTCCGCGTCGGGGTCGTCCGCCACGTCCAGCCCCAGCGCCGACAGCGTCGCCAGCACGGTCGCGTTGGCGGCCGCGCTGGAGCTCTTCAGCCCCGCGGCCGTCGGCACCGCCGTCTCCGTCCGGACAGTGCCGCCCTCCCCGGCTCCGAAACGCTCGACACAGCGCCCGACGCAGCGCTCGATCAGCGTCGTGTCGCCGTCGGGCGCGCCCGCGATGCTCCCGGTCACGGTCGTCGCGTCCGGGTCCAGTCGGACCTCGGCGGTCGTCTCCAGGTCCAGCGCGAACGCGCTCCCGACGCCCGTCGCGAGCGCGTTGACGACGGTGCCGGCTCCGGGCGCGGCGGCGCGTCCCTCCATGCGCGAACGGCCGCGTCCGGCGGGCAAAACCGTGGCGGTCGTGTCGGGTGTGCCCGCTACCGGTACCGGACGCGACGGAACGCGAACGCCACGTCGAACCGCTCCGCGTCCGTCGAACGGTCCGCCCGCCCGTCCCGGAGATACCGGATCTCGCCGGAGATCGCCCGTCGATCGCCCGGCCGGAACCCGCCTTCGCCGTCGAACTCCTCGATTCCGTAGCCGCTTGCGATCTGTCGGCGGCTGTCGCTCCGACCGAGCGGGGTGTAGTGGAGGTCGTAGCGTAACTCCAGTAGCTCGTACGTCACGTCGCCGACGTTGTCGAGCACGACCCGCGGCGTCGCCTCGGTGTAGCCGTCGTCGTTGGCGACGGCGACGTCCGTGCGGACCAGCGACAGCGATCCGCGCGGCGGCACTCGGGCCTCCATCGGCGTCGCGGTCGGCGTGGACGACGCCATCGACTCCGACGTGGGCCGGTCCGTCGACGTCGCGGTCGCCTCGGGAGCGTCCGTCGCCGTCGGCGTCGCTGCGCCACCGATCTCCTCCGAGGGGACCGCTGTCACCGAGTTGCCGCTCTCACTACAGCCCGCCAGCCCGATGGCACACGCGAGGCCGCCCAACCCGGCGAGTACGGCGCGCCGGCCTCTGCGGTCGGGACCGCTCACTCGCCGGCCCTCGCGCCGACCGCAGCCGTTCCGGCGACGACGCCACCTGCTGCGACGACGGTTACGGCTCCGGGAACGGCCGCTTGGCCCAGCGAGAACACCTGCCCGCCTCCCTCGCCGCCCGCGCCGCCGGCAATGCCGAGAAGGAGCGCGGCCGTGGCCGCCAGCGCGCCCGCGAGCCCGCTGGCCCCGCCGACGACTCCCGCCCGCTTGGGGTCGACGTGGCCGCCCCCGGCGAGCGCACCGAGAACGCCGCCGACGCCGACGACCGCGAGCAGTCCCGCGACTGCGGCGGCGTAAGCCGCCAGCGCGAGATACGTCGGCCCGAACTCCGCGACCGCGCCGTCCGCGGCCGCGAGGAACTGTGCGCGCGCCCAGTCGCCCCCGGCGAAGCCGACGGCGGCCAGGCCCGCGCCGACGACGGCGTACCCCCCGCCAATGAGCGCGACCGTCCGGCGGTCCACACGCCGCATCGCTCACGCCCCCCCGAGCCATGTCCGTACGTAGGGCGCTCCCCAGTCGACGCGCTCCTCCCATGCGGTCCGGTTCGCGCCGATCGCCAGGAGGAACTCTCCCGCCCGACAGACCAGCGCGTACGTCACGTCGCCGTCGCGCTCGTAGTACACCCGCTCCCACGTCGTGTCGCCGACGGGGTACAGCCCCTCTCGGGTCGCCCGCCCGAGTAGCGTCGAGCGCGCCGCCTCGGCGGACGCAGGGTCGCGGTACCGCTGGACGAGGATCCCGTTGTTCGCCTCCGTACGCGGTCGGTCGTTCGGAAAGTCCCGAACGCGGTCAGTCCGGTTGAGCCGGTGGACGCCGACCAAGAGCGTCGACTCGCGACCGCGGCGGACGAACACCGGGGGGTACGCCGCAGCGACGTCCCGCCGGCTGCGCTCGATCATCGGGGGTCGCTGCAGTCGTCGTTCCCCGATCGGGGGCTCACGGACATCGGGAACGTCGTCTCGGTCCTCCGTCGCCCAGTCGTAGGCGTACGCGAGAAACGCCGAGCCGCGGTCGAACGGGGTCGCCGGGTCGGGCGCCTCGGAGCGTTCGTCCGCCTCCCCGCCCCCGTCGGTGTCCGCGACCCGCGCAAGCTGGAACAGCAGCGGGAGGCGCGGGTCCCGCTCGCCCCGACGAAGCCGCGGCACCAGTCGGTTGCGGATGTCGGTACGCGACAGCTGCGCCCGGACGAACGGTTCGCTCCGCATTCCGGCGGCGAACTCGCGGAGTCGGCGAAGCTCCTCGCGGGTCCGGTCACGGTCGCCGCGGCGCGTGAACTTCTCGATCACGTCGAGGTGGTACTCCGAACGGCGCTCCAGCCGGCTGTGGACCGCGAAGTGTCCCCCGACGGCCGTCGAGGCGCTGGCGACCGTATCGGCGTACACTGTTCGGAGGGCGTCTACGTCGCCGATAGCGATGCGCTCACGACCGGCCAGCTCGGCGGTCGCGTCCACCGCCCGCATCACCGCAGCCCGGTACTCGGCGATCGCGTCGGGGTACGTCTCCGCGAACCACCGTACCTCGTCGGCGACCGCCCGCGTGCGCTCGGCCAGCGCCGGGTTCGACGGCGCGGCCCGGCCGGAGCCACGGGCCTCCCCCGTCCCCTCCGCGTCCGCGGCAGCGATGGCCGAAGCTGCGTCGGTCCGTCCGGACTCGGGTTCGTTCGGATAGTTGACGTTCGATCCGGCGGCGAGACAGCCGCCGGACAGCGACGCGAGAGCGGCGCCGGCCCCCGTGAGCAGCTCTCGCCTGTCGTACATGGCTCCCCCCTCGTATCGGCGCGAAATAAAGACACGGGGAACGGTCGGTCGGGCCTCGCGATGGCGGTCGAGGCCGCGCCGTCGTGGCCGCCGCGGGCGGCTCGGAGTCGCTCCCGGTTTCGACCGGGAGCCTCGACGCTGGATGCGGGACGCCCGCTCCGTTCGCGGACCGCTCGCAGTTCGCTCTCGCCGCGCTTATCGGCGTCGATCCCCCAACTCGGGGTATGAGCGCGCCGAACCGGAACGACGTCGCCCCCGCCAGCGTCTCGGTGTCCCTCCGGGAGGAGGGCGTCGAAGTGGAGTACCTCGACGGCCGGGTCTCGTTCTACCGCGGCGTCCCCCAGCGCGTCGAGGAGAGCCTGACGACGCCGCCGGGCAAACAGACGCACGTCCTCGTCACCGACCCCACGGAGACGGAGGGCGTACTGGTGTACGTGAACGACCTGAAGACGCACGACGACATCCTCGAACAGACAGGCGTCGGTCGGGTCGTCCTCGGAGAGGGAGAGGCGGAGGAGCTGTTCCCGGGCGTCACGGCCCGGCGCCCCGGCGGCCGGCGCACCGAGATCGAGGCCGACCCGGCGGTCGCCGGCGGCCGCGTGTTCGTCTTCGTCGAGGACGACTGGGGCGAGGACAGCTACGAGTTCGTCGCCGCCGAGTCCGCGGACGGGACGGACGGGGCGCCCGCCGGAGACGACGAGGCAGACGGGGACGCCGATGGCGACGACGTGGATGCCGACGGCGACGACGCGGACACGGACGCCGATGGCGGCGACGCTGACGTGGAGGCGGACACCGACGGCGAGACGGACGCCGGCGGCGGGAGGGAGTGAGATGAGCCTCCGCAAGGCGTGGCGCGACCTGGACCGGTCGACGGTCGGGGCGGCGCCGGACCGGTACGGCGTGTACGAACTGGGCGACGCGGACGGCGAGCCGACCGGCCACGCCGTCGGCGTCCTCGCGGACGAACTCCGGGAGGAGCTGGCGTACGGCGACGCCGCGAAGGTCCGCTGGACCGTCGCCCGGTCGCGCGAGCACGCCGAGCGGCTGGCGGACGAACGGTTCTGAGGGGTGCGCCGGGCCGAGACCGGGGGCCTTACCTTCTACAGCGAGAGAGTCCCGCCGTTCACGGCGGGCGTGAATCGCGTAAGCTTCGTGGAACGTTCCACGGCGATGGCTGGCCGGATATTCACTTCCACCACACTCTCCGAACGTTTATGCGGTTAGCTTTCATAGGCTACGTATGGCGAATAGGTCGGTTACGCGCACTCACATTGCCTCCATCCGCAACCAGCGACAGGTGCGTGACGACCTCGATTCGCTCGGGTTCGCCGCCTCAAAACTCTGGAACGTCGCCCGATGGACCGCCGAGCGCGTCTGGAGCGAGACAGGCCACATTCCCGGCCACGCCGAACTCTCCTCGTACCTCAAATCCCACGAACGCTACGCGGACCTCAACGCACAGTCCAGTCAGCGAGTTATCCAAGAACTCGCTGAGGCGTTCAAATCGTGGTACGGCCACCGGCAGAACGGGAACCAGAACGCGAACCCGCCAGCATACCGCAAACACGGCGACCAGCATCCACGCTCAACGGTCACGTTCAAAGAGGACGGCTTCAAGCACGACCCCGAACATGGGCGTGTCCGCCTCTCGAAAGGCCGGAACCTCAAAGAATCGTGGTCGGACTTCATCCTTTGCGAGTACGAAGCCGACCCCGACGTGGATATCGAGAACGTCCAGCAGGCCCGGGCCGTCTATGACCGTGGCGAGTGGCGTCTGCACTTCGTCTGTCGCCACGAAATCGACCCGGACCCGCCCGGTGACGCAGTGGCGGGCATCGACCTCGGCATCTCGAACCTCGCCGCCGTGTCGTTCGGTGACGAGGCCGTGCTGTATCCCGGTGGTGCGCTCAAAGAGGACGAATACTGGTTTCAAAAAGAGCGAGCCAAGTGCGACGATTCGGCGTCCACCAAGGCCGACCGTCTCGACCGGAAGCGAACCGAGCGCCGGACGCACTTCCTGCACGCGCTGTCGAAAGACATCGTGGCCGAGTGCGTCGAACGTGGCGTCGGCACCATCGTCGTGGGTGACCTCTCGGGCATCCGTGACGAGGGTGACACCGGAGCGCCCCGCAACTGGGGCGACCGTGGCAACCTCGGTCTGCACGGGTGGACGTTCGACCGCTTCACAGCGATGCTCAAATACAAGGCCGAAGAGGAAGGCATCGACGTGGAGCAGGTGGACGAACGCGGCACGTCAAAGACCTGTTCGGTCTGTGGGACCGAGGACGGGAGCCAGCGCGTCGAGCGCGGGCTGTACGTCTGCGAACCGTGTGGAACGGTCGCCAACGCGGACATCAACGGTGCGGAGAACATCCGCGAGAAGGTACTCCCGAGTCTCACCCCCGACGGGGGAGATAGGGATAACGGCTGGATGGCACAGCCAGCAGTCCGCCTGTTCGATACATCTACGGGCCGGGTACGCCCACAAGAGCAGGTTGTGGACCGCGAACCCTAATATTCCCAACCGCGGTCGGGAAACCCCGGCGTTCACGCCGGGGAGGATGTCATTGCAGGTACGACGGGTCCTCGGCGTCACAGTGCCCCTCGTGCCGGTCGGCGTCGTCCGGGTCATCGAACAGGAGCCCGCACGCGTCACACCGGTACCACGTCATGTCGTCCCGCTCCGTCTCGGTGACCATGGATCGGAGTCGTCGGGCATCGGATAAATCGGTACCGGCGGCCGGGGACCTCCCGGGGGACTCAGAAGTCGGGGAGGTCCTCTGGCGCCTCGAACTCGCTTTCCCAGTCGACGTACTCCTCCTTCAGCACCTCACACACCACCTGACCGAACTCGGTGAGCGCGGCGTTGACCGCCGACACCTGCGCCCAGCTGTCCAGCTCCGGGTGGAGGTCGCGCTGCTTCCAGTCCTCCGGGACCCCCGGCGCGTGATAGCCCACGCGGTCGGCGAAGTCGTCCCAGAAGAAGTCGAAGCCGGCGAACAGTCCCAACTCGCCCGCGATCGCCCACACCTCCGCGTCGATGTCGGCGTCGGCCGACCAGCGGTCGAACGCCTCCTCCCACGCCCCCTCACGAAGGAACTCCTCCAGATCCTCGCGGTGGTACTCGTCGCCGACGACCTCGGTGTCGTCGTACTCGCTCGGGGAGACGGTCTCCAGCGACGGCGGCGGCGGCGGCTCCGCGTCGAGGCTCATGCCCGACAGTACCGGGCGACCGGGCATAGGCCTGCCGGCGGCTCCCGACCCAATGTCCCGGCCTCACGCCCGTCCCGCGGTCGTTTCCCTCCGTGGGCCGCGATACCGCCGGGCCGGATCGAACGCCGGAGTTATTCGGATCACGCACGTACGGTTGTCGTATGCCAACACGACGCGATCTCCTCGCCGCGGTCGGGGCGGCGACCGCCGGCGGACTCGCGGGCTGCGTACAGCTCGGCTCCTCGGAGGCGGCCGCCGGGGGGGCCGCCGGGCAGACGACCGACTCGTCGCAGTCGTCCGCCGACCCGACGCAGACGGCGGTGTACCGGTCGACGATCCCGTCGGTCGTCGGCGTGCTCAACTACGGCCGCAACGGCCCCCAGGGGAGCGGCTCCGGCTTCGTCGCCGGCGACGGCTACGTCGTCACGAACCAGCACGTCGTCGCGGACGCCGACGAGGTGAAGATCCGGTTCGACGGCAACGAGTGGCGCGACGCCGAGATCGCCGGCACGGACGCCTACTCCGACCTCGCGGCGCTTCGGGTCGACGACCGGCCGGAGTCTGCGACCCCGCTGTCGTGGGTCGACACCGA
The DNA here is from genome assembly GCA_003020945.1 of Halobacteriales archaeon QS_6_71_20. Lineage (GTDB taxonomy): Archaea > Halobacteriota > Halobacteria > Halobacteriales > Haloferacaceae > Halobaculum. The sequence goes on from PXRU01000002.1 coordinate 92,241, forward strand.
CCCCGAGCCGCCCGTCGGCACGCCCGTGATGGCGATCGGCTCGCCGTACGGCTTCAGCGGCTCGGCGTCGACGGGGATCGTCTCCGGCGTCGACCGCGTGCTCTCGGCGCCGAACAACTTCACCGTCGCCGACTCCGTCCAGACGGACGCCGCGCTCAACCCCGGCAACTCCGGCGGGCCGATCGTCACCTACGAGGGGAACGTGGTCGCGGTGGCCGCCCGCGGCGGCGGCGACAACATCGGCTTCGGCGTCTCCGCGGAGCTGTCGAAGCGGGTCGTCCCCGAGCTCGCCGAGAACGGCGAGTACGCCCACTCGTTCATGGGCGTGCGCCTCGTCGAGGTGACGCCGGTCATCGCCGAGGCGTACGGGCTCGACGACGTCGGCGGCGTGCTGATCGTCGAGGTGCTTGAGGACGGTCCCGCCGCGGGGAGTCTCCGGGGCACCGACGGCACCGAAACCGTCGACGGCGTCACCGTCCCCGTCGGCGGCGACGTGATCGTCGGGATCGGCGGCAACGACGTCGAGGTACAGGCCGACCTCTCAAACTACCTCGCGCTGGAGACCTCGCCGGGCGACGAGGTCGAGTTCGCCGTCGTCCGCGACGGGAGCGAGACGACCGTCTCGTTCACGCTGGGCGAGCGACCCGACCCCGGGGTCTGACCGGGCCGACGAGGGTTCGAGCCGGTTCGCCGATCCGTCGCTCCCCCGTTTCGCCGTCCTGCCGCTCCGCCGCCTCGCAGCCTCGCCGCCGAGCGAGGCGTCCGACCGTCGCCGCGGCCCGTTCGGAACTCGGCGACCGTCGGCGCCGAGGAGGTGGCCGTCCGGAAGTGCGCCTCGGTCGGTCCGCTCGCGGCCGTCGGTCGGGTTCGCCTCCCCGACGACGCCCTCGACGGTGACCCGGTCGCCCGGAAGCGCCAGCCGGCCGGCTTACACCGCCGGGGGGTCGAACGCCGGTGCCGGATCCGTCGGCTCGTCGGCGTCGCAAACGCGGATGCGGCCGTCCCCCCTGACGAACACGGTCCAGGAGCCGAACTCGATCTCACACACCGTCGCCGCCCCTCCGCCCGTCCGCGACAGCAGGCGGTCGAGCGCGTCCGTGTCGACGACGTTCGAGAGGGGCGAGATCGCGGTCGGGTCGGTCCCGGTCGCCTCCGACAGCGCCTCGACGATCGCCTCCACGGGCGTCCGGGCGCCGCCCGGCTCGTATCGCGCGTCGACGACCGGGGCGCAGCGGCGGTACACGGTGGGTCGGTCCGAACTCATCGTCCGTCGTACCGGGCACGTCGGGGTAAGCTTTGAGGCGGCGGATCCGGTCGCTCCGTTCGAAACCCACGATCGGGCGGAGCGGGCGGAACCCGTCGACCGCGACCCGGTGGCTTTTCGGCCGGCGCGGTCCCGGAGTCGACGATGCCGAACCTGCTCGACACCCACATCGAGAACCGGTGGATCGTCCAGCCCAACCACGCGAACAGCCTCGACACCGCCCACGGGGGGAACGTGATGAAGTGGATGGACGAGGCCGGGGCGATGAGCGCGATGCACTTCACCGGGGAGACGTGCGTCACCGCCCACATGGACGAGGTCAACTTCAAGCGGCCGATCCCCGTCGGCGAGATCGCGCTCGTGAAGTCGTACGTCTACCGCGCCGGGGACACAAGCGTCGGCGTCCGGACGCGGGTGTTCCGGGAGCGCCCCGGGACGGCGCCGGAGCAGCTCACCACCGAGTCGTACGTGGTGTTCGTCGCCATCGACGAGGAGCGAACGCCGATCCCGGTGCCCGACCTCGTCGTCGACACCGAGCGCGGCCGGGAACTGCGCGAGGCCGCGCTGGCGGACGCGCCCTGACCGGCGACGACCGCGACCCCGGTCGCCGGGCGCTCCGACGGCGGTCGAGGAATCGGGTGGGAAACGAGAACGCAATGAGCGTCGGAGGAGCGGGGGAGGGGGACGAGTCTGTGGAAGCCCCGTCGATCAGCGGTAGCGATACTCGTCGTCGGTGTCGGAGGACCCCGAGCGGCCGGGGTCGGGGTCGGGGTCCGGGTCGCCGGGGTTGCGGACGGCGGAGTCGTCGAGTTCGATCGCCTCCGGCGGCTGTCCGGCGGCGTCGACCACCTCGTCGCTCACCTCGATCGGACACTCGACGCGGCCCGCGAGCGCGATGGCGTCGCTCGGACGGGCGTCGAACACGAACCGGCGGGGCTCGCCGTCCTCGTACCGCTCGGCGTCGACCTTCCCGTAGAACGTGCCGTCGGCGATGTCGTCGATGCGGACGGAGTCGACGGCGCCGCCGAACTCCGTCATCATGTCGACGAGGAGGTCGTGGGTCAACGGCCGCTCGAACGGCTCGCCCGCGAGCGCCCCCCTGATCGAGCGCACCTGGTCGGCCGTCACGAATATGGGGAGGAACTCCTCGCGAACGCGGAGCACGACCGCCGGCACCTCCTCGCCGTCCGGGCCGACCCCCACGCCGATGCCGGCGACCTCGGCCTCGTGGTTCATACGCGTTCCACGCGCGCCGAGCATGAATACCTACCGCGCGTTGCAGGACGGCGGCTCCCGTCGACGCGTCGCGCCGCGGGGCCGACACCCCGCTGAGACTCCGACAGGCGTTTACCGACCGGACGGGAAGACGGGTCCGATGAGCACTGTGCCCGCAGCGCGCGCGGGGTGGCCCGCGTGAGCTCCGACCCCGACGCCGCCGACGCGCCCGGGGCGGAGGCCGAGCCGGCGGCTGACGACGCGGCTCCCGGCGGCACGCCGCGACCCTCCAACGCCCGCGGGGAGGGGAGCGTCCGCGTCGTCGGCACGGCCCACGTCTCGGAGGCGTCGGTCCGGGAGGTCGAGGAGACGGTCGCCGCGGAGCGCCCGGACGTCGTCGCCGTCGAACTCGACGAGGGTCGCTACCGGCAGATGAACGGGGAGACGCCCGACGACCTCGATCCGGGCGACCTGCTGCGCGGCAACACCGTCTTCCAGTTCCTCGCGTACTGGATGCTGTCGTACGTTCAGACCCGGATGGGCGACCGCTTCGACGTCGAGCCGGGCGCGGAGCTGCTGGCGGCCGTCGAGACCGCCGAGGACCACGGGATCTCCGTCGCGCTCGTCGACCGCGACATCCAGACGACGATCCAGCGCTTCTGGGCCCGGCTCTCCGTGCTGGAGAAGCTACGGATGGTCGGCGCGCTCGCGTTCGGCGTCACCGACCCCAGGGTCGCCGGGGCGACGCTCGGGCTGCTCGTCGGCGTCCTGTTGGGGCCCGCGATCGGGCTGTTCGGGGGCGCCGTCGGCATCACGGAGGCGATCCTCGCGCGGGCGGCCGCCGGCCTGATCGCGGGCGGGGTCGCCGGCTATCTCGCCCTGGCGGCGATCTGGGACGACCGCGACGGCGCGGTCGCGCTCGGCGCCGCGGCGGTCGCGGCTGTCGGCGTCGGCGGCGCGGTCGCCGCGACGGGCGTCGGATCGGGGCTGCTCGGCGGGACGCTCGCCCGCGGCGCGGGCGGGCTCGCGATCGGCCTCCTGGCCGGGCTGGTCGTCGGCGCGGTCGCGGCCCTCGCCGTCGACGCGCTCGGGCTCGCCCCCGCCGGCGAGGAGGGGGAGCTGGAGGAGTTCGACCCCGCGGAGCTGACCGACGCGGACGTGGTGACGGCGATGATGGAGGAGTTCCGCCAGTTCTCCCCCGGCGGCGCCGAGGCGCTCATCGACGAGCGCGACGCCTACATCGCCCACCGGCTCGTCGGGCTCCGCGAGGAGGGGTACGACGTCGTCGCCGTCGTCGGCGCCGGCCACCGCGAGGGGATCGAGTCGTACCTCGCGAACCC
>PXRU01000002.1:96096-230136 GCA_003020945.1 Halobacteriales archaeon QS_6_71_20
GCTGTCGGCCGGCGTCGGCGGCGCCGTCGCGTGGATGACCTCCGTCAACCCGCTGCTCGCGCCGGGGTGGTTCACGGGGTACATGGAGCTGCGGCACCTCACGGTGAACGTGGCCGACATCGGCACCCTGAACGAGCTGCTGTCGGACGAGTCGCGGCCGATCCGGGCGATCCTCTCGGAGATGCTTGACGTGCCGCTGTTCCGGCTGATCGTCGTCGTGGCGGCGACCAACGTGGGCAGCATCGTCGCCTCGGTGCTGTTCGCGGCGTACGTCGTGCCCGCGTTCGCGGGCTCGATCGACGCCACCATCAGCGACCTGATGATCCGGGGCGCGCGCGAGTCCGCCGAGATCGTCTGGAGGGCGGTCGCGTGAGCCGCGCGACGCCCGACCGCTCCGGCCGTGGACCGGGCCGGTCGGTCGGCGGGCTCTCCTTCTCGGGGCGGGAGATCCGCGACCTCGCGCTCGCGTGGATCGCGCTCTCGGTGGCGTTCGCGCTGTTTTTCGCCGGCGGCGGCACCACGGTGATCGACAGCCTCGCGGCGGGCGCGTTCGGCTCGCTGGGCGGGCTGTTCGTCGTGAGCCTCGTCACCGCGGGCGTCGCGTTCCTCCTGCACGAACTGGCGCACAAGGTGGTCGCGGTGCGGTTCGGACAGCGGGCCGCGTTCCGCGCCGACTACGGAATGTTGTTTCTCGCGGTCGTCGCCGCGAGCGCGGGCTTCCTGTTCGCCGCGCCGGGGGCGGTCCACCACCGCGGGCGGATCACCCAGCGGGAGAACGGCCTCATCGCGCTCGCGGGACCGGTCGTCAACCTCGTGCTGGCGGCCGTGTTCGCGCCGCTGCTGGCGCTCGGGCTCGCGGGCGTCTCGTCGCTGCTTCTCACGGTGGGCACGTACGGCGTGGCCGTGAACCTCCTGCTCGCGGCGTTCAACCTCGTCCCGTTCGGCCCGCTCGACGGCGCGACCGTCCGGGAGTGGTCGACGCCGGTGTGGCTCGCCGCGTTCCTCCCGAGCGCGGCGCTTGCGGTCGGCTTCGCGGTCACGCTGCTGTTCTGACGCCGTCGACGAGGCCGTCGGGAGCGACGACCCGACCCTGGTCGACGCGGTGCCGGACGCGTGAGGCCGGCCGATCCGTCTCGCGAGCGGGGGGCGCGCCCCGAACCGCGCCAGTCCGCATCGGGTCGGAGCGGAACGGATCCCGTCGAGTCGCACCGAGCCGAACCGGACGGCATGACCGACTCGACCCCGGGCTATCGCACCGACCGGGACGGGTCCCCCGGCCGACGGTCGTGGTCGGTGCGCTTTTGCGTCCACCGGGCGCCGGTCGGGACATGAGCGACGACGCCGAGGACGGCCACGACACGGACCCGGACACGGACGACGCCGAGGAGGGACTCACCTACGCCGACGCCGGCGTCGACATCGACGCCAGCGAGGCCGCGACGGCGGCGCTGGTGTCGGCCGTCGGCGACGCCGGCGCCGACGGCTCCGACTACGCCGGCCTGCTCGACATCGGCGACCGCTACCTCGCGCTCGCGACCGACGGCGTCGGGACGAAGCTCCTGGTCGCGGAGGCGCTGTCGGACTACTCGACGGTCGGGATCGACTGCATCGCGATGAACGCCAACGACCTCGTCGCCGCCGGCGTCGACCCGGTCGCGTTCGTCGACTACCTCGCGGTCGACGAGCCCGACGAGACGTTCTCACGGCAGGTCGGCGCGGGACTGCGCACAGGCGCCGAGCGCGCGGGCGTGGAACTCGTCGGCGGCGAGACCGCGGTGATGCCCGAGGTGGTCCGCGGGTTCGACCTCGCCGGCACCTGCGCGGGGCTGGCCGCGAAGGGGGCGGTGTTCGACGGCCGCGCGGAGCCGGGCGACGCGCTCGTCGGCTGGGCCTCCTCGGGCGTCCACTCCAACGGGCTGACGCTCGCCCGGGAGGCGGTCACCCGCGACCACGAGTACGGCGACCCGTGCCCGTTCGACGGCTACGACACGGTCGGCGAGGCACTGCTCGAACCGACGCGCATCTACGCCGACCTGCTGGGACCGATGCGCGAACACGGCGTCCGCGGCGCGGCCCACGTCACCGGCGGCGGGTGGACGAACCTGGAACGGCTGGGCGAGCACCGCTACGAGGTGACCGACCCGTGGCCCGCCCGGCCCGTGTTCGAGTTCGTGCGGCGGGAGGGCGACATCGCCGACGAGGAGATGCACCGGACGTTCAACATGGGCACGGGCTTCGTCGCCGCGCTCGACCCCGCGGCCGCCGAGTCGCTGGCGGCCGAAACCGACGGGCGGGTGATCGGCACAGTCGCCGAGGGCGACGGCGTCGCGATCCGCGGGCTGGAGCTGTGAGTCGATGGCGTCGGGGGCACCCCGGGCGCGGCCGGGGCCGTCACCGGCGACCGGCCGCCGTGTGTCTCTTCACCGCCCCGGTCCGAGGGCGTGTATGACCGTCACGCCGCCGGCCGAGTTCGACCTCGTCGGCGACCTCGTCGCCCGCGACCGCCGCTCCGACCGCCTCGCGCTCCGCGCCGCGGAGTTCGACCGGACGTACAGCTACTTCGACCTCTGTAACACCGCCTGCAAGGCGGGCAACGTCCTCCGACACCTCGGCGTCCGCGAGGGGGACCGCGTGGTCGTCGATCCCATCGCCGCCCCCGAGCCGGTGCTTACCTTCCTCGGGGCGGCGCTGCTGGGGGCCGTCACCGAGTTCGACGCCGACCCCGGCGGCGACACCGACGCCCACGCAGTAGTCGTCCCGGTCGGACGGGAGGACGAGTTCGACCTCCCGGGCGGCTCCAGCCTCTGCGTCTTCGGCGGCGAGCCCGACCGCCCGGGGACGACCCACTGGGAGGCGGAGGTGTGGAGCGAGAACCCCGCGTTCCCGCCGACCGCCCACGAGGCGGCGGCGCCGGTGCTTCGGGGGACGGCGAGCGAGGACCCGACCGACGCCGCGCGAACCCGCTCACACGCCGACCTGCTCGCGGCCGCCGGGGACGCCGCCGCCGCGCTGGGGCTGGACGCGGACGCCCGCGTCGCGGTGCGGGCGCCGCTGTCGGACCCCCGGACGGTCGCGGCGGGCGTGATCGCGCCCCTGGCCGCCGGCGGGACCGTCGCCCTGCCCGACCGGGACGCAGCGCTCGACGCCGAGGGAGACCCCGATGGGGATCCCGGGACGACGGCCGCGGTCGTGGCCGAGGGGCGTGCCGCGCCGGAGGCCCGCGCGCTCGCGCTCGAAGCCGTCTCGTTCCCGTCGCCCTAGCTCGCCTCCCGCAGTGCCGAGAGCGCTTCGGGGTTCTCCATCGAGGAGAGGTCGCCTGGGTCGTCGCCGGCGTGGACGGCGGCGATCGCCCGACGGATGATCTTCCCCGACTGCGTCTTGGGGAACTCGTCGACGAACAGGACCTCCCGGGGACGGAACGGCTTGCCGTGCTCCTCGCCGACGAGCGCCCTCAGATCCGACTTCAGGTCCTCGCTCGGCTCGACGCCGGACTCCAAGACGACGTACGCGACGACGGCGGTGCCGGTGGTGTCGTCGTCGACGCCGACGGCCGCGGCCCGGTTGACGGCGCCGTGGTCGATGAGCACCCCCTCGATCTCGGCGGGGCCCACCTTCCGGCCGGCGACGTTGAGCGCGTCGTCCGCGCGGCCGTGGAGGAACCAGAAGCCGTCCGCGTCCTGCTGGGCCCAGTCGCCGTGGTCCCACATGGGCGGCTCCGTGAACGTCGACCAGTATTCCTCGAGGTACCGCTCGTCGCCGCTCCAGAGACTCTCGGTCATCGACGGGCAGGAGTCGCGGGCGACGAGGTAGCCGCGCTCGTGCGTGTCGGCGATCGACTCGCCGGCCCCGTCGACGATGTCGATGTCCATCCCCAGCCCGGGGGACCCCAGCGTGCACGGCTTGAGCGGCTGGTCGGGCATCGGCATGAGGAAACAGCCGCAGATCTCCGTCCCCCCGGAGATGTTGACGATCGGCGCCTCGCCGTCGCCGACGTGTTCGTAGAACCACAGCCAGCTCTCGGGGTCCCACGGCTCGCCGGTCGACCCGAGGATCCGGAGACTGGAGAGGTCGTGCCCCTCGACGTGCTCGTCGCCGTGTTTGCGGAGCGCGCGGATCGCGGTCGGGGAGATGCCGAACTGCGTCACGTCGTGGCGGTCGATCATCTCCCAGAAGCGGTCCGGGCCGGGGTGGTCGGGCGCGCCCTCGTACATCACGACCGCGCCGCCGAACGTGTGGTTGCCGATCAGCGTCCACGGCCCCATCATCCAGCCGATGTCCGACACCCACCAGAAGACGTCGTCGGGCTTCTGATCGAACCCGAAGTGGATCTCCTTGGCGCACTGCACCTGGACCCCGGCGTGGGTGTGGACGATCCCCTTCGGGGTGCCCGTCGTCCCCGAGGAGTACAGCAGCATCGACTCCTGATCGCTGGGCAGCGACTTCGTCTCGTACTCGCTCGACCGCTCGGCGACCGAGTCGGTCCACCACTCGTCGCGGCCGTCGTCCCACGGGACCTCGGTGTCCGAATCGGGGTCGCTCCGCTCGCGGGTCGCTTCGCTCACGGGTCGCTCCGCTCCCCGTTCGCTGTCGCGGCCTCGCTGCGCTCGACCGCGCTCGCTCCTCGCTCGCGTGTCCGCGGCGCTTCGCGCCGCGCTCGCCCCCAGTCGGTCGTACACGACCACGCTCTCGACGTGGCCGACCTCGTCGATCGCCTCGTCGGCGGTGTCCTTCAGCGTCACCTCGCTCCCCCGGCGGTAGAAGCCGTCGCCGGTGAACAACACGGAACACTCGGAGTCGTCGATCCGGGTCGCGGTCGCCTCGACGCCGAAGCCGGAGAAGATCGGCACCGCGATCGCGCCGGTCTTGAAGCAGCCGTAGAGGACGCTCATCACCTCCGGCACCATCGCCATGTAGAGGCCGACGGTGTCGCCGGCGCCGACGCCGTTCGATTCGAGGTAGTTCGCAACCCGGTTCGACTGCTCGTGGAGTTCGCCGAAGGTGACCTCGCGCTCGTCACCGGGTTCGCCCTCCCAGACACAGGCGACGTCGTCGCGGTCGTCGCCGGCGGCGTGGCGGTCGAGGACGTTGTGCGCGAGGTTGATCTCGCCGCCGGGGTACCAGTCGGAGAACTGCGGGCCGTCCGCATCGTCGCGGACGGCGTCGTAGTCGTCGTAGAACTCGACACCGAGGTAGTCGACGACCTCGTCCCAGAACCAGTCGACCCCGGAGTCGGGCTCGCCGTCGAGATCCGTCGTCGTGCGCTCGATCAGCGACTCGTGGTCGTCGATGCCGTACTCGCGCATGAACGCGCGGACGTTCGTCGCCTCGGCGACCGCCGGATCCGGCTCGTGGACGACCTCGTCGGTGTCGACCTCCGTGGGGGCCATCTCCTCGGACGCTTCTCGCGTGGGGTAGGTATGTTTGCCGGTGGCGGGCGTCCGTCCACGACGCGGCCTCCCTCCGCCGCGCCGGTGCCGTCGGGGTTCTCACGGACCGCCGACACCCGCGACTGACCGCGTGGCCGTCTGTCGGTGTTTTTTATACGGCCGTTCGTCAGATCCCGTCCAGATGTCTATACGCACCGACGGAACAGTCGTACAGCGGTTCGGACGCAGGTTGGCGGCGACCGTCGAACGGTGGATGCCGAGCCCGTTCCTGTTCGCGATCCTGTTGAGCTACGCCGTCTTCGTCGCGGGCGTGGTGCTGCAGGGGGAGGGCCCGACCGTGATGGTGGGTCACTGGTACGACGGGTTCTGGGCGCTGCTCACCTTCGGGATGCAGATGGTGCTCGTTCTCGTGACCGGCTACGCCATCGCGTACCACCCGCGCGTGCAGGACCTCATCGGGCGACTCGCGGGGACGACCAGCTCCGGCGCCGGCGCGGTCGTACTCGTCGGCGTCGTGGCGATGATCGCCTCGTGGATCCAGTGGGGGATGGGGCTCATCGTGGGCGCCGTCCTCGCCCGCGAGGTCGGCCGACAGGCGTACCGGCGGGGGATCCAGGTCCACTACCCCCTGCTGTGTATCGCGGGCTACATGGGGCTGGGGCTGACGTGGCACTGGGGGCTCGCCGGCTCGGCGCCGCTGCTGGTCAACACGCCGGGCAACGTCTTCATCGAGCAGGGCGTGCTCGACTCGCTGGTCCCAATCTCGGAGACGGTGTTCTCGTCGTACTCGCTCACGCTGACGGTGCTGGCGATCGGTTACGCCTCGCTCGTGTTGTACCTGCTTGCGCCCGACCCCGAGCACGCCGAGGGCATTGACGAGTACCTCGACGAGGCCGAACTCGCGGAGTCGGACGAGGAGGGCGGCCCCGACATCGAGACGCCGGCCGACGCCATCGACCAGAGCCGGCTCGTCGGGGGACTGCTCGCGTTCGCCGGCGTCGCCATCTCCGTCTGGACGTTCGCCCAGCAGGGGCTGAACGCCCTGAACCTCAACGTCGTCAACTTCGGGTTCATGTTCGTCGGGCTGCTGCTGTTCACCCGTCCGCGCGCCTACCAGGAGCGGTTCTACGACGCGATCACCGCGACCGGCGGCATCGTCCTCCAGTTCCCCTTCTACGCGGGGATCATCGGGATGATGAACGGCTCCGGGCTGACGGAGACGCTCGCGAACGCGCTGGTGAACGTTGCGACGCCGACGACGTTCCCCGTCGTCGCGTGGGTCACCGCCGGGATCATCAACCTGTTCGTCCCCTCGGGCGGCGGCGAGTGGACGGTCGTCGGCCCGACCGTCGTCGCGGCCGCGCAGGACCTCGGCGTCTCGGTCGGGAAGGCGACGGTCGCGTACGCTGTCGGCGACGCCCACACGAACCTGTTCCAGCCGTTCTGGGCGCTCCCGCTGCTGGGCATCACCGGGATGCGCGCGCGCGACGTCTTCGGCTACGGGATGGCGATGCTGCTGCTGCTCGTCTTGTTCCTGGCGGTCGCGCTCACGTTCGTCCCCTACTGAGCGGGCGCGCTCCTCGGCCCCAACCGGACCGCGCCGCCGACGCGGTCCCGGTGGACGCGGCGCCGCCGGGGTTTCGGCGGTCCGTGTCCGCGCGGCAAGAGCGAAGTACCGCCCCCGAGTGACACCCCGCATGACGGACGACACCGCCGCCGAGTTCGACCCGACGGAGGCGTTCGACCTCACGGGCCGCGTCGCTGCGGTGACCGGCGGCACCCGCGGGATCGGGCGGGCGATCACCCTCGGCCTGGCGAACGCCGGGGCCGACGTGGTGCCTACGAGCAGGACCGAGGCTGACGTCGAGGACGCCGTCGCGGCCGTCGAGTCGCGCGGGGGCGACTCGCTGTCGTGTCCGACGGACGTGACCGACGGGGAGGCGGTGACGGAGCTGACGGCGACCGTCCGCGAGGAACTCGGCGGCTCCGACGTCGTGGTGAGCAACGACGGCGTCGACCCCCGCGGGGCGCTCCGGTGTGCCCGCGCGGCCGCCGAGGGACTGACCGCCGGCGACGGCGGGAGCCTCGTCAACGTCGCCTCCGTCGCCGGACTCGTCGGCCTCCCCCGGCAACACCCGTACGTCGCCTCGAAGCACGGCCTCGTCGGCGTCACCAGGCGCATGGCGCTGGACTGGGCACCCGACGTGCGGGTGAACGCCGTCGCGCCCGGTTTCGTGCTCACGGAGCTGACCGCCGAGATCGAGGGGAACGAGCGGCTGGAGGAGTCGATCCGCGACCGGACGCCGCTGGGTCGGTTCGCCGACGCCGCGGAGGTCGCCGCCCCGGCGGTGTTTCTCGCCAGCGACGCCGCCTCCTACGTGGCGAGCGCGTGTCTCGCTGTCGACGGGGACTGGACCACGCGATGAACGCCGCGGGCGTATCGTCGACCCCCCGGGGTGTCGGGGGTGATCGCACGTCGACGGAAACTACTCGTAGAGGGAGGCGTTTGTGAATGCTGTGTGCCCGATATCGGGCATGGTTTCAGACGAACCCTTGTGGGGTTGAAGCACCGGGGTTCGACTCCTCGGGCGGGTCTGACTGAACGGTTTCAGACGAACCCTTGTGGGGTTGAAGCTCGTCCTCGTCGTCCAGGCCGACCACGGCGAGCCGGGTTTCAGACGAACCCTTGTGGGGTTGAAGCACGACCTGGAGAAGACCCCGGCTATCGCCCGGCTGTTTCAGACGAACCCTTGTGGGGTTGAAGCCTCGGGCCGGCAGCGCTGCCGGTCGCGATGCTTTCTGGTTTCAGACGAACCCTTGTGGGGTTGAAGCATCAACGGCTGGGCGCCGAACGTGAACGGCTACGAGTTTCAGACGAACCCTTGTGGGGTTGAAGCTCGAAGGAGAAGGCGAGCGTCCCGTGGGCACGCTCGTTTCAGACGAACCCTTGTGGGGTTGAAGCACGACGTTTCTCCTTGAGGACCACACCCTGCCGGAGGTTTCAGACGAACCCTTGTGGGGTTGAAGCGGCTACGTCCTCCGGAAGGCCGTCGTCCGCGTCGCCGGTTTCAGACGAACCCTTGTGGGGTTGAAGCGAGACGCCCGGCGACGACCTGGCGGACGGTCGCGACGTTTCAGACGAACCCTTGTGGGGTTGAAGCCCACACGTTGAACACGAGCCGGGAGTCGGCGACGCCGTTTCAGACGAACCCTTGTGGGGTTGAAGCGTCGCCGTCGCTGCGGGTCACGTCGGCGTCGACGCGTTTCAGACGAACCCTTGTGGGGTTGAAGCCTCCCGATGGACGCGCGTCGGCCGCGACGGCTCACCGTTTCAGACGAACCCTTGTGGGGTTGAAGCGCGGAGCCGTCGACGGTGACATCGAGCCACATCCAAGTTTCAGACGAACCCTTGTGGGGTTGAAGCGCCCGGAGTCGCGGACGGACGTGACGGGCGAGCCAGGTTTCAGACGAACCCTTGTGGGGTTGAAGCTCGTCGGCCGGGTCGTCGTCGGTCATATTCTCACGCGTTTCAGACGAACCCTTGTGGGGTTGAAGCCGGACAACGCGGGCGGGCTTGTGCTCAAGCCTTCGTTTCAGACGAACCCTTGTGGGGTTGAAGCATGCGGGCGATGCTCGGCCGACCCGCGGCCGCGACGTTTCAGACGAACCCTTGTGGGGTTGAAGCCACGTTCCCCCACACGGACAACAGTCGCGCCGAACGGTTTCAGACGAACCCTTGTGGGGTTGAAGCAAGGCGACGAAATTGTTCGAGATGAGGACGCGAGCCCGTTTCAGACGAACCCTTGTGGGGTTGAAGCTCGTCCCACGCGCTTCGGAGTTCGTACGTCTCGCCGTTTCAGACGAACCCTTGTGGGGTTGAAGCACGGCGTCGACGACGGCGACGACCAGGACGGCGACGTTTCAGACGAACCCTTGTGGGGTTGAAGCGACTCCGCGGGCGAGCTTCGGCCCCCGACGTGGGGGCGTTTCAGACGAACCCTTGTGGGGTTGAAGCCGGAATTGGTCGCGGATCGTTTACACATGTAGCAGTTTCAGACGAACCCTTGTGGGGTTGAAGCCGTACGCCCCGCAAGGTTTCGAGCGGGGCAAGACGAGTTTCAGACGAACCCTTGTGGGATTGAAGCCTGGTGTCTTACCGTGACCCCAAAACCGAGATATGAGTTTCAGACGAACCCTTGTGGGGTTGAAGCGCCGCCGCCGACCACGACAACCCCTGCGTGCGGGCCGGTTTCAGACGAACCCTTGTGGGGTTGAAGCACGTCCGTGCTGTTCGCGCCGCCACCCGACGGGTCGTTTCAGACGAACCCTTGTGGGGTTGAAGCGTTGACATGGGTGCATCCGTGGGTCGTCGAAGACCGCGTTTCAGACGAACCCTTGTGGGGTTGAAGCCGTCGACATCGAATCCGGGTTGTCGAACGAGGCGGTTTCAGACGAACCCTTGTGGGGTTGAAGCGTGCGACCCGTGCCGACCGGGGACACAGTACCCGCGGTTTCAGACGAACCCTTGTGGGGTTGAAGCACGTGGCATTCACGTCCCGCCGGCGGAGCGGGGCCGGTTTCAGACGAACCCTTGTGGGGTTGAAGCGCCGTCGCCGACGCGGAATACGAAAACAGGCCGTAGTTTCAGACGAACCCTTGTGGGGTTGAAGCGCGCCCGGCGACGAGGTCCTCGACATCGACTGGACCGTCGTTTCAGACGAACCCTTGTGGGGTTGAAGCCGAGGACTGGGAGCTGACCGAGACCGTCGACATCGTTTCAGACGAACCCTTGTGGGGTTGAAGCGGCATCGCTTGGTCGGATGGCACGTGGCACAGTCACGTTTCAGACGAACCCTTGTGGGGTTGAAGCGTCGCACGGGAGTGCTCGCGCGACGGGTGCGGCGCGTTTCAGACGAACCCTTGTGGGGTTGAAGCGCCGTCGACGTGCTCTCCTCGCGGTACCAGCGCGGGTTTCAGACGAACCCTTGTGGGGTTGAAGCACCCTCGGCATCGTGTGGATACTCGCGCTCGCGGAGCCGTTTCAGACGAACCCTTGTGGGGTTGAAGCACGACCTCGCTGTCGGCCCCGCCGATCACCAGGGCGGTTTCAGACGAACCCTTGTGGGGTTGAAGCAGCCTGGAGCGTGAAGATCCGCCAAGTTCTGATGAGTTTCAGACGAACCCTTGTGGGGTTGAAGCCGTGATCTCGGCCCGCTTCTCCGATCCGTCCGGAGCGTTTCAGACGAACCCTTGTGGGGTTGAAGCCAGGGACATCAAAGTGAAGCGATCGTGAGCCCTCGTTTCAGACGAACCCTTGTGGGGTTGAAGCGAGGTCCCACCGTCGGACCCACTGGAAATTAGGGAGGTTTCAGACGAACCCTTGTGGGGTTGAAGCACCTCCGGAGACGGACACGGCGACAAGGGCGACGGTTTCAGACGAACCCTTGTGGGGTTGAAGCGTCGTCCTCTACAACTGGGCGGACGGGCTGACGCTGGTTTCAGACGAACCCTTGTGGGGTTGAAGCACCCCGGCGTCGAGCAGGCCGAGGTCCGGGTGCCGAGTTTCAGACGAACCCTTGTGGGGTTGAAGCGGGTGATGGTGTCCGAGGTGGTGGCGCAGTACGGGTTTCAGACGAACCCTTGTGGGGTTGAAGCGCCCTCCGTCGGGTCGGGGGGTGCTCGGCTCGTACTGTTTCAGACGAACCCTTGTGGGGTTGAAGCGCCTCGACCTGCGGGTCCGGCGTCGGGCCCCCGCCGGTTTCAGACGAACCCTTGTGGGGTTGAAGCTATCCCTGGCGGGGATTCGGAGTCGTACGAATTTGTCGTTTCAGACGAACCCTTGTGGGGTTGAAGCCTCCACCGCCGCGCTCGTGTCCGCCCGGAGTCGCGGTTTCAGACGAACCCTTGTGGGGTTGAAGCTTATTCATCATCATCCTGGTAGTTCTTCACTTGCTGTTTCAGACGAACCCTTGTGGGGTTGAAGCATCCAGGCGCTCCCCGACGCGCTGTCCAAGGCGATTGTTTCAGACGAACCCTTGTGGGGTTGAAGCGAGACGCGGGAGATACCGGGATAGAGATCGACAGTGGTTTCAGACGAACCCTTGTGGGGTTGAAGCGGCGCCACCCTCGCTCACGGGTTGACGTGGGAACCGTTTCAGACGAACCCTTGTGGGGTTGAAGCTTGCAGTGGTTCGGGTCGTCGATGGCGAGCTTCGAGTTTCAGACGAACCCTTGTGGGGTTGAAGCTGCCTGGCGCTGTGACGGCATGGACGGGCGGTGGACGGTTTCAGACGAACCCTTGTGGGGTTGAAGCATCCGACAAGACCTCCGAGGCCGGGGACGACGTCGGGTTTCAGACGAACCCTTGTGGGGTTGAAGCCAGTCGACGTCTTGCCGGTCTGCGTCTTGCCGAGGAGTTTCAGACGAACCCTTGTGGGGTTGAAGCAGCTCGTCGTCGGCCTCACCGTCGGCCTCATGCTCGTTTCAGACGAACCCTTGTGGGGTTGAAGCATCGACGGGATGGACGACCGACTCCGCGGCCGGTAGTTTCAGACGAACCCTTGTGGGGTTGAAGCCTCCAGGAGCCAGTCCGGTATCCAGACGACGTAGGTCGTTTCAGACGAACCCTTGTGGGGTTGAAGCACGGACACGGAAACCCACGTCGCCATCCAGCAGGTCGTTTCAGACGAACCCTTGTGGGGTTGAAGCCCGTCACCGACTGGACCGTCACCGCTACGTACGTGTTTCAGACGAACCCTTGTGGGGTTGAAGCTCGGCCCAGTAGTAGTGTCCACGCGGCGTGATCCAGGTTTCAGACGAACCCTTGTGGGGTTGAAGCGACGAGATCAGAGAACTTGAAGCAGGCGACCAGTTGTTTCAGACGAACCCTTGTGGGGTTGAAGCTCGTCAAACTCGTAGCCAAAGCGCGTCTGTCTGAGCGTGTTTCAGACGAACCCTTGTGGGGTTGAAGCGATCCGACGGCGACCCCCACCCAACGGGCCGGGATGTTTCAGACGAACCCTTGTGGGGTTGAAGCTCTACTCAGTCGTGGCGGAACAACCAAGCGGGGCTCGTTTCAGACGAACCCTTGTGGGGTTGAAGCCTGGAGCTTGCCATTGGTATGAGAGATGGGAGGAGGTTTCAGACGAACCCTTGTGGGGTTGAAGCACCTCGCAAAAGCGACCGTCGACGACCGCCTCTATCGTTTCAGACGAACCCTTGTGGGGTTGAAGCACCGCGCGGCGGATATGCCGCAGCGAAAACGTCTCGTTTCAGACGAACCCTTGTGGGGTTGAAGCGGTCGCCATCGTCCTGGTGGCGGTCACCGTGACCGTTTCAGACGAACCCTTGTGGGGTTGAAGCCGCCTGTCCGCGGACGGCTCGTGGACGGACGGCGCGGGTTTCAGACGAACCCTTGTGGGGTTGAAGCGGACCGGTCGCTCACCTCGACGTATATTTCGTCGGGTTTCAGACGAACCCTTGTGGGGTTGAAGCGTATAGTTATAGCCTTGCGGGGGGTGACGGTGAACGGTTTCAGACGAACCCTTGTGGGGTTGAAGCTCCCGCTCGCGTGAGCGTCACGTGAGCGCCGCGGCCGTTTCAGACGAACCCTTGTGGGGTTGAAGCGTCGCGTGAGAATCCGGTCTCCGAGCCTCGCAGCACGGTTTCAGACGAACCCTTGTGGGGTTGAAGCGCGGCTGGCGAACGCGGCCGAGTCCGCGCTCGGCGACGTTTCAGACGAACCCTTGTGGGGTTGAAGCTACGGGTCGGCAACCTCGACCGTCGACGACGCGGTCGTTTCAGACGAACCCTTGTGGGGTTGAAGCACGTCGACGCTGGCGCCGCCGTCGTCGTCCATCTCGTTTCAGACGAACCCTTGTGGGGTTGAAGCCAACTCGCAGGCCCAGCAGTCGGCCCAGGCGTGGAGTTTCAGACGAACCCTTGTGGGGTTGAAGCCATGAGCGCGTCCACGAGCGGCTGCACGACACCCAGTTTCAGACGAACCCTTGTGGGGTTGAAGCGTGACTCTCTCCATCAAGTATCCCCCGTGGTCCTCTGTTTCAGACGAACCCTTGTGGGGTTGAAGCAGTTCCTCCCAATCGTGGGCGTCGTCAGATGCGCTGGTTTCAGACGAACCCTTGTGGGGTTGAAGCCCTCCCACGCTTGTGACCGTATCGCCAGATCGAGCGAGTTTCAGACGAACCCTTGTGGGGTTGAAGCCGCCCCGACACGTAGGCGTCGGTCGCCTCACGCAAGCGTTTCAGACGAACCCTTGTGGGGTTGAAGCGTCGCCCTGGTCGGCGTCGCCCAGGTCATCGTGTAGTTTCAGACGAACCCTTGTGGGGTTGAAGCGACGGCGACGATGACGACAGTGGGCCATCGGAGGTGTTTCAGACGAACCCTTGTGGGGTTGAAGCATTCGGCGGCCTGACTCGACCAGCGATAGTGCTGGCGTTTCAGACGAACCCTTGTGGGGTTGAAGCAGCTGGACCTCGGCAACAACCAGCCGACCGACCCGGGTTTCAGACGAACCCTTGTGGGGTTGAAGCGGCGACCGGATGGTGACGGGCGCGATGATCAAGCGGTTTCAGACGAACCCTTGTGGGGTTGAAGCGGCTGGTTGTTCGGGACGGTCTTGCACCAGACGAGGGTTTCAGACGAACCCTTGTGGGGTTGAAGCTGCGTCCCTAAGTTTCTCGGGGTTCGGACGTGTGGAGTTTCAGACGAACCCTTGTGGGGTTGAAGCCAGGTGATGCCGAGCATGTGGGGGAGCGCGAGCATCGTTTCAGACGAACCCTTGTGGGGTTGAAGCGTTCGTCGACGACTTCGCAGACGACCCCGACCCAGTTTCAGACGAACCCTTGTGGGGTTGAAGCTCGCGGTCGCCGCGAACGGCCCGTACGCGAGTAAGAGTTTCAGACGAACCCTTGTGGGGTTGAAGCCGATCACATCACAGGCAGTAGGCGAACGACTGAGTTTCAGACGAACCCTTGTGGGGTTGAAGCGTAGAAGTGCTGTCCGTTGAGCGGAAGAATCTGCTCGTTTCAGACGAACCCTTGTGGGGTTGAAGCATGTGGGGATGATGTGGGTGTCGCGCTACAGCGAGTTTCAGACGAACCCTTGTGGGGTTGAAGCCGGACGACGCCACGATCGACGTGGACAGTACGGGGAGTTTCAGACGAACCCTTGTGGGGTTGAAGCTACACGACCTTCGCCGGCCGGTACGTGCTTCCGTAGTTTCAGACGAACCCTTGTGGGGTTGAAGCACGATCGCCGACGACGACGATACGGAGACGGAGACGTTTCAGACGAACCCTTGTGGGGTTGAAGCGTCAGGATCGTCCGTCGCTATCCAGCTACAGTCCTCGTTTCAGACGAACCCTTGTGGGGTTGAAGCAACAGTCAGGTGTGGCCGCTCGGCGTCGTGGGTAGTTTCAGACGAACCCTTGTGGGGTTGAAGCACCTAGTTCCCACGGACGAGAGTCGGCGTCGTCTCGCGGTTTCAGACGAACCCTTGTGGGGTTGAAGCTCGCGGTGTCAGAAATCTGAGTGTTGTCTTGCTGGTTTCAGACGAACCCTTGTGGGGTTGAAGCTCGGTGTTCGGGTCCCGACGTGGGGGCCGGGAGGTGTTTCAGACGAACCCTTGTGGGGTTGAAGCCCAGCCACAGCGGTCCTCGCGGATGCAGAACACGCGTTTCAGACGAACCCTTGTGGGGTTGAAGCAGGTCGTCTGTGAGCCGGCCGCCCGACAGAACTGTTTCAGACGAACCCTTGTGGGGTTGAAGCGACTCCGCGGGCGAGCTTCGGCCCCCGACGTGGGGGTTTCAGACGAACCCTTGTGGGGTTGAAGCCGCCCAGGTCGTCGCCGTCGCGGCCCCGAGACGGGTGTTTCAGACGAACCCTTGTGGGGTTGAAGATTCTTCTCGTCGTCCCGCTCCGGCACCTCGCGGCCGGTTTCAGACGAACCCTTTGTGGGGTTGGAGCACTGCCTTGGCGACGGCGGTAGATCCTCAACGCGAGTTTCAAGCAAACCCTCGTGGGGTCGAAGCGACACCGGATCGCCGCCGATGAACGCGCGTCGGAACGCCGTCCACCCCCCATAAACGGTAACACCCGCCCCCGCGTACTGTTCGTCATGTACGTCCGGGACGCCAGAAACCGCGACGAGGCGTGGTTGCTCGATCACATCGAGGCGATGGGGCTGGACGAGCGGTCGTTCCGCTCGCGCGACTACGTGATCGCGGTCGACGAGGAGTCGAACGACCGGGCGGGGTTCGGTCGCCTGCGGGTCCACAAGACCGACGACGGCGAGTACGTCGAGCTGACGGGGATCGGGGTGCTGGAGACGTGGCGCGGGCAGGGCGTCGGCGCCCACGTCATCGAGCGCCTCGTCGACGAGGCCGGCGACCAGGGGTTCGAGGAGGTGTACTGCTTCACGCCGACGGCGACGTACCTCACCCAGTTCGGCTTCGAGCGCCTCGACGACGATGAGGTGCCCGACGCGTTGACCGAGCGCCTCGACGTCGTCCGCGGCGACACCGACGGCGAGGCGACGCCGCTGCGGCTGTCTCGGGGGGAGTTCGTCATGCCCGACCGGCTCCGCGAGCGGTTCAAGGAGGCCGTCCCCGAGGGGGGTGAGCCGGAGCCGTCGACCGAGGAGGCGGCCGAGGACTTCGGCATCGACCCCGAAGAGGCCACCTACAAGTACGACACCGGACGGTAGCGACCACCGTTCCGGCGGCGGGGGTGCTCGCCGTCAGGTCCGCCCTTCGAGGAAGTCCGTCGAGAACACGATGTACGCCAGCACCGAGCAGAACAGGATCGGCGGGAGGATCGCGAACCCCCACAGCGGGTCGATCCCCCAGATCAGCAGCAGCACCACGTCGCCGATGCCGACGGCCAGGAACGGCAGCACCGCGAGGACAGCCCACCTCCTGCTGCGGCCCGTCCCGTCGGAGTCCGGCCCCGCCTCCGACCCCTCGGCGCGCTCGGGACCGCGCTCGCCGGCCTCGCGGGCGTTCGTCGTCATGGCCGGATCTCGGCGCCGCGGCCACAAAAGCGACCCGTTCGTCGGGGCCTCGGGACGCCGCGGCGTCGCGGCGCCGTCGGACTCAGTTCGCCGCGTCGTCGAAGCGTGAGGCGACGCCCACGAGGCCGAACAGCACGCCGAGGACGAGCAGGGAGAGGACCGCGCCGTACAGCGCCATCGCCGCCGGCGACCCCGGGAGCGTGACGAGGCCGAACACCGTCACGGCGCCGACGGCGTTGTTCGCGGCGACGACGTAGCCGGCGGCCGCCGCGAACACGGTCACGACGCCCGCCGCGCCGACGAGGTAGGGTCGTCCCGACCCCTCGACGGTGTCCGACGGGTCCTCGATGCCGGGCGGGAGCGACGCCCCCTCGGCGTCGTCGTGCTGTCCGTCGGCGTCGTCGGCCGAGTCGGCGGCCCCGACCGATCCGCCGGCCTCGACCGAGTCCGCGGCGTCGTCGTACTGTCCGTCGGCGTCCTCGGCCGCGGCGTCCTCGGCCGCGGCGTCCCCGACCCCGTCGTCGCGGGCGGTCGTCCCGTGGTCGCTCACTGCCGTCGATCGGGCGGCGACGCGCAAGGCTCTGTCGGGAGCCCCGCGCGGCCGGAGCGGGCCGTCGAGGCGGCTCACCGAGCGGCGGGACCCACGTTTATGTCTTCCCGGCCGAAGCCGCACGTCATGAGCGACGACACGGCCGTCGACCCCGCGGACGACCCGCTGGTCGCCGCCGCCCGCGAGGCGTTCGCGGACGCGTACGTCCCGTACTCCGAGTACCGCGTCGGCGCGGCGCTGCGGACCGCCGACGGCGGCGTCTACCGCGGCTGCAACATCGAGAACGCGAACTACTCCAACTCCCTGCACGCGGAGGAGGTCGCCCTCGCCGAGGCCGTGAAGGCGGGACACACCGAGTTCGACCGGCTGGCGGTCGCCTCCGACGCCCGCGACGGCGTCACTCCCTGCGGGATGTGCCGACAGACGCTCGCGGAGTTCTGCGACGGCGACATGCCGGTCGTCTGCGACGAGGGCGACGCCGTGTCGACATACACGCTCGGGGAACTGCTCCCGGACACGATCAGCCTGGAGACGCTCACCGAGGCCGAGCGCCGCCGCGCGGCGGCGTCGACGGACGATGAGGGGGTGGACGCCGACGGGAGCGCCGATACGGACGTCGCCGACGACGGCGACACCGATACCCACGGGGGCGACGCCGACGGCGCGGACGCCGACAGTTCGTGATCGACGCACGACGGCCTCGTCGCCGACCAGCCCGACGGCGACCCCGCGAAAGCGGGCGAACTACAAGGCGGGTCGCCGAACGTGGGGGGAGATGAGCGACGACACCCCGGACGACGACGAGGACCCCGACGAGGACCGCCAGTACCACGTCGAACTCGCTCCCGGCGACGTGGCCGACACCGTGTTACTCCCGGGCAACCCCGAGCGCGTGGACAAGGTGACGGCGCTGTGGGATGACCACGAACAGCGGGCGTTCCACCGGGAGTACCGTACCGCGACCGGCGAGTACGACGGCGAGCCGCTGTCGGTCACCTCCACCGGGATCGGCTCCCCCTCCGCGGCCATCGCCGTCGAGGAGCTCGCGCGCGTCGGCGCGGACACGTTCATCCGCGTCGGCTCCTGCGGCGCCATCCAGGGGGGGATGGCCGTCGGCGACCTCGTCATCACCTCCGGCGCCGTCCGCCAGGAGGGGACCAGCGACGAGTACGTCCGCGAGGACTACCCCGCCGCCGCAGACCAGGAGGTCGTCTCCGCGCTCGTGGCCGCCGCCGAGCGTCTCGGCTACGACTACCACGTCGGCGTCAGCATGTCCGCCGACTCCTTCTACGCCGGCCAGGGCCGGGCGGGGTTCGAGGGGTTCGAGGCCGCCGGCAGCGACACGCTGGTGGAGGAACTGCGGGACGCGAACGTGAAGAACATCGAGATGGAGGCGGCCGCGATCCTCACGATCGCCAACGTGTACGGGCTGCGCGCCGGCGCGGTGTGCACGGTGTACGCCAACCGCGTCACCGGCGAGTTCCGGACGGAAGGGGAGTCGCGGGCGGCCGAGTGTGCGAGCCTCGCGGCCGCGCTGCTGGCGCGCATGGACGAGGCGAAGCGGGCCGCCGGCGTCGACCGCTGGCACGCCGGACTGTCGCTGGAATGACATCCTCCCCGGCGTGAACAGCGAGGGACGTAGTCCCTCGGGCAGTCGGGCGTAGCCCGACGACGCCGGGGTTTCCTCGCGCTGGGGGTATCGCTTACCGACCCACGGAGGCAACTTGCGGGTTCGTGCGCTCCTCGTTGGGACTTTCGTGAGAGCGTGGTGACTCTGACCAGTCGTGGTCGTCCCACTTGAGGCGCACGGGCCGTGCCATCGGCCGTGCTGTGTCTTCGTACCGTCTCAAGAACGTCTCCGACGCGGTGAGGTCCGCGTGGCCCTCGAAGCCGCAGGGACAGGTGAGCGTGTCCTGATGCCGCGTCGTCCGGTCGGTTGAACCGCAGTTCGGACACTCTTGAGAGGTCCACGCTTCCGAGCGAACCTCTACCGAGATGCCGTACTCCTCGGCGGTGCACGCGAGTCGCTTCACGAATGCGCGGAACGTCCAGAAGTTGTGCGTCTTGGCGTTCGCTTCGACCGACCAGTGCGTGTCGAGTACGTCCGTGAGCGCCCCGACGTACACGGTTGCGACGCCGTCGGCGTGCAACCGTTCGATAAGGTCGCGGGCGAGGGCATCTCGGGCGTGGTCGCGTCGGCGCGTCCGTCGGCGGTATAGCGACCGAATCCGATTCGAAGAGTACCGGCCGTCGTCCAAGAGCGATTGAAGCCGAGCGATTTCTCGCGTCGTCTCGCGGAACCGCTCGAAGAGGTCGCGGCCTTCGTACAGCAGTTGCGTACCGGTTGTCGTCGTACAGGCGACGAGGTTGTTCGCACCAATATCCAAGGCGGCGGTTTCGTTCGCCAGTGGTTGTGCCAGCCGAGAAGTGTCTCCGCTGATCGTGACTGGCTGAAAAGCCCTGAATTGGTCCGCTTGCTCGTCGTAGTACAGTTCTAACCGGCCTTGCTTGTCGTACTCATCCCAGTTGGGTTCGCCTCGGACTTCGAGCCGGAGGCGTTCGCGGTGTCCAAGACCGTGCTCGTCTTTTAGATCTTGCCCGACGAGAATTTCGAGCCGGGAGTATTCGCCCCACTCGACAGAGTACGACGTGTTGCGGATGTATGTCCGAAGTTCGCGGCCCTTCTCCTCGTTGCCCCAGTATCCGGGCTTGCCGTTGGCTTCGCCCTTCTGTTGGAGCGCGAAGAACGACCGCCACGCTTCGCGATTCTTTCGTTCGATTTGCTGAACGGTTGACGCCCCGAGCGTGCCGCCGTAGCGTCCGCGATATTCGCTGATGTCCCACACGTCGGCGTCGGGATCGGCGTAGTTCTCGCGGCGCTCGTAGTTGATTTCGTTCCAGAGAGCGGCAGAAGCGTCCAACAGGCGTCGAAGCAACTCCTCGTCCTGCTCGGACTGAGGAACCACGTCGAACGTGTTGGTTCGCTTCATCAACTATTCGTAGCACCGGAACACACATAACTTTGTTGTTCGTGTGTGATTTGTGTGGTAGAGATACGGATAGAGTTTGATGACGACGACCAGTACGAGCGACTGAAGGAACTGAAGAAGCACCGTGGTCTGACGTGGAAGGGGTTACTCCTCGAAGGTGAGAAGCGCGTCCGCGAGGATACCCCTAGTCGGCAGTAGTCGGCGGTCGTACCCTTCGACGGCGCGATTCACGCCTGCGGTAAACGGCGGGGCTCTCTCGCTGTTTTTAGGTAGCCGGCCGGCGGGATCGCGACGGCGCCGCCAGGCGGTCCTCGCGCGGGCCGAGCCCGCCACTGCGGGCGGGTTCAACACGTCTTTATCCTCCGGCTGGGAACCGATCGCCATGAGTACGCAGGTCGTCGTCGTCGGCGCCGGGTACGCCGGGGCCGGGGCGGTGAACGCCTTCGAGGACGCCGCGGATCCGGGCGAGGCCGAGCTGACGTGGATCTCCGACCACGACTACCACCTCGTCCTCCACGAGGCCCACCGGGTCATCCGCAAGCCCGAGATCGAGTCGAAGGTCGCCATCCCGGTCGAGGAGATCAAAGACGACGACACGGAGTTCCTGAAGGGCCGCGTCGTCGACGTCGACGCCGACGAGCAGGTCGTCCGGACGGCCGACGGCGACGAGGTGGAGTACGACTACCTCCTGGTCGCCGTCGGCTCCGCGACGGCCTTCTTCGGCATCGAGGGGCTGCGCGAGCACGCGCTCACGCTGAAGACCCTCGACGACGCCCGCGAGATCCACCAGGCGGTCAGGGCCGCCGGCGAGACGGCGACGACGACCGACCCCGCGACGGTGGTCGTCGGCGGCGCCGGGCTGTCGGGGATCCAGTCGGCCGGCGAGATCGCGGAGTTTCGCGACGACCACAAGGCCCCCATCGAGATCGAACTCGTCGAGGGGCTGGACTCGGTGTTCCCGAACAACGACCCCGAGGTGCAGGGCGCGCTCCGCAAGCGACTCGACCGGAAGGGCGTCGGCGTCCACACGGGGGAGTTCATCTCGAAGGTCGACGACCACGCCGTCTACCTCGGGGGGAGCGAGGAGCGGTACTACGACGAGAACGCCGACGAACGGCCCGATCCGGAGGAGATCGACTACTCCGACGACCTCGTGATGGAGTACGACGTGCTGCTGTGGACCGGCGGCATCACCGGGCAGGCGGAGGTCGACGAGTTCGGCCTCGAGGCCGACGACCGCTCCGACCGCGTGTACGCCGAGTCGACGTTCGAGACCAGCGACGACCGCGTGTTCGCCATCGGCGACACCGCCCTGGTCGACCAGGGCGAGGAGGAGGTCGCCCCGCCCACCGCCCAGGCCGCCTGGCAGGCCGCCGAGGTCGCCGGCGAGAACCTCGCGCGCGCCGTCCGCGGCGCCCCCCTGAAGTCGTGGCAACACGAGGACAAGGGGACGCTCGTCTCCGTCGGCGAGGAGGCGGTCGCTCACGACGTCCAGGGGATCCCGATCAACACCTTCGGCGGCCCGGGCGCGAGGGCGCTGAAGAAGGCCGTCGCGACCCGCTGGATCGCCGACATCACCTCGTACGGCCGCGCGCTCAACGCCTGGAGCGACATGTGAACGGAGCGGTCCGGCTCCGGACCCGGGACTGAGGCCGGGGCGCCGCCTGCCCTCTAGGCCACGGATCATACCCGTCCCGGCCGTCGCCGTCGATCGTCCCGCCTCGCCCCGGGGCGGCCGCGCCGGGTCGCCGAGCGGGCGAGCGAGGACGGGCGGCGCCCGGACCGGTCACTCCTCCGACGCGGATCCGCCCTCCCCGTCGGAGCCACTCCCCGATTCGGATCCGCCGTCCGGCGACCGCAGAACCCGCCGGACGATCAGATAGCCCGCCAGCACGGCACCGCCGGACGCGACGGCGCCGGGGACCCCGTAGCGTTCGTAGCCGAACTTCACCGCCCTCTTGCCGACCGTGTAGGCTCCGATCATGGGTCCCGACGTTCGGCCGTGAGCGGAAAGAGGGTGTTCGCCGCTTTGTTTCGATTCGGCGTCATCTGTCCACCCGGTATCGTCCGACGGTGACCGGACCCCTCGCCGGGACACGGGGGCGACGACGCTGTAGCGCAGCGGCGGTCGCGTGACCCCTCGTCGGTCGTCGGCCGCCGTCGGGACGCCCGTGGCACCCGTCGCGTCGACGTCGCCGGCGTCGTCGGCCGGTCAGTGCTCGGGCGACTCCGCGGGCGCCTCCATGCCGTCGATCTTGAGGATGAGCACGGAGCCGGTGTCGTCTTTCCCGTCGACGGTGCCGTCGATGACGAGCTTCGACAGCGGCGTCGGGCCGACGCTGACGCCGTCGCCCTCGTGGAAGTCGCGGACGGACGCCTGGACGTGGACCTCCGCGCGACACAGCTCCGGATGGTGAACGGAGGTGAGGTTGATCTCCTGGACGTTTACCTCGTCGAGGCGCTCGCCGTCGTGGTACAGCGGCGTCGCGGCGGGCTCGTCGAGGTCCTGCAGGTCCAGCGCCTCGAAGGCGTTCGCCGTCGGCTTGTACCCCCCTTTCGGGCCGGGGACGCCCTCGACCAACTGGAGCGCCTTCAGGCTCTGCATCTGGTTGCGGATCGTGCCGGCGTTGCGACCGACGGCGTCCGCGATGGTTTCCCCCTTCACGGCGTCTTCCTCGTCGCGGTAGAGGTTCACCAGTTCGTTCAGGATCTTGCGCTGGCTGTCGGTGAGTTCGATGGACGACATTTGTGTACAGTCGCTCGGGAACCCGCTTAAAACCACGGACCCATCAACGAGCGCGAGGACGACTCACGCGTTCCTCAACCGCCACGTCGACGGTCCTGCGGCTCCGCCCCCTCGGCCGGCCGCCCCGACGGCGCGGACCCGACCGACACCGCTTTGCGTATCGGGACTGGCCGTGGTGGTATGAACGGCTCCCGCGTGCTCGTCACCGGCGGGGCGGGCTTCATCGGCTCGAACCTCGCGAACGCCCTCGCCGCCGACGGCGCCGACGTGATCGCCCTCGACAACGAGTACCTCGGCACCCACGAGAACCTCGCCGACGACGTGGAGTTCGTCGAGGCGGACGTGCTCGACGACGACCTTCCGACCGACGTGGACGTCGTCTTCCACCTCGCGGCGCTGTCGAGCCGGCAGATGTTGGAGGAGAACCCCCGAGAGGGCGCCCGCGTCAACGTCGAGGGGTTCGTCAACGTCGTCGAGCAGGCCCGAGCGGACGGCTGTGACACGTTCGTCTACGCGTCGACCTCCTCGATCTACGGCAGCCGGACGGAACCGTGTCCCGAGGACGTGGCGGTGGAGGCGTCGACCGGCTACGACGCCTCGATGATGGGCCGAGAACGCTACGCGGAGTACTACGAGAACTTCTACGACGAGCTCACGCTGGCGGGGATGCGCTTCTTCTCGGTGTATCAGGGGTACGGCGGCAACGAGGAGCACAAAGGCGAGTACGCCAACACGGTGTCGCAGTTCGCCGCACGGATCGCCGACGGGGAGGCGCCCGTCCTCTGGGGCGACGGCTCCCAGACCCGCGACTTCACCCACGTCTCCGACGTCGTTCGGGGGCTGATCCTCGCCGCGGACCACGAGCTCTCGGGCGTGTACAACCTCGGCACCGGCGAGAGCTACAGCTTCAACGAGATGGTCGACACGATCAACGAGACGCTCGGCACCGTGGTCGAGCCGGAGTACGAGCCGGTCCCGATCGACAACTACGTCTACCACACGAAGGCCGACGCCTCGAAGTTCAGGTCGGCGACCGGCTGGGAGCCCGAGGTCGAGTTCGCGGACGGCGTCCGCGAGGTCTGTGCGCCCTACCTCGACGGGTAGGGCCTCTGTGGACCGCCGATATCGGGTCGTCCGTCGACGTCGAACCGGTACGGTCCCGACGCCGTCTTTCGTCCCGGACTGCTCGCTCTCATCGCCGGCTTCTCCTCGATCCCGGCGCGTCCTCGATCCCGGCCGCGAGATCCGTACGCGAACACCGAAGCGCCCGTGTCGGTTGTCGGTCCGACCACACCGCTTCTCAGGCTGAACGGGCGGTCACGCCGTTCGGCCCGCGCGGCTTTTCGTCGGGATGGAACTCGTGATCCTCTCCGATACGACCGGTAAACAGGTCCTATTTTGGCTATCTGGCGTCTCGATCCTGTCCGAGCGGTGGTTCAAAACGGGCCAGAAACGGTCAAATACGTACCGCTTCGGTTCAATTTCTTTTCACAGTCGATTCTGCACCAGAAAAGCCATACCGGGGTGTTCGAATCCGGTAACGCATGCCTACAGGGGAGAAGGGGTCGGTTACCCCCTCGATGGATCGACGTACCTGTCTCAAAACAGTCGGCGCGGTGGCGGTCGGCGGCGGAGCCGCGACCGGCACGGCGTCCGGCGCTACGACGCCGTCGGTGGAGGTCGACCGCCACACGGTCGACCACACGTGGACGACGGTCGGGGTAGGATCGTCCTACTCCGATCCGGTGGCGATCGCGCTTCCGCCGTCGGAGAACGGCTACCACCCGTGTTCGACGCGCGTCCGCGACGTGTCGGGGGGCGGGTTCGAGCTCGCGCTCGAAGAGTGGCGCTATCTCGACGGCTGGCACGCTACGGAGGTCGTGGGCGGACTCGTCGGCGACCGCGGCGTCCACACCTTCGCCGACGGGACGGTGCTCGAACTGGGACGGGTGTCGACCGACACCGACTGGACCGCGTTCCGGTTCGAGGCGTCGTTCTCGACGACGCCGGTCGTCCTGGCGGTGACGCAGACGCGGAACGGCTTCCACCCGGTCGTCGCTCGGCTTCGGAACGTCTCCGATGCGGGGGCCGAGGTGGCCCTCCAGGAGGAGGAGGCCGAGGGGGACCACAAGGCCGAGGACGTCGGCTACCTCGCCGTCGAGCCGGGTAGCGGCGAAGTTGACGGGCGGACCTACGAGGCCTCGCTCGACCGCATCGGGAGCTCGTGGACGAAGCTCTCGTTCGAGAACGAGTACGAGGAGCCGGTGTTCCTCGCCGATCTTCAGAGTTTCGACGGGCCGGATACGGCCTCGATCCGCTACCGAAACCTCACGAACACGGGCGTCGAGGTCCGTATCGAGGAGGAGCGAAGCGACGACGACGAGGCGTGGCACATCGACGAGCGCGTCGGATACTTGATCGTCGAGCGCGGTGCGACGGACCCAGCGGGGTACGGACTCGGCGGCTACGGCGCCGGAGGATACGGCCAGTAACGAGCCCGCCCGCCGGTTGCGACCCCGGCGATTGAAGCCCCCGGCGGTCGCGGGATCCGACATGACCGTCCGCATCATCGGCGTCCCGACCGACTACGGACAGGACCGACGGGGCGTCGACATGGGGCCGTCGGCGATCCGGTACGCCGGGCTCGCGGCCGCCCTGGAGTCCGCCGACGTCGCGGCCGTCGACGAGGGCGACCTCGCGGTGCCGCGCGCGGAGGAGCGCGACCCGGACGCCCGGGAGCCGAGCCGCGGCAACGCGAAGTTCCTCCGCGAGACGGAGACGGTGACCGACGCGCTCGCCGACCGCGTCGCCGCCGCCGTCGACGACGGCGACACGCCGCTGGTGGTCGGCGGCGACCACTCCGTCGCGATCGGGTCGCTCCGGGGCAGCGCCGCCGACGCCGACGTCGGCGCCGTCTGGTTCGACGCCCACGGCGACTACAACACCCCCTCCACCTCCCCGTCGGGCAACGTCCACGGGATGCCGCTTGCGGCCGCGCTCGGTCACGGCGAGTGGGCCGGCGTCGAGTGGGCGAACGCCCCGACGCTGCGCGAGGAGAACGTCGCGTACGTCGGCCTCCGGGCGCTCGACGACTCCGAGCGGGCCGCCATCCGCGAGTCGGGGATGACCGCCTACACCATGTCCGACATCGACGAGCGGGGGATCACCGACGTGGTCGACGCGGCGCTGTCGGTCGCCGGCGACGGGGTCGACGGCATCCACGCGAGCCTCGATATGGACTGGCTGGACCCGACGATCGCCCCGGGGGTCGGGACGCCCGTCCGCGGCGGCGTCACCTACCGCGAGGCACACCACGCGATGGAGCTGGTCGCCGGCTCCGGGCTCCTCCGGTCGATGGGGGTGGTCGAGGTGAACCCCGTGCTCGACGAGTCGAACGAGACGGCGGAGCTGGCGGCGGAGCTGGTCGCCAGCGCCTTCGGCGAGCGGATCCTCTGAGGGCGGCGATCGCCGGCGGGGCCCCTCACTCGTCCGTGGCGGCCCCGACGGCCTCCGCGTCGGCCTCGTCGGACGCGGTCGCGTCCTCGCCGCGGTCGTCGTCGACGCGGTCGGCGGCGAGCACGTCGACGGCGGCGACGTGGTCGCCGGCGTCGAGGTCCATCACCGTGACCCCCATGGTGTTGCGACCGATCGTCGAGACGTCCCCGACGGGGGTGCGCATGATCTGCCCGTCTTCGCTCATCGCGAACAGGTGGTCGCCGCGCGTCACCGTCTCCAGTGCGCAGACGGCGCCGTTGCGCTCGTCGGTCTTGATGTCGATCAGCCCCTTCCCGTTGCGGCTCTGGACGCGGTACTCGTCGAGGGCGGTCCGCTTGCCGTAGCCGTTCTCGGTGACCGTGAGCACCCAGTTGTGACGCGACTCGTCGATCGCCGCGAGGCCGGCGACGCGGTCGTCGCCCTCCAGCCGGATCCCGCGGACGCCGCGGGCGGTGCGGCCCATCGCGCGCACCTCCGGCTCGTCGAACCGGATCGCCATCCCGTCGCGGGTGCCGACGACGAGGTCGCGCTCGCCGTCGGTCACCTCCACGTCGACGAGCGCGTCGCCCTCCTCCAGCCTGATGGCGCGGATCCCCGTCGAGAGGATGTTCTCGAACTCGTCGCCGGCGGTCCGCTTCACGTAGCCGCCCTCCGTCGCCATCGTGAGGTACTCGTCGCCGGTGAGGTCGGCCGTGTTCACGACCGCCGTGAGCTCCTCGCCGTCGTCGAGGTCGAGCACGTTCACCGCCGACTTCCCGCGGGCGGTGCGGCCCATCTCGGGCACCTGGTACGTCTTCAGCTGGTACACCCGTCCCTTGTCGGTGAAACACAGCAGGTAGTCGTGGGTGGACGCGAGAAACACCGAGGAGACGCGGTCGTCCTCCTTCAGGTCGGTGCCGATGATCCCCTTGCCGCCGCGGTTCTGCGCGCGGAACTCCGCCGCGGACATCCGCTTGATGTAGTCGTCCTCCGAGAGCACGACCACGGACTCCTCCTCGGGGATGAGGTCCTCGTGGGTGACGGTGCCGGCGTCCTCGACGAAGCCGGTGCGGCGCTCGTCG
Source organism: Halobacteriales archaeon QS_6_71_20 (assembly GCA_003020945.1). Taxonomy (GTDB): domain Archaea; phylum Halobacteriota; class Halobacteria; order Halobacteriales; family Haloferacaceae; genus Halobaculum. The sequence goes on from PXRU01000002.1 coordinate 123,355, forward strand.
TCGTAGCGCTCCTTTATCTCCCGGAGCTCGTCTTTGATCACTTCGAGCAGCTCCGACTCCGAGTCGAGGATCTCCGTGAGCCGCTCGATGCGCGCCTGCACGTCCTCGTACTCGGACTCGATCTCCGCGGACTCCATCGACGTGAGCGAGCCGAGCTGCATCCGGACGATGTGTTCGGCCTGCTCCTCGGAGAAGCCGAACGACTCCCGCAGCGCCGTCCGCGCGGCGTCGCGGTCCTCGCTGTCGCGGATCGTCTCGACGACGCTCTCGGCGCTCTCAAGCGCCTTCAGCCGCCCCTCCAGGATGTGCGCGCGGTCCTCGGCCTCCTCGAGCTCGTGGCGGGAGCGCCGGGTGACGACCTCCTTGCGGTGGTCGATGTAGTGTTCCAGCGTCTCCTTCAGCGTCAACACCTTCGGCTGGCCGTCGACCAGCGCGAGGTTGATGACGCCGAACGTGGACTCCAGGTGGTGCTCCAGCAGCTGGTTTCTCACCACCTCGACGTTCGCGCCGCGCTTCAGTTCGATGACGACCCGGACGCCGTCGCGGTCGGACTCGTCGCGCAGGTCGGCGATCCCCTCGATGATCCCCTCGTTGACGTCGTCGGCGATCCGCTCGACGATCCGCGCTTTGTTCTCCTGGTAGGGGAGTTCTGTGACGACGATCCGCTCGCGGCCGTTGCCGAACTCCTCGACCTCGAACTCGGCGCGCACGCGGACGCGGCCCCGCCCCGTCGTGTACGCCTTCCGGACGGAGTCGCGGCCGACGATGTTCGCGCCCGTCGGGAAGTCCGGCCCCTCGACGTGTTCCATCAGGTCCGCGACCGTCGCCTCCGGGTCGTCGATGAGCGCGATCGTCGCGTCGACCACCTCGCCGAGGTTGTGCGGGGGGATCTTCGTCGACATCCCGACCGCGATGCCGGTCGAGCCGTTGACCAGCAGGTTGGGGTACGCCGCCGGGAGCACGTCCGGCTCCCGGAGGCGGTCGTCGTAGTTGGGCGAGAAGTCGACGGTGTCCATCCCGATGTCCGACAGCAGCTCCTCGGCGATGTCGGCGGCGCGGGCCTCCGTGTAGCGCATCGCCGCCGCGGGGTCGCCGTCCATCGAGCCGAAGTTCCCCTGGCCGTCGATCAGCGGGTAGCGCATCGAGAACGTCTGGGCCATGTTGACGAGCGTGTCGTAGATGGCCTGGTCCCCGTGGGGGTGGTAGTCCCCCATCGTCTCCCCGATCACCGAGGAGGACTTCCGGTGGCTCGTATTGGAGGTGACGCCCATCTCGTGCATCGCGTAGAGGATGCGCCGGTGGACGGGCTTGAGCCCGTCACGGACGTCCGGGAGCGCCCGACCCGCGATGACCGACATCGCGTAGTCGATGTACGACTGCTCCATCTCCTCCTCGATGCGGACGCGGTCGACCCGCGCCGCGCCGACCTCCTCCGGGTCCGCGTCGGGTACGTCCGAGCTCATCGATACGCCTCCGTCGTCGTGTGTACGTGTCGTGTCATGCGTGTCGGCGGCGTTCTCGTCGACGCCATCAGATATCCACCCACTCGGCCTCGGGCGCGTGTTCCTTGATGAACTGCTTGCGCGGCTCGACTGAATCGCCCATCAGGACGTCGAACATACGGTCGGCGGCCGCGGCGTCGTCGATGGTGATCCGCTTGAGCACCCGGTTGTCCGGGTTCATCGTCGTCTCCCACAGCTGTTCGGGGTTCATCTCGCCGAGCCCCTTGAACCGCTGGACCTGGTCCGGGCTGCCGTCGCAGTTCTCGGCGACGATCCGCTCGCGCTCGGCCTCCGTCATCGCGTCGTAGGTGTCGCCGCGGTAGCGGATGCGGTACAGCGGGGGCTGGGCGGCGTACACGTACCCCGCCTCGATGAGCGGGCGCATGTGCCGGTAGAACAGCGTCAGGAGGAGGGTCCGGATGTGGGCGCCGTCGACGTCGGCGTCGGTCATCATGATCACCTTCTCGTAGCGCGCCTCCCCGATGTCGAACTCGTCGCCGATGCTGGTGCCGACGGCGGTGATCATGTTGCGGATCTCCTCGTTCTCCAGCACCCGGTCGAGGCGGTGCTTCTCGACGTTGAGGATCTTCCCGCCCAGCGGGAGGATCGCCTGGAACTCGGGGTTGCGCCCCTGTTTCGCGGAGCCGCCAGCGGAGTCGCCCTCCACGATGAACAGCTCGGAGTCCTCGGGGTCCCGCGACTGGCAGTCCGCCAGCTTGCCGGGCAGCGCCGTCGACTCCAGCGCCGACTTGCGTCGGGTGAGCTCCTCGGCCTTCTTGGCGGCCTTGCGGGCGCGGGCGGCCTCGGCGGCCTTGTTCACGACCGTCTCGGCCACGTCGGGATGCTCCTCGAAGAACGTCCCGAGGTGCTCGTGGACCGCCGACTCGACGATGCCGCGCACCTCGCTGTTGCCGAGCTTCGTCTTCGTCTGCCCCTCGAACTGCGGGTCCGGGTGCTTCACCGAGATGACGGCGGTGAGCCCCTCGCGGACGTCCTCGCCCTTGAGGTTGCCGTCGAGGTCGCCGACGAGCCCCTCCTCGTCGGCGTAGTCGTTGACGACGCGGGTGAGCGCCGTCTTGAACCCGGTGAGGTGGGTGCCGCCCTCGCGCGTGTTGATGTTGTTGGCGAACGCGTGGACCGACCCCTGCAGCTCGTCGGTCGCCTGCAGCGCCACCTCGACCTGGACGGGGCCCTCCTCGGTCCCCTCCTCGTCCGCGAAGTAGATCACCTCGCGGTGCAGCGGCGTCCGCGTCTCGTTGAGGTACTCGACGAACTCGCGGATGCCGCCCTCGTAGTGGAACGTCTCCTCGGTGTCGTCGCGCTCGTCCGCGAGCGTGATGGTGACGCCGGAGTTGAGGAACGCCAGCTCCCGGAGCCGGTTCGACAGCGTGTCGAACGAGAAGTCCGTGGTCTCGAAGATGTCCGTGTCGGGCCAGAAGCGGATCTCGGTGCCCGTCTCCTCGTCGTCCTCCATCGGCCGGACGCGCTCGAAGGCGTCCGCCTCCGGCTCGCCGCTGTCGAAGCGGTGTCTCCAGACGAAGCCGTCGCGTTTCACCTCCACCTCCAGCCACTGCGAGAGGGCGTTCACGACGGAGACACCGACCCCGTGGAGGCCGCCCGACACCTGGTACGACTTGTTGTCGAACTTCCCGCCGGCGTGGAGGACCGTCATGATCACCTCCAGGGCGGGTCGATCGTACTTGTCGTGGGTGTCGACCGGGATCCCGCGGCCGTCGTCGGAGACGGAGACGGAGCCGTCGTCGTGGACGGTCACCGCGATCCCGTCGCAGTGGCCCGCGAGCGCCTCGTCGATGGAGTTGTCGACGACCTCGTACACCAGATGGTGGAGGCCGCGAGTGTCCGTGGAACCGATGTACATCGCCGGGCGCTTGCGGACGGCCTGGAGGCCCTCCAGCACCTTGATCTGCCCGGCGCCGTACTCGCTATCCCCTGATCCTGACATAGGAACCTTACCCACCCTTACGGTGCCCGCGGTATAAGTCCTCTCACGCGCGCGCGTGAGCGACCCCCCTCCCGTGGCCACCCGGATCCGCTCCCCTGCGGTCGGATCGATCGCGGCGCAAACCACCGAGCGGGGCTGAACGCGCGGTCAGTCGTCCGCCTCTCGCGGCGGCCGCGGCTCCCGGCGGGAGCGTCGACGACACGGCCACGCCCCGTCCGGACGCCCCGTGACGGCCGCGTCCACTTCCACCTCGGTGAGGACACGGTTATATGTCCGCGTCGGATAGTGACGCCCAGAGAATGACGTCGTTTCAGTCACAACTCGGCGAGGACCGGGGGATCGCCGACGAACTCGCCGAGGGGCAGCGGCAGATCTCCATCGCCGAGTTCTTCGAGAAGAACAAGCACATGCTCGGGTTCGACTCGGGCGCCCGCGGGCTGGTCACCGCGGTCAAGGAGGCCGTCGACAACGCGCTCGACGCCTGCGAGGAGGCGGGGATCCGCCCCGACATCTACGTCGAGATCCGCGAGGAGGGCGACTACTACCGGCTGATCGTCGAGGACAACGGGCCGGGGATCACGAAGGCGCAGCTCCCGAAGGTGTTCGGGAAGCTCCTGTACGGGAGCCGCTTTCACGCCCGCGAGCAGTCCCGCGGCCAGCAGGGGATCGGCATCTCCGCGGCCGTCCTCTACTCGCAGCTCACCTCGGGCAAGCCCGCGAAGATCACCTCCCGCCCGAAGGGCGAGACCGACGCGCAGTACTTCGAGCTGATCATCGACACGGACACCAACGAGCCCGAGATCAAAGCCGAGCGCACCACCTCCTGGGACCGCACCCACGGGACCCGCATCGAGGTGGAGATGGAGGCGAACATGCGCGCCCGCGGGCAGCTCCACGACTACATCAAACACACCGCGGTCGTCAACCCGCACGCCCGGCTGGAGCTGCGCGAGCCCGGGCTCGACGAGCCGCTGAAGTTCGAGCGGGCGACCGACCGGCTCCCCGCCGAGACCTCGGAGATCCGCCCGCACCCCCACGGGGTCGAGCTCGGCACGCTGATCAAGATGCTCGAGGCGACGGAGTCGTACTCGGTGTCCGGCTTCCTGCAGGAGGAGTTCACCCGCGTCGGGCGGAAGACCGCCGACAAGGTGTGCGACAACTTCCGCGACCGCCACTTCGGGCGGGAGCTGGGGTGGAGCGCCGACGAGGCGGCGGTGGCGACGGCCGTCTCGGCGGCCGTCTCCAACAAGGGCGCCGACGCCACCGACTTCTTCGCCGACGAGGTCGCGAGCACGCTCGCGAGCCGCGAGCGCACCGCCCACCATGAGCTCGCGGGGGTGGTCGGCGAGGTCGCCGACGCCGCCGAGGAGGAGTACGGCACCCGCTTCGGCGCCACCGTCCGGGAGAACGCCGTCGCCGCGGCGTGGGCGACGACGACCGCCTACGACGAGGACGAGGGGGTGGACGAGCTGACCGACGACCTGTACGGGCTGGTCGACGAGGCCACCTCCACCCGGAAGGACGACGCCGTCGTCGCCGGGATGGCCGAGCGGCTCGCCCGGCCGACGACACCGAGGAGTTCGACGACGCGACGTTCGGCGACACCGCCCGCGAGAACGTCGTCGAGGCGCTGTGGACGCGGACGGTCACGGTGCCGGACGATCCGCCGAAGGTGCGCGAGGCGGCCGCCTCCCGCGACGTCGCCTCGGAGCTGCTGGAGGCGATGCGGGCGACCGACATCCTCGCGCCGCCGACGGACTGCCTCGCGCCGATCACCGACGAGCTGGTGGAGGCGGGCCTCCGCAAGGAGTTCGACGCCGACTTCTACGCGGCGTCGACCCGGGACGCGGAGGTCCACGGCGGCGACCCGTTCATCGTGGAGGCCGGCATCGCCTACGGCGGCGAGCTGGAGGAGGGCGGCGGGGTCGACCTGCTGCGGTTCGCCAACCGCGTCCCGCTCGTCTACCAGCGGGGCGCCTGCGCGACGACGGACGTGGTGAAACGCATCGGCTGGCGCAACTACGGCCTCGACCAGCCCGGCGGCTCGGGGATGCCGAACGGCCCGGCCGTGATCTCGATCCACGTCGCGTCGACGAACGTCCCGTTCACGAGCGAGTCGAAGGACGCGCTCGCGAACATCCCCGAGATCGAAGACGAGATCGAGCTGGCGGTGCGGGAGGCCGCCCGCGAGCTGAAGAGCTTCCTGAACAAGCGGCGCTCGATGCAGAAGCGCCGGGAGAAGCAGGACGTCCTCGGCCGGATCCTCCCGGAGATGGCCGACAAGGTGTCGGAGGTGACCGGCTCCCGGCGCCCCAACATCGACGGCGCGATGGCGCGGATCATGAACAACGTCGGCGTCGAGCGCGAGCGCGACGGCGACACGGTCCGGTTGGTCGTCGAGAACCACTCCGACCGCGCGGAGGAGCCCGACGTGACCGACATCGTGAGCGTCGAGCCGACGGACGTGCCCGAGGCGGCGACGGTCGTCGACCTCGACGGCGAGTGGTTCGTGAAGTGGACCCCGACGGTGGCCGGCGGCGAGACGGCGACGCTACAGTACACCGTCGCCGGCGACGCCGAGTTCGACGTGAACGTCGACGGGATCGAGGCGGAGAAGCTGACAGTGAACGCGTAAATGAGCACTGACACACCCGAGTCCGACACGAAGCTGAACGAGGCGGAGGCGCGCGAACAGCTGATCGACCTGGCGGCGGACATCTACGACCAGTTCGAGCGGGGCGACATCCCCGAGATGACGCTGCCGACCCGGACGAAAAGCAACATCGTCTTCGACGACGAGGCCGGCGTCTGGGTGTACGGCGACCGCACCTCGACGCGGTCGGCCAACTCCGTGCGCGGCGCGCGGAAGCTGCTGAAGGCGGCCTACACCGTCGAGTTCCTCGCCAACCAGCTGGAGGAGGACCGCTCGTCCACCCTCCGGGAGCTGTACTACCTCTCGGAGTCGTGGGACTCCGACGACGCCGGCTTCTCCGACCAGGACGAGTCGAACCAGCTGGTGGAGGATCTCGAGATCGTCTCCGGCGTCACCCGCGAGGACTTCCACATGCGCCCGGAGGAGTCGGGCGCGACGCTGATGGGGCCGCTGGAGCTGCGCGAGCAGACCCGCCGCGGCGAGCGCGACATCCACTGCCAGGAGGACGTCGGCGAGGGCGGCTACCAGATCCCGAACAACCCCGACACGATCGAGTTCCTCGACCACGACGTCGACTTCGTGCTCGCGGTGGAGACCGGCGGCATGCGCGACCGCCTCGTCGAGAACGGCTTCGACACTGAGTACGACTGCCTGGTCGTCCACCTGAAGGGCCAGCCCGCCCGGGCGACCCGGCGGATCACCAAGCGCCTCCACGACGAGCTCGACCTCCCGGTCGTGGTGTTCACCGACGGCGACCCGTGGTCGTATCGCATCTTCGGGTCGGTCGCGTACGGCTCGATCAAGTCCGCCCACCTCTCGGAGTACCTCGCGACGCCGGAGGCCGAGTACGTCGGCATCCGCCCGCAGGACATCGTGGACTACGACCTGCCGACGGACCCGCTCGCGGACTCCGACGTGAACGCCCTGGAATCGGAGCTGGACGACCCCCGCTTCCGGACCGACTTCTGGGAGGAGCAGATCGAGCTCCAGCTGGACATCGGCAAGAAGGCCGAACAGCAGTCGCTCGCGGCACAGGGCCTCGACTTCGTGACGGAGACGTACCTCCCCGAGCGGCTCAGGGAGATGGGCGTCCTCTAGCGGCGCTCCGCCTCCCGCTCCGGGTCGTGCCCGCGGTCCCGCTCGTGCTCCCGTCTCTCGCCTTCCGTTCTCCCGCTCGTTTCGCCGCGCCTCGCCGCCCGTATCCGTCCCGGCTCCGCCTCGCCGCGCCCGTCGACCCCGGCGCCCGCGTCGGCCGCCGCACACGACGCGCAGTAAGTGTTCGCTCCCGACGACGAGGTGGCGACCGGCAGCCCGGCGACGTACAGCCGCTCGGCGTAGCGGCGGTGCTCGCCGCGGACCACGCGGCGGCCGCAGGCGGCACACGGGTCCGGCGGGGTGCGGACGTGCTCGCGCTCGACGCTCCGTTCGCGGCCGAACGTCGAGAGCGGCTTCCGGCCGTCGCGGGCGACCCGCGGAACGAGCGCGGCGGCCAGCGCCAGCAGCACGAACGCCAGCGCGCCGCCGACGAGCGCGGCCGCCGACAGCTCCGCCAGCACGGCGACGCCGACCCAGACGGCGGCGACCACCGCCAGCACCCCGGCGACGACGGCGGCCACGGCCGTCGGGACGTCGACGCCGATGCCGCCCCCGGAGAGCCGTCGCTCGGCGCCGTCGGCGTGCACCTCGCGGCGGGGCGCGCCCGAGGTGTAGCGGTACAGCGCGTACACGAGGTTGCCGACCCCGCCGGTCGCCAGCAGCAGGGCGGCGTGGGTCCACAGTCCGCCGACGCCGCGCCTGCGGAGCACGACGCGGTCCCCCCGGTCGACGACGACGTCCCACCCCTTTTCGCGAAGGTCGGCGATCCGGCGGCGGAGCCACGCGCGGTCCTCCGGGGAGGCCTCGCCCGCGCGCCCGGGCGCCGCGACCGGCGACCCACAGCCCGAACAGAAGCGGTCCCCGGCGTCGAGCGACCGCCCGCAGTCCGGACAGCGCTCCGGGGCGGCGTGGTCGGAGACCATCTCATGAACACGTCGCTCGTCCGCCGGCAAGTAGCTTGCGCGGGGTGCAGTCGACCGGTTACGACGGGCTATTCGGCGGTCTCGTCGAGCGCGACCGGGACCGCCCGCCCGGCCACGTCGCTCGCGAACGCCGCGGAGTCGGCTTCGAGAAACCCCCGCGTGTTGTAGTGGATCGGCACGACGAGGTCGGGGTCCATCCGCGCGGCCAGTTCGGCGGCCTCGGGGCCGCTCATGCAGACCGAGCCGGAGATGTTGGCGAGGAACAGCGAGACGTCGAGCGCGGCGAAGGCGTCGAGCGCGTCGGAGTCGCCCGGCCAGAACACCGAGGTCCCCCGCTCGCCGACGGTGAAGCGGTAGCCGACGCCGAGCCCCTTCGGGTGGGGCACGCTCCCGTCGTCGCGGGCGTGCGGGCCGTCGGCCTCGTTGTACGCGGGCATCGACCAGACGTCGCCGACGCCGTCGACGGCGACGTGGTCGCTCTCGCCCACCCGAGCCACGTCGAACGGGAGCTCGTCGACGGGCTTCACGTCGCGGTCGATCCCGGCGGCGTCGACCTCCTCGTACACCACGACGGTGGCGTCGTCGGCGGCGACGCGCTCGACCCCCTCGGAGTCGTAGTGATGGTCGTGGGTGACGACCACGAGGTCGCCGTCCATCGGCCGACGGTCGGTCGCCCGCGGGTGGGCCGCCTCCCGAGGGTTGCCGCCGCCGGGCGGGGTCCACTCCCCGGTGAGGACGCCGTAGCGCCCGGGGTCGGTGTACGCGACGGTGCCGTCCGCGGCCTCGACGCGGGCGGTCGCGTAGCCGTACCACGTCACTCGGAGGTCGTCGTGTTCGACGGTCATCTCGGATCGAGGTGCGGTCGTCGGCCGCCTATAGGTACCGTTCCGCGAGCGGGCCGGCCGACAGCCCCAGCGCGAACAGCGTCAACACGGTCGCGAGCGCCGCCAGCCGGAGCGTCCGCGTGACGGGGGCGCCGCCGGCCGCGACGGCGGCCGTGGCGACCAGTGCCGCGACGGCCGCGACGCCCAGCAGCAGCTGGAGCGGGTACTCCGCGATGAGCCGGCGTGTGTTCATATCCCCCGCGAGGGACGCCCCCGGGTAGTGTCTTGTCACTCGGGGTCGACGGTCGACGCCCCGCCGTCGCCGGCGAGGCGCTCGACCCGCTCCAGCGTGTCGGCGTCGCCGGGGGCCTTGTCCTCGCGGACGCCGAGGAACCGCGGGAACCGGAGGGCGTACCCCGACCCGTACGTCGGCGAGGCCTGGATCTCCTCGTACCCCACCTCGAACACCGTCTCGGGGGTGAACGACACCTCCTGTCCCGACTCCGCCCGGACCTGCGGCTCCAGACGCTCGGTCAGCTCCGCCAGCTCCTCGTCGGTGATCCCCGTCGCGACGTTGCCGACCGTCGCGTAGCCGTCGCCCGAGCCGTCCCGGACCCGAACGGACAGCTCGAACGTCCCGAACAGCTCCGCGCGGCGCCCCTCGCCCCACTCGGCCCCGGTGACGACCAGGTCAAGCGTCTCCACGTCGGGCTTGCGCTTCAGCCAGTTGCGGCCGCGCTTCCCGGGGTCGTACGTCGAGTCGGGGCGCTTCAACATCACGCCCTCGTGGCCCGCCGCGAGCGCCGTCGCCTCGAACGCCTCGATCTCGTCGGCGTCGGCCGAGACCAGCAGCTCCGAGACGGACGCGTCGAGCAGGTCCCGAAGCCGGTCGTGGCGCTCGGTCACCGGGGCGTCGAGGAGGTCGGTCCCGTCTGCGTGGAGGCAGTCGAACGCCCGCAGCTCCACGCGCACCTCCTCGCGCATCCGGTCGACGTCGTGTTTCCGGCGGAAACGGCGGAGGATCTCCTGGAACGGGAGCGGCTCGCCGTCGTCGTCGACCGCGACCGCCTCGCCGTCGAGGATCGCCGGCGGCCTCGCGTGTTCGCGGACGTGTTCGACGAGCTCCGGGAGCGCCGCCGTCACGTCCTCCATGTTTCGCGAGTAGATCGACACCGCCCCCTCGGAGTCGGGGTCGTCGGGCGCCTCGTAGTGGATCTGCACGCGCGCGCCGTCGTACTTCACCTCGGCGGCGACCCGTCCCCACGAGCCGAGGGCGTCGGCGACCGTGCCCGCCTGCGCGAGCATCGACCGCACCGGCCGACCGACCGACAGCGAGACGTCACGGAGGCCGTCCGCGCCCTCGTCGCGGGCGATCTCGGCCACCCGACCGTGGTCGTTGGTCACCTGGAGGGCGCGCTCGACGACCGCGACCAGCGCCTCCGTGTCGTCGTCCGCGTCGCGCTCGTCGACCGGGGTCGTTACCGCGGCGCCGAGGAACGCCTCGGCGACCGCGTCGCGGACGGCGCCGTCGCCGACGCCGACGCGCATCTCCCCGAGGACGAGCCGCGCGAGGTACGCCGCCTCCGTCGGCGACGCGCGCGTGAACAGCCCGAACAGCGTGTCGGTGCGGAACGACTCGCTCCCGTCGCCGGTCGCCTCCGCGACCGCGACCAGTTCCTCGTACACCTCGCGGACCGTGAGGCCGTCGTCGGCCGAGCCGGCGCCGTCGCCCGCGCCGAACGCGGCGAGACCGGTCTGACCACCCAGGTCGAGGTCGGCGGCGACGGCGCCGATCTCCCCGGTCTCGGCCAGCCGCTCCTCGACGTCGGCGGCGGCGACGTTCGCGCCGGCGGCGCGGGCCAGCGCCTCGTGACACAGCGACGGGCCGACCGACAGCGTCCGGCCGTCCCACCCCGGGAACACCTCGCCCCGGAGGAACCGCGCGACGACGGGGAGGTCGTCGCCGGCGGCCGCGAGCGCGTCGACCACGAGCGCGACGGTCGCGAGGTCGCCCCCCTCGGCGGCCATCGCGTCGGCGCGCTCGGCGAACGTGGCGAACTCCATGCCCGCCCGGAGTCGCCCGGCCAGAATAACTCCGACGACTCCGCCCGACCGGCCGCGGGAAGCCGCCGGCGTCGAGGGCCGGCATCCGGATCAGCACTCCCCCCTCCGGGTCCGCGGCGTCGGCACGGGTCGAGAGTCGTCGAGCCGCCCCTGTCGCTTTCGCCCCTCGATCCCGGCCGGCGGCTCGACCGTCTCGGCGCCGGCCGCGCCTACCGCCGACGGCTTCAAGGGCGGCGCGGAAGCATGCGACTCCATGACTGTCGGCGACCCGGTTCTGGCCGAACGGGTGCGCGAGATACTGGAGACGGACGCCGAGACGTTCCGCCGTCGGGCGGAGGCGGACGCGGAGACGGTGAAGACGGAGCTGCACGACGGCACGTTCGACAACCACCAGTCGATCGTCGGCCTGGAGTACGAGTTCTACGCCGTCTCCGAGGGGCGGTGGCGGGAGGGCGACCCGCATACGGGCGAGCCCGGCGAGGGCACCGCCTACCACCTCGGGCGGGTGCCGCGGCGGATGCTGGAGCTGATCGGCTTCGAGAAGGAGCTGGGGCTTCACAACGCCGAGATGACCACCAGCCCCCAGCCGCTCAACGCCGACGGGCTCCGGGCGCAGGCGTCTGAGGTGCGCGCCAGGCTGAACGCCGCGCTGGAGACGACCGGCGCGGAGGGGATGTGCCTCGTCTCCGACGCCGTCTGGACGATCCCGCCGGCCGGCGAGACGGCCGGGGAGTACCTCCTCGACTCCATCGAGGACGACGGCGTCCGCGTCGCCACGAACATGAGCGACGCCGTCCGCTACCACGCGATGGCCAACGCGGCCGACCGGGAGTCGTTCTCGCTGGAGGCCCCCCACGTCGGCCTGACCGCGGACACGGTGATGACCGAGAGCCTCATCACGTCGATCCAGCCCCACTACCAGGTCGCCAGCGCGGAGAACATCCCCGTCAACCACGACCTCGCGCTCAGGGTCGCCGGGCCGCTGCTCGCGCTCGGCGTCAACGCGCCGCTGCTCCCGCCGGACCTCTACGACGAGTCGGCCACTCCGGAGGCGATCCTCCGTGACGGCTGGGACGAGACCCGCGTCGCCGTCTTCGAGTCCGTCCTCAACGCGGAGGGTGCGGAGAAGGTGACGTTCCCCGAGGACCTCGACAGCGTCGCCGAGGCGGTCGACCGCGTCGCCGCCGACGCGACGATGGTGCCGATGCCCGTCGAGGAGGGCGACCGCTTCGACGACGCCTTCGCGACGCTCCGGCGCAAACACGGGACGTACTGGCGGTGGGTCCGCCCGGTGTTCGACGGCGCGACCCGGTCGAGCGCGAACGCACGCATCGAGTTCCGCCCGATCCCCGCCCAGCCGACCGTCCGCGACTCCGTCGCCTTCCTCGCCGCGTTCGCGGGGCTGATGGAGAGCCTCCCGCGCCGGCGCCACCCGGTCGCCGACCTCGACTGGGAGACGGCGGAGGCGAACTTCTACGCGGCCGTCCGCGACGGGATCGACGCCGACCTCTCGTGGATCGCCACGGACGGCGCCGAGACGACCGACCGCGACGCGATCTTCGACGACCTGCTGTCGCACGCCGAGGCGGGGCTTGAGGACGCGGGCCTCACGGAGTCGGAGGCCAGAGGTTACCTCGAACCGCTTCGCTGGCGGGCGGACGCCGGGATCACGCCCGCGGACTGGAAACGGGCCCGCGTGCGCGACCGCATGGCGGTCGGCGACGGGTTCGCCGAGGCCGTCCACGCCATGCAGCGCACGTACATCGACCACCAGGCGAGCACGCTGGTCGACGGCACGCTCGCCGACTGGGTCGAGAGGTAGCCCGACCCGGCGGCCTCACGGGGAGAGCTGCGAGGTCAACTCGCCCCGCCGTCGTCGACGCCGCCCGCGTGTCGGTAGCCGTACCGTTGTCCGCGAGGGACACGTCGCCGTTCTTGAGGCTGCCGCGACCGCCGGGAGAGCGCGACGCCCGCGACGAGGCCGGCTGCGATGCTCGTCAGCGCGGGGCCGACAGTGATTCACAAGTGCGTCCCGAAGTCGGATACCGGGCCGTGGCGGCCCGAGGGGGCCGTTACGCCAGCAGCTCGTCGATCTCCTCGTGTTTCGTGACCTCGACGCCCTCGTCGGTCACGACGCACATGTTGATCCCGTTGCCGGTGGCGGTATCGCGCTCCAACGCGGAGTTGACCGCGCGGGCGGCGACCGACTTCGCCTCCTCGATCGAGAGGTCCTCGGAGTACTCCTGTTCGAGCACGCCCAGCGCGAACTGCGAGCCGGAGCCGGTGACGGTGTACTCCTCCTCGGTCATCCCGCCGGCGGCGTCGATGGAGTAGACGTGTGCGCCCTCGTCGTCGACGCCGCCCAGGATCGGCTGGACGATGAAGAACGCCCCCGAGCGGAGGAGGTTCCCCGTCAGCGTCGACAGCGCCTGCATGCTCATCTCCTTGCCGCGGCGCGCCTCGTAGAGGTTCGTCTCTGCCTTCAGCGTCTGGATCAGGTTCTGGGCGGCCGACACCGAGCCCGCGATCGTGAGCGCGCCCGTCGGGTGGATCTCCTCGACCTTCTGGACGTCTTTCGAGGAGACCATCCGGCCCAGCGAGGCGCGCATGTCGGTCGCGAGCACGACGCCCTCCTCCGTGCGGAGGCCGACGGTCGTCGTTCCGGTCTTCATCTCGCCCTCGCCGGTCGACCGAGCGCGGCGCTCGTCGGCGTTGGGGAACTCGCCGATCTCGGGCCCGAACACGGTCTGGTCGGCCCCGGTGGCGTCGAAGTCCGCGAGGTCACTAGATGGTCGCATTGACCCCCGCTAGGGCTCGGCCGCTGATAAATGCACCCTTTGAGGAACTCGATCGACCGCCGCGCTATCGCTCGGTCTCGCCCGCCGGCCCGTCGGCGTCCCCGGTGTCGGTCGCGGCGTCGTACGCCTCGTGGATGCGAGCGACGACGGCTCCCATCGGGAGGCGGAGTCCGGCCTGACGGCCGAGGAACACGAGCGGGAACGCGAGGATCCCCGCGAGGACGGTCAGGTGGTGGAGCGCGAACAGCCCGGTCGTGCGGACGGCGCGAACGGCGTGCGTCATTACCGTACCGCCTCTCGGGCGACTCCAGTATATAAACGTATCGGGGCACCTCTCGGTTCGATCTTCTCGCAGTACTGCGATCCGGTCGATGGAGCCGCGCGCCCGGTCGACGGCGACCGGTTGGGAGCGGGCGCCGTTCCGTTCCGACCGCGGACGCCGTGGTTGCCCGTAAGTTATGGGAAACTTCGTAGTGTCGTGCGGGTTCCGTCCGGCGGCGAGTACGCCGGGACTACCCGCCCGTCGACGGGCGGCGTCACGGGCGAACCACAAGGGGCAAACCCCGCCGGACCGACCGGGGGGTATGAGCAACTATCTCGTCGCGCTGGAGGCGGCCTGGCTGGTTCGTGACGTGGAGTCCGTCGACGACGCCATCGGCGTCGCGGTCAGCGAGGCGGGCCGCCGCCTCAACGAGGCCGACAAGGAGTTCGTCGACGTGGAGGTGGGGGCGACGCCGTGTCCCGCCTGCGGGGAGCCGTTCGACTCGGCGTTCATCGCCGCCTCGACCGCCCTCGTCGGCCTGATGCTGGAGATCGACGTGTTCAACGCCGACAGCGAGGAACACGCCACCCGCATCGCCAAAAGCGAGGTCGGCGGGCCGCTGCGCGACGTGCCGCTCGACGTTATCGACGTGGTCGAGACGGAGGACGACGAGGACGAAGGCGCCCGGTAGACGGCGACCGCCCCGACCGAACGCTTTTTAATTACCCCGGGTAATCTCCGGGTATGGAGCTCCCGACGCCGCAGGACCTGCGCGAGCGGCGGACCGCGCTGGATCTCACCCAGAGCGCCCTCGCCGAGCGCGCGGACGTGTCGCAGCCGCTCATCGCCCGGATCGAGGGTGGTGACGTCGACCCCCGACTGTCGACCCTGCGCCGGATCGTCGAGGCGCTCGACGAGGTGGAGGGGGACGTGGTTCGCGCCCGCGACATCATGCACGAGGACGTCATCAGCGTCGCGCCCGACAGCTCCGTCCGGGAGGCCGTCGAGCAGATGGAGGGAGAGGCGTACTCCCAGCTCCCGGTGATCCAGAACGGCACTCCCGTCGGCTCGATCTCCTTTTCGGACGTGAACCAGGCGGGCGGCGACGCCGCGGAACTCCCCGTTAGCGAGGGGATGTCGGAGTCGTTCCCGCCGGTAAGTCCCGACGCGACCGTCGACGAGATCCGGAACCTGCTGGAGCACTACAAAGCCGTCGTCGTCACCGAGGGCGGCGACGCCGCCGGCATCATCACCGAGGCGGACCTGGCGGCGCGGCTCTCGTGAGCGGCCCGGACCGCGCGCCGGCCCCGCCCGCGCCGCGCGGTCGACCCGCTCCCGGCGCTACAGCGAGTTCCTGATCTTCTCGAAGAACCCCTCGCTCACGTCGATCTCCTCGCCGCCGGCCTCGGCGAACTGCTGTAGCGCCTCGCGCTGCTCGGCCGTGAGGTCCTCGGGCGTAACGACCTGCACCTGCACGTAGAGGTCGCCGTCGCCGCGGCGGCGCAGCCGGGGCATCCCCTTCCCCCTCAGGCGGAACGTCTCGCCGCTTTGGGTGCCGGCGGGCACCTCGAACTCGACGCTCCCGTCGAGCGTCTCCAGCTGGATCGTGTCGCCGAAGACGGCCTGCGGGAACGAGACCGGCTCGGTGAGGTGGAGGTCGGCGCCGTCGCGCTCGAAGCGGTCGTGGCCCTCCACGTGCACCTCGATGAGGAGGTCGCCGTCGCGGGCGCCGGGCTCGCCGGGCGCGCCCTCGCCGTCCATCCGGAGCGTCTGGCCGTCCTGGATGCCGGCGGGTACGTCGACCGAGAGACCGGCCTCCTCCCGGGTGACGCCGGAGCCGTCACAGGCCGTACAGTCCTCGGAGTACAGTTCCCCCTCGCCCTCGCACTGCGGACAGGTGCCGGTCTGCTGGACGCGCCCGAGCGGCGTCTGCTGCACCTGTCGCACCTGCCCGCGCCCGTCGCACTGCGGGCACGTCCGCACGTCCGCGTCTGCGGGATGGCCCGAGCCGCCGCACTCCTCACAACGAGTGGGGCGCGCCACGGTGAACTGCTTGGTGACGCCGTCGTGGGCCTCCTGGATGTCGATCTCCAGGTTCGTGCGGAGGTCCTTCCCCGGCCGGGGACCGCCGCGGCCGCCCCCGCCGCCGAAGAACTCCTCGAAGATGTCGCCGAGGCCGCCCATCCCCCCGCCCCCCATGCCGCCGCCCGCGCCGCCGAAGGGGCCGCCGCCCGTCCCGCCGGCGCCGCCGGGGCCGCCCCCCTCGAAGCCGCCGCGCTTCTCGGCCTGCTCGAACTGCTCGTGGCCCATGCGGTCGTACGCCTGGCGCTTCTCCTCGTCGGTGAGGACCTCCTTGGCCTTCTTCACCCGCTTGAACTTCTCCTCGGCGTCGGGCTCGTCGCTCACGTCCGGGTGGTACTCGGTCGCCTTCTGGCGGTACGCCTGCTGGATCTCCTCCTCGGACGCGTCCCGCGAGACCCCGAGCACGTCGTAGAAGTCCTCGCTCATCTGTTGATCGTTGATCGAACGCTCGGGCTATTTGAATCGCGTGGCTCGCGAGAGGATCCGTGTCCGTCGGTTCGCCCGTCGCGTCCGCCCGGTTCGACGGTCGCCGCGGCACCGCTCGAACGCCGCCGGAGCGACGCGGCGATGTGCTCGCTCGCGTCCGCGCCCGGAGACCGGCAACCCGCTGGCGGTCGAGAGCGCCGGCGCTCACGGCATCGACCTCGCCAGTCGGGTCCCCTCTCAGCTACGGCTCGCCGAGATGGTCGTCGAAGGTGCCGACGAGCGCGGGCCATCCATCGCCGCGAGAGGTTCGAGGACCTGACCCACCCGAAGGACGAGGGGCCGGGCGTCGAGCGAGGCGGCGCCCGCTCCGCCGGCGCATTCCCTCACAAGCCGAGCGCTTATGACGCCGGAATGTCGCTTCTGTCTGCATGACTGCCGTCAGCGTGATCCCCCGGGGTGTGTCCCCGTCCGTGGGTTCGTTCGCCCCCCGACCGTCACCGAACGACAGCCCGGGGGATCGGATGTGAGACAGCTTCACGTCCGGGTGCCGGCGTCCGAGCGGTCGAGCGTCGAGACCGTCCTCGAGGACCTCGGTACCGACTACGTCACCGCGACCGGCGACGACGGCGTCCATTTCTTCTCGCCGGTTCCGACGGCGGCCGTCTCGGACGCCCTCGACGGATTAGACGACGCGGACATCGACTCGGACGTCTACACCGTCGTCACGAAAGGCGAGTTCGCGCACACCGACGAGTTCTCCGAGCTCAAGCGCCGGTACAGCGACGAGATCCCGACCCTCTCGCGGGCGGAACTCGACGCGACGATACAGGAGTTGCGGTGGCCGTCCCGCCTGTACTACGGCGGGACGGTGCTCAGCGTGCTCGCCGCGATGTGCGGGCTGCTCCTCGACCAGCCCGCGCTCGTCATCGGGGCGATGGTCATCGCCCCCCAGGTCAGCGCCGCTCTCGCGGCCCCGGCGGCGGCCGTAGACGGCGAGTGGGACGTCTTCACGGGCAGCATCAGGGAACAGGTACTGGGTCTCGCTTTAGCGATCCTCGTCGCGGCCCCCTTCGCGCTGGCGCTTCGGCGGACCGGATTCGTTCCGCCGACGGTCGATGTCACGAGCATCGAACTCATCGGCGTCAGACTCGCACCGTCGCTTCTCAGCACCATCGGCGCTACCGTCGCGGGTATCGTCGGCGCGTACGGCTACTCGACCGAACAGTCGTCCTCCCTCGTGGGCGTCATGATCGCCGCGGCGATCGTCCCCGCGGCCGGCGGCGTCGGTCTCGGCCTCGCGTGGGGGGAGCAGGCGTACGCCGTCGGGTCGTTGCTCCTCCTTTCGGTGAACGTACTCGCCATCAACGTCGGCGCGTTCGTGACGTTTCTGCTCTCGGGGTATGAACCGCCGTGGCTGTTCGGGGAGCAGTCGCTCGGGGACTCGGTTCCCGATGCGGACGTGCGCCGCGTGTACGCGACGATCCTCCTGCTGGCCGTGGCGACCGTCGCGACCGGCGCCTTGACCGCCTCGCAGATCGGTCTCAACCACCAGACGAAAGGGGCCGTTCAGGAGGCGATGTCGTCGCCGGCCTACGCCGACCTCGACACGACCGGTGTGACGACGGAGTACGGCGGTCCCGGCGCTCCGCCGGGACCGACCTCGGTCATCGTCACGGTGAGCGGCCCGCCCGCGACGCCGCCCGACGGCCTCGTTTCGGATCTCGAGAGCGAGATAGAGCGCCGGACGGACCGGGACGTCGCGGTCGCGGTCGATTACCGGTCGTCACGGACCGTGAACGCCTCGACCGGCTGATAGCTTCGGTCGTGCATCGGCAAACTGACGGTCGCACAGGAGTGCTCCAAGTGGCCTGCCCCGGGCGAGCGGTGAATCGTCGCCTCGACGGCCCGTGACCGACGGTATGCGGTTCCGGCCCGCCGACCGCACCACGGGCGTGCTCGCGGGTCGTTTCGGCTCGCAGCTCCTTCCGGTCACCGCTCGCCGGATCGCGGACCTCCTGTCGGTCGGCCCTCCCGGTCCTCGCTCGCGTCAGCGAGGCGCTCCCTGGCGGTCGCGTCCCGCTACGTCCCGTCCTCCGAGCCCGAGAGGACGGCCTGTTCTTCGCCGTCGCCGTCCACCTCAGAACCTCGCTTCGCTCGCTTCTCGAAACGACGAACGATTCGCCACGCTCGTCAATCGAGCAGACGACTCCTCGGACTCTACGGGTCCTCGTCCACTTCAGAAACCTCACCCCGCTCGGGTTCTGAAACCGCGGAAGATTCACTCCGTCCGTCTTCCGAGTCTCGAACGCGACGAGCCTACGACTCGTCCTCGTCCTCGTTCTCGTCCACGTCCTCGAAGTCGGCGTCGACGTACTCCTCGCCCTCGCCGTCGGCGCCCGCGCCGGCCGCGCCGCCGGGACCCTGGCCGCCCATGCCGCCCATGCCGCCGGGGCCGGCGGCGCCCTCGGGACCGCCCGCGCCGCCGGGGCCGGCCTGGGCCTGCTGCTGGTACATCTGCTTGCCGATCTCCTGGAGCGCCTCCGAGAGCTCCTCGGTGGCGTCCTCCAGCTCCTCGGTCTCTGCGTCCTCGTCGGCGAGCACCGATTCCAGCGCCTCGATCTCCTCGCGGATGTCGGACTCGAGGTCGTCGTCGAGCTCCTCCTCGTTCTCCTCCAGCAGCGTCTCGGCGCGCTGGACGGCGCTCTCGGCCTCGTTGCGGGCCTCGATGCGGCGACGGCGCTGCTCGTCCTCCTCGGCGTGCTGCTCGGCCTCCTCCTGCATCTGCTCGATCTCCTCGTCGGAGAGGCCGGCGCCGCCCTCGATGGTGATCGACTCGGCGTTGCCCGATCCCTTGTCCTCGGCCTCGACGTTGACGATGCCGTTCTCGTCGATGTTGAACGACACCTCGATCTGCGGGGTGCCCGCGGGCGCCGGCGGGATGCCGGTGAGCTGGAACTCGCCCAGCAGCTCGTTCTCCTCGGCGATCTCGCGTTCACCCTGGAACACGCGCACCTGCACCGATGTCTGGTTCGCGGCCGCAGTGGTGAAGATCTTCGACTCCTCGGTCGGGATGGTAGTGTTCTTCTCGATGAGCCGCTCGAAGAGGCCGCCCTTCACCTCGATCCCCAGCGACAGCGGGGTGACGTCGAGCAGCACGAGGTCGTCGACGTCGCCCGAGAGGACGCCGCCCTGGATGGCCGCGCCCAGCGCGACCGCCTCGTCGGGGTTGACGTTCTTCTTGGGCTCGGTGCCGAGCACCTCCTCGACGTTCTCCTGTACTTGCGGCATCCGGGTCGACCCGCCCACGAGGATCACCTCGTCGATGTCGTCGGCGTCGTAGCCGGCGTCGGCGATCGCCTGCTCCGTCGGCCCGACGGTCCGGTCGATGAGGTCCTCGGTGATGCTCTCGAACGTCGCGCGGGTGATCTCCGTCTCCAGGTGGACCGGGCCGGAGTCGGTCGCCGTGATGAACGGGAGGTTGACGCTTGCCTGCTTCCGGCTCGACAGCTCGATCTTCGCCTCCTCGGCGGCCTCGGTCAGCCGCTGGAGCGCCTGGCGGTCCTCGCGCAGGTCGATGCCGTGTTCGTCCTCGAACTCGTCGGCGAGGTGGTCGATGATCGCCTCGTCCCAGTCGTCGCCCCCGAGGTCGTTGTCCCCGTTGGTGGCGACGACCTCGTACACGCCGCCGCCCAGGTCGAGGACGGAGACGTCGAAGGTACCGCCGCCGAGGTCGTACACCATCACCGTCTGGTCGGACTCGTCGTCGAGCCCGTACGCCATCGCGGCCGCGGTCGGCTCGTTGACGATGCGCTCGACCTCGAAGCCGGCGATCTCGCCGGCGTCCTTCGTCGCCTGGCGCTGCCTGTCGCTGAAGTACGCCGGCACCGTGATGACCGCCTTCTCGACGTCGTCGCCGAGATACTCCTCGGCGTCGCGTTTGATCTTCTGGAGGGTCATCGCCGAGATCTGCTCGGGCGTGTACTCCTCGTCGTCTACCTCGACGGCGTAGTCCTCCTCGCCCATGTGCCGCTTGATCGACTGGATCGTCCGGTCGGGGTTCTGGACCGCCTGGTTCTTGGCCGGCTTCCCGACGAGTCGCTCGTCGTCGTCGGTGAACGCGACCACCGACGGCGTCGTCCGGTCGCCCTCGCCGTTGACGATGATCTCGGGGTCGTCGCCCTCCATCACCGCGAACGCCGAGTTCGTCGTCCCGAGGTCGATCCCGAGGATCTTGTTAGTCGCCATCTTGGACGTAGGTAGCGCCGCGAGTCCGTTAAACGTTACTAGACAGGGCGTCCCGCGGTCGCGGACGGAGTCGCTTCCCTCGGGCGATCACGTCGCACCCGCGGTCCGCGGAGTGACAATACTTATGACGAACCGCAGGTCAGCCGGGACCCATCACGCCCCGGCGGCGGCTCACTCCCCCTCGCTGACGGTGACCTGCGCGGGCTCGATCACCCGGTCGGCCGCCTCGTATCCCTGCTTGAACACGTCCGCGACCGTCCCCTCGGGGCGGTCTGAGTCGACGCGCATCATCACCTCGTGGCGCTCGGGGTCCACCGCCTCGCCGGGCTCGGGGTCGATCACCTCGACGTCCTCCTCCCCGAGCACGCGGTCGAACGTCTCCAGCGTCGACTCGACGCCGGGACGGATGTCGGCGTCCGCCTCCTGGTCGAGCGCGCGCACGAGGTTGTCCCGCACCTCGGTCAGCCGGCCGACGAGTCGCTCCGTGGCGCGGGCCTTCTCCTGCTCCTGGCGCTTCTTCGCGCGCTTCTTGTAGTTCCGAAAGTCCGCCTTCGTCCGCCGAAGGCTGTCCTCCAGTTCCTCGACGCGCTCGGCCGCCTCGGCGGCCTCGCGCTCCAGCGCCGCGACCTCCCGCGCCAGCGCCTCGTCGTGGCGGGCCACGTCGGCCGCCAGTCCGTCGATGTCGCGCCCGCCGTCGGCGTCGTCCCCGCTGTCGGCGTCGTCCCCGCCGTCCGCGGCGTCGGTCGCCTCCGCCGGCTCGTCGCGTTCGACGTCGGCCTCGTCGGTCATACTTCGCCGAAGCGGGTCCGCGGAGATACGGATTGCGGATCCGGTCGCGCCGGCGCGGCGTGGGGCCGTCGCCCCCACACGCGTCGGCGACGGGCCGGTCGCTCCCGCCGGGAGCGGGGTTCGCCTCCCCGCGCTCCGGTTCGGGCTCGGCCCTCCCGTCGCTCGCCGTCGGCGTCCGCGTCGCGGAAGTCGTCGATCCGGCCCGACAGCACAGCCAGCGCGGCGTCGGCGTCCACGTACCCGCGGTCGTACTCGTCGTACACGTCGTCGGCGCCCGAGAGGAACGTCGCGACCGCCTCGTGCATCCCCGCGCTCGATCCGTCGCTCGCGTCACTCCCGTCACCTGCGCTGCTCGCGTCGTCCGCGTCGCCCGCATCGCTCGCGCCGCCTCCGGTGCTCGCGTCCTCGCGGTCGGGATCGGCGTCGGCGTCGGCGTTCTCGTCGGTCACACGACGCCGTTGGCCCGTGGGCATCGTGTGGGTTGCGGCCCGCGCGGCGAGTACGGGGCCGGTAACCAACCGCCCGGACGCCGAACGGTTCGCCGTCCCCGATGTCATCCGTCCCCGCCCGAGCGTCCGAACGCGAGCCGGGTCCACCGGAATGATCTCGACTCGCGTGCGGGCGGCCGCGTCCACGGCCGCGGCGGTCGTCGAGCGCGCCCGCGAGGCGGGGATCGGCTTCCTCTCGGCGGCCGTCGCCTACTACGCGCTCGCCTCGCTTGTCCCGCTGGCGGCGCTGGTCGCGCTCGCGGTGGCGACGGTCGCCGGCGAGACGGTCGCGGAGCGGGTGCTCGCGGCGGCGGGCGACTCGCTGTCCGCCGACGGCAGGGCGACCGTCCGCCGGCTGTTCACCGGCGCCACCGCCCGGTCACGGGCGACGCTCGTCGGCCTCGCCGTGCTCCTGTGGGGCGGGTCGCGGCTGTTCCGCGGGCTGGACCGCGCGTTCGCCCGGGTGTATCGGACCGACGACGGCTCGGACACGCTCGGCCACGCCCGGGACGCGCTGGTCGCGCTCGTGGGCGTGCTGTCGGCGGCTGTCGTCGTCGTGCTGGTCGCGGGCGTCGTCGTCGCGGTCGCGGTGAGCGTCGCCACGGAGGCCGGCGACCTCCGGTCGCTGTCGGGAGCGATCGCGGCGGTCCGGCGGCTCTCCGGTGGGGTCGAGGGGCCGGCGGTCGCGGTCGGTCTCGTCGTCGCCCGGACGCTGCTGTTCGTCGCCCTGCTGTTCCCGGTGTACTACCTCCTGCCGAACGTCCCGATGACCGTCCGGTCGGCGCTCCCCGGGACCCTCCTGACTGCGCTCGGCTGGACCGTGATGATCGTCGCGTTCGACCGCTACGTCGGCCTCGCGAGCGGGAGCGCGCTCTCCGGCGTCGCCGGCGGGGTCGTCGTCGTCGTGACGCTGCTGTACGTCGCGTCGTTCCTGTTGGTCGCGGGCGCGATCGTCAACGCGGTGCTCGCCGAGCGGTGAGTCGGTCGACGGGGTCGCCGCCGGTCGCGCTCCCGCAACACCCTCGGCCGTGTCGGTCCGCGTCCGACGGAGAGACCGACGGACGACGGAACGCGGACACGCGATCCGACCCGGAACCGGCGCTCCGATGGGGAGCGGTCGTGCGGCCGCCGACGACGGCGGACTTATGACTCGGCCGCCCCGACGGCCGACCGTGTCGGCGGTAACGCTCACCTACGAGGACGGGACGGTCCGGGTCGCGGGCGCGCCCGAGACGCCGCTTCCGGGCGTCGAGGCCGACGACCGCTCGGACACGCGGCGGGCGCCGGCCCGCCGCTACGCCGCGGTGCTGGACGCGCTCCGGGCCGCCGGCCGCGACGTCGACGACCGGGTGCTGGACCTCCCGGCGCTCCCGTCGCTCTCGTCGACGTACACCCTCCGCGACTACCAGCGCGAGGCGCTCGACGCCTGGGAGTCGAACGGTCGACGGGGGGTGCTGGAGCTCCCGACCGGCAGCGGGAAGACCGTCATCGCGCTGTCGGCGGTCGCGGCGACGGGGACGCCGACGCTCGTCGTCGTCCCGACGGTCGACCTGCTGGAGCAGTGGCACCGCGAGCTCTCGTCGACGTTCGACGCGCCCGTCGGCCGGCTCGGCGGCGGCGAGCAGACGGTCGAGGCGCTCACCGTCTCGACGTACGACTCCGCGTACCTGCGGGCCGACGAGCTAGGCGACCGCTTCGGCCTGCTCGTGTTCGACGAGGTCCACCACCTCGGCGGGGAGGGGTACCGCGACATTGCGCGGCTGTTCGCCGCGCCCGCCCGGCTCGGCCTCACCGCGACGTTCGAGCGGCCGGACGGCGCCCACGAGGCCGTCGCGGAGCTGGTCGGCCCGGTCGTCCACGAACTGGACGCCGACGACCTCGCGGGCGACCACCTCGCCGACTACGAGGTGCGCCGGGTCGAGGTGGAGCTCGCCGACGAGGAGCGCGAGCGCTACGAGGCCGCTCAGGGCACGTTCGTCGACTACGTCCGCGACGTGAACATCACCTTCTCCTCGGGGTCGGACTACCAGGAGCTGGTCAAGCGGTCCGGCACCGACCCCCGGGCGCGGGAGGCGCTGCTGGCGAAGCAGCGCGCCCGCGAGGTGATGATGAACGCCGACGCGAAGCTCGCGGAACTGTCGCGGATCCTCGACCGCCACCGCGGCGAGCGAGTCATCGTGTTCACCGCCCACACGGACCTGGTGTACCGCATCTCCGAGCGGTTCCTGATACCGGCGATCACCGCAGAAACCGGCGCCGAGGAGCGCCGGGAGACGCTCTCGCGGTTCCGCGACGGCACTTACACCCGCGTCGTCGCCGCGAACGTGCTCGACGAGGGGGTGGACGTGCCGGACGCGAGCGTCGGCGTCATCCTCTCTGGCAGCGGGTCCGAGCGGGAGTTCACCCAGCGGCTCGGCCGGATCCTCCGTCCCGGCGACGAGGCGGCCGGAACCGCGGTGCTGTACGAGCTGGTGACGAACGAAACCGCCGAGGAGCGGGTCGCGCGTCGGCGACGCTGAGGCCGTTCCGGTTCCCGGCGCCGGCCTCGGAACCCCCGGCCGACCCGCCCGCAGTCAGACGATCTCGACGCGCAGCGACCCGCTCCGGCTGAACTCCTCGAACGACAGCGACGTCCCGAGGACCACCTCCGTCCGCTCGCCCGACTCCGCGGTCACCGACTCGGTCACCGTCTCCTCGGCGTCGCCCGCGCTGGCCTCGACGACGACCGTCCCGCTTTCCGCCTCTGCGCCGCGGTTCTCGACGGTGACGCGTACGACGAGGGTCCCGTCCTCGCCCTCCTCGTCGGCGAAGTCCGCGACGACCAGCCCACGGCCGCCCGACCGGGTCGACTCGGGCGACCGTGGCGGCGTTCGCGGGCCGGTCGGCGAGACCCGATCTACACAGCCCGCACCGGCGGCGGCACCGCCGACGGCGGCGAGCCGCGGGACCGACCGGAGGAAGCGACGCCGGTTCACACCTCCCCGGTTCCGCGGGTCCGACATGAGCCTTGTCCATCCGCGCGAGGGCGACCGCGTCACAGTTGGCCGACCGCCGGATCCTCGACCGTCCCTCGGTCGGTCGACCGCTCGACCCCCCGGTCGCCGCCACACCGTCGCCGCTTTACTCCTCGGCGCGGTAGGACACTGCAGAAGCCGTGCTCAGGAAGGACCTCCTCCGCGTCAGTCGCCGCGGGGGCTACCGCCCGCAGTTCGTCGCGGGGGAGTTCGGGGACGACCACGCCGACGACCCGGCCCGGCTCGCCGCCCGGCTCGTCGGCGTCTATCAGGGCCACGTCGGCAGCCGTCGGGCGACCCTCGACGAGGCGGTGACGGCGCTGGAGCGGGAGGCGGACGACTTCAAGCTCGTCCGCGGGCTCGCGTCGCTGCTCGACCGGGAGGCGACCGTCGAGACGCGCGCCCGCGTCCCGCCGCGTCGCGCCCGACGGGTCGCCTTCGAGAGCGCCGAGGCGGTCGGGGTCGCGGGCGACGGGGAGCGGACGGCGGCGCTGGAGCGGGCCGCGGACCGCCTCGGCGTCGCCCCCGACGACGTCGAGTCGTCGCTGTACGCCGACCGCGACGCGAACCAGGTGCTTGCCGCGTTCGACTCCCGGTGGGATCCGCAGGAACTGCTCGTGCAGTACGACCTCTCGCTGGCCCAGACTGCGCTGTTCGACGCCACGGAGGTGCGCGTGCGCTCGACGGACCCGAAGGCGCTGGTGTCGGCGGCCAAGCGGCTCGGCCTCCTGTACGAGATCCGGGCGGACGGCGATGAGGACGAGCGGGGCTCCGCCGGCGGACGGCCGATGTCCGCCGGCGACGGTCCCAGCGACCGGACGGTGGTCGTCACCGGACCCGACGCGCTGTTCCACCGGACGCGCCGCTACGGCACGGCGTTCGCGCGCCTGCT
Organism: Halobacteriales archaeon QS_6_71_20; assembly: GCA_003020945.1. Lineage (GTDB taxonomy): Archaea > Halobacteriota > Halobacteria > Halobacteriales > Haloferacaceae > Halobaculum. The sequence goes on from PXRU01000002.1 coordinate 149,375, forward strand.
CCGGACGGTCGCCGCGACGGCCGCCGAGTGGGAGCTGGAGGCGGACATCGACGATCGCGGCCGCGAGTACGAGCTCCGGCTCACCCACGAGGACGTCTCCGTGCCGGGCGTCGAGCCGCTGGCGGAGCCGTCGTTCGACTCCGGCGTCGAGGCCGACTTCGCCGCCCGGTTCCGGGCGCTGGATCTCGACTGGGCGCTGACGCGGGAGCCGGAGCCGCTGCGCGTCGGCGCCAGCGTGATGATCCCCGACTTCGCGTTCGACTACCGCCACGCCGACCGTCGCGTCTTCTTCGAGGTGATGGGCTTCTGGACGCCGGAGTACGTCGAGAAGAAGCTCGGGCAGCTCGCGGACGTGGAGGACGTGGAGCTGATCGTCGCCGTCGACGAGAGCCTCGGCGTCGGCGAGGAGATCGCCGCCGAGGACCACCGCGTCGTCACCTACTCCGGCAGCGTCCGCCTGAAGGACGTGGTCGACGTGCTCCGCGAGTACGAGGCGGACCTGGAGGGCGAGGTGACCGCCCATCTCCCCGCGGAACTGGTCCCCGACGGCGACGTGGCCCGGGTCGAGGACCTCGCCGACGAGCACGGCGTTCCCGCGGACGCCCTTGACGACGTAGCGTTCCCCGAGCACCGTCGGCTCGGCGGCACGCTCGTCCGGCCGGCGGTGCTGGAGCGCGTCGGCGACGGGATCGAGGCGGGGATGGCCTATGCCGACGCCGAGGCGGTGCTGGCGGACGCGGGGCTGACCGACGCGAGCGCGGCGCTGTCGGCGCTGGGCTACCGCGTCGCCTGGGAGGGGCTAAGCGGCGGGACGGTCCGGGAGCGGACGGACGGCTGACGCGGCACGCGGGCCGCCGGCGCCCTATCGGCCGAGGTCGGGCAGCTCCTCCCGATACCCCTTCGGAACCACGGAGCGGAGCTCGCCGTGCAGGTACAGCCCGACGCCGACGGGGACCTGCTCGCCCGCCAGCGCGTGCGTCGCGATCAGGTAGCCCCAGTCGCCGTCCCACGTGGGGAGCTCCTGGTCGTGGCCCGCGGCGAAGGCTGCGGCCTCGCCGGGCGACAGCTCGATCGCGTTGCGCGTCGCCAGGTGGCCCCACCTGCGCGCGGCCGTCGTCGTCGGCTTCCAGTGTTCCTGGCGCGTCCGCAGCACCGTCATCCCGAGCCCCTCGCGCTCCTGCGGGCTCGGCAGGTCGCCCGCGAACGCCCAGATCTTCCCTTTCCCCTTCTCCCAGAAGGTGTGACCGTCGAACGTCTCCGGCGGGATCCCGAAGCGCTCCGCCCACCAGTCGAGCACCGCCGCCCGGGTCGCGCGCCCCGCGACCTCGCGCTCGGCCGCGTCGGCCGGAAGACGGTCGAACTGCCCGCCGTCGTTGCCGGGCGCCCCCTCGCCGTCGGTCATGCCGCCGCCTCCGCCTCGCCGGCATCGTCTCGGTCGTCCGGGCTCCCCACCCGGAGCTTCGCGAGGAAGAAGCCGCCCGTGTCGTTGTGGTGGGGGTAGATCCGGGTTGCCCGCTCGACGCTCGGGTCGAACGTCTCCCCCTCCCACTCGGTGACGCCCGGAACCGACTCCAGTGGGCAGTCCCACCCGACGATCCGGCAGTCCGCCGCGTCGAGCACGTGGTCGAGGACGGCCTCGTTCTCCTCGGGCGCGAACGTACACGTCGAGTAGACGACGGTGCCGCCGGGCCGGGTCGCCCGGATCGCCCGCCGGAGGATCCCCTTCTGGACGCCCGCCACCCCGTGGACGTGGTCGAGCGTCCACGTGTCGAACGCGTCGGGGTTCTTCCGGATCGTCCCCTCACAGGAGCAGGGCGCGTCCACCAGCGTCGCGTCGAAGGCGTCGAAGCCGAGCCCGTTCAGCGAGTAGTTGCGCGCGTCCTGCCGGTCGACGACGAGGTTCGTCACGCCGAGCCGCTCGGCGTTGTGCCGCAGCGCCGAGAGCCGGCCGAGGCTGGTGTCGTTGCCGACGAGCACGCCCGTGTCGCCCATCCGGTCGGCGAGTTGCGTCGTCTTGCTCCCCGGCGCCGCGCAGGCGTCCCACACCCGGGTCCCGGGGTCGGGGTCCAGCGCCAGCGCCGGGAGACACGACACCTCCTCCTGCCCGTGGACCCAGCCGTGGGCGTACGGCCACGTCGTCCCCGGCGAGCGTCCCGCCATCCGGAACACCCCGTCGTGCCAGTCGGCGCGCTCGTAGCCGGTGCCCTCCTCGTCGAACGCGCGGGCGACGCGGTCGGCGTCGGCCGCGAGCCCGTTGACGCGCACGACCGACGGGAGCGGGCGGTCGCAGGCGGCCCGGAACGCCGCCTCGTCGTCGACGAGCGACGCGTAGCGGTCGAGCGGGTCGCCGGTCTCGTTCATGTCCCACCGGTTCGCGCCGCCGCGCTTGTCGGTTTCGAACGCCCTCGCGCCCCGGCCACCCGTCGACGGCGCCACGCCGCAGGCATCCCCGGCCCCCCGTCCGGCGTGGATTTATCCGCCGGTCGACGGAACGGTTAGGCATGGGACACATTGATGTGGTCTCCGAGCGGGAGTTCGACGAGCCGGTGCTGGTCGAGGGGCTGCCCGGCGCCGGACTCGTCGGGAAGATCGTCGCCGACCACCTGGTCGAGGCGTTCGACATGGACCACTACGCGAACGTCCACTGCGACGCCCTCCCCCCGACGGCGTCGTACTCCGGCGAGGACCGCACCGTCCGCACGCCCGTCCGCCTGCACGCGACCGACGACTCCGACATGCTCGTCCTCCAGTCGGACGTCCCCGTCTCCCCCGACGCAGCCGAGGAGTTCGGCGGCTGCATCGCGGAGTGGTTCGACGAGGCGTCGGTCACGCCGCTGTACGTCGCCGGCCTGCGCCGCGACGGCTCCGCCGAGGGGCCGCCGGCGCTGCACGGGATCGCCGTCGGCGACGGCGGGACGATGCTCGACCGGGCGGGGCTGACCGGCCCGGGATCGCCGGGGCTCGTCTCGGGACCGACGGGCGCGCTGCTGGCGCACGCGCTGGAGACGGGTCTCGACGCCGTCGGCATCGTCGTCGATGTCGACTCCCAGTTCCCCGACCCGATGGCCGCCCGCGTGGTGCTGGAGGGAGCCGTCGAGCCGATCACGGGACTCGACGTCGGCGTCGACGAACTGGAGGAGCAGGCCGAGCGGATCCAGCGCGCGAAAGAACGGCTCGCCACCCGGATGCAGCAGGGCGACCGGACCGTCTCGCAGGCCCAGACGCTCCGGATGTACCAGTAGCGGATCGCGCCCACCGTGGCGCCGCACGGCCGACCGCCCACGGCGCCGTGCGGCCCCGGCGAGGGCGTCGGGACGGTCGCCTCGCGGGTCGTCCCGGGAACCGAGCTGGACTGTGGCGGGTCGCCCGCGGCCGACGGGCCCTCGATCGGAGACGCCGCCGCGGGGGACGGAGGCGCGGACGGACGGGACGACGCGGGCGGCGAGGGGATGGGGAAACGCCTAACACCGGCGCCGCCGGCGGTTCCCCCATGACGAGGTTCTCCGACCGCGTGGAGCGGATCTCCATCAGCGGCATCCGCGAGGTGTTCGAGGCCGCCGGCGACGACGCGATCAACCTCGGGCTCGGCCAGCCCGACTTCCCGGCGCCGGAGCACGCGAGACGCGCCGCGGTCGACGCGATCGAGGCCGGCGACACCGACGGCTACACCAGCAACAAGGGAACCCTGGAACTGCGGACGGCGATCGCCGACCGACACGCCGCCGACCAGGGGGTCGACGTCGACCCCGACGACGTGATCGCCACCGCGGGCGGGAGCGAGGCGCTCCACCTCGCGATGGAGGCCCACGTCGAGCCGGGGCAGGAGGTGATCATCCCGGACCCGGGGTTCGTCGCCTACGACGCGCTCGCGAAGCTGGCGGGCGGGGAGCCGGTCCCGGTCCCGCTGCGCGAGGACCTCACCGTCGACCCCGCGGCCGTCGAGGCGGCGATCACCGACGACACCGCGGCGTTCGTCGTCAACAGCCCCGGCAACCCCACCGGCACGGTCTCCCCGGAGTCGGACGTGCGGGAGTTCGCGCGCATCGCCCGCGAGCACGACGTGCTGTGCGTCTCCGACGAGGTGTACGCCCCGTTCGTCTTCGACGGCGACCACCGCTCCCCGCTGGAGTTCGAGCGCGAGAACGTCGTCGCGATCGACGCCTGCTCGAAGCGCTACTCCATGACCGGCTGGCGGCTCGGCTGGGTGACGGGCGCGACCGACCGCATCGAGCGGATGCTCCGCGTCCACCAGTACGTCCAGGCGTGCGCCTCCGCCCCGGCCCAGTACGCCGCCGAGGCCGCGCTCGCCGGCCCGCAGGGCGTCGTCGACGAGATGCGCGGGGCCTACGAGCGCCGCCGCGACCTCGTGCTCGACGGGCTCGCCGAGGCGGGACTGGACTGCCCGACGCCACAGGGCGCGTTCTACGCGATGCCGCGGGTGCCGGAGGGGTTCGTCGACGAGTGCATCGAGCGCGGCGTGATCGTGGTGCCGGGCGAGGCGTTCGGCGAGCACGGCGCCGGCCACGCGCGCATCTCGTACGCGGCCGGCGAGGCCGAACTGGAGGCGGCGATGGAGACCGTCGCGGAGGCCGCCGCGGCGGTCCGGTGAGGCGACGGTCGTATCGGCCGGGATCCGGCTCGCTCGTGGCCACGAATCCCGATGTACCCTGCACGGAAGCGTCGGTAGTCGGTGGAAAGAGAGATGTTCGACAGCCTATCATAACGCGTCGTGAACAGACGAGCGTACGCCGCCCTGATCGTCGGGTCCGTCGTCACCGGCGGGGTCGTGTCGGGTCGGTCCCCCGAGGAGCAGAGCGCGACGGAGTCGCCGGCGTCCGGGACCGGAACGTCGGATCCGGCCGAGCGGTGGACGTTCTCCGGGAGCGGGACGGCGACGACCGACGAGCTCGACCTGAACGCCGCCCCGGTCACCGCGACGTTCGCCCACGAGGGGGAGTCGAACTTCATCGTGGAGCTGTTGACGCTGGAGGGCGAAAGCTACGAGGACGTCTCTCTCGTGAGCACTATCGGCCGGGTGGAGGGGTCACAGGTCGCCGAAGTTCGCGCCGACGGAGCTCACGTCGTCAACGTCGACGCCGACGGACCGTGGGAGCTGACTCTCGAACAGCCCACGGACCCGGACGTCGGCGCGCTCCCGACGGAGGCGACGGGCGCCGGGCTCTCGTTTCTCGGCCCGATCGGGTTCGACGGCCCGACCGAGACGACGGGCTCTCACGACGGCGAGAGCAACTTCATCGTCGAGACGGTCCCGCTCGACCCGGAGGCGTTCGGGGAGATCGTGTTCAACGAGGTCGGGCGGTTCGAGGGGTCGACGACGGCCCGGATCGACGGGCCGGCGTTCGTGAACGTGGTCGCCGACGGGGAGTGGGACCTGTCGTTCGCGCCGTAGGCGGGTCGCCTCCACGGCGGCCGTCGAGCGCGAGGCGGCTCGCCCTCACGTCGCCGTCGAGACGACCTTGATCACGTCGCCCTCTTCCAGTTCCGTCTCCTCGCCCGTCCGGCGGTCGGCCCGCGCGTCGACCGCGTGGAGGTAGCCGTCGCCGATGTCGGTGTGGACCGCGTACGCGAGGTCCCGCGGACCGCTGCCGCGCGGGAGCAGGAACGCGTCCGGGAGGACGTCCCCCGTCGCGTCCGTCCAGCGGGTCTCGTTCCGGACGGGAAACGCCGTGATCCGGTCGAGCAGGCCGTACACCGCCTCGTTCAGTGCCGCCTGGACGCCGGTGCCGTCGAACCGCTCGGTCACCTCGCGGATCCGCTCAAGCCCCGCCTCCTGCCGGTCGCTTACCGCCCCGGTGATCGCGAAGTCGTCGTCCCCGGGGTCGTAGTCGACGGCGCCCGCCTCGGCGGCCCGGCGGAGCGCGAGTTCGCCGTCGGCCGTCGCCGGGACCACCGGCTTGTCGGTCTCACGCAGGCGCTCGACGTTCCCCTCCGGGGCGATGTCGGCCTTGTTGGCGACGAGGACGATGGGCTTGGTCCGGGCGCGCACGTCGGCCGCGAGCGCCGCGCGGTGCTCGTCGGTCCACCGGATCGGGTCCTCGGGGTAGTCGAGCCCGCGGAGGACCGCCGTCACGTCGTGCTCCGCGGCGCCGAACCCGGTCAACAGCTCCGTCAGCGCCGCCTCGATCTCGAAGTCGGGCGAGCGCGACTTCCGCTCGACGGACTCCCAGTTGCGGTCGAGAACGCCCGCCAGCCAGGCGTCCATCTCCGCCTCGACGAAGTCCACCTCCTCGACGGGGTCGTACTCGCCCACCTCGCAGGGCTCGCCCTCGGCGTTCGTCGCGCCGGCGGCGTCGACGACCTGGAGGATGACGTCCGCGTCCGTCAGGGCGTCGAGGAACTGGTTGCCCAGCCCCCGCCCCTCGTGGGCGCCGGGGACGAGCCCGGCCACGTCCAGCAGCTCGATCGGCACGTAGCGCTTCCCGTCGCGACAGTGCTCGTCGCCGCAGCGCTGCTCGCGGGCCAGACACGGGCAGTCGGTTCGCACGTGGGTGACGCCGCGGTTCGGGTCGATCGTCGTGAACGGGTAGTTGCCCACGTCCACGTCGGCCATCGTGGCGGCCGTGTAGAACGTGGACTTGCCCGCGTTGGGCTTGCCTGCGAGCGCGACGGATACCATGGCGGTGGATCGGCCGGGCCGTCGAAAGGCGCTTTCGGTCCCCGTGGCGGCGTCGCCGCCCCGGCGCGTCCCGTGCCGGTCGCTTATGTGCGCCCGCCGACTACCGTCGACCATGACCGCGCTGTCGTTCGACGAGACCGGCGTCGACGTCGTCTACGAGGGGACCGAGTTCAGGCTGGAGAAGGAGCTGATCGAGGAGGCGACCCGGAAGTCGTACGTGGACGTGACCGACCACGAGGTGCTCCAGATCGTCGAGGAGTCGCCGTCGTTCTCGGGGGAGCCGCGCCGCGTCGGCGACATCGTCTGACCGCCGTCGCCCGGGCGGGTCGACCCGCCCGGGTCACCCGAGGCCGCGCTCGTCCGGCTCCTCCTCCAGCGTGCTGGCGCGCTCGACGAGGTGGTCGACCAGCCGGGTCGCCGTCTCCTCCACCTCCGCGAGGTCGTCGTCGGCCTGCCCGCTCACCCGCACGGTCACCTGATACAGCCCCAGTTCGACCTCCGGCACCGTCTCGGAGGCGTCGGCGTCCGCGGGATCGGCCTCGGCGGGCGTCGTCGGGCGCTCTCCGTCCCCGTCCGTCGGCTCGGCGGTGTCGCTCATTGGACGTGGGGCTGCCGCCGCTGTGAAAAGCGTGCCGGCTCCCCGGTGCCCCCGCAGTCGCTATCGCGGCCCCGTCGCGACCCCGCCGAGCGGATCGCCGACATTGGCGTCGTCGGGCACCGTCTCGCGGTGGAGCCGCGCGGCGACCTCGTCGGCGAGCGTCCGCAGGTTCACCGTGTCGTCGCGGTTGTAGGAGACGAGCCGCTCCAGCGCCCGCTCGTCGCCGTCCTCGTACTCGTACCACAGGCGGACGGCGTCGCGGCCGGTGAGCTCCGGCCCGTCGCGGGCGATCCCCAGCTCCGTCTCGATCGGCTTCAGCCCGCCCGTCAGCCCGAGCGTCCGGCACGGGTACATGAGGTCCAGATGCGGCGTCCCGACGTCGAGACCGAGGGATGTCTCGAGGAACGGGACGTCGAACCGCGTCCCGTTGAACGTGACGAGCAGGTCCGCGGCGGCGAACTGCTCGGACACGGCGTCGGCGGTGAGGTCCCGCCCCCGGACCAGCGTCTCCGTTTCGCCGTCGCGGTGGAACGAGACGGTCGTGACCCGGTCGCGGTCGTGCGAGAGGCCGGTGGTCTCGATGTCGAAGAAGCACGCCCCGTCGCGGAAGTCCTCGTACAGTCGCCATCGCTCGCCGGAGGGGAACCTGCCGTCGAAGAAGTCGGCGTCGCGGTCGTCGAGGCGCTCGGCCGCCTCGTCGACGAACGACTCGATGCGGGAGGCGGTCGTCGCGCCGACGCCCGGCGCGCGCTCCGTGCGGAACTCCCCCCACTCGCGGATGCCGTGCTCCCACATCCTGCGTTCCGTCGTCTCGCCGACCCCCCTCACCGGAATGAAGCTGTTTCTGATGCGCATGGTGTGGCTACGGTCGCGTCCCGGGTCGCCCGTGCGCGACCGCCGTGTCGTTCGATCTGGGGTCGTACCGGACGTAAAGCGTTCGGATGCGTCGCGGTGTCTCGACGGTCGCACGGCCGGCGGCCCCGCTCGCGCCCGTCGCCGGCGTAGTCGTCCGTCGGTCACCGGCGGCCGCGTCGGAACGAACTGGGGCGGACATCGCGGTACGGTTAACCGAGTGTCGGCCTATAGTCGAGACAGCATGTGCGGACGCTACTCGCTGACGGTCCCCGGAGCCGACCTCGCCGAGCGGTTCGACGCCGCGGTGCCCGACGACTGGACGCCGCGGTACAACTGCGCTCCCGGACAGGACCTCCCGGTGCTCGCCGGCGACGCTCCCGAGACGTTCCGGCGGATGACCTGGGGGTACACGCCCCAGTGGGCCGAGGAGTCGTTCGACCTGATCAACGCCCGGACGGAGACGGTCGACGAGAAGCGGACGTTCGCCGACTCCTTCGAGTCGCGGCGGTGTCTCGTCCCGGCGGACGGCTTCTACGAGTGGAGCGACCACGCGGGCGAGAAGCGGCCCTACCGGGTCGCCTTCGACGACGAGCGCGTGTTCGGCATGGCCGGGATCCACGCGACGTGGGAGCCGCCGACGCCGGGGCGACAGGCCGGCCTCGGCGAGTGGGGCGCCGGCGGCGACGACGACGCGGCCGCCGAGCGCGTCGAGGCGTTCGCCGTCCTCACGACCGAGCCGAACGACCGCGTGGCCGACCTCCACCACCGGATGGCCGTCGTCCTCCCGCCGGACCGCGAACGCGACTGGCTCGCCGGCGACCTCGGGAAGCCGGAGCTGCTGGAGCCGCACCCCGGCGACGACCTCCGCTGGTACCGGGTGTCGACGCGGGTGAACTCCCCCGCGAACGACGACCCGTCGCTGATCGAACCGGTCGACGCCGAGGCTGGCTCGTGACTACTCGTGACCGTCGGGATAGCTCCCCCGACGCTCTCGGCTCCACGCGGACGCTCCTGGCCGTTCGATCCTCGCGAGCGACCGCCCGGACCGGGTGGTCACTGGCAGATTCGATATAGCCACATGCGATTTATTCGACTGCACTAGACCGGCCGAACGTGACGACGCACGGAGGTCAGTTTCTCACCCGAGCGGAGATCGGGCCGCGGTGGCGGCGAGCGGCCGGCTCCTCCGACCGACCGACCCTCGTCGTCTCGGTCACTCCAGCAGCGAGTAGACGTGTCGTTCGTACGTTTCGCGGACGTTGTCCCCCCAGTTGTGGGTGTACGTGTCGATGATGTCGTCGGCCACGTCGCCGCGGAGGTACTTCACGACGCCGCGGTCGCCCGTGCGGTCCCGGAGATGGGTCGTGAAGAAGTGCCGGAAGTAGTGTGGGGTGACGTTCCCCGTGGCGCCGGCGCCGCGCTCGTACCAGCCCGCCCGCGCGGCGTGCTCGCGGACGACGCGGCCCACCTGCTCGGGCGTGAGCCGCTCGCCCCAGCCGCTGGCGGTGCCCACGAACAGCGGCTCGGCGGGCGAGACGGCGTCCGGGCGCACCACGAGCCACCGGACGAGCGTCTCCGCGAGTTCCCCGTCCACCGGGATCACGGTCCCTCGCTTGCGCTTGTTCGAGGCGGTGCGCTCCTCGCCGTTGTACGGCTCGCCGACGGCCGGCTCGCTGGCGACGTACAGCGAGTCCGGCCGCCCGTCCAGCTGCGCGCGGTCGCCCGGGTCGTAGCCCGGGAGCCGGCGATCCAGCGTCAAGTCCCGCAGATCGAGGTTGCACAGCTCGCCGACGCGCATACCCGTTTTCAACAGCGTGATCACGAGCGCTCGCTCCAGCGGGTGGTCGATCTCGGCGACGAACTCCCGCATCCGGGGGACGGAGATCTCCCGGCGCGTCGGGTCGGGGTCGATGCGCTCGTCGAGCTCCTCCATCACCAGCGTCATCGGGTTCGCGTCGAAGGCGCCGACCTGCGTCATGTACGCGAAGAAGCGGTGGAGGTACGCCGCGTACGTCGCGGTCGTCGACTCCGCCAGCTCCGGGTCGCGGCGGAGGGCGTGGACGAACGCCATACAGTCGCGGTGGGAGGCCTCACCCGGATCGGCCGCGCCGCCGCCGGGCCCCCGATCGGGGTCCCGAAGGAACGCCGCGAACCGCCGCAGCACCCGACCGTACTCGGCGCGGGTCCGGTCGCTTTTGCCGTGTAGCTCCATGTCCTGCAGGAAGTAATCGATCGGGTCCCCGCCGACGTCGGCGGTCGCTCCCGGAGCGGCGTCCCCAAGAGCCGATTCTCCGCCCGCCCGGTCCCGTTCCCCGCCACTCATCGCTCCACCAGGGTGTACCCGCCGTCGCGGCCGCTGTGGCGGACCCGCCCGCGCGACTGGAGGTCGCCCATCGTCTCGTCGACACGCTGCTCGATGTCGCCGGCGACCGACTCGACCAGTCCGTCGAACGACATGACGCCCTCCCGTTCGAGCGCGTCGAGGAGCCGGTCTTCGAGGTCGCTACCCCCGGGGTCGGCGGAGGGAGAGGGGACATCCTCGCTCCCGGCGCTCGCTGCCGGTTCCTTGTGATCCGGTCCCTCCGCTCGGTCGGCCGCGTTCGGGGGGCCGAACTCCTCGGCGATCCCGAGGTCGCGGCGGCCGGCTTGGACCATCGTCCGGAGAAACTCCGACTGTGACATGTCGAGCCGGTCGGCGTCGGCGACCCACGCCTCCTTCTGGTATGCCGGTACCCGCGCGGTGACGGCGACGCGTTCGGTGTCGGCGTCCGCCTCGCTCATATCCGCCACTCCACGGCGAACCACATGAATCTGGTGCACTTCCGAGTCCTAAGGCTGTAATTCTGTGTCGTGCATCGAGAATCGCGGTACGAGAAATAGCCGGTTGACGGTGATCTCACCGCGGTCCGAGGGAGAATGAGGGGAGAGATGTTGACGCCGACCGTGAAGAAATAATCAGTCTTACTGCGTCGACTTGAGCGGCGGCGGCCCGTTCGAGTCGTCGTCCCCGGCTCCGGTCGCGAGTTCTCACTCCGGCGGTTGTCGCTCCCCGGCCGCGGCGTGGCTCCGCGGGGGCGACGCCCCGCTCGACGCTCAATGCGTGCTCGCACCCCGCGTCGGCGGCTCGCTGCGGTTGACGACGAGACCGACGCGCTCGTCGTCGACCCGAGAGGTCCGCCGGCGCGTCGCTTGCCGATGGGACCGGCGCAGCACCGTCACAGCCGAAGGTCTCGACGCCCGGGCTGTCCGCTTGCACGCGCTTGTGAGCGGGCCGCGCGTCGGTCGTGACGGGCTCGCGCGGAACTCTCCTGGCCCTCCATGCGACGCTCCGCTCGCGTCTCCGTCGAAGTGTGCCGTCGGTGACCGGAGCGAGCCTGGTGCCGACGATCCGCCCGGGGTACAGTGTCGGTTCCGCCAAGTCGGCCCGCGTCGCCGCAGGTGCATGCCGTCTTGTTTGCTACCCTCGATAGCCGCTGTGACCGCGTGGACCCCTTCCGAGCCCCGTCACCCGGTCACGCCCCTCCGCTCGCCGCCGTCGGTTCGAGCGACCCGTCTCCGATCCGCGTCACCGGTTCGCGAGGCTCCGCCCGTCGGAGTCGGTCGTCGAGGTAGCCGTCCGCCTCCGAGAGCCGGCTCCTCGTGACCTGTCGGTCTCGGTTTCGTTCCCGGGGGCCGCGGTCGGACGACCGAGGGCGGTCGTGTATATTGTATTTCGCTATATCTAATGCCGCGCGTTGGGTTTCGGATATTCACGTACTCCAGATCACTTGGGGAGACTCAAACTTCTATGGTAGATTCATTCTGCACTACGTGAGTCTCTGTTCACAGCGTGTTTATTTGCACAGGGGACATAGCTTTCTCACCAGTTCGAATATTTTGCCTGTAGTATTAATTCAGACACTAACTAAAAATATATGCCATCCCTTCTATGCACAATCCCGGGGTTCAAACGATGTCAGACGGCTCAGAAAGACCACGCGTACAGGACATTCATAAAAAGAAACTCTCGAAGATGGGACGACGTTGTTTCTCGAAAACCCTTCTCGGCCTCGGGTTTAGTGCGACAACGGCAGCTACCATTACCGCAGAAGACGTTCGCGGGGCGAGCTCTGATCAGGTCCCGATTTCCATCGGTCTCACTACCGATGAGACGAAGAACGTACCCGCAGACTGGTACAACGACTACCAGCAGGCGGAGCGAGTCAATCAACGTGTCCGCTTTATCGACAGGCATACCGATATCGTCGGTCAATGGCTCGTGCCCGGAGACTACGGAGGTAAAAACTCCCGAATCAACGTAGAGATCCGGATGGACTCTACTGCGAATCCTCGAGGAGTTATTCCTGAGCAAGTCGAAGGAGTTCCTATCGAGGTCACAGAGGTCGGAGAGCGAAAGCCGGTGGATGGGTGTCACGGAGGCGACGACTACGGCTCAGACGTTCCTGGCGGCGTTCAAGTCGCTTCTCCAGACGGCGGTGGTTCAGGGGGACCACGGGTCCTCAACACCGACGACGATGTGGAATACTTCGGCACCTGTCAACACATCTACGACACCTGTGGTTCGAACACAGAGGGCAGAAAGCTCTATCACCCATACGGCGGTGATTCAGTTGGTAAAGTCGAAACGGCGCTGAACTTCGAGGATTTCGTCGCGGTAAACACGAACAGTTCACACGATCCGCTCCCGAAGATCGCTAAGCCAGACTCCACTCCATCTGATCCCTCCTACTTCGATATCACTGATTCGTTCACGAAAGACTCCCTCTCTGACAGAAAAGCAGCAGGTAAAGGGGTCAGGAAGGTCGGGGTAGCTTCCTGTCAAACCTTCGGCGATCTCAAGCAGATCTCCGGTACTGTCGTCGACGACAACACCTGCACCGGCGAGAAGAAAGGACAGGTCCAGTGGGGCCAGGACAACGACGTCACTAGTGGTGACAGTGGCTCAGTAGCCTTCGCGGAGGAGAACGGAAACTGGTACGTATCCTCTCTGGTCAATGGTCAGTCGCCCACTGATGCTTATTCATACGTTTTCGGCACAGGGATCTACCGAATTAAAGACAAGAGCGGGTACTACTACGGCTAACCCCTTGTAGAGTCATACTGCTCTGCTTTCTTCTGAGGATACTCCTGAATTACCGCCAGCAAGTCGTTTCAGGCCGACTCCAACTGCGAACCAGAACGTCCCCAGAACGATTGCCACTCCAAGGGCAATCGCTCCTGCGTAAATCATGTCCACGAGCGGTGGTTCGCTGTTGCTCGCAAGGAATCCATCAAGAAGAAGAGCATACGGAAGCCCGAACGACAAGACCCAGCTGATGAGCAACCCTTCGTTTCTGAAGCTTTGATATGCAGTGGGGAGACCGATCAACAAGGATCCGATCAGATATGCCGAGAGCGAACCACCTGGGACTCCGGCAAGGAATCCCTGTGCGTTCGACGTGCTAAGGAATACGAATGCCAATATAAAGCTGATAACCCCGGCCGTGATCCACCCGATCGCGATCTTGGAGCTTTGGCCGGTTAGCAGGTCATCTAAACGAGTAGCCTCCCATTCCTCGTCTACTCGCGCTCTGGCTAGTCTACCAAGGCTGATTCCGACTACGGTTACGGGGATAGTTACTGCCAGCGCCCAGAATACAGATTCAAGTACCGGATCCAGTAGCAAGGTAGCGTCGGTCAGGAAGAACTGACCAGTCCAAAGTGCAACCGGCAAAAATACGACTGTACCTGTAGCCGGTATGCTGACGCCACGAAGTGCAGTGAACGCAGCGATTCCTACAAGCGCGACGACGCCGAGTGCTAAGTACGACTCCTGCATAGAAGCCTGTAGCACGTATAGGTAAAAAGTCGTAACGTACGTTCATACACTCTTTTTAGCGACTCATTGCCTTCTCACGCGGAAGATTTCGATGAGAGATAGTATGACAGTCCCCCACAGAGGAAGCCGATCGCGACCGGAATTGTAGTTGCTGGGTCTCCCGCTGAAGCGTTATTCTGGATGCCGAATAGCATGGACCCATCGACAACTATTCCAACTACAAAGCTCACGAGTAAGAGGAAAAAGAGGAATAAAGAGAGTACGTCCGACAAATCAAATTTATCTGTCATTATATCAGTAAACGATTGAGGGCTGCATTGACTTCAGATCAATAGAGTTTCCGAGTCAGCCATACGAGGCGACCTCGCTACAGAGCTCTTTTTCACAGCCAGATTCGCTATCGTCACTCCTCTTACCCGCTTACGATCTCTCCGGTCAGTGAGGGCGTGTTCCGCATTCGTTTCTCTACGCCCCGCGATCGCGTCGGCCGGCCGTCACACCACTCGAACGGCCTCCTCAGTCGTCGCCGCGACCGTACCGTCGGGCCATCACCGTCCCGGGCGACTCGTACCCGCTGTCGTGACGGACGCACGCGCTGGTCCGACCGTCGTCGCCGACCCGGTGTTCCTCGGGCCGTCGCTCGTCGCAGACGGAGCCGAACGCGTCGGTGAGGATCGCGGTCGCCTCGGCGTCGTCCCCGCGGCGTGCGGCGTTCACCGCCGACTCGACGGCCGCCCGGGCCTCGCCCGACAGCAGCGGCTCGTCGGGTCCGAGCCCTTCGGCGGTCGACCCCCCGCCGGGGTGCCAGCCGAACAGGTCGGCGACCACCTCGTCGATGTCGTCGGCGGCCACGGCGAGGCCGAGACGACGCTTCAGTCGCTCCGCGATCCCCGTCTCGGCGTTCGTTCGCTCGCGGAACACCGTGTGGAGCGCGTCCAGCCGCTCCCACGCCGTCCCGGAGAGGTGGGCGAACTCGTCGGGGCGGATCTTCGCCGGACACCGCGTCGCGAACCGACAGCCCTCCGGCGGGTCCCGCGGCGACGGCGGCGTCCCGCGTAGCGTCACGCGGTCGCGGTCGGTGCCCGTGTGGCTCCCCGGGATCGCCGACAGCAGCGACCGGGTGTACGGATGCGCGGGGTCGGCGTACACCGCCTCCGTCTCCCCCAACTCGACGACGTCGCCGAGGTACATCACGGCGACGCGGTCGGCGATGTGGCGGACGACGCTGAGGTCGTGTGCGATGAACAGATACGTCAGCCCGAGCTCGTCCTGCAGGTCCTCGAGGAGATTGATCACCCGCGCCTGGACGCTCACGTCGAGTGCCGAGACGGGCTCGTCGAGCACCAGGAACTCCGGTTCGAGCGCGAGCGCCCGCGCGATGCCGACGCGCTGGCGCTGCCCGCCCGAGAACTGGTGCGGGTAGCGGTAGTAGTGCTCCTCGATCAGCCCCACGAGGTCGAGCAGCTCGAACACGCGGTCGCGCCGCTCCCCGGGGGTGCCCCAGTCGTGGGCGTCGAGCGGCTCGCGTACGATCTCGCCGACGGTCATGCGGTCGTTCAGGCTGGCCTCGGGGTCCTGAAAGACCATCTGTGCGTCCCGCTGCCACTCGCGCAGCTCCCGGCCCGAGAGGCTCGCCACGTCGCGCCCCTCCGAGACCACCTCGCCGCCGGTGGCCTCCTCCAGGCCGAGGACCGTCCGCCCGAGCGTCGTCTTCCCGCAGCCGGACTCGCCGACGAGCCCGAGCGTCTCCCCGCGTCGGATGTCGAAGGAGACGCCGTCGACCGCCTTCACCGGGTCGTCCCCGAGGAAGCCGTCGTCGTCGTAGTACGTCCGCAGGTCACGGACCTCCACGATCGCGTCGTCGGCGTGGGGGTCGGGCGCGGCGGAGCCGGCGCCCCCCGCGGCCGACCGCGAGCCGTCGTCCGACTCCTCGCCCTCGTCACGCTCCGTCGGGGCGTCGGACCGGCTCATCCGAGCCCACCCCCGTCGGTCGCGGCGTCGGCGCCGTCCGTCGGGTCGCCGCGGCCGTCGGCACTCCGGCGCGACGGCCCGTCCTCGTGTTCGTACGCCTCCTCGTGGAGCAGGCACGCCGCGGTGTGGTCGGGCCCGACGCGGACCGCCTCGGGGTGGACCCGCTCGCAGGCGTCGAACGCGTCCGGACACCGCTCGGCGAAGCGACACTCCGCGGGCTCCGTCGTCGGCGTGGGCACCTCGCCGCCGATCGTCGGCAGGCGGTCGCCCGACACCGTCCGCCCCGGGATCGACGCGAGCAGCCCCCGCGTGTACGGGTGTTGCGGGGACTCGAACAGGGCGTCGACGGGCGCCGACTCGACGATCTCGCCGGCGTACATCACGTTCACGCGGTCGGCCGTCTCCTCGATGACGCCCATGTCGTGGGTGATGAACACGATCGCCAGGTCCTCCTCGCGTTGGAGCCGGCCGAGCAGCTCCAGGATCTGCGCCTGGATCGTCACGTCGAGGGCGGTCGTCGGCTCGTCACACACCAGTAGGTCGGGATCACACGCCAGCGCGACGGCGATCACCGCCCGCTGGCGCATCCCGCCGGAGAACTGGTGGGGGTACTCGGAGATCCGCCGGCGCGCGTCGGGGATGCCGACCGCCTCCAGCAGCCGCACCGCCTCCTCCCGGGCCGCACGCCCGCGCAGCCCCTGGTGGATGCGCAGCGTCTCGCGGATCTGGTTGCCGACGGTGTACACCGGGTTCAGCGAGTTGCTGGGGTCCTGGAAGACGATGGAGACGTCGCCGCGGTGGGCGTCCCAGTTGCCGCCGGTCAGCTCCTCGCCACGGAACCGGATCGAGCCGGCCTCGATGACGCCGGGCGTGTCGATCAGCCCCAGCACCGAGCGGGCGGTGACCGACTTCCCGGAGCCGGACTCCCCGACGATGCCGAGCGTCTCGCCCGCCCTGACGACGAAGGAGACGTCGTCGACGGCCCGGATCGTCTCCTTATCGGTGTGAAAGACGGTCGTCAGCCCCTCGACCGCGAGCAGGGGATCGCCGCCGTCCGCGCGGGCGCTCCCCGCGTCGGGCCGTTCCCGACCGCCGGTCGCGGCGTCCGGTCGCTCCCGAGCGCCGTCCGGCCGCATCAGGCACCACCCCCGCGGCCGCTGGCGCCGCCCGCCTCCTCGGCGTCGGACTCGGGGTCGATCGCGTCGCGGACGCCGTCGCCGAGCGCGTTGAACCCCGTCACGACGAGCGTGATCAGCACGCCGGGGATGAGCGAGATGTGCCAGGAGGCGGTCGTCACGTACTCCTGGCCGGCGTTGACGGCGCGACCCCACTCCGGCGTCGGCGGGTTGACGCCGAGGCCGAGAAACGACAGCCCCGCGATGGCGATGATCGCGCCGCCGAGCGTCATCGAGCCGTACACGAGCACGTAGCCGGTGATGTACGGGAGCATGTGCTTGCGCATGATCGTCGTCGGCGTCTGGCCGAACGACTTCGCGGCGTCGACCCACTCGCGGTTCGACACCTGCAGCGCCGGCCCCCGGAACGACCGCCACATCGCGGGCCAGCCCGTCCCGGCGAAGATGAGCGCGAGCACGAACGCCCCCGAGTAGATCTTCCCGATCCACGTCCCCGAGAGGATCACCGACAGCATGATCAACAGGAGCAACTGCGGCATCCCGAGCACGGCGTCGGAGACCAGCACCGCCCCCAGGTCGACCTTCCCCTTGTAGTACGCCGACAGCAGCGCGAGCACGATCGCAACGGTCACCGAGAGTCCGACCGAGACCAGCCCGATCACCAGCGAGATCCGCGAGCCGTGGGCGATGAAGGTGAACAGATCCTTCCCCCCGGGCAGCGTCCCGAACGGGTGGAACCGACCGAAGTCGTCGTACTGCATCGGTCCGACGTTCTCCTGCGGCGTCCCCTGGGACCCCGACCCGAGGTTCGCCTGGCCGACGGTGACCGTCTCGGTTCCGCTGCCGGTCCAGTAGGTGATCTCGTGGCTGTACGGGTTCTCCAGGTTCGCCGCGGTTGTCGTCGGGCTGAGCGCGGGCGCGAACGCCACCATCACGAGGAACATGACGACGACGGCGACGCCGAACAGCCCCCACCTGTGGCCCCGGAAGCGGTCGATCACGTCGTCGCGGGGCGTCCAGTCGGCGATGCGGTAGTGGGTTCGGTAGCGCTCGTAGCCGACCCACAGCCACCCGAGCGTCACGAAGGAGTAGGCGTAGATCAGCGCCGCGCGCAGCAGCCACGCCACGTCCGGCGCCAGCCCGAGGAACGTCCCGACGTAGCCGCTGCCGTCGTAGTACCCCCGATTGGGGATCGTCTCCCGCGACAGTAACGTCGGGATCGCGTCGGCGGCCCGCTCCAGCGCCGCCAGCCCCGCGGGGACGGCGACTCCGGGGAGGGCCGCGACGGCGTCCGCGAGCCCAGAGGCGAGCAGCTGCGCGACGGCGCCCGCCTGGAGCCCGAACAGCACGGCGGCGACCCCGACCCACACCGCGGCCGGCCGGGGGTTTCGCATGACTCGTCGGGAGAGCGGTGCCGCCTCGCGGTCGGTGTACGTGGTCGGTGGTGTCGCCATCGGTCAGGTCCCCTCGTAGCCCACGCGGGGGTCGATCAGCGTGTAGAGAACGTCCTGTGCGAGGTTGATGCTCAGGAGGAGGACGATGAACACGAACATCAGCGACCCCACGAGCGGGAGGTCGCCCTGGATCGCCGCGTCGAAGAACAGCTTCCCCATCCCGTTGATGCCGAACACCGACTCGACGAGGACGCTCCCGCCGATTAGCAGGAACGCCTCCGTGGTGATGACGGGGACCAGCGGGACGAGCGCGTTCCGGAACACGTGCTTCCAGACGATCGCGCGCCCCGAGACGCCGCGAGCGCGCGCGAACTCGACGTACTGTTCGTTCTTCGCCTCCAGCACGGCCGTCCGGCCGATCCGCATCTCGTTGCCCATCGACGCCGACCCCAGCACGACCGCCGCGGGGAGGACCTTCTTGATCGCCGCGAGGGTGTCGCGCGGCTGGGTGAACAACGCCAGCGGGTCGCCGGCCATGTACGACAGCCCCGGATTGCCCGTCACCCCCGTCGGAAGCCGGATCAGGAACGAGTCCCAATCGAACCCCAGCAGCGACTCGGAGCCGACCAGGACGGCAAGCAGGATGACCGCCAGCCAGAAGTTCGGCATCGCGCGCCAGACGATCCCCGAGACGGAGGCGATGTAGTCGGCGACGGTGTTCGAGCGGATCCCGGCGTAAAACCCCAGCGGGATCCCGACACAGACCGCGATGAGCACCGACCAGAAGCCGAGCCACACCGTCCGCGGGAGGAAATCGAGCACGAGCGCGCCGACGCTGGAGCCGGGGTAGATCAGCCACGTCTGGCCCAGATCCAGCGTGAACAGACTCCACATCCAGTCGACGTAGTGTTGCAGCGGCGGCTGGTCGAGGCCCAGCTCCGTCCGGGCCGCCTCGTACTTCGTCTCGGTGAGGCGTTCGCTGCCGCTGAGGAGGTTCGCCGCGGGGTCCACCGGGCCCTGATAGATGATGAACCAGGTCATGCTGGTTCCGAGCCACAGGACGGGGACGGCCATCAGGACCCGCTTGAGTATGTATTTCAGCCGGTTCATTGGTGTCGGAGGCGTCGAAGTCGTTGGGTCGTTCGATCGCGGTACGAAAACCCTGACGGAACGCGGACGGCCCGCCGCGCCGATCAGCTCCCGTCCTGGTCCTCGAGGGTGAGGGTGTCGAACGTCTGGTCCTCCATCGTGCCGGACATCCGGACGTTCACGCGGTCGTGCCACAGGCGCTGGTTGACCGAGTGGACGAGCGGGAGCTCCTGGACGGCCGCCCAGTTGACCTCCTCCTGGAGGTAGTACACCTCGTTGCGGGCGCGCTGCTCGGCGTCGCTGGGCCCGCGGTTGTCGAGGTAGCTGTCCCACGCCCGGTCGGCTTCGAGCATGAGCGGGTCGAACGGCGCCTGCGTCGACTCCGCCTCGCCGTGGTCGTAGCCGGCGTCGTCGATCGCCGTCTCCAGCTCGTCGGGGGCGACGTCCTCGATGGCGACACGGACCTCGTTGCCGTCGGTGTTGACCTTCACGTGGTCCTCGGGGAAGTCGCCGTCGAGCTGCTCGTACACGTTTGCGCGCACCGTCGAGCTGTCGTCGCCGTCGAAGTCGACGTCCGAGCAGACGACCTGGTACGTCCACCGCGTGAACATCCCGCTGGGCTCGTCGTACGGCGGGATGAACCGGAGGAAGTTGTCCGACTCCGGCCACTCCATCCCGTCGCCGAGCGAGAACATGTCCATCGCGCCGTTGAGCGCCTGTCCGATGACCGTCCCGAAGTCGGCCTTCACGATGTTGATGTCGATGTAGGCGGCCTGCGCCTTGTCGCGCAGCGTCTGGGCGATCGAGTCCCAGGCGCCGTCGCCCGAGAACACCGTGAATTCCACCTCGTAGGGATCGTCCTCGCCGTAGCCGGCCTCCTCCATGACGCGCTGGGCCTCGCCGATCCGGGCCTCGCCGGCCCCGTACGGGTAGCCGTCGGAGAACTGATCCAGCTGGTTGCGGAAACCGTCCTCGTAGTGTTTCGTGTAGTTCTCGCTGGGGTTCTCGTCCTCGCGGGTCATGAACGCGCCCGGCGGCGTGAGGTGGTACGCCGACGGGGAGAGCCCCTTGTACACGTCCTGGGAGATCCGCTCCTGGTTGATCAGGTACGCGATGGCCCGCCGGACCGGCTTCGGCGTTCGCGCGCAGTTGAAGACGATGTAATCGGTGTCGAGCGCGGGCGCCTCGCCGTAGTTGACCGTCTCGCCGTTCCCGAGGTCGTACGTCCCCGTGCGGTAGGTGCCGCGGTCGCGGTCGATGCTGCGGTCGTCGGCGTTGAACTCCGCGGTCGGCATCCCTTCCTGCTGCTCGAGCAGCACGTCGAGGTTCCCGTTCGTGAACCTGGAGAAGCGGGTCTGCTGATTGCCGATCACCGTGTAGACCATCTCGTCGATGTACGGCCCCTCGTCGTGGTAGTCGTCGAACGCCGTCAGCGTGAGCGAGTCACCCTTGCTCCACGACTCCACCTCGAAGGGACCGGTACCCGCGAAGAACGGCCCGTCGCCGTCCGTCGAGAAGTACTCCTGGTAGTCGTACTCGCCCTCGTACATGAGCCCGTCCACGCCCTCGTGGTCCTCGTAGTCCTTGGGGTACGCGACCGAGCCCTCCGGGATCGGAGCGAACGCGCCGCCCGCGATCTGTGCCAGCGTCTCGGTGAACGCCGACTCCAGCGTGAACCGGAACGTGTAGTCGTCGACCGCCTCGACGGCCAGCGTCCCCGGGATGTACGCCGCGACGCCGTCGATGTCGTCCTGCTTCTCGTGTCGAACGGTGAAGGTGTCACCGACGATGTCGTCGGCGTTGCGGGTCTCCTCGGCGCCCGCGAGCCGCTCCCACGAGTAGACGAGGTCGTCGGCCGTCAGCTCCTGACCGTTGTGGAACTGGACGCCCTGCTTCAGCTGGAAGGTGTACGTGAGTCCGTCGTCGGAGACCTGATAGTCCTCCGCGAGGTTGCCCACCGGCGGGAGGTCGCCGTCGGGGAACGTGAGCAGCGACCCGTTGTACTGGTTGTAGCCCGCGCCCGACCCCTTCGCGTTGACGGGGTCGAGCGTCTGGACCGGCCCGTCGGACGCGAGCTGGAGCGTCCCGCCCGTGTACTCGTTCTCCGACTCCGGGGTCGCCGTCGCCGTCTCCATCGAGCCCTCGGTCTCGGTGGCCGTCTCCGTCGACTGTTCGTCCGGTTGGTTCCCCGAGCAGCCCGCGAGCGCCGCCGCCACGCCCGAGCCTGCCGCCGCGAGGAAGCGCCGCCGAGTGGTGTCCTCCGACATCACGTGGACAGCACTATCGACGCATCAAATAGCTTGCCATCCGCGTCCCCGTGTGGATATTGTGCGTTATATATCCCTCCCACGTGCACGTCCGTGTATTTGCGGACATTGTCCATTGAGGATAGCCGCCGGGCCGCCGGCGCGGTCGACCGGGCGGGACCGGGGCCGTTTTGGGGCGGGTGGCCCAGACGTCCGTATGGTCTCACCCCTCGACCGCGACGGGCCGCCGTCGGGGCTGCCGATGGCACGCCTCGCACTGCCCGCGACCGACGACCGAACGCGCCTCGCCGTCGTCGCCGACCCCCACCTCTCGACGCGGGAGTCGGGCACATCGAAGCTGTTCGAGCGCACGGAGACGCACGTCGCGAACGCCGTCGCCGACATCGCCGAGCGCGACGTGGACGCGACGCTGTGCGTCGGCGACATCACGAAGGACGGCGAGCCGTGGAACTTCGACCGCTTCGACGAGCTGATCGGCGACCTGGACGCCCCGTTCTACTCCATCCCGGGCAACCACGACGTCCCGAAGGAGGGGTACGACCACGAGAACCTTCCGATGGGGGCGTTCGCCGAGCGGTACACGCCCGACGGCGAGGGGTTCCCCTTCCACGCCGAGGTCGGCGGGCTGGACGTGTTCGGCCTCAACACCGCCGGCACGGCGGACCGGCTGTACGACTCTCACGCCGGCCGCGTGCCGCCGGCCCACCTCGACTGGCTCGACGAGCGGCTGCCCGAGGCGGACGCGCCGGTCGTGCTCGCGCACCACAACCTCCCGGCGATGTCCGAGCAGGTCCACGAGCACCGCGACCTCGCGGAGCCCGACATGTTCATCCCGCCCGAGATGGACGACCCCGAGCCGTTCGTGGAGACGCTCGTCCGCCACGAGGCGCCGCTGCTGCTCACGGGTCACCTCCATATGCCCTCCGCGGTCCGGGAGGGTCCCGTGCGGGAGCTGATGATGCCGACCACGTGCTCGTTCCCGCAGGGCTACTGCCTCGTCGACGTGGGCCCCGAGGGCACCGAGGTCCGGTTCGTCCCCGTCGCCGACTTCGAGGGGACGGTCGCCGGCCACCGGGAGCGCGCGACGGACTCGGTGACGGCCCGCGGGCTGACCGCGATGGCGGCGACGCGACTGGCGCAGTTCCCGCTGGTCGAGGAGTAGGCCGTGACCGACTCGGAAGCGACCGACGGCGCGGTCGAACCCCGTGGCGACCGCGGGACCGACGCGGCCGACGTGGCCGACCCGGCCGACGGGGTCGGAGACGCCCCCGAGGTCGTGACGGTCGGCGCCGCGACCGTCGACCGCACCTACCGCGTCTCCAACATGCCTCGCCCGGACGGCGGCGCCTACGCCAACGCCGTTGAGGAGTCGTTCGGCGGCGTGGGGGCGAACGTCGCGTGCGCGGCCGCGCGACTCGGCCGCTCGGCGGGCCTGATCGCCCGCCTCGGCGACGACGAGGCCGGCGAGCGCGTCGCCGCCGATCTCGCGTCGAGCCCGATCGACGACGACCGCGTGCGGCGGGAGCCGGGAACGAGCACGCACTGCGTGATCCTCCGCGACGGCGACGGCCGTCGCAGCATCGTCACGGCGGGCGACTCGGCCCGTCGCCTCCGGCTGGACGCCGCCGACCGTCGCCGCCTCGCGGGCGCCGACGCCGTCTTCCTCACGGCGTACAACCCCGACCCGGTCCACGGGACCGCGCTCGACCTCGCCGGGCGGTCGGACGCGCCGTCGGTCGCGTTCGACCTCTCGGGACCGCTCGCGGAGCTGGCCGGGCGCGGCGCGAGCGAGTCGACCGTCGACCGCTGGGTCGAGGCGGCCGACCTCTTCGTGGTGGGTGACGTCGCCGCCGAGTCGTATCTCGGCCGCACCGGCCGCGAGGCCGCCGAGGCGCTCCGCGCCCGGGGCGCGGACCGGGTCGCCGCCACCGGCGGCTCGGCCGGCGCCGTGCTGGCGGACGGAACGGGCGTCCACGAACTGCCCGCCTTCGACGTGGCCGTCGCCGACGAGACCGGCGCTGGCGACGCCTACGTCGCGGCGCTGATCGACCGGTGGCTGCTGGCCGGTGAGCCCGCACGCGAGGCCGGGCGGTTCGCCGCCGCCGCCGCGGCGCTGAACGTACGGGAGCCGGGCGCGCGCGGCGGGCTCGCGACCGCCGACGCGGTCGAGGCGTTCCTCGCGGAGCGATAGGTCGATCTCGACCGCCTGGCAGCGACGATCTACTCCCGTGCCGCCGCGACGAGCGCCCGGACGCGCTCCTCGGAGACGGGGTTGCCCACGTCGCCGTCGACCTTGAGCGCGGTGCCGACGACGACGCCGTCCGCGAGGTCGAGCAGATCGTCGACCGTCTCGGCGGTGACGCCGCTGCCGACGAGGACCGGGGTGTCGAGGTCGTTGGCGTCGCGTCGCTCGACGGCGTGTTCCAGGTCCGAGCGGTCGGTCGCGTGTCCCGTGCCGCTGCCGGTGACGACGACGGCGTCCGCGAGGCCGCGCTCGACGCCGTCGGCGACCGACTCGGCGGTGAACCCGCGGGCGGCGATCGGCGCGGAGTGTTTCACGTCGTGGTCCGCGAGAACGGCCACGTCCGCGTCCAGCCGCTCGCGCAGGCGCATCGTCTCGTGGGCCCGCCCCTCGACGATCCCCTGGTCGGTCACGCGGGCGCCGGTGTGGACGTTCACTCGAACGAACGCCGCCCCCGTCGCGGCCGCGACCGAGAGGGCCGCCTCCCCGTCGTTGCGGAGGACGTTCACGCCGACCGGGAGGTCGACCGCCTCCACGACCGCCCGCGTCGCGCGGGTCATGCTCGCGACGACGTGTTTGGGCACGTCGTCCGGGTAGAAGGGCGCGTCGCCGAAGTTCTCGACCATCACGGCGTCGACGCCGCCGGCCGCCAGCCGGCGAGCGTCGCGCTCGGCCGTCTCCACGATCGTCGCGCGGTCGCCGTCGAACCCCGGCGCGCCGGGCAACGCCGGGAGGTGGACCATCCCGACCACCGGGCTGGTGTCGTCCGGGAACAGGGAATCGAACACGACCCCCGCTTCCGTCGGTTCCGGCGTGAGTCTGGCGGTTCGGGTGCGAAGTCGGTCGGGGTCGTACGGACGAGCTTGCGGTCGAGCGACCACAGATAAACAAAATGTCGCTATATCAAATCCGTCTCGGGGCGTTGAGACGCCGGTGTTCGGAGAAAAGGGGACGGGCGACGTGGACGACGTGACCGACCCGGAAGCCCCCGGCATCTCGACGGTCGGATGACGGCGTCGAATCGTACGTCGACCACTCGACGTGCGAGCGTCGAGTGATCCGTCGAACGACGGTTCGGCGCGATCTATGACTCGGAGCCGTCATCTGTAACCGAGTGAATAGGACACTCGAACGATTCGAGATGTGGCGATACGAGGGTGCCGGTTCGGTAAACAGCTGTGAGTTCATCAGACTACCGGTGTAGCGCTCTCTGGTGAACGAATGAGATACTCGGAAGGCCAAACCGAGGGCTACAGTGCCCTGCTGCCGCCGGAAACTATTAGTAGCATATCGACTATCACCGATCTGTATGACCGACTCGCTACTCGGCAAGATCACGGACACGCTGTTCGGAACTGCGTCCGGGACCGACGACGACGCTTGCTGTGGCGTCACGATCGAAGAAGTCGACGACGAAGCGTAACCGAGCATGGCCGACTCCGTTCCAGAGTCCACACGACGGACGCTCGACCGGCTCTACGACGATCCGGACGACCGGCTCGGATCGCTGTTCGAACTGACGGTCGACGACACGACGGTCGACGCGACACGAGCGATCTTCGGAGCGCTCTCGAACGAGCACCGGATCCGTATCCTCGAAGCGCTCAGAGACGGGGAGCTGTGTGCGTGTGAGATCCAGGCCGTCCTCGACGCTCCCCAGTCGACCGTCGGGAGCCACCTCCGTGAACTCAGAGACGCCGGACTCGTCAACACGCGGCGACAGGGCAAGTGGACGTACTACCGAATCGGTGATACGGCCGTCCTCCAGTTGCTCGATGTCGCCGACGCCCTCGCGGAGGAGACGGCGTGATCCCGTCCGGTATCGAGACCGTACTGCTGGATTCGTGGGCGTACTTCGTCCACCTGGCGACGGTTCTCGTGCCGCTGTTCATCGGAGCGTCGTTCCTCGTGGGGCTCGCCGAGGAGTACCTGCCGCCGGAGAAAATCGAGGCGATGCTCCGGAAGCGCAACCGCGGGAGCGGAAACGTCGCGGCGGCGGGACTGGGTGCCGTGACGCCGTTTTGCTCGTGTTCGACTGTGCCAGTCCTCGCGGGGTTGCTCGGTGCCGGCGCACCGCTCGGACTGTCGTTTTCGTTCCTGCTGGCGTCCCCCATCGTCAACGAGATCGCCGCTGTCCTGCTGTTGGGACTGTTCGGCGTCGAGGTGACGGCGGTGTATCTCGTCTCCGCGCTGGTGGCTGCGATCGTCGGTGGAATCGTCATCGACGCGTTCGATCTCGATCACCTGGTCAAGGACGTTCGGATCACGACGGGCGACCGCACGGTCGCAACCGACGGCGGCACGGCATCGTGTTCGTGCTCGACGCAGAACGCGGAGACGACGAAGACCCACAGGGAACGGTTCGAAGCTGCGGCCGGGGGCGCGTGGTCGTTCTTCGAGGACACGTTTCCGTATCTGCTGCTCGGGATGACGCTGGGTGCGCTGATCCACGGCGCGGTTCCCGCCTCGTGGCTCCAGCAGGTCGCCGGGAGTTCGCTCGCGGTCCCGCTGGCCGCACTTGCAGGCGCACCGGTGTACGTCAGTATGGCGGGAATGCTCGGCATCGCTGCGCCGCTCGTCGACCAAGGCGTCCCGATCGGGACAGTCATCGCGTTCGTCGTCGGCGGTGCAGGGGTCAGTATCCCGAACCTAATCCTCCTCAACAGGATCTTCGAGCGGGAACTCCTCGCCGTCTACGCCGCGACCGTCGTCACGATCGGGACGGTCCTCGGGTACGGAGTGAACTTCCTGTTCGTCTGACCGTCATCTCTGCTGTTCAGGTCGCTCGAACGTGACAGCCGACGTCTCGAGCACGCGAACAATGGGACGGACGTGTGTGAGCTACGAAAGCGAGGAACAGAGAAACGGACGAAAGGAGCGCTTCCGACCGAGTACGAAGCCGTATGCATCGAGACGACCGGTTCCGACTCTCGGGTCTCGTCCCCGAGTTTCCGTGTCGAGGGAACGCCGAGCGTCGACGGCGTCGGGCGAGGTCGACCGCCCCGCCGCTCAGGAGACGAGCGAGTCGATGGTCTCGGGCCGGAACTCGAAGCGCGCCCCGTTCGCCTCCGAGTCGCCGATGGAGAGCTCCCAGCCGTGCGCGTCGGCGATACCGGCGACGATGCCGAGGCCCAGTCCGGTGCCGCCGCCGGAGGCGTAGCCGAGGTCGCGGACGCGCTCGCGCTCCGCGGGGGGGATCCCGGGTCCGTCGTCGTCGACGGCGAACCCGGGCCCGTCGGGGAGGGCGTCCACGACGACCGTCACGTCGGGGCCGCCGTGGTCGACGGCGTTGCGGAGGAGGTTCTCGAGCAGCGTGCAGATCCGGCGCCGATCCCCGTCGACGACGGGGTCGCCGGCGACCCGCAGCGTCGCGTCGGGCGCCTCGACCGTCCGCCACGCCTCGCGGGCCACCGAGCCGATCTCGACGGGCTCGGCCGCCGAGACGGGCTCGTTCAGCCCCCGGAGCGACTCCAGTGAGGTGACCAGGTCGCCCACGCGGTCGACGCCGCGCCGCGCCGCCTCCAGGTTCCGGCGCGCCTCGACGGCGTCGGCCGGCAGCAGGTCGACCGCGAGGTCGGTCCGCCCCTCGATGATCTGGACCGCGTTGCGCGCGTCGTGGGCGACGGCGCTCGCGAGCCCTTCGAGGCGGTCGCGCTCCTCCCGCAGCAGCCGCTCGCGCTCGACCTGCTCGGTCACGTCGCGGTAGATCCGCGCGATCCGGTCGCCGTCCGCCCCCCGCCCGTGGGGGACGTGGACGACCTCGACGGTGCGGTCCTCGCCGGACGCCGCCAGCTCGACCCGGTGGTCGACGCGCTCGCCGGTCGCCGTCGCGCGCTCGGCGTGCTCCCGGAGCGACGCGGCCGTCGACCCGGGGAGGAGGGCCGCGTCGGTCGACCCGAGGATCTCCCGTTCGGGCCGCCCGAGCAGGTCGACGCACGCCCCGTTGACGAGGCGGTAGCGGCCGCCCTCAAGCACCGCCATCGCGTCGGCCGCCGACTCGACGAGGAACTCGTATCGGCCGGCCTCCCTCCCGGATCGGCCGCCGGCGGCCGCGGCGCCGTCGGACCGCCCCCGTCGGACGGCCTCGCGCGCGCCGGCCGCGATCCGCTCGCATGGGTCCGGCTCCGCCGCCCGGACGTACTCCGTCACGCCCGCGGAGACGGCCTCGCTCGCGACGGCCTCGGACCCCTCCCGGACGAACAGCACGAACGGCAGCGCACCCTCCCGCTCGCGGACGGTCCGCAGCAGGTCGATCCCGTCGGCGTCGGGAAGTCGGTACGCGCTCACGACGCAGTCGACCCGGGGTCGTGACCCGTCGACGGCCCACGCCGCCGCGGCCGCGCTCGGGACCGTCTCGACGGTGGGGTCGTCGAACGACCCCGCCAGCTCCGCCGCCAGCCGGTCGCGGCGTCCCGGCTCGCCGGCGACACACAGGACGCTCGGGGTCCCGGAACTCATCACGCCCCGATAGCGGACCCCATATGTTAATGTTGGTTGTTCGACCCGACCGCCGACGCCGGCGGGGCGACCGTCCGTCGTGGGACAGTCGGAACGGGACGCGTCGAAGCGAGGAGCCTCCGGGCGGGACGCGTCGTGGCGAGACGCATCCGCGTAAGGCACATCGAAACAGGGTGTATCAGAGCGGGACGTGTCGAAGCGGGGCCCGACGGGGCGGCGACCGCCAGCTCACTCCGGGGAGAGCGCGGTGTCGATGTCCTCGGCGAGCGCGATCTCGAGCGACCGCGTCGCCCTCGTCGCCTCCGCCTCGTTCTCCATCAGCACGGTCTCGCTGGGGAACAGGTCCTCGCCGAGGACGAGTCCGTGGTCGCGGGCGGTGCCGCCGGTGACGGTGAGGTAGACGCCGAGGCCCGTCTCCGCGATCGCGGCCTCCTCCTCCTGCCCGGGCGTCGGGTAGACGAACTCGACGCCGTCGAGCGCGTCCGTCCCCAGCACCGCCTCGACGAGCCGCTCGTACCGGGGGGAGATACACAGCGGCCCCTCGTGGTCGGCGACGAACGCGCGGTCCAGGTCCGTGCCGGCCGGCACCGTCTCCGGCGTCGCCATCAGGGTGTGACGGACGGTGTCGCCGAGGCCGGTCACCACGCGGACGTCGGTGTCGCGCGGGTCGATCCGGGCGTTCACGTCCGAGAGGTCCCTGAGCCCTTCGGGGCGGAGGCCGACGACCTCCTCCAACACCAGGTCCGCGGAGTCGAACCCCAGCGCGAACTCGTGGGTGCGCAGCGCGCGGAACGGCTCCTCGCGGCCCACCAGCCGGACGTCCCGGCCGTCGACCGCGACGAGCGCGGAGTCGAACACGATCCGTCGGGGGAAGCCGTCGCGGTCGTCGCGAACGAGGGTGTACTCCGGGCCGCGCCCGTCCGGGTCGCTGTACGCCGCGAGCCGGTCGTACACGCCGCGCTCGTCGCGGTCGATCCCCTTCGTGACGGCCTTCTCGTAGCGGAGCGTCGACGCCACCTCGTCCGCGAGCGTCGTGGCGTCGTCGCCGACGACCGCGGCGATCCGTCCGAGGGCGGCCTCCAGCGGCCGTCCCTTGCGGGGAACGGCGACGGAGACGGGACTGCTCATTGGCGGACGGTCGTGGTCCCGGTGCAAAAGCGGCGCGTTTCGTCGGGGCGGCGCCCGCCGGACTACTCCGCGCTCCCGTCGCCGGGGCCGAACACCGACGAGAGCCGCTCCCGGAACTCCTCGAACCCCGCGAGCTCCTCGTGGACCTCCTCCAGTTCCGAGCGCATCTCCGAGAGCCCGTCGTCGACCGTCGCGGAGACGGACTCCACCTCCTCGCCCAGGTCGGCCAGCTCCTCGCGCAGGTCCGCGACCGCCTCGTCGTCGCCCTCGACCTCCTCGGCGACGTCGTCGAGGTCCCCGCGCAGCTCCTCCAGCCGCGACTCCAAGTCCTCGGTCGTCTCCGCCAGCTCCGCCTCCAGCGCCGCGACGTCGTCGCCGACGGCGTCGACGTCGTCGTCGACGGCCGCCACGTCCGAGCGGATCCCGTCGCGCTCGTCGGCGGCGTCGTCGAGCTCCGCCCGCGTCTCGTCGATGGCGTCGTCGAGCTCGTCGAGGTCGGCCTGTAGCCCGTCCATCCACTCCTCGGCGAAGCCGTTCTCGTCGACGAACGCCTCCAGCGCGTCCGCGTAGGCGGCCACGTCCTCCACCTTCGACTGGAGGCGGCCGATCCGGGCGTCGACGCTCGTCGAGTGGTTCAGCTCCAGCTCCTCGGTCAGCGTCTCTCGGTCCGCCTCGGAGACGTTGCCCGCGCGCAGCTCCGCGGCCAGCGCCGCGGCGACGCCCTCCGTGCCGTCGCCCGCGGCCGCGCCGCCGACCGCCCCGCCGGCCGGGGTGTCCGCCTCGACGGCCCCGCCGTACTCGTCGTCGGACTCCATCGCAGCGGCGGTTTCGTCGGTCTCGACCGCCTCGGAATCGTCGATGTCGGTGTCCGCGTCGAGATC
This sequence comes from Halobacteriales archaeon QS_6_71_20, assembly GCA_003020945.1. Lineage (GTDB taxonomy): Archaea > Halobacteriota > Halobacteria > Halobacteriales > Haloferacaceae > Halobaculum. The sequence goes on from PXRU01000002.1 coordinate 179,849, forward strand.
CAGCGGCTCCGCGGGCTCGGGCTCCGTCCCTGCGTCGGCGTCGACCTCGGCGTCCGCGTCGCCGCTCTCCGAGTCGTCGAGATCGTCGCTCCCGAGGTCGAGATCCGGAGTCGCCTCGTCGCTCTCCCCGTCCGCGCCGGCGTTGCCTCCGGCGACGGTGGCGGCGTCGTCCGGTTCGTCGAGGCCGACCGGCCCGGCGCCGCCGTCGTCCGTGACTGCCCCGTCATCGGCCGCGAGCGGATCGGCGTCGGCGGCACCGAGGTCGGCCTCGGCGGCCGCGAGGTCGATCCCGCCGTCGTCCGCGTCGTCGTGGGCGGCGTCCGGCCCGTCGGCGTCGGCGCCGGCGAGCACGTCGCGGACCGCCTGGGAGGAGTCGTCGCCGATCACGTCGGCCACGTCGCCGACGGGGTCGTCCTCGTCGGTCGCCTCCGCGACGGTCGGCTCCCCGAGGAAGCGCTCCCCCTCGGCGGGGTCGTCCGTCCGGATGCCGTACACCGTCGTCACCTCCTCGCCGGGGTCGAGCCGGCGGCGGTACTCGACGCGGTGGTCCTGGTACGCCGTCCAGTGTTCGGACTCGTACTCCGGGTGGAATCCGATGCGGTCCATCGGAAAGTCCGCGGGGATGTCGTCGACGAGGCGGAACTCGGTCGGCTCCTCGCGGTCAAGGCGGAGGACGAACTCGATCGCGGGGACGGGGAACTCGTCCGCGCTGAACCGCTTCTCGACGGTGACGCCGTCGGCCTCGACGGTGACGACCCCCTCCGTATCGGACCCCTGGCTCATGCGTTCACGGACCCCGTGCCGGCATAAAAAGTCACCGGGCCGATTATCGACGCGTCGATCCGGGTACGCGCCGCGGCCCGCGGCGAGGAGGGGCGGCCCGCTCACTCCGTGACGACCGTCACGGGGACCGACGAGTCCAGGATTATCCGCTGGGTGTCGTCGCCGAACACCGCCTTCCCGGTCGGCGAGCGGTTCTTCCCGGCGAGGAACACGTGGTCGCAGTCGCGGCGGCGCGCCTCCGTGAGCACGGTTTCGGCGCGGTCGCCGAGGCTCCCGACGGTCTCGTACGCGATGTCCACGTCGTCGAGCACCTCCCTGCCGATGTCGGCGGCGTACGCTCGGGCGCCCTCGACGGCCTGGCCGACGCTGTAGGTGGAGTCGCCGCGGGAGATCTTCGCGAGCTGTTCGCGCTGTTCGTCGTACTCGTCCTCGTCGGTCACGTGCAGCAGGGTCAGGTCGGCGCCGACGCCGGCGGCGAGCTTCCCCGCCTCCCGCGTCAGCGTCTTTGCGGTTTCGGTCGGGCCGACGACCGCGAGCGCGTGATCCATGTCTCCCGTCTGACCGGAGCCCATCAAAAATCCTGAGGTTCCGGACACGTGATCGCGTGGCACGGATCCGGGCGTCGAGCGTCGGCCGCCCGCTCACAGATCGAGCCGGTCGCCGATCTCGACGACGTCGAGCCGGTCGGGGTACTCGAAGCCGCGGACGTGGTCGTGGAGGGCGGTCGGGTCGGCCGTCAGCCCCTTCCACATGTCCCAGTGGCTCGGGAGCAGGCGGTCGGCGCGCAGCGCCTCCGCCACCGCGACGGCCTGGTTCTCGTCGCAGTACCACCGGGTGCGCTCGGGCTCGCGGGTCCGCTTGTCCGGGACGCGCCCGACTGAGCCGAACGCGACGACCGCGAGGTCCACGTCGTACGCCGCGCCGAGGTCCGCGAAGCCGTCGGACGGCTTGGTGTCGCCGCCGTGGAAGACGGTCGTGTCGCCGTGGCGGATCACGTAGCCGACGGGGTGGGTGGCGTCCGGGTCGTTGACCCGAACCACGTCGACCTCGAAGTCGCCGACCGAGAACGAGTCGCCCTCCTCGACCTCGACCAACTGGTCGTCGCGCACGTCCCAGCCGTCGGTCCATCCCTCTTCCTCCGTCACGGCGAGGGAGTCGTCCGCGCCGTAGAAGGTCGCCCGCGAGTCGGCGAGGATCGGCGCCTGCGAGGGGCCGTGGACGTGGTCGGTGTGTTCGTGGGTCGCAAGCACCGCGTCGGCGTCGTACACGTCCGCGGGGTCGAACGGCACCGGGATCATCCGGACGGTCCGGGGCGGGTCGCCGAGGCCGACGTACGGGTCGATCCAGAGGCTCGTCTCGTCGCGCCCCTTCAGCACGAAGCCGTTGCAGCCGAGATACCACAGCGCCAGCCCGTCGGGCTCGGCGGCCTCGATCGTTCGCGGCAGCCAGTCGCCCCAGTCGGAAGCGATCGTCGGGTCGCTCGCGTCGTTCATGCGCGGTGGTTCCGAGGGGGAGCCGTAAGGTCTGTCGGCTCGGGCGGGCGGTAGGCGGATCCTATCTGCCGTTGCCGACGGGTACCTCACGCAAACCGGGGAGTACTGTCCGCAAGCCGACGAATACCTCCCGCAAGCCGCCGAGTAACTATGCCCCCGAGTGTCGTTCCCCGAAAGCATATGACACAGCACTCGGAGGACGCGGACATGGAGTCGGGAGCGCATCGGACGATGGAGTTCGCCGCGATGCGGGACAACATCGCGGAGTGCGTCGCTCTGGTGGACGCACAGACGTTCGGGACGACGGCGAACTGAGCGGCCGACCCCGCGAGCGGGACCGGGAGGACGCGCGACGAGCGCGGCGTCAGGCCTGTCGCGTCCGCCACCGACGTTTCCCTCACCGCTCGCGCGCCCTCACCAGGTGCCGTGGAACGTGTCGAACTCCAGGTCCTCGAGCGGCTCGTTGCCGACGGCGATCTCGTACTCGCCGGGCGTGAGCATCGGCTTGTGGAACTGCGGCCCGTCGTCGGTCGTGATCCGGGGACAGCCGGTGTTGACGAAGGCGTCGAAGTCGAAGTTTCGGAGGCGGTCGGGCGTCACCTCGTCCATCGTGATGAGGTGGGCGTCGTCGTCGTTCTCGACGATCTCCTCGGCGGTGTCCCAGCGGCCCTGCCCGATCTTCGTACAGAAGATGACGCCGAAGCTGTCGGCGTCCATCGCGCGGTGGACGGCGCCGTAGCGCTGCTTCAGGAACTTCTCGGTGTCGGCGACCGTGACGACGTTGTTGACGGGGTCGCCGATGACCACCGTCTTCTCGGGGTGTTCCATCGCGAGCCCGAGGGGGTGGAACTTCCCGCCGCCGACGTACAGTACCTGGTCGGCGTCGATGTCGGCGCTGGCGTAGTTGCAGCCGAGCACCTGCCCCTCGTGGGTGAGCCGGTCGTCGCCGCGGCGGGTGTGGACCTCGAAGCCGCGCTCCTCCAGCCAGTCGACCATGTCGCCGAAGCGGTTCATGTGCTGGGCGGTCGTCACCAGCCCCACGTCCGGGTCGTCCTCGGGGTCCGCCAGCTCCGCCAGCGACTCCTCCATGATCGGGAACGGATCGACGTTCGAGAACAGAGGGACGTAGATGATCTTGTCGGAGTCTTTCATCGGCGAGTGGCCGAAGTGGACGAACACGTCACACCGCCGCATGAGGTAGGTGTCGAGGTCGCAGGCGCCGTAGCAGGGCTGGCCGGAGATGAGGTACGTCACGTTCTCGGTCAGCTCGCGGAGGTCGTCGGCGACTGCGGGGGCGCGGCGCTTCAGCCCCTCGGGGAACTGGAGGCCGACCTTGTCGGCGTCGCGCTCCTCGACCGCCTCGACGATGCGGTCGAGCTCGTAATCCCACTCGCGGTCGTGTTTGAGCGACATCCCCGTGTTCGTGAGGTCGCCCTCGCTCCGCTGGCTCATTGCCTCTCGGTAGCTGCCGGAGGCGGTTAAGCGGCGCGCTCCGGCGACTTCCGAGCGAACGCCTCACACGGCCCGGACGTGATCTTACCGTCGCCCGTCCGAGTCGTCGCCGGGAACGACGAGCCGACCGCGGCTCCGACGAGCGCGAGGCCCACCCCCACCCCGAGCGAGATCATGACGGGTGCGCGAGCGCCGTCAAAAACGCCTGACTGCCGGCCGACTACGCGATGTCGCGGGAGGTGTCGATAGCGACCTCCTCCTCCAGCTTCAGCTTCACCGTCTCGTCGAGCGCGCGCCCGCCGCGGAACTTCGGGACGGCCAGCTTGTTGACCACGTCGTCGCCGCGGACCTGTGTGTCGAGGTCCCACACCACGTCGGCGACGTGTGCGGTCACCGCCCGGTTGCGCGGCTCGTCGTCCCCCTTCATCGCGTGGAGGAAGGCGACGCTGCCGGTGTTGACCATCGCCGTCTGTAGCTCGTTGAGGAAGCGCCGGTAGCGGGAGCGGTCGGTCCGCTCCAGCGGGTCGAGCGCGTCGACGACGAGGTTGGCGTTCTCGGGAAGCGCGCTGATCAGTCGGTTCGCGGCGTCCAGCGGCGCGTCGCCGCCGATGTCGCGCACGGTCGGGGTGCCGACCCGCGACTTCGTCCGGTCGACGGCGTCCTCGACGGCCTGGTCCGACCGGAGGCTCGTCAGGTACAGCGTGCCGCGCGCGGCCGTGAGTTCGTACAGCAGCAGCTCCGACTGGCTCGCGGGGTCCGCCGAGAACAGCACGATGCTGCCCGCGGGGATGCCGCCGTCGAGTCGACGGTCGAGCACGTCGATGCCGGTCGGGAGCCGCTGCGCCATAGCAGGGACCACGGACCTCCCGGGTTTAACGGTTTCTCACGGGTGCACCCTCCCCCCCGTGACCGTCCTCAGTGGTCGCGAGCGTCTCCACGGCCTCCCGGCACGCCGACCGGAGCCGGTCGGACTCGACGGCCGGCTCCCGGACGCGAGGGATCCGGGCGACGATCGGACAGCCCAGCAGGTCGGCCACGCCCGGCGGGACCGCGGTCGCGCAGGTTACGACGGCGCCGACGACGGGCGTGCCGAGGCGCCGCGCCATCGCCCCGGCGGTGGCCGCGTCGCGGAGCGCGGCGGCGCACGGCTCGGCGACCAGCAGCGCGCCGTCGGCGACCCGAACCGGCGCGGCCGCGTCGGGACCGGCCCCGGCGGGACAGTCGAGGAACACGCGGGCGTCCGACGGTGCCCCACGCCGAACGCGACGAAGCAGGGACTCCGTGTCGTGCGCCCGCGGTCGCTCCGGCGCGGGGAGTACGCGCGGCCCGGAGTCGTACGGCGCCCGGACGGCGTCGAGGGGCGAGCCGGCGGCCGCTTCCTCGCCGCCCGGATACTCGACCCGGCGGCGGGCGCCGGCGACCGCGCCGAGGTCCGGGAGGTCCCAGTCGGCGTCGACCGCCAGCGCGTCGTCGCCGCCGGCGGCGACCGCCCGGGCCAACCCGAGCGTCGTCGTCGTCTTCCCGGTTCCGCCCTTCCCGCCGGTGACAGCGAGCACGGGACGGCTGCGTCGCTATCGGGTTTCAATTCTCGCTCTCGCTCCGAGAAGTGACACCCGACTCAGCAACCGCCGGACGCGGCTCGACAGCGACTCAGTCCTGACAACAGCCGCCGGCCTCGCCGCCGAAGTCGACCGTCAGCGGCTCCGAGACGGCCTCGTTCAGCGTCTCCAGCCGGTCGCGGAGCTCGTCCTGTGCGGCGACGTACTCCGACATGACGGGCAGGGAGTGGAGCGCCTCCTGGGCCTCCTGTACCTTCCGCATCGCCGCCTCGTCGGCGCGGCCGGCCTGGCGGGCCATCGCGAACTCCTGTCGGAGCTGCTCGAACTCCGAGATCCGCTCCTGGGCCTCCTCGTCGGCCTGGACGGCGGCTTTCGCCTCCTCGAGGCGACGGTACTCGGACGTCTCCGCGATGGCGTCGCCGAGCCTGGCCGCGAGCTCCTCCGGGGAGTCGTCCGACGCGGCCGTCTCGGCGGCGTCCGTTTCGATACTCATGGTACGACACAGGCGTCGGCCGCTGTTAAGCCCCCCGATGTGCCGGCAGCCGACCGCTCGACGGCGCGGCCGCCGCTACGTCACGACGGCGTACGCCGCGGCCGCCACGGTGGCGAGCACGACGACCGCGGTCCAGACCCGCGGGGTGTCGACGGCGGCGTACGGGCCGCCCTTCCTGGTGAACAGGTAGAGGAAGTACACGGCGACGGGAACCAGCCGCACGGGCGTCGAGACGGGCACGCCGGCGAACAGGTCGAGCCCGACCGTCAGGGCGACCGCGCCGAGCGCGGCGGCGACCGCGACCGTGAGATCCGCACGGGCGTCGCTGAGGTCCATCGGTTCGGGTGACGGGAAAACCGAAGTAATCCGTGTCGGTTTCGCGTGAGTCCGCCGTGCCGGCCGGGTATCCGCGCTACTCGTCGGCGTCCTCGAGCTCCTCGACGAGCTCGTCGGCGTCGACATCGACGTCGTCCATGTCGACGTCGTCGAGCGCCTCCTCGAGCTCCTCGCCGCCCATGCCGCCGCCGCCCATGCCGCCCATCATGCCGCCCATGCCGCCCATCATCCCGCCGCCGGTGCCGTCGATGACCTCCTCGATGACGACGCGGTCGAGGCCGAGCCGGCCCATGACGTCCTGGGCGATCTGCTGTTTGGAGAACATCCACTGCTGGTTCATCTGCATCATCGGCGTCGCCTCGATGACCAGCGAGCGGCGCGAGACCTCCCGCGTCTCCGTCTCGCCGTCCTCGCCGTCCTCGACGGCGACCTCCTCCTCGACGGTGTCGTCCTCGATCCGGACCTCCGGCGTCTCCTGGAGGTACATCCCGATCATGCCGGCGGCCTGCTCCTCCTCGTCGTCGACGAGTTCGAGGACCTCGTAGTCGTACTCGAGGTCGTCGCCCGCCAGCGGGTGGTTGAAGTCGACGCGCGAGCGCCCGCCGATCACCGTCTCGACGTACCCCTGCTCGCCGTCGATGGTCACCTGGGCGCCCGGGTAGCGGTCGTCCTCGGGGATCTTCTCGGCGCTGATGGTCCGTACGTCGTCCGGGTCGAACTCCCCGAACGCCTCCTCGGCGGGGACGGTGACGACGTCGCTGTCGCCGACTGTTCGGCCGATCAGGTCCTCGTCGACGGAGGCGAACACGTGGCCCTCGCCGACGACGATCGTGCGCGGCGAGAAGTCGTACTCGTCGTCGTCGATGCCGGCCTCCTCGGCGACCGCCTCGCTGGTCGTGTCGACGACACGACCCTCCTCTTCGCCCTCGCCGGGGACGGTGCGGACGGTGTACTCGATCCGGACGAAGTCGCCGTCCCGGATCCCGTCGGAGCCGTCGGTCTCCGCCTCGGCGTCGTCGGCCGCATCATCGCCGGCGTCGGCGGCGTCCGCCGCCTCGGCCTGCTCTTCTTCGCTCATGTGCGGACCGTCGCCCGTCCGCTTCTTAACAGTCACGTTTCGGGCGGGCGAACGCGCGACGGCTCGCCGACGCGATCCGGCCCCGCTCGACCCGGTCACGCCACGCTTTTGCCGACCCCCGCCGACCGTCGACGCATGTACGAGGTGGAGGTGAAGGTGCGGGCCGACCACGACGGCGTCAGGGAGCGACTGGCCGCGATCGGCGCCGAGCGAACGGCGTCCGTCCGGCAGGTCGACACCTACTACGACGCCCCCCATCGCGACTTCGCGGAGACAGACGAGGCCCTCCGGCTGCGTCGGGAAACCGTCGCCGACGATTCTGCGGCCGACGGGGCCGGCGTCTCCGACGACGGTCGCACCCCCGAGACGGGCGACCCCGAGACGCGAGTCACGTATAAGGGGCCGCTCGTGGAGGCGGCATCGAAGACGCGCGAGGAGTTCGAGACGGCCGTCGCCGACGCGGCGGCGACCGAGGGGATCCTCGGAGGCCTCGGCTTCGAGGCGGCCGCGACCGTCGAGAAGCGCCGAGATCTCCACTCAGTCGGCGACTACACCGTCACGCTCGATTCGGTGTCCGGGCTCGGTGAGTTCGTCGAGGTGGAGCGCGAGGCGACCGAATCCGCCGTCGAAGCGGCTCGCGCGGGCGCCTACGACGTGCTCGCCGACCTGGGGCTCGACCCCGCGGACCAGATCCGGACCTCGTACCTCGGCCTCTTGATCGCGGCGGACGCGGACGACGAGGAGCGAAATGCTCAACGGTAATCTCACGGTCGTCGTCTGTTTTCGCAAGTTATAGAGCGGCCGGCGACCACTGCGGGGACAATGAGGAACATTCAGGTCTCCGAACTCGACCGGCGCGCGGTCGAGGACCAGGACGTGGAGATCGTCGAACGCAAGGGGGTCGGCCACCCGGACTCGATCTGCGACGGGGTCGCCGAGGCCGTCTCCCGCGGGCTCTCGCAGCTCTACCTCGACCGCGTCGGGAAGGTCCTCCATTATAACACCGACGAGACGCAGCTGGTGGCGGGGCGCGCGGCGCCCGCCTTCGGCGGCGGCGAGGTGCTCGACCCGATCTACGTGCTCATCGTCGGGCGGGCGACGAAGGCGTACGAGCTCGACGACGGCACCGAGCTGACGCTGCCCGTCGAGCGGGTCGCGCTGGAGTCGGCCCGCGCGTACCTCAACGAACACATCCCGGAGCTGGACGTCGGCACGGACGTCGTCCTCGACGTGAAGCTCGGGGAGGGGTCGGGCGACCTGCAGGACGTGTTCGGCGAGGAGGACGTCCAGGTGCCGATGGCGAACGACACCTCCTTCGGCGTCGGCCACGCGCCGCTGACCGAGACCGAGCGGATCGTCCGCGACGCCGAGCACGAGCTCAACGGCTCCTACGCCGACGACCACCCGGAGCTGGGCCCCGACGTGAAGATCATGGGGAAACGGGAGGGCGACCACATCGACATCACCGTCGCCGCGGCGATGGTCGACGGGTACGTCGACGGCCTCGACGACTATCGGGCGGCGGTCGACCGGGTCGAGACGCACGTCACGGAGCTGGCCGAGGAGCGCACCGACCGCGAGGTCGACGTGGACGTCAACACCGCCGACGACCTCGACGAGGGGTCGATCTACCTGACGACGACCGGCACGTCCGCCGAACAGGGGGACGACGGCTCCGTCGGGCGCGGCAACCGCGCCAACGGGCTCATCACGCCGAACCGCCCGATGAGCATGGAGGCCACCTCCGGAAAGAACCCCGTCAACCACATCGGGAAGATCTACAACCTGCTCTCGACGGAGATCGCGGAGGCCGTGGTCGAGGAGGTCGACGACATCCGCGACCTGCAGGTCCGCCTGCTCTCGCAGATCGGCCGCCCTATCGACGAGCCTCACGTCGCCGACGCGCAGGTGATCACCGAGGAGGGGGTCGCCGTCTCCGACATCGAGGCGGAGGCAACCGAGATCATCGACGACCGGCTCGCGAACGTCACCGACGTAACCCGTCGGGCGATCCAGGGCGACCTCTCGACGTTCTGAGGAGTGCGGCCGACCGACGAGAGGCCGCAGAACCCAGCGGCGAGGTCATTATGCCGAGCCGCTCACGATAACAGCGCGGCCGATCACCGGGAGACCGCGAAACGCGGCGGCGCGGTCGCGTTGGGACCCCCTGCTCCGAGGCGATTGGCGTACACCCGGCGCTCGTCGTCGCGCGCGGCGGTTCGCCGGGGGTTTCGCTGGCCGCCGCGCGACCGTCGTCAGGTCACACCGCGGGTGGTTCCGTTTTCGGTGAAAAGGGTTCGGCCGCTCCGGCCGCGGCTCAGTCGTCGGTCAGTTCCCGCGTCAGGTACGTCGCGATGTCGACGTCCGCCGACTCGACGAACCGGGCGACCTCCTCGCCGTCCTCGAACGCGATCACCGTCGGGATCCGGGTGACGCCGTGCTCGTCCATTTCCGGTCCTTCCTTCTCGCCGTCGACCGTTTCGACGGGGAACTGCTCGACGCGGTCCGCGGGGACGCCGGCGGCCGACAGCGCCGCCGCGAAGGCGGGCAATTGGCCGGTGCAGTCCGGGCACCAGTCGCCGCCCCACACCTTGTACGTCAGCCCCTCGCGGCCGAGCGCCTCGACCGCGTCCGGGTTCGCGTCCGCGTCGAACTCCCCGTCCGGCTCCATCGTCGCGAGTGTCGCGCTCACGTCTCCGGCGAGGTCGCCGACGCCGTTAAACGCGACGGGGACGCCGGCGTCGGCGCACGACCGTCGCAGGGTCGACCACGGTCGGGACGGGACCGCCATACCCGTCCCCACTCGTCCGTGCCCGATCGTGTGCGGCGGCCGCCCGAGGGCTTGCCGGCGACTGGGGAGGCTTTAGGGGCGACACGACTACCGGGGGCATGGACGATTCCGTACTCGACACCGTCGGCTCGCCGCTCGTCCGGGTTGACTCCCCGGCGGGGGCGACGGTGGCGGCGAAGCTGGAGTCGCGGAACCCGGGCGGCTCCGCCAAGGACCGCCCGGCGCTCCGCATGATCGAGCGGGCGGAGGCCGACGGGACGCTCGCCCCGGGCGACGAGATCGTCGAGCCGACCTCCGGCAACACGGGGATCGGGCTGGCGATGGTCGGTGCGGCGAAGGGATACGACGTGACGCTGGCGATGCCGGCCTCGAAAAGCGAGGAGCGCCGACGCGTCATGGCGGCCTACGGCGCCGACCTCGAGCTCGTGGAGGGGGGGATCTCCGAGGCGAAAGACAGGGCCGACGAGCTGGAGGCCGAGGGGATGGTCCAGCTCCGACAGTTCGAGAACGCCGCCAACCCGGACGCCCACTACGGGACGACCGCCGGGGAGATCCTCGACCAGCTCGACGGTCGAGAGCCGGACGCGCTCGTCGCCGGCGTCGGCACCGGCGGCACCGTCACCGGCGTCGGCCGCAGACTCCGCGAGGCGTTCCCCGCGATGGACGTGGTCGCCGTCGAGCCGAGCGACTCGGCGGTGCTGTCGGGCGAGGAGCCGACCGCCGACTCCTTCCAGGGGATGGGACCGGGCTTCGTCAGCCCCAACCTCGACACGGACCTGCTCGACGGCGTCCTCGCCGTCGACGTCGAGGAGGCGGAGGCGGAGTGCCGGCGGCTCGCCCGCGAGGAGGGGATCCTCGTCGGCCAGTCCTCGGGCGGGTCGAACGTCCGCGCCCGCGACGTGGCGGCGGCGTTCGCAGCCGGCGAGGACCCCGGCTACCGCGACGTCGCGCTCGACGGCTGGGAGCCGCGCGACGACGACGCCGTCGGCGTCGCCGGCGACGACCCGCTCGTGCTCACCGTGTTCTGGGACTCCGGCGAGCGGTACATGTCGACCGGACTGTACGAGTAGCCGGTCGACGGCGGAGGGCAACTCCGGACGGCGGCCCCAGGTCGAGTCACGGACGGGGCAGACGCGACGGGCGCGAGCGGTCCCGCGTCGGCGGCGTCAGTGCTCGAACTCCTCGCGAGTGACGCGCACGCCCACCGTCTCCGGGACGTCGCGGAGGTCGTACTCCGGCAGGTCGGCGCCGTCGCTCCTGGCGAGGTACATCGGCTCCACGAGTCGACCGTCCGCGACGCCGTACAGCTTGAGGAAGCGGTCGGTCTCCTCGCCCGGCACCGCGTCGTTGCGGACGGCGGTCGCGAGGTCGCGCGAGAGCCACTCCGTCTCGGAGACGGACGGCTCCCGGACCAGCGTCTCCTCGACGAACCGGACGAGATACCAGTTGAGGTCGTTGCACAGCGACACCGCCGCGCCGAGGCTGACGGTGTCGAGGGCGACGGAGTTCTCGAACGGGGAGCGGAGGTCGTACGTCGCCAGCGCGTCGCGGGCGGTCTCCCGCGACAGCAGTTCGTAGCGCAGGTCGGTCTCGGGGCCGCCGACGAGACAGACCGTGGTCATACTCCCGGGTGGCCGCCGCCGGGCAAAGCGGTTACGCTCCCCGGCTCCCCGTCGCCGGGTCGGCACCGCGCCCGCCGGCGGCTACTCCCCGGCGGCCCACTCCAGCGCCGCCGCGAGGTCGTGGGCCGGCGGCGAGCAGGCGAAGTCCCGACACGCGTACGCCGTCGGCTCCCCGTCGCGTGCGCCGCGGCCGCGCCACACCGGCGGCGCCTCGTCGAGGCCGAGGCGGTCGAGCCACCCCTCAAGCGCCGCCTCGGTCGGGGGCCGCGGGGCGACGATGACGCCCGGGAGATAGCGGCTCGCGAGCGTCGCTCCAGCGGCGCCGCGGTCACGGCGTCGGCGTGGGTCGCCACCACGTCTCGGGCGACGGCCTCGAACCCCTCGTCGGGCGCGAACACGTCCAGATCGAGCAGGAGCCGGGTCGCCACGCCGAGGCTCGACGGCGTGGAGGCGTCGGTCGGCTCCTGCGGGCGGACGACGAGGTCCTCGGCGTCCGCGGGCGTGGAGTAGACGGTGCCGTCGTCGGCGTCGTAGAAGGCGTCGGCGACGACACGCGCCAGATCGAGCGCGAACCCGAGGTGGTCGACGTCGCCGGTGACGCCGTACAGGTTGAGGGCCCCCCGGCCGAGATACGCGTAGTCCTCCAGATAGCCGATCCCCTTCACGTCGGCGCTGCCCTCGTGTTCGATATACCGACGGCTGAGCCGGTCGCCGTCCCAGAGGCGATCCCGAACGAACCCGAGGGCGTCGGCGCCGCGGTCGGCGAGCCCCGGGTCGAGCGTCCGCGCCCCGGCGGCGAACGCGGAGATCGCGAGGCCGTTCCACCCCGCCAGCACCTTCTCGTCGCGGGGCGGCCGCTCCCGGTTCGCCTCCCGGTGGTCGTACAGCGCCGTCCGCGCGGCCATCAGCCGCTCGCGGGTGTCGTCGACCGTGCGGTCGTACGTCTCCGCCAGCTCCGCGACCGGCGTCGACCGCGTGAGGACGGTTGTGCCGCCCTCGAAGTTGCCCGCGTCGTCGACTCCGAAGCGGTCACACACCATGTCGACGGTGTCCCCGTCGTCGAGGCCGGCGGCCGCGAGCGCGTCCGCGACGCCGTCCGGCGTCCAGACGTAGAACTGGCCCTCGCCCTCGCCGGAGTCGGCGCCGAGGGTCCCGTAGAAGCCGCCGTCGGGGTGGGAGAGCTCCCGGTCGACGAACGCCAGCGTCTCCCGGGCGACGAGCGCGTACTTCGGCCGGTCGAGCAGGCGGTGGGCGTCGAGGTAGCTCCGGGCGAGCTCGGCGTTGTCGTACAGCATCTTCTCGAAGTGCGGCACCACCCACTCGCGGTCGGTGCAGTAGCGGTGGAAGCCGCCGCCGACCTGGTCGTACAGGCCGCCGTCGGCCATCGCGTCCAGCGTCTCGACGGCGGTCTCCAGCGGCTCCTCGCGGCCGCTCCGCGCGTACGCCCGCAGGAGGAGGTCGACCCGCCCGGACTGCGGGAACTTCGGTCCCGACCGGCCGAAGCCGCCGTACTCGCGGTCGGCGCTCCGCAGCGCCGCGGTGACGGCGTCCGAGAGCACGTCCGCCGACGGCCCGCCGGCGTCGTCCGAGCCCGTCGTCGCGTCCGCGCCGTTCTCGGGCGGTCCCGTCGCGCCGGCGGCGTCGGACGGGGCGTCCGTCCCCGACGACTCGATCTCGTCGCGGGCGGCGTCGGTCCACTGTTCGGCCCGCCGCTTCATGTCCGAGCGCTGCCCGGGGTCGCCCCAGGAGTTCGCGATGTTGCGACACACCTCCAAGAACCCGGGCATCCCCTGGCGACCGTCCCGGGGGAAGTACGTCCCGACGTAGAACGGCTTCCCCTCGGGGGTGAGCCACGCCGAGAGGGGCCAGCCGCCCCGTCCGTTCACCAGCTGGCAGACCGTCTGGTAGACGCGGTCGAGGTCCGGCCGCTCCTCGCGGTCGACCTTGACGGGGACGAACTCCTCGTTGAGCACCGCCGCGACGGCGTCGTCCTCGAACGACTCCTCCTCCATCACGTGACACCAGTGGCACGCCGAGTAGCCCACCGAGAGGAAGATCGGCACGTCCCGCTCGCGGGCGGCCGCGAGCGCGTCGTCGTCCCACGGCTGCCAGTCGACGGGGTTGTCGGCGTGCTGGCGGAGATACGGGCTGGCCTCCCCCGCCAGCCGGTTTCTCGCCGTCGGATCGGTCATTGTTCATACGTCGGCCGCGGGAGGGATAAACGGGGCGGACGCGCGAACGGCCGGCGACGAGAGTCCCCGACTGCACAGGGCCGAGCGGCCGACGACGGGCGGATCGAACGGTCGACGACGGATTGAGCGTGCGGTCGGCAAGGGCAGATCGTAGGGTTAGCCACGGACTGAGCGTGCAGCCAACGACGGGGGTGGGCTGGCGCCGTGGAAGCTGGCCGGCCGACCACTGATCCGCGAACGTGAATATCGACTGTCGTGGAGACCGGAACGATTACACTCCCGTGCATGGTCCTCTCGACCATGTCGGAGACAGTTCTCCTCGTCGGCGGCGGCGGCCGCGAGCACGCCATCGCCCGCGCGCTCGCCGACGACTGCACGCTGTACGCCTGTGCGAGCAACCGCAATCCGGGGATCGCGTCGCTGGCCGCCGGGATCGAGACGGTCGACGAGCGCGACGCGGAGGCGGTCGTCGCCCACGCCGAGGACGTGGGGGCGGACCTGGCGGTGATCGGCCCCGAGTCGGCGCTTTCGGCGGGGGGGGTACGAGACGTTCGACTCCGCGGACGCCGCCGCCGACTACGTCGCGGCGTACGACGGCGACGTGGCGGTGAAGCCGGTCGGCCTCACCGGGGGGAAGGGCGTCCGCGTGACCGGCGACCAGTTGACCGCCGAGGCGGCCGTCGACTACGTCCGCGAGGCCGGCTACGACGAGTGGGTGGTCGAGGAACGGCTCGTCGGGGAGGAGTTCACCGTGCAGGCGTTCGTCGCCGACGGCGAGGTGCGGACGACGCCCGCCGTGCAGGACCACAAGCGCGCCTACGAGGGCGACGAGGGGCCCAACACCGGCGGGATGGGGAGCTACTCGGACACGGAGTCGACGCTCCCGTTCATGACCGACGAGGACTACGACGACGCCGTCGCGGTCGTCGAGGCCGTCGTCGACGCGCTCCCCGGGTACAAGGGCGTCCTCTACGGACAGTTCATGCTCGGCGCGGACGGGCCGAAGGTCGTGGAGTTCAACGCCCGCTTCGGCGACCCGGAGGCGATGAACACGCTGTCGGTCCTGGAGACGCCGTTCATCGACGTGCTGACGGCCGCCCGCGACGGGGAGCCGCTCCCGCAGCTCGACTTTTCGGGGGAGGCGACCGTCTGCAAGTACGCGGTGCCCGCCGGCTACCCGGTCGAGCCCGACGCCGGCGCACGGATCGAGGTCGACGCGTCCAGCGTCGGCGACGCGCTCCTGTTTCACGCCAGCGTCGACCAGCGCGAGGACGGCCTGTTCACGACCACCTCCCGGTCGTTCGCGGTCGTCGGCCTCGGCGACTCCGTCGCCGCCGCGGAGGCGGACGCCGAGGAGGCGCTGTCGGTCGTCGACGAGGGGTTCCACGTGCGCCACGACATCGGCACCGCCGAGCTCGTGCAGTCGCGTGTCGACCACATGAGGGAACTGCGCGGCGAGTAGCCCGGGAACTCTCCCGTGCGTTCGCGGTCGTTGCCGGCGCCGCTACCCCCGACCGCCGGCCAGCTCCGTCGCGTCGTCGCCGCGCCCGAGCGCGAGCATCGCGAGCGTGTCAACGGCCGGACCGACCGCAAGCGGCGCGAACGCCCACCGCCAGCCGACTGCGCTCGCAACGACTGGCGTGAGCTGGATCGACGCGACCCCGCTCGCGGAGTCGACCCCATCACGGCCCCCGAACGGCGCGGGCGTCGAAAGCGTTCCTCCCCGATGCGCGGCCGACGCACCGACGACGCGGACGCACGAGATTGATTACGCCCCGGATCCACCACCGACCGTGCGCAGCGACGACAGGGAGGCCGACGACGACGTGACCGGGGCGGACCGCGACGGCGGCCCCGCCCGCCACGAGCGCCTGGAGCGACACCCGACGCCGGGCGGGCGCAACTCCCTCCGGTACTGGACGGACGCCAAGTCGCCGCTGACGGTCGCCCACAACTACCTCGTCGTCTGGCTGATCCGGATCTCGCCGAGCCTGCGGCTGAAGACGTGGCTGCTCCGGTACCTCGGGGCGACCGTCGGCGACGGCGTGTCGTGGGGGCTGGAGGCGACGCCGGACGTGTTCTGGCCCGAGCGCGTCACGCTCGGCGACGACGCCATCGTCGGCTACGACTCGGTGCTGCTGTGTCACGAGTTCCTTCAGGACGAGTACCGCCTCGGCGACGTCGTCGTCGGCGACCGAGCGATGTTGGGCGCGAACGTCACCGTACTGCCGGGCGTCCACGTCGGCGCCGACGCCCAGGTGGCGGCGAACTCCCTCGTCGCCGACGACGTGCCGCCGGGGACGACCGTCGCGGGCGTGCCGGCGGAGCCGGTCGGACGGGCGGGGGACGGGGGCGGACCCGAGGACGACCGCGACCACGGGGCCGACGAACGGACCGCCGCCGACGACCACGGGGTCGATGACGAACGGGCCGACGACGGATCGACCGGCGGTTGAGGCTCACTCCCGCAGTCTGACGATGCCGTCGGTGAACGCGCGGCGGTTGGGCACGACGTACTCCTCGTCGTCGCTCTCGACGTGCGTGACGAACACGTTCACCTCCTGGACGACGCCGTCGGTGTCGCCGATGCGGACGCGGTCGCCGATCGTGTACGGCTGCTGGAGCAGGAGATAGAAGCCGACGGCCCCGGACGCCAGCAGGTCGCGGAACGCCAGCGCGCCGAACAGCACGACTGCGAAGCCGTAGGTGCCCAGCAGGACGACCAGCGCGTCCGTGTGGATGCCGACCTGTCCCAGCGCGACGAGCACGGCGACGAACACGACCGACCACTTCGCCAGCGACGGGATGACCCCGGTCTGTGGGAGCTTCACGCCGCGGAGCCGCTCGTCGACGAGCAGTTCGACCTTGTCGCCGACGACGAGCCCCAGGATGAGCACGAGCGCCGCCAGGAACAGCGAGGGGAGCAGCTCGGCGACGCCGTTCCAGAACGTCGTGATGTACCGCACCCGGGCGACGGTGAGCGCGACGATGACGCTCAGGATGAAGATGAAATAGCCCGTCAGATCCGCCACCAGCGACACCGTCGACGTGCCGAACTCCCGGGCCGTACGCTCGAAGGCGGTGCCCTCGATCGTCTCGGGGACGCCCGCGCCGACGAGGAGCCGGCGGTTCACCGCGGCGACGAGCGCGGCCAGCACCGCCCCGAACAGCACCACGCCCACCGCGAGCCACAGCCGGGCCGGAACGCTCGACAGCGCGGACCGCAGCATGTCGACGGCCGACTGCAGCGGGACCCCGGTCGGGGAGACCGCCGTCTCCGCGGTCGGGATGGGGACGGGGTCGGACATCTGTCAGTACTCCTCCGGATCGAGTTCGAGAACGAGCGACCCGCCCTTGAACGCGCGGACGAGGCCGTCCGACTCCGAGAGGACGATGGCGATGGCGTTCGTGTCGCGGGTGATCGCGCCGCCGGCCATGTGGCGCGCGCCCAGCCCCTTCGGGATGTCGACGCCCTCGGCGCCCGGCTCCAGGTAGCGGTACGCCGAGACGATCTTTCCGGAGTCGCTGATGACGAACGCGCCGTCGAGCCGGGAGAACTCCTTGAGCATCACGTTCACGATGGGGTCGCCGACGTGAACGTGGCTCTTCTCGAAGGGGTTGTACGAGAGCGGGCGCGACTTGTTCATCACCTTCCCCGCGTCGCCGACGACGAACAGCGCGCCGACGGGCTTGCCCTTCTGACCCTTGTTGCCGAGTTCGATCGCCACGTCGAACACGTCGCGGACGACGTTCGGGTCCGCCCGGGAGTTGGCGAACAGGTCGTAGATCCCCGAGTGGATCGACTCCGTGACCGACGTGCGGATCACGGCGTCGGTCGAATCGCCGAACACGCCGACCGCGCAGGCGACCTCGTCGCCCTCGGCGCAGTACCCGTGGTCCATCGCCCCTTCGACGCCGAACCGGATCCGGTCGCGGACGTTGTCGAACGCGAGCGGCAGCTCGACGTAGCGCTCGGCGTCGTGGTCGTTCTCCTGGGCGACGACGACGGCCGGCTCGTCGTCGACCGCGGCGAACTCGTCGTACGTCGACCCGTTCGGCGCGAAGAGGAACACGCCGTCGACGTCGTCGACGAGGTCGGCGAGGAGATCGCCCGAAGCAGTCATGCTCCTACCGATTCACGGCGCGGTGATATCAATTTCGGCACCGTCATGCGTGTGTCTTGCGCCATGTCCCGTCGCATTCGGGAGGTCTCGGTTCCGGCCACTGCCGACCCGCGGATCCCCCGTTGCTCGCCGTCCCGGATCGGTTCGAACGGGTGACTCCGCTTGCGGGTCGGTACCGGGACCGATCCGACGAGGGAGTCCGTCGATCCCCGTCGGAGGGGACGAAGACGCTAGCTACACCACTGTTTTGAGCTCGTAGTCGTCCGCCGAGGTCGGGTCCTCGGCGACGCTCGTCGTGATCGATCGGTTGCGTTCGACCTGGAGAGCGAGAACGGTCGAACGCCGCCGAATCCGATTTCGCCCGTTCTACACCCGTCTCCGACGCTCTCGGCCCCGACGAACTTTTTGCAACACGTCCGGTCACAAAACCCATGAGACTGTCTCGCTCGGTAATCCGAGTCCACAACGATCGTTCGGAGTCTACCGTTCGTGGAACGTCAGTAACCATCAAAAAATCGCAGTCTCAAACCCGTTGCGGAGAGCCACCGACGTCAGGTCAATCCAATAACACTTGATTCGCTAACGTCGGCATTAAAATTCCAACCGGAACGTACCCCTATATCGGCTTTACGATCCGTTTTTGGGACCGCCGCATAACGAAATGGGTCGTCGGAGTGGGTAGTCATGGCCGCGAGGCCGTGACGCTCAATGACAAGTGAAGAAACCCCTGAAGACGGAGAACGGCGGACGTTCATGAAAGGAGCAGTGGCCACCGGTGTCGCCGCGACCGGTCTCGGGATGTTCGGGTCCGCGACGGCCCAGCAGAGCATTCGGAACCTGAACGTTCAGCTCAGTGATTCGGATGGACTCGTGGTGGTCGACGTAAGTAACACCAATGTGCTGAACAATGTGGAGGTCGAGGACGTCGCAGTCACTGTCATCGGTGACGATGTGGACGTCGACATCGAGAACCTCCTGAACGATCTCGACGTGGATGTGGACGTCGACGACGTCGTGAACGATATCGATTTGGACGTGGATGACGTTCAGGTGGCGGTCACCGTGCTCGGCGAGTCCGACATCGTCGGTGCGGGTTCCGACGCGCTCGACCTCTAATACGTCCGTCCGAGGATTCGTCTTTTATTTTGTCGCGTGAGTGACGGTCGACCAGCCGACCGCTCAACAGCACCACACGGCGGGAGGTGTCCACTCGTGTGAGGAGAACGATGCGCGGGACCGGATTCGAACCGCAGTCGTTCCGCTCGCTGACGCTCGCTTCACTCCCTGCTTCGAATCCGTGCCTGCTCGTTCGCTCCGGACGGCTTCGCCGTCCTCCGCTCACTGCGCGGGACCGGATTCGAACCGGCGGACCCCTACGGGACAGCGTCCTAAGCGCTGCGCCGTTGGCCTGGCTTGGCTACCCGCGCTCGACCCACAGTATCCCGATCCGGCCTAAGTAGCTGTCGGACCGGAGGCACGACTTATGTCCGTCGGCGCACAACGACAACTCGATGTACCGCGCCAGCGACGAGGTCAACAACGAGGAGTGGCTCGCCCGCCTCCAGCGGGCCGCGGAGTCGCTGGAGCTGTCGGCGGAGGCGCGGTCGAACGCCACCGACCTCTTCCTCTCGGCGGTCCCCGAGGCTGACCCGGCTCTCCGTCCAGCAGCACTGGAAGGGGCTGCTGGAGGACGCCGGCTTCACCCCGCCGACCTGGTGAGACGTCGGCCTCCGAGGGGACCGACGGGGGACGACCGAGCGCCGCGGACGGCTCAGGCGTACTCCTCCGCGAGCAATCGGTAGGCGAGCAGCGCCAGCCCCGCGAACGCGCCGAGCTGCCCGAGGACGAACAGCGCGCCGCCGACGTACGCGAGCAGGCTGTCGGGGTCCCGGCCCGCGTAGCGGATGCCCTGGTAGCCGACGAGGAGGCAGATCCCGCCGACGAGCAGCAGCTGCGTCGTCCGCGAGCGGCGCGACAGCCAGCCCGCCGCGTCCATCTCACTCGGCGTCCGGCCGGGAGGTGCCGCGCCCCTCGCGTCCCGGCGTGAGGTTGCCGTGGCGGTCGATCTCGCCGTTGACGATCCGTGTCGAGGAGATCCGGTCGCCGTCCTCGGCGGGGACGTGGTCGACGACCTCGACCCGGAGACTCGGCAGCCCCTTCCGCTCGCGGATCTCGTTGACGCGCTTGGCGCCCGGGCGCGTCTCCGGAGAGACGACCAGTGCGTCGAAGCCCGGCTCGACGGCGATCCCGGTCGGCTCGGTGAGCTCGCGGATCTCGTACTCGCGGTCGTGCTCGGCCGAAAGCGGCGCGAGCTCCCCGTCGAGGTCGCGCTTCCGGTCGTCGAACGACCGGACGTACCGGTCCTGGCGACGGGTGTCGGGGGCGAGCTCGTCGGCCGTGAGGCCGACGGTGAGGTCCCCGAGCTCGAACGCGCGCTCGAACAGGGCGCGGTGGCCGTCGTGGACCGGATCGAACGTCCCGCCCAGCGCGACGTGCATACCCGAGGGAGGGTACCCCGACATGTAAAACCGACGTTAGTTCCCCTCGTCGTCGGCCGTCTCGACGGAGATGTGTACCGGCTCGTCGGCGTCCGCGGCCGGCTCCTCGCCGTTCAGTCGGGCGTCGAGGTTGAACACGGTGTTCAGCTGGTCCTGTACCTGCCCGACGGCCCCCTCCACCAGCGCGGCCGGCTCGATCGTCTCGTACTCGTAGGGGTTGTTGCCCGCGCCCGACGACTCCCGCTTCAGCCGGGTGACCGTCCCCTCGCCGTGGAGCTCCGCCAGCGCCTCCCGGACCGTGCTCGGGTAGAGGCCGGTGCCGTCGGCGACCTCCTCGCTCGTGGAGCCGGGGTGCTCGCGCAGGTAGACGTAGATGCGTGCCCGGGTTTCCGTGTCGAGCAGCCACGACAGCAGGTCGACGATCCGCTCGTCGAAGCCGCTCGCGACCTCCGTCGCGCTCTCCTCGATCCGCTCGGCGGCCTCGCGAAGCCCCTCGCGGGCCGAGTCGTCGCCGGTGCTGTCCGCCTCGTCGTCGGGGACGTCGTCGGTCGCCATGTGTCGTATTTCGACGGTCAGAACTCCGGAGTGAAAACCCCGTCGCCGGCGACGACGCCCGGCTACTCGCCGTGCTCGTCGACGAGCAGGTCCCGACACAGCGCGTCCAGTCCCGCCTCCTCGCGGATGCGGCGCTGGCGGCGCGACCCCGACTCCCGCTCCAGCAGGACCCGCGGCCCCTCGATCCCGAGGCGGTCGCAGTCGCGGTCGACGACCGTCGCGAGGTCGACGACGGAGTCGCCGTCCCGGTCGAGGAAGTCGGCCTCGCGGCCGTGGCGGATCGCCCGCCACTTGTTCTCGTCGAGCAGTTCGCGACGGAGCGTGTCGCCGCCGTCCGCCGGGGTCGGGTCGGCCTCGTCCTCGTAGCGCTCCGCGAGGTCCGTCACGAGCGCGTGGACGTACTCCGCGAACGCACAGACGACGTCGGGGTCCGACTGGCCGTCGGGGGTGCGGACCTCGACGGTGCCATGGCCGGTGTGCGGGCGGACGTCGAACCAGAGCTCGCCCCGGTCCTCGACGGAGCCGTGCTCCACCATCCGGCGCTCGAACCGCCGGTACGCCTCGAAGTCGGCGAAGCGACCCGGCATCCCCGTGTTCGGGAGGGTTTCGAACACCGTCGCCCGCGCGGACGCGAGCCCGGTGTCGAAGCCGTTCCAGAACGGCGAGTTGGCCGACAGCGCCAGCATCGGCGGCAGCGACCACCGCATCCCGTTGGCGATCCACGTCGCCTTGTCCGCGTCGTCGACGCCGACGTGGACGTGGAGCCCGGCGGTCGTGTTGCGGTGTTGCGGGTACCGGATCCGGTCCAGCTGGGAGCGGTAGCGGGGCTTCTGTGCGTGGTCGAGCTCCCGCCACGTCGCCGCGGGGTGGAGACCCGCGCCGGCGATCCGGAGGCCGTACGACTCGGCGTGCTCCGCCAGCGCCTCCCGCACCGAGACGACGTGCTCGCGCACCGACCCCGAGTCCTCGATCAGCGGCGTCTGGCTCTCGACCACGAACTTGAACAGCTCGTGATCGATGCGGCCGGCGAGCGGCTCCGGCGGGTCGCGGTCGCCGTACACGAGCTGGTCGCTGCCCGACGTCGGTCTGCCCTCGTCGTCGACGACGTAGAACTCCTCCTCGACCCCGAGGGTACCCATCCGGTCGAACGCCGACGCCGAACCCGTATCCATCGGCGACGGCTTCGGTATCGGTCGGTATATATCTCGGGAAACCGGCCGCGAGACGACGGCGGTCCGACCGCCCGCAGCCGCCGGCTCGGCGGCCGACCCCGCGACTGTGAGCGACGACCGAGCCACTGTGACGGCGCGACCGCCGGGCTCGCGATGGGGGACGGCGGCCGCGCTACCGCGGCGTCGCGACGACGCCGAGGTGGTCGTCGTGGAAGCGGTCGAGACGGCGGGTCTCGAGCACCTCGTACGTCTCCCGGAGCTCCGCGAGCACCGTCTCGAAGACGGCCTCGGGCGCGGCGGCGACGTCCTCCGAGCGCGCCTTCACCGCCAGCAGGAGGCGGCCGTCGTCCGCGAGGAACCGCCGGTTGCGGGCGGCCACGTCCGCCTGTCCCCGGGTCGCGACGTCCTGCACGAGCACGTCGCAGTCGGCCTCGACCACGTGGGCGTACGTCTCCGGCCGCCTGGCGTCTTTCAACAGCGGGAACAGGTTCGACCGCGACTCGCAGACGTCGAGCAGGTCCCGGACGGGGCGCGGGGAGAACTCGACGGCGTACGTCGGGCCGGCGAAGTCGGCGACGTGGCCGACGGTGGTGCCGTTGGCGGCGCCGAGATACAGCGCCGTCTCCCCGCCGACCAGCCCCGTCTCCATCCCGAGTTCGAGCATGCCGCCGAGCTTCGACCGGCCGGCGTCCCACGCCCGCCACTCGCCGTCGGTCGGCTCGCCGTACACCGGCTCACCGCGCGTGCAGAGCCGGTCGTCGCCGTCGACGCGCCGGCGGCTGACGCCCGCCGGCAGGGATCCGTCCGGCTCGCGGTCGGCGTCGCCGGCGATGCCGTCGTCACTCATCGGATCCGCCTCCGTCGCCCCCGGCGTCGCCGTCCTCGGCGCGGGCCCGGATCGTCCGGATCCGCTCGTTGAGTTCCGCCTCCAGTTCGGGGCGGCGGTCGCCGGCGTAGTGGTCGATCCGCGCGGCGATGGTCAGCTTGCCCGCCAGCGCGCGAGAGGCCGACCCCCGGTCCTCGGGTCTGGTGCCGCGGACGTACTCGTGGGTGTAGATGACGCCGTGTTTCGGCGAGGAGCCGTGGCCGCGGAGGTGCGCGAACAGCGCGTCCTCCGCGCCGAGCACCTGCAGGGTGCCGGACGGCTTCTTCGCGAGCGTCTCCAGCCCGCCCGCAAGCGAGATCAGCCGGGCCGCGAGCACCGGCCCCGCCATCGACGCCAGGTTCGGCGCGGCGACGGGCGCGCGCGACTCGATGAACGCCCGCAGTTCGTCGGCCTCGCGGTCGAGGTCGGCGACCCGGCTCGCCAGCGAGACGACCCGCTCCTCGACGGGGCCGTCCGGGTCGCGTTCCGCGAGGTCGAGACAGCCCTCGACGCCCGTCCCCGCGTCGGGGAACAGGGTCCCCGCCCACTCGGCGACGCGCTCGGCGAGTTCGTTCGCGACGCGCTCGGCGTCGTCCATCGCGCGAACCGCGTGGAGGAGCTGCCGGTCGTCGGCCCGCTCGCGCTCGGCCGCCGCCGCCCGCGCGGCCGCGGTCGTCGCCTCGCGGAGGCGGTCGTAGTACTCCGACTCCGCGTCGACGTACCCCCGCTCCACGGCCAGCGCCGGCCAGTCGCGCGGCTCCTCGGCCGTCCCGGCCGTCACCGTCTCGGCCGCGTCGGCCGGGTCGGCCGACCCCGCCCGCTCGAACCAGCCGCGTCCGCCGTCGCTTTCGGTCATGCCGGGAGATGCGTCCGCGGTCGTTTATACGATTCGTCGGAGGCCCCCGGCGCGGTAATCCGGGCGTGGCACTGCGTAACGAACCTATAACAATCCCCGCCTCCGAAGTAACCGCACGAGGGCTCCTTCCGATATGGACGACGACACCGAGCCGGACTCGCCCGACCGACTCGCAGTGACCGCCAGGGAGACCGGGGAATCGGCGTACACGGGGGTTCGTGACACGGTGTTGACCGGCGTCGCGATCCTCGTCCCGATCGCCGTCACGGTTTACGTCCTCTCGCTCGTCCTGGATTTCATCGCGGAGGCGTTCGCCCCGGTCGTCGACGTGCTGCAGTGGCTGGGGGTCGTCGAGTCGTTCGAACACATCCAGGTCATCCGGCTGCTCATCGATCTGGGCATCTACCCGCACGTGATCGGCTTTTTCGCCGAACTGATCGCCGTCGGGGTGCTATTGGGGCTGGTCATGGTGGTCGGATCGGTCGGCCGGAACCGGTACGGCGAGCGGATCATCGACCTCTTCGACCTGGTGATCACCTCCATCCCAGGGGTCGGGACGGTGTACAAGACCTTTCGGCGGATGGGCGACGCCGTCCTCGACGACGGAGCCGAGGACTTCCAGGAGGTGAAACTCGTCCAGTGTCTCGACGACGACATGTACGTGCTCGGGTTCCAGACGGGGCAGTCGCCCGGGACCATCGAGGACTCGACCGGGCACGAGGAGATGGTCGCCGTCTTCCTCCCGCTGGCGCCCAACCCCGTCACCGGCGGGTTCCTCACGTACGTCCCGGCCGGGCAGGTCTACGACATCGACATGACGGTAGAGGAGGGGATCAGGAGCATCCTCACGAGCGGTATCGCTACCGGCGAGGACGCCGACGGACGGCCGGAGCTCACGATGGCCGACCTGGGCGAGGTCGCCGACTTCGAGCAGCTTCAACAGCGGATCACCACGGAGGGCGGCGGCGACCAGCGGGAGCCGTAGCGCCCGTCGAACGGAACCACCCCGTGACCAGCTGTGTCTCCGGCGTGCCCCACCCGGGTCGGAGATCCGGCACCCCGTCGTGCGGGCGCTCCGGCACCGATCACCGGTATACCCCGAGTAACATTCCACGCTCCCGGGTAACGTCCGGTCGATGGAACCGCCGGAACGACAGCACCCGGAGCCGCCTCGGGTGAAGGAACTCTCCCCCCCGAACCGAACGCTGATGGGACCCGGCCCCAGCGACGTCCACCCGCGCGTCCTCCGGGCGATGAGCACGCCGCTGGTCGGCCACCTCGACCCCTCGTTCGTCGAGATCATGGACGAGACGCAGGAGCTGCTCCGGTACGTCTTCCGGACGGACAACCGGTGGACGATCCCCATCTCCGGCACCGGCTCGGCGGCGATGGAGGCCGCCGTCGGCAACCTCGTCGAGCCGGGCGACACGATGCTCGTGCCGACGAACGGCTACTTCGGCGGGCGGATGGCCGAGATGGCCCGTCGCGCCGGCGGGAGCGTGGTCGAGGTCGACGCGCCGTGGGGCGAGCCGCTCGACCCCGCCGACGTCCGGGCGGCCTTCGACGAACACCAGCCCGACGTGTTCGGCTTCGTCCACGCCGAGACCTCCACGGGCGTCCGCCAGCCCGACGTGTCCGAGCTGACGGAGATCGCCCACAGTCACGACTCCTACGTCGTCGCCGACTGCGTCACGTCGCTGGGCGGCGTTCCCCTTGAAGGTGGACGAGTGGAACGTCGACGTGGCGTACGCCGGGCCCCAGAAGTGCCTCTCGTGCCCGCCGGGCGCGTCGCCGCTCACCCTGAACGACCGCGCGATGGACAGGGTGCTCTCCCGCGAGACGCCCGCGCGGTCGTGGTACCTCGACCTCTCGCTGCTTGAGGGGTACTGGGGCGACGAGCGCGCGTACCACCACACCGCGCCGGTCACGAACGTCTACGCGCTGCGGGAGGCGCTCAGGCTCGTCGCCGAGGAGGGCCTCGAGTCGCGGTGGGCGCGACACCGCGAGGTGGCCGGCGCCCTGAAGACCGGGTTGGAGGCGATGGGGCTGGAGACGAACGTCGCCGACGATCACTGGCTGCCGAGCCTCAACGCCGTCCGGGTGCCCGACGGCGTCGACGACGGCGCGGTCATCGACGCGCTGCTCGCGTCGTACGACCTGGAGATCGCCTCGGGCCTCGGCGATCTGGAGGGGGATATCTTCCGGATCGGCTGCATGGGACACTCCGCGCGGCCGGCGAACGTCTCGCTGCTCGTCTCCGCGCTGGGCGAGACGCTCCGGAGCCACGGCGCCGCCGTCGACGTGGGCGCCGGCGTCGAGGCGAGCGCGTCCCGGCTGTAGCCGTCGCCGTCGCCGTCGCCGCGAGCGACCGCCCGGTGCCGGCGGTGAAAACACCCGTGGACGACGAGAGCGAACCGATCGTCCGAGGACGGCGGCGCGGCGTCTTCTTTGCCGTCCGCCGCGTAGGTGTTCCGTGGTCACACTCCTCGACACCTACATCGAGAACCGCACGCGCGTCCAGCCGGACGACACCAACAACCACGACACCGCCCACGGCGGCAACGTCGCCAAGTGGATGGACGAGGTCGGCGCGATGTCGGCGATGCGGCTGGCCGGCTCGCCGTGCGTCACCGCGAGCATCGACCGCCTCGACTTCGAGCGACCGATCCCCCGGGGGGACACCTGCGTCATCGAGTCGTACGTGTACGCGACGGGTCGCACGTCGGTCCGGGTCCGGCTCCGGGCCTCGCGCGAGGACCCCGAGACCGGCGACCGGGAGCGCACCACCGAGGCGTCGTTCGTCTTCGTCGCGATCGACGACGACCTGACGCCGACCGGGGTGCCGGACCTGGCCGTGGAGACCGAGCGGGGGGAGGCGCTCCGGGCCGAGGCGGTGGCCGGCGAGGAGGAGTAACGACAGTCGACGGGTCCGAACGGCGGACGCGCCGCTCACGGCTCGGTTCGTTCGTCGCTCGCTTCGAGGTCTCGCCTCGTTCGACCTCGTTCCGCTCGCGTGGCTCGTCACGATGTATCGCAGCAGAAGCGGGCTGGGAGGGAGTTGAACCCCCGACCGACGGATTAAGAGTCCGTCGCTCTCCCTGACTGAGCTACCAGCCCACGCGCGTTTCGAGATACGACGGTACGCTAAAAGACCTTCCGTTTCCCCGACGGCGCGACGCAAACGAACATCACCGCTTAAGTGGCGGCCGACTCGATCCGAACGACATGAGTACCGGTGTCTCCGCCTCCTCGATGTCGACGTACGCCATCCTCGGCTGCGGGAGCGTGGGCCACGCGGTCGCCGACGAACTGACCGGGGAGGGGAAGGACGTGCTCATCCTCGACGTGGACGAGTCCCGCGTCGAGGCCCTGCGGGACCAGGACCTCAACGCCCGAGTTCAGGACATCGCCCGCCCCGACGTCGCCGAGGCGGTCGCCGACCGCGACGTGATCCTCATCCTCTCGTCGGACGTGGACGCCAACGAGGAGGCGGTGAAGGCCATCCGCGAGCACGGCGGCGACCAGTACGTCGTCGTTCGCGCCTCCGACCCCGTCAGCGAGGACGAACTCGCCGCCCTGGGCGCGGACGTGGTAGTCAACCCCTCGACGGTGATCGCCGACTCCGCGCTCCGGTCGCTGGAGTCGGGGGAGCTGGAGTACAAGGCTCGACAGCTCTCGGAGATCCTCCGCGACACCGCCGGGAAGCTGGCCGTGCTCGCGCACGACAACCCCGACCCCGACTCGATCGCCGCGGCCGTCGCGCTGCGGGCCATCGCCGCCGAGTTCGACGTGGAGGCGGAGATCCGCTACGACGGAGAGATCGGCCACCAGGAGAACCGCGCGTTCGTCAACACGCTCGGTATCGACCTGAAGGCCCGCAGCGAGGGGCCGCCGCTGTCGGAGTACGGCGCCCTCGCGCTGGTCGACTACGCCGAGACCGACGCGACCGAGGTCGACGCCGACGTGGACGTCTACATCGACCACGACGACCCGGAGGAGCCGATCGACGCGGCGTTCACCGACATCCGGCGGAACGTCTCCTCCACGTCGACGATCCTCACGAAGTACCTCCAGGAGTTCGACCTCTCGCCCGACGAGACGGTGGCGACCGCCCTGCTGTACGGCATCCGCGCGGAGACTGTCGACTTCAAGCGCGACACCACCCCCGCGGACCTGACGGCCGCCGCCTACCTCCACTCGTTCGCCGACCACGACACCCTGGAGGACGTGGAGTCGCCGAGCATGAGCCCGGAGACGCTGGACGTGCTCGCGGAGGCGATCCAGAACCGCGAGGTCCAGGGGAGCCACCTCATCTCCAACGCCGGCTTCGTCCGCGACCGGGAGGCGCTCTCGCAGGCGGCCCAGCAGCTACTCAACCTGGAGGGGATCACCACCTCCGCCGTGTTCGGCATCGCCGAGGACACCATCACCCTCGCGGCCCGCTCGAAGGACATCCGCATCAACATCGGGAACGTGCTCCGGGACGCCTACTCCGACGTCGGCGAGGCGGCGGGCCACTCCAAGCAGGGAAGCGCCGAGATCCCCCTGGGGCTGTTCACCGGGCTGGAGACGACGGAGTCGAACCGCGACACCCTCCTCCAGCTCTCCGAGGAGGCCGTCAGGCGGAAGCTGTTCGACGCGATGGGCGTCGAGAGCTCCGGCTCCGGGTCGAGCTCCGGGGACTCCGGCAACGGCTCCTGAGCGGGGTCCGCTCGCCCGGACCGGGGCGGGGACGACGACCGGGCGTGAACCGGCTCGGAACCGGGATCGGGTAACCCACCCGAGCCGAGCATCGACCTCGAACGGGTGCCCACCTCGAACCGGATACCGGGCGACCGGGCGGAATCGAGCGACCGACCCGCATCGAGCGGTCGAGCGGACCCGAGCGATCGATCGCGGCGCTACGGCTCCGGAGTCCTCGTCTCCTGTGCGCGTCGTCGGGAAGCGCCGCCGGGTCGACGGGCCGGCGGCACGACGGCCGTCGGGGACGCCGGACTACGCGACCGCCTCCTCGCCGTCGGTCTCCTCCTTCAGCCGCTCGATCGTGTCGTTGACTAAGATCACGTCGCCCACGGCGCGCACCCAGCGGTACGGGATCATCACGCCCTTCCCCGGCTCGACCCGGGCGGCGAACAGTTCGTCGCTGAGCCGTGACAGCGCGAGCCCGGTCACGGCCTGCGAGCTCAGGTCGAGCCGCACGTCCTCGACCTCCCCCACGAACACCCCGTTGTTCGAGTAGACCTCGCGCCCGACCAGCGACGTGATCTCCTGCGGCGCGGCGTCGGCGTTCATGTCCCGGCGAACGGCCGGCCGGGTCTTAAACCCGTTCCCCGGGTCCCACGTCCGTCCGACGCGGGACGGACGCCGCGGCGACGACGGCGGGTCGCTACGGCTCCGGGGGCGCGATCGCCTCGATCGGATGCTCGGTGGACCCGTCCAGCAGCGCGTCCAGTTGGTCCGTACAGGAGGTGCCGGACGCGAGCACGCGCGCCGCGTCGCCGAACTGGTCGGCCAGCGGTTCCCCCACGTCCATCGACAGCTCGTAGTACTCGGACTTGTAGCCGAAGCTCCCGGCCATCCCGCAACACTCCGTCTCGGAGGTCGTCACCCCGTACCCCAGCCGCTCCAGCACCGCGACCGTGTGCGCCTCCAGCCCCAGCGTCCGCTGCTGGCAGTGGGCGTGGTACGCCACGGCCTCGCCGTCGCCCGCCGTCAGCCCCTCCGGGTCCGCGCCGTTATCCAGCAGGCCGAACACGTACTCCAGCAGCTCGTAGCTCCCGTCGGCGATCCGCTCGGCGTCCGCCGTCGGCAGCAGTCGCTCGTACTCGCGGTCGAACGCCGCCAGATCGCTGGGCTCGATCACGACGACGTCGCGGCCGGCCTCGATCTCCGGGAGCAGCACGTCGCGACAGCGCTCGGCCGACCGACGGGCCGTCTCGACCATCCCCTGCGACAGCGGCGCGCGCCCGCTCCCGACGGCGGCCGACTCGGGGACGCGCACCCGCACGCCGAGCGCCTCCAGCGTCCGGACCGCCGCCCGGCCGCGCCCGACGGCGACGTGGTTCGTGTAGACGTCGGGGTAGATCACCGCCTCCCTGCGGGCCATTCCCTCGGGGACGCGCGGGCCGCCGCGCGCGGCGAACCAGTCGACGAGCGTCTCGCGCTCGAAGGACGGAAGCTCCCGGTCGCGGGCGACGCCGAGCCACCGGTCCATCGCCGCCCGCACCGGGCCGAGGTCGGCCGCCCAGTTCGACACGGGCACGGTCGCGCTGCCCAGCCGCGCCAGCGTCTCGAAGTTGCCGAACAGTCGCTTGGCGGGGTCGAGTCCGGTCGACTCCTCGTCGGGGACGAGCCCGTCCACGAGGTGGTCGAACTCCCCCGGCTCGGCCGAGCGGTTGATGCGGTCGCGGACCGCCGTGTTGATCCAGGGGATGTCGATCTCCACGGGGCAGGCCGGCACGCAGCGCGTACAGCCCGTACAGAGGTCGTTGAACTCGTCGGCGGTGTCGAGCCCCTCGATCCCCGCCTCCCAGCCGGCCGCGATGCCGCCGGAGTACGTCTCCCCGCCGAACGCGTGACCCCCGACCGACTGGAAGTTCCCGCAGGAGTTCGAGCAGGCGCCACACCGGATGCAGTACAGCGTCTCCCGGAGGTCGTCGTCCTCGCGCATCGAGCGCCGGCCGTTGTCGACGAGGACGAGGTGGAACTCCCGATCCGGGTGCGGCTCGGTCGCGCCGTCGCCGGCGGCGGTCCCGGGCTCGGCCATCGGCTCGTCGGGCTCCGCGGACTCCGTCCGCTCCGCCGAGGCGCCTCGCGCCTCGCCGAACTCGACGGGCGGCGACGGCGTCGGCGGCGTGAACAGCGAGACGTACGAGGTGACGTCCTGCCCGGTGCCGGACCGGCCGATCAGCTCGACGAACGGCGCGAGGTCCTCGACGGTCGGGATCACCTTCTCCACGCCCGCGACCGCGACGTGGGTGTCCGGGACGACCGCGGTCTTGCGGGCGTTCCCCTCGCTGGTCACCAGCGCCATCGTCCCCGAGTCGGCCGTCAGGAAGTTCGCGCCCGTCACCCCCACGTCGGCGTCGCGGATCTCCGAGAGCAGCTTCTCGCGGGCGAAGCGGGTGAGCTCCTCGGCGGTCTCGGGCGGGTCGTCGGGGTCGAACCGCTCGCGGAACAGCTCCGCGATCCCCTCGCGGGACTTGTGGATCGCGGGGCCGACGATGTGGCTCGGCTCCTCGTCGGCTAGCTGGAGCACCCACTCGCCCAGGTCCGTCTCGGTGACGCGGGCGCCGTCGGCCCGGAGCGCGTCGTTCAGCTCCAGCTCCTCGGTGGTCATCGACTTGCTCTTGACGACGCTGCCGCCGTCGACGACCTCCCGCACGTACTCGTTGGCGTCCGCGGCGTCGTCGGCGACGTAGAGGTGGCCGCCGTTCGCCTCCACGGAGTCGCGGAGCTCGTCGATCAGCTCTGGCAGGCGCTCGACGGCGTCCTCCTTGATCGCCCGGGCCTCGGACTTCAGCGACTCGTAGTCGTCCAGCTCGTCGGTCGACTCGTAGCGACCGCGGTTGAAGCCGCGGGTGTTCTCGGCGACGGCGTCGCCTTCGGTGTCCAGCAGGTGCTCGATGCGGTTCGCCGTCGCCTCGCGGGAGTCGGACCTACTCATCGCCGCCACCCCCGTCGGCGGCGAGCGTGTCGGCGCGCTCCCCGCCGTCGTCCACGAGCACGACGTCGACCGCCCGCGGGCCGTGCGCGCCGATCACGAGCTCCCCCATGTCGGCGGTCGCGGACGGCCCCGTCGCCAGCACCGCGCCGGCGCCGGCGCGGAGGCGGTCGCCGAGCGTCCCGAACGCCTCGCGCATTCCGGGCACCACGTCGGCCGCACGAAGCACCGCGACGTGGCGCTCGGGGAACAGCGATATCGCCTCGCTCCCGGCGGCGTCGGACTCCAACACGAGGCTCCCGTAGTCGGCGATCCCGAGCCCCGCCGCGGTGACGCCCGTGTTCGCGGCGTCCAGCTCCGCCGGCGTGGGGTCCGTGGCGACCGACTCCGGGAGGTCGAACTCCCACGGCAGTTCGACGCCGACGGCGGGCGGGTCGACCAACTCCGCGACCGTCCCCGCCACCGCGTCCGGCTCGACCCGGTGGACGGTCGCGTGGTGTCGTTCGGCGTTGTCGACGAACGCCGAGAGGGTGTCCGCGCTCATACACCTCCTTGTGAACCCGCGGTTCTTGTGCGTTGTGCTACCAATCACCCCGGCCCGTCCGGCACCCCTCCCCGCGGGGCTTATGTGACTCGCACGCACAGTTTCGACAACTCGATGGCCTCCGACGCCCCGCCCCCGCCGGACGACGGACCGGACCTGACCGACGCCGACTACGACTACGGCTCCGCGGACGTCGCCCGCCCGGACCTGGTGGCCGACCTGGAGGGGATCATCGACGGCGACGTTCGCTTCGACACCTACTCCAGACAGCTGTACGCGACCGACGCCTCCGCGTACCGTCGGACGCCGATCGGGGTCGTCATCCCGCGCCACACCGACGACGTCGCCGCGGCGATGGCGTACTGTGCCGAACGGGAGATCCCGGTGCTGCCGCGCGGCGGCGGCACGTCGCTGGCGGGACAGACCGTCAACGAGGCGGTCGTCCTCGACTTCACCGCCCACATGGACGGGATCCACCAGCTCGACCCCGAGGCCCGCGAGGCGACCGTGGACGCCGGCTGCATCGTCGGCGACCTCAACGAGGCGGCCGCCCCCCACGGGCTGAAGTTCGCGCCCGACCCGGCCTGGCGCGACAAGTCCGCGATCGGCGGCGCCATCGGCAACAACTCCACGGGCGCCCACTCGCTGGTGTACGGCAAGACCGACGCCTACGTGGAGTCGTGTGAGGTCGTGCTCGCGGACGGCTCCGTCGAGACGTTCGGCGAGGTCGCCGTCGACACCCTCCGGGCGGAGGGCGACCCCGACGGCGAACTCCTCGAACGGATCTACGCGGCGGTCGCCCGCGTCATCGACGAGCAGGGCGACGAGGTGACCGCCCGCTACCCCGACATGAAGCGGAACGTCTCCGGCTACAACCTCGACGTGCTCGTGAAGGAGGCGCGCGGCGAGTGGGACGGCGCCGCCGACCCCGCGGCCGGCGGCTCCGACGAGGCCGGCGTCGTCAACCTCGCGCGGCTCATGTGCGGGAGCGAGGGGACGCTCGGGATCGTCACCGAGGCGACCGTCTCGCTGGTCGAGGTGCCCGAGACGAAGGCGGTCGCGCTGCTCACCTACGGCACGCTCACCGAGGCGATGGCGGACGTGGCGCCGATCCTCGACCACGACCCCGCCGCCGTGGAGGTGATGGACGACACCCTGCTGGACCTGGCGCGGGAGACCCCGGAGTTCGCCGACGTGGTCGACCTGCTCCCCGATGGGACCGACTCGGTACTGCTCGTGGAGTTCTACGCCGGGAGCGACGACGAGGGCCGCGAGAAGGTCGCGGACCTCGTCGCCGACCGCCGCCCGGGCACGGACACCGAGGCGGCGCCGACCGCGGGGCGCGTCGAGACGGGCGAGCCGGTCCGCGCGCTCGCGGCGCTGGAGGCCCACGACGCCGACCGCCGGGCCACGTTCTGGAAGATGCGCAAGTCCGGCCTCCCGATCCTGCTGGGGCGCACCACCGACGCGAAACACATCTCCTTCATCGAGGACTGTGCGGTGCCGCCCGAACACCTCGCCGAGTACGTCGAGGGGTTCCAAGAGCTGCTGGACGAGGTGGGGACGTTCGCCTCCTTCTACGCCCACGCCGGTCCCGGCGTGTTGCACGTCCGCCCGCTGGTGGACACGAAGTCGCTGGACGGGCTCGACCAGTTCGAGCGCATCGCGGAGGGCGCCACCGACCTCGTCGTCGAGCACGGCGGGAGCGTCTCCGGCGAGCACGGCGACGGTCGCGCGCGCACCCAGTGGAACCGGAAGCTGTACGGCGACGACCTCTGGACCGCGTTCCGCGACCTCAAGACCGCGTTCGACCCCGACTGGCTGCTCAACCCGGGCAACGTCTGCGGCGACCACAGCCTCACCGAGCACCTCCGGTTCGACCCCGAGTACGCGTTCGACGCGGGGTTCGATCCGGAGCTCCACTGGGACAACGAGAACGGCTTCCGCGGGATGACGGAGCTGTGTCACGGCTGCGGCGGCTGTCGGGGCGAGCAGTCGACCACCGGCGGCGTGATGTGTCCCACCTACCGCGCGGCCGAC
Source organism: Halobacteriales archaeon QS_6_71_20 (assembly GCA_003020945.1). GTDB lineage: Archaea > Halobacteriota > Halobacteria > Halobacteriales > Haloferacaceae > Halobaculum. The sequence continues at coordinate 213,965 of PXRU01000002.1, forward strand.
GAGGAGATCCAGAGCACACGCGGCCGGGCGAACATGCTCCGGGGGGCGATGAACGGCGAGGTGCCCGCCGACCCGTTCTCCGAGGAGTTCGCCGACGAGGTCATGGACCTGTGTATCGGCTGCAAGGGCTGTAAGAAGGACTGCCCCAGCGGCGTCGACATGGCGAAGCTGAAGGCAGAGGTGGCCCACGAGCGCCACGAGCGCGAGGGGCCGAGCCTCCGCGACCGGCTGTTCGCCAACGTCAACCTCGTCTCCCGGGTCGGCTCGGCGCTGGCGCCCCTCTCGAACCTCGCGACGCGGCTGCCCGGCGCCGGCGTCGTCGGCGAGACGCTGCTCGGTATCGCAGCCGAGCGCGACTTCCCCGCCTTCAGTCGGGAGACGCTCGTCGACTGGTTCGCGGCCCGCGGCGGCTCGACGGTCGCCGAGACCGAGGCCGAGCGCGTCGCCGTGCTCGTTCCGGACACGTATACGAACTACAACCACCCCGACGCGGGGAAGGCCGCGGTGCGGGTGCTTGAGGCCGCGGGCGTCCGCGTCGAGCTGGCGGACGTGGAGGACACCGGCCGCCCGGCACACAGCATGGGCTTTCTCGACAAGTCCCGCGAGCTGACGGCCGAGGCGGTCGCGGACCTGGCCCCGCGAGTGGAGAACGGTCGGGACGTGGTCGTCGTCGAGCCCAGCGAGGCCGTGATGCTGCAGTCGGATCTGCTCGACCTCCACGACTCCGAGGCGGCGGCCGTCGTTGCGGCCAACAGCTACGGCGTGCTCGAGTACGTCGACGCCTTCCGGCTCGACGAGTCGATGGATCTCTCGGGCGCGGGCTCGCTCACCTACCACGGCCACTGCCACCAGAAGGCGACGAAGAAGGACCACCACGCCGTCGGCGTGCTCCGGCGGGCCGGCTACGAGGTGGACCCGCTGGACTCGACGTGCTGCGGGATGGCCGGGAGCTTCGGCTACGAGGCCGAACACTACTCGATGAGCGCGTCGATCGCGTCGATCCTCTTCGAGCAGGTCGACGACAGCCCCGGCGAGGAGGTCACCGCGCCCGGCGCCTCCTGCCGGTCGCAGCTGGCCGACCGCGAGGACGCCGACGGCGACCCGCCACACCCGGTCGAGAAGGTCGCCGCGGCGCTCGCGTAGGCGAGGCGGGCGCTCGGTCCGGGTTCGTAGCGGCGAACTCGGCGGCCGAGTAACGGCCGTGGACTGCCGCGCCCGGGACCCGAGGAACCCACCGTGGACCGCCGACCGCTCGCGACACCGTTAACCGGGATCGCGGCGAGCGCCGGACGTGAACCGGCAGATCCTTCTCCCCCCGCTCGGCTTCGTCACCGTCTTCGGCGCGCTGCTGCTCGGGGGCGCGTTCGAGGGCGTGCCGCCCGCCGACCGGGCGGGCGCCTTCCTGCTGGGGCTGGTCGCGGTCGCGGCACCGGACCCGGACCCGACGCGGGCGACGACAGGGAGCCGTAGTTCGCCCGGCGGCGTCGCTCTGGGCGTCCGAAGCCGTGGGGAACACATCGCCGTCGACGACCGCGGTGCGGTCGGCGCCGACGGCCGGCATTCGGCGGTCGGCGGTCCGCGCGGGGTCAGAGGCCGTCCAGCACCGCGCCGAGGGCGTCGAGCGCGGCGGCACACGCCTCGGGGTCGCGCCCGAGGGAGACGCGAACCCCCTCGTCGGCGCCGAAGAAGCGGCCGGGGACGACGAGGACGCCGGCGTCGTGCGCCGCCTCGCCGACGGCGTCGCCGTCGACGCGGTCGTGCTCCAGGAGCGCGAACGGCGACCCCGGCGGGACGACCCCCGAGAGGTCGTCGCGTTCCGCGAGGAACGCCGCGAGCAGGTCGTGGTTCCAGCGGCAGTGGTCGCGCGCGTCGGCGACGAGGGCGTCGCGGTGGGCGAAGAAACGCCGCGCGAGCGCGGCGGCGGGCGCCGACAGCGCGGGGACGTGGCGTTCGACCGTCCGCGCCCGCTCGATGAACGCCGGCGGCCCGGTGAGCCACCCGATCTTGAGCCCCCCGAGTCCGTGGAACTTGGTGAGCGATCCGATCGTGACCGTCGCGGGCTGTCCCGCCGCGGTCGGCCCGCCGAAGGCGTCCGCGGCGCCGTCGCGTCCGCCGCCGGTGCGCGCGTCGTCGTCGTCCACCGTGTAGGGGGCGTACACCTCGTCGACGAGGAGGTAGCCGTCGTGGTCGTCGACGACGGCCGCCGTCTCGGCGAGCCTCCCGCGATCGGCCATCCCGCCCGTCGGGTTGTGGCGGTTCGTCACCGTCGCGTGCGCGAGCGGCCCCGGAAGGTCGGCGGCCGCGGCAGCGACGCGCTCGGGGTCGAGGTCGGCGGTCGGCCCGGGGCGACGGAACCGCGCGACGCGCGACCCCGCTCCCCTCGGCGTCTCGACCAGGGGCTCGTAGCCGGGCGCCTCGACGAGCGCCCACGGGTCTGCGGCCGTCGTGGGGTCGGCGGCGTCGGCCGCATCGGTCGTGTCAGCCGTGCGGGCCGTGTCGACCGCATCGACCGGCGTAGCGCGCTCGCGCGCGAGGTCCGTCGCCGTCGCGGCCGCGAGGAACCCCGCGTGCGTCGCGCCGGCCGTGAGGAGCACGCGCGAGGGGTCGAGCCCGTACTCGGCGGCGACCGACTCCCGGAGCGTGATATCGTCGTCCGGAGGTGAAAGCCCCGCCAGTCGCGCCGGAACCGGGTCCGCCGGGTCGCCGTCGGCCGTCCGGCGGAGGTCGCTGGAGCCGAGGTCGTGGTCGGCGGCGGCCGGGCGCCCCTCGATCCACCGGAGATACGCGAGCGGCGGAAACATGGCCGGGCGTTCGGAGCCGGTCACAAAAGGCCATTACATCCGCTCCCGCTCCGTCCTACCCCGTCCGCCCCGTCTCATCGCATCTCACATCGTCATATACAGCCCGTGGGAGGCGGGACAAGGCCGGCTCAGTCAACCGTCGAGCGCGTCGTACACGTCCGCGACGGCCGACTCGACGGCGGCGACGGAGTCGTAGAACGCGAGGTGGGAGCGGCAGTCGCAGTCGGAGGCGCCGAACCCCGGGACCGGGTCGGCCGTCGCGGCCCGGTCCGCCAGCGCGCGGGCGACCCGACACTCCGCGTCCAGCGCGTCGCCGGCGCGCTCGACGCCGATCAGCGAGACGGCGGGGTGGCCGCCGAGGTGGTCGACGTGCCAGTGGCGCACGTCGTGCTCGCCGGCGGCGACGCGGCGGTGTCTGTCGATCCGGGAGAAGCCGCCGGCGCCGAGCGCGCTCCCGGTGTAGGCGTAGCCGCCGGCCGGGAACTCGCGGGCGCCGAGCGCGCCGACCTCGATCTCGACCGGGTCCGGGACCGCGTACACCAGCGTGTAGGTGCCGCGCTCGGTCACGCGTCCTCCCCGCCGGCGGCCGGCCCCGTCGCCCCGTCGTTCGCGTGGTCCCGGAGCGTCGTCCGGAGCGTGTCGTCGCGCTCGTGGTCGAGGAGGCGCCGCTTGAGCCCCGGGCCGCCGTCCGCGGCGACGACCCGGTGGCACGGGACGACGAGCGGGACGGGGTTGCGCCCGCAGGCGGCCCCGACCGGCTGCGGGGCGTTGTCGAGGGCCGTCGCGATCTCGCCGTACGTCCGCGTCTCGCCGTACGGGATCGCCGCGATCGCGCCCATCACCAGTCCGGTGAACCCGGCCGGGTAGCTGACCGGAAGGTCGAACGCATCGCGGTCGCCCTCGCGGTACTCCCGCGCCTGTCGGCGGATCGCCGCCTCCTCGGCGTCGACGAACGCGGCGTCGAGCGTGATCTCCCCGCCGGGGACGGCGATCGTCACGGGGTCCGGCTCGTCCACGGTCTCGGCCGTCTGCTGCATACCGGCCCTCACGACCGCGCGGCAATCAACCCGACGGCGCCGAGGGGGCGCTCGCGATGGATGGCGACGGCGGCACGCGGACGCTGGCCGCGTCACGACAGCGTTTTTCGGCTCCGGCCGAAACCTCCGCATATGCGACACCCGGCCGACCGCATCGCCGCGCTCCCCGACGCCGAGTTCGCCGCCTTCGTCGAGCGACTGGGCGACGTCTGGCCGGAGTACGGGGCGACAGCCTCCCCGGTCACGCCGGACGGCACCGTCGAACTGTCCCTCGCGCGGGAGCGCCCGGGCGAGGAGCCGGACCGGGCGCTCGTCCGGGTCTCCCGGTCGGAAACGACCGTCGAGGCGGTCGACGACTTCGCCGTGCTCGCCGCCGAGCGAGGACTGGAGTTCGCGGTGCTTGCCACCGTCGACGAGGTGTCGTCGGACGCGGCGGCCCGGGCGCGCGCCGCGCCGGTCGAACTGTACGACGGCGTCGGTCTCGTCGCGCTCGCGCGGGACGCCGACGTCGAGCTCCCCGACGCGGACGTCGACGCCGACTCCGAGCCGGAGTCGTGACCCGACGGCCGTCGTCGGGTCGCCGGCGGGCCACCGTTCATACCGTCGCGGGTCCTACCGCTCGTCATGCCGAGCGTCCAGGCGAGCGTCGAGATAGCCGCCCCCCCGTCGGCCGTGTGGGCGGTCCTCGTCGGCTTCGAGACGTACCGGGAGTGGAACCCGCTGATCCGTCGGGTCGACGGGCGGCCCGAGCCGGGGCACCGGCTCCGGGTCGTCATCGCCCAGCGGGGGCTGCCGCCGACGCTCATCGCGCCGGAGGTGACGCGCGTCGTCCCCGAGCGGGAGCTGTCGTGGCGCTCCGCGGCGCCGATCCCCGGCGCGTTCGACGCGAGCCACAGCTTCCTGCTGGAGCCGGTCGACGGCGGCTCGCGGACCCGGTTCACGCAGACGGAGACGTTCGGCGGCGTCGCCGGCGCGCTGGTGTCGGTCGCGCTGTGTGGCCGGGTCCGCGAGGGGTTCGTGTCGATGAACGGGGCGCTGCGCGACCGCGTCGAGGCGCGCGAACGCCGGCGCCGGGAGTGACCGTCCGCCTTCGCCCGCGGGGTTCGGCCGACCGCAACCCGTAAGCGCCGCCGTCCCCAGGTGCAGATAGCTGTGGACGACACCGTCGAGTGGCTCCGCTCGCGTCCCTACTACAAGGGGCAGATCGCGGACCACCGAACCCTCCCCGGCCGCGAGGCCGCCTTCGCCGACGTGGACGTGGAGCCGCGGCTCGCGGACGCGCTCGCCGACGACGGGATCGACTCGCTGTACGACCACCAGGCGCGGGCGGTCGAGGCGGTCCGCGACGGCGGCGACGTGGTGTTGGCCACCCGGACCGCGAGCGGGAAGTCGCTGGCGTACACCGTCCCCGCGTTCGAGCGGGCGATGGACCACGGCGGCCGCACGCTGTATCTCGCCCCCCAGAACGCCCTCATCGCCGATCAAGAGGAGACGCTCTCGGAGCTGGCGCAGGGGCTCGGCTTCGGCTCCCGCGTCTCCGTCGACCAGTACACCGGCCGCCTCTCGAACTCCGAGAAGCGGGACGTCCGCGACCGCCGGCCGACGGTGCTGCTCTCGAACCCGGACATGCTCCACTACGGGCTGCTCCCGTGGGCGTACAAACACTGGGAGTGGTTCTTCTCGTCGCTGGAGACGGTCGTCGTCGACGAGGTGCACGGCTATCGCGGCGTGTTCGGGAGCCACGTGGCGCTGGTGTTGCGGCGGCTGAACCGCATCTGCGAGCGCTACGGCGCGGAGCCGCAGTTCGTCTGCTGCTCGGCGACCATCGGCAACCCCGTCGAACACGCCGCGCGGGTGACCGCCCGGTCGGAGTCGGGGTACACGCTCGTCGACGAGGACACCTCCGCCCGGGGACCGCGCCACTGGCTGCTGTGGAACCCGCCGGAGTACGAGGGCCGGCAGGCCGACCAGCAGACCGGACGGCGTCGCTCCAGCCACACCGAGACGAAGCGGATCTTCTGTGACCTCGTGCAGCGGGGGTATCAGACCCTCGTGTTCACGCGGGCGCGCCAGACGGCCGAGCGCTACGCGACCGACTCCGCGGCGGAGCTTCGCCAGCGCGGGGAACACGACGCGGCCGGACGGGTGGAGGCGTACCAGGCGTCGTTGACCGACGGACGCCGCCGGGAGATCGAGGCGGGCCTCCACTCCGGCGACGTGCTCGGCGTCTGGTCGACGAACGCGCTGGAGCTGGGCGTCGACGTGGGCGGGCTCGACGCGGTGATCCTCGACGGCTATCCCGGGACGCGGATGTCGGCGTTCCAGCAGGCGGGACGCGCCGGTCGCGGCGCCGACGACGCGCTCGTGGTCATGGTCGGCGGCGAGGACCAGCTCGACCAGTACCTCATGTCCACCCCCGACGACCTGTTCGAGGGCGACCCCGAGCGGGCGATGATCGACCCCGAGAACGGCGAACTCCTCCCCGGCCACGTCGCCAGCGCGGCCGACGAGAACTGGCTGCGCCCCGAGGACGACGCCCACTTCGGCGCGACGTTTCCGGACGTGGTGTCGTCGCTCGAAGCGGCCGGCGAGGTGGAGCGGATGGACACCGCTCGCGGCGTGCGCTGGACGCACGACGGCGAGGGGAGCGCCCAGCACTCGATGAGCCTCCGCACGATCGACGACCGCGAGGTCGACCTCATGGACGCCCGCACGAACGACACCGTCGCGTCGCTGTCGTTCGCCGACGCGCTCCGGGACGCCCACCCCGGCGCGATCTACCACCAGCAGGGGGAGACGTACGAGGTGGACGAGCTCGACCTCGATCGGGACGTGGCGCGGCTCCGCCCGACGTGGGCCGACTACTACACGCGCGTCCTGACGGACAAGGACGTGACCGTCAACGAGGACCTCCGGAGCCGGCCGCTGGAGTCCCGCGAGGACACCGAGGTCCGCTTCGCCGACATCACCGTCGTCGAGCGGATCACCGGGTTCGAGCGCAAGGACGGCTCGACGGGCGAGACGCTCGGGTCGCAGCCGCTGGACCTGCCCGAGACGGAGCTACGGACGCGGGCGCTGTACTACACCGTCCCCGAGGACGTGGAGCGGGAGATGCGCAGGCTAGCGTGCGAGGCCGAGCAGGGCGAAGCCTCGAAACGAGCGGGGAGCGACGCGACCCGCGAGTACGGCGAGGCCGGGCGGGGGGATGCGGGGTTCAACGGCGGCATCCACGCCGCCGAACACGGCTCCATCTCGCTCATGCCGCTGGACCTGCTGTGTGACCGCGGGGACATCGGCGGCGTCTCGACGCCGTACCACTCCCACACCGACCGGTCGACCGTCTTCATCTACGACGGCTACCCCGGCGGCGTCGGACTGACGCGGGAGGCGTACCGGACGGCCGACGACCTGCTGGCCCGGACCGCTCGCATGATCGCCGCCTGCGACTGCGCGGACGGCTGTCCCGCCTGCGTCCAGTCGCCCCACTGCGGTAACGCCAACGAGCCGCTGTCGAAGCCGGAGGCCGTCACGCTGTTGAACGCGCTCGCCGGCGTCGACGAGCCCGTGCCGGAGCCCCCGGCGTCGGCCGGGGAGTGACGCCCGCGGGAGCGCGCCGCCGCCCGGGTCGACGTTCGCGAATAGTACAGTGTCCGTCGTACCGTATTTTCACTCGGGAAGAAAGTAAATTTCGAAAAGAATTAAGTGGCGGGTTCCAGAATCGCTGACAACTGTTCGCACGGAGGAACGACAGTGACGGACACGAACACAACTCGACGAGACGTACTGAAGGGCGCCGGCGGCCTCGGCGCGGCGGGACTGACCGGTCTCGCCGGCTGCACCGGCGGAGGCGGCGGCGAGGGCGGCGGGTCCGTCGAGGTGCTTCACGGTTGGACCGGCGGCGACGGCGAGACCGCCGCCGACGCGCTGACGGAGGCGTTCAACGAGGAGTACCCGGACACGGGCCTGGACATGAACCCCATCGGCGGTGGCGGCAACGAGAACCTCGACGCGGTCGTCGCCAACCGACTCCAGAACGACGACCCGCCGAGCACGTTCGCCAACTGGCCGGGTCCCAACCTCGCGCGCTACGAGGGCGTGCTCGGCGACGTGAGCGACCTCTGGGAGGAGGCGGGCTTCACCGACAGCCACGTCCAGGAGGCCGTCGACCTCCACCAGTACGACGGCACCTTCCGCGCCGTCCCGCTGGGCTCTCACCGACTGAACTGCCTGTTCTACAACACCTCGGTCGTCGAGGAGGCGGGCGTCGACCCCGACTCCCTGGACAGCGTCTCCGCGCTCGTCGACGCGCTGGAGACGGTGTCGACGGAGACGGACGCGGTCCCGATGACCCACGGAGCCAGCGGGACGTGGACGACGACCCAGCTGTTCGGCGTCACGCTGCTCGGCACGGCCGGGTACGACGGCTACATGAACTTCGTCGAGGGAAGCCCCTCGCGCGACGACGTTCAGGCCGCCTTCGAGTCGCTGGCGACGATCTTCGAGAGCTACATCAACGACGACGCCGCCTCGATCGGGCTGACGGAGTCCAATCAGAACATCATCGACGGGAACGCCGCGTTCATCCACCAGGGGAACTGGGCCGCGGGCGCCTACCGCAACGCCGAGGACTTCGAGTACGAGTCCGACTGGGGGTTCAAGGCGTTCCCCGGCACGGAGGGGATGTACACCCTCCACTTCGACTCGTTCCTGTTCCCGGCGAACAACCCGACCCCGGAGAACACCCGCACGTGGCTGGAGTTCGTCGGCGGCGAGGCCGCGCAGGTCGCGTTCAACCAGTACAAGGGCTCGATCCCGACCCGGACGGACGTCGACATGAGCGAGTTCGGCCCGTTCCTGCAGGAGACCGCCGAGGACTTCGCGGACGCCGACCGGCGACCGCCGAACATCCAGCACGGTCTGGGCATCACGGCCGACCAGCGCTCGTCGCTGAACGACGTGATCTCCGGCGAGTTCTCGGGCCCCTACGACGTCGAGGCCGCGACCGACGGCTTCGTCGACGCCGTCTCCAGCTGAGCGCGTTCCCATGCGCGAGTTTCTTTCGACCGCTCGAAGCCGACTCCGGCGTGCTGCGGGCCGCGACGCCGGCAGCGACGGCGACGCGGAGCGGGCCGACGGCGACGGCGACAGCGCGCTGGCGACGGACGGCGGCACCGCCGAGGCCGGCGCGGACGTCGCCCCCGCGGGCGGGACCGACGGACTGCTCGACCGGCTCGACGACCGGTTCGGCGAGGACTTCACCGAGTCGGCGCCGTTCTGGCTCCCGCCGTTCCTGCTGGTGGGGCTGTTCGTGTACGGCGCCATCGCGTGGAACTTCGTCATCTCCCTGACGGAGTACAAGGGGTTCGTGGGGCCGGACTACTCCGACCTCGACCTCGATATGTACGTCCGGGCGGTCGGCGACTCCGCGGTCATCGACGCGACGGTGAACACGTTCGTGCTCGTCGTCGCGTTCACGATCGTCGCGCTCGTCATCGGGATGCTGCTGGCGATCCTCGTCGACCAGAAGATCCGGTTCGAGAACACGTTCCGGACGATCTACCTGCTGCCGATGAGCCTCTCGTTCGTGGTGACGGCGCAGTTCTGGCTGTGGATGTACAACTTCAACAACGGCGTCGTCAACATCGCGCTGGGCGCGTTCGGGATCGGGCCGGTCGACTGGATCGGCAACCCACAGATCGTCCTCTGGGCGGTGGTGTTCGCGCTCGTGTGGCAGTTCTCGGGGTACACGATGGTCGTCTACCTCGCGGGGCTGCGCGCCATCCCGACCGAGCACTACGAGGCCGCGAAGGTCGACGGCGCCTCGACGGCGAAGATGTACTGGCGGGTAATCGTCCCGCAGCTCAAGGGGTCGACGATCAGCGCCGCCATCGTGCTGATGGTGTTCGCGCTGAAGGCGTTCGACTTCCTCTACTCGCTGGTCAGCGGCTACCGCCCGCCCAACGGGGCGGACATCCTCGCCACCAAGATGGTGCGGGAGGCGTACAGCACGAACAACTGGGCGTACGCGTCAGCGATCGCGATCGTCCTGTTCCTGATGGCGCTGTCGATCATCGGCCCGTACCTCTACTACGAGTACGACAAGGGGAACCTATGAGCGACGCGACGGTCGACGACGCGGACGCGACCGGCCGGACCGAGCGTCTCGGGGACCGCCTCCGCGCCGAGCTGGAGGCGCTGGACGCCGCCCGCGTCGGGGTGTACGCCGCGTTGTTCGCGCTGACGGCGTTTTACCTGACGCCGATCGAGTCGGGGCTGGTCTCCGCGTTCAAGACCAACCCCGCCGGGATCAGCTCGACGCTCCCGTTCGCGCCGCCGCCGCTGCGATTTTTCACGCTGGAGAAGTGGCGGACCGCCATCACGGCGCTGGGTCGGGGGATGGTCAACAGCGCGCTGTACGCCGTCCCGGCGACGATCGTCTCGGCGCTTCTGGGGAGCTTCGCGGCGTACGGACTGACGCAGGCCGACTGGCGCGCCCGCTACAAGGCGCCCGTGCTGGCGATGCTGGTCGCGGGCATCTTCATCCCGTACCAGGCGGTGCTGGTCCCGCTGTCGCAGTTCTGGGGCGCGATCCCGCTGCGGCAGCTGCTCACGCCGCTGTGGGTGCTGGGCGTGCCCAGCGCCTACACCGGGATCGTCGAGCTGACGATCACCCACGTCGCGTACGGGATCCCGATCTGCATGGTGCTGTTCCGGTCGTACTACCGGAACCTGAGCGAGGAGATGGTCGAGGCCGCCCGGCTCGACGGGGCGACGTTCCGCCGGGTGTACCGGCGGATCGTCTTCCCCGTCTCGACGCCGATGTTCGCGGTCGTGCTCATCTACCAGTTCACGCAGATCTGGAACGACCTCCTGTTCGCGCTGATCCTCGTGTCCACGGAGTCGAGCCCGGCCGCGCCGGTCGTGCTCATCCTCGCGGGGCTCGGGGAGTCGATGGAGGGACAGGACTTCGCGCTCCGGATGGCCGGGGCGTTCGTCGCCGCGCTGCCGACGCTGATCGTCTATATCATGTTCGGCGAGGAGTTCGCCGACGGGGTGGCGACGTGAGCTGCGAGGACGAGCGAAGCGAGTCCTCGAAGCGAGCGGCGAACGCAGCGAGCCGTGCGCAGCGCGAGGCACGAGCGGAGCGAGTGCCTCGACGCGAGCGGCGACCGACGGGAGCCGCGAGTAGTGCGGGGGGTGAACGCACTGAGACCGCGACGCCGGCCGCGACGACCGCAACACCGACGGGTTCGGCGCACGAACGGGGCGACCAACGACGGACCCGAACCCGCGGGTCACACATCGGGGAGATCTGACATGGCACAACTCGAACTCGACGCGGTACGGAAGGTGTTCACCGACGACGACGGCAGCGACATCGTCGCCGTCGACGACGTGACGGTCGACATCGAGGACGGGGAGTTCCTCGTCCTCGTAGGGCCGTCCGGCTGCGGGAAGTCGACCACGCTACGGATGGTCGCGGGGCTGGAGACGGCCTCCGGCGGCGACATTCGGCTCGGCGGCCGCTCGATCGTGGGCCAGAAGCCGCAGGACCGGGACATCGCGATGGTGTTCCAGTCGTACGCGCTGTACCCGCACATGACCTCCCGGGAGAACATGTCCTTCGGGCTGGAGGAGTCAACGGACATGACCGACGAGGAGATCGACGAGCGCGTACAGAACGCGGCGGAGCTGCTGGACATCCCCGAACTGCTCGACCGCAAGCCGGCCGAGCTGTCGGGCGGCCAGCAGCAGCGGGTCGCGCTCGGGCGCGCCATCGTGCGCGATCCGGAGGTGTTCCTGATGGACGAGCCGCTGTCGAACCTCGACGCGAAGCTCCGCTCGCAGATGCGGACGGAGCTCCAGCGCATCCAGGAGGACCTCGACACCACGACGGTGTACGTCACGCACGACCAGACGGAGGCGATGACGATGGGCGACCGGATCGCCGTCCTCGACGGCGGCGAACTCCAGCAGGCGGGGACCCCGCTCGAGTGTTATCACCGCCCGGCCAACCGCTTCGTCGCGGGGTTCATCGGCGAGCCGTCGATGAACTTCTTCGACGCGACCGTCCGGGGCGACCGGCTCGTCGCCGACCGCTTCGAGTACGGGCTCCGGGAGGCGGCCGTTAACGATGTCGCCGGCGCCGAGGGGGTGACGCTGGGTATCCGCCCCGAGGACGTCGAGGTCACCCCCGGGACGGAGCCGGCCGACGACAACGAGTTCGCGACCGTCGTCGACGTGGTCGAGCCGATGGGCAACGAGAACGCCGTCTACCTCGGCTTCGGCGCCGACCCGACCGACCCGTTCGTCGCCACGGTCGGCGGGATGCGCCGGGTCGAGGCCGGCCAACGGGTGATCGCCCGCTTCCCCCCGGACGCGATCCACCTGTTCGACGCGACGACCGGCGAGGCGCTCCACAGCCGCTCGCTGGAGGACGCCGACCCCGCGGAGCCGCGGATCTGAGCCGGTCGCGGGGGACCCGTGCGGTCGACGCCCCACCGGTCGCGCCGCCCGGCGGCCATCGCCGCGGCGCCGACCGAGCGTCGCGATCAGGAAGAACCGGTCGGCCCCATCCATGCTTCGGCTACGGCGTCCGAGATGGAAAAACGGTGACGCCGGCGACCGCGCCGCTCCCCGCTCACAGCGCGATGCCCTCGTCGACCATCCCCCTGACGTGGAGGTACGCCGACATCACGTGGAACCAGACCCCGACGACCAGCGCCGTGACCGCGACCGTGCCGACGTTCAACGGGAGGCTGCTGGCCGCGAACGGGTTGCCGCCGCCGAGGGCCATCCACGCCCGGACGGCGTCCACCCCGCCGAACCCCAGCAGAACGAACGAGTAGGTGGCGACGGTGGCGACGCCGCCGGTCGCGAGGCCGGCCATCGAGCAGAGGTCCTCGAAGTTGAGTACGGAGTGGGCCGTGTGCTCGTCGAACTCGTCGCCGTGCCGGATCCGAAGGTACGCCACGGCGGCGAGACCCACCCCCGCGGCGCCGACGACGCCGACCGCGATGAGCGCGACGACGCCGACCTTCGGCGCGGCGTCGGCGACGGAGCTCCCGAAGTACAGCGCCCGCAGCTCCCGCGGGAGCAGCGCCAATACCGGCAACACGCCCGCGAGCACGTGGAGGAGATAGCCCTGGAGCGTGATCTTCCGCGTCAGCGGCTGTTTGAACCAGCCGAACCGTTCCTGACGGAGGCGTTCGTACGTCGAGTTCGACAGCAGGGCGGCGGCGATCGGGTCGTCACCACTCATCAACGCGCTCTGAGAACACCTGCGAGCATAACCTTATGGACCGCTCAGCGACCGATGCTATACGAACATATCCGGACACGAACGGACAACAGGAGATGCCCCACCCCGGAGTCTCGGAGTCCGCCCGGCGGCCGTCGCGCCCTCCGACGACGGGCCGCCGTGCGTCCCGTCGCCGGTCACCGCGCGGCTCCGCCGGGGACGGCCCGTCCGGTCGCGACCGCGCCGCCGTCCGGGAGTCGCGTCGTGCACCGACGACAGAACTCGTAGGCGTCGTCGTTCCTCGCTCCGCAGGCGTGGCACCGGACGCTACCGTCGCGGACACGTTCCGGACGCTCCGCCCCCTCGCGGGGCTCCGTCGCCGCCGGCTCGGCGACCGACCGCCGGTCGCCCGGCGCCGGGTCCGCCCCGCGGACGCTACCTCCCGACCGCCGCACGCCCGTGTAGACGACAATCGCCACCTGCAGGGCGAACAGTCCGGCCACGACGGCGAGTAGCGCGAACTCCTCCATGGCCATTGGTAACGTATGCGGTCGCGCGGCTAATGTGTTCCGCCCGTCCGGGACCGCCCTCGTTTCGCCCGGCGGCCCGGTCGAAGTCGCCGTCGGCGATCCTTTCAGCCGCGCTACGTAAACGGAGTTCAGAGAACCCTCTTCGGGGACACGGCCGTACTCCCGTCCGCGATGAGCTACGAACTGGATCCGCTGCCGTACGACCACGACGCACTCGAACCGCACATCTCCGAGCAGGTGTTGACGTGGCATCACGACACCCATCACCAGGGGTACGTCAACGGCTGGAACAGTGCCGAGGAGACGCTCGAACAGAATCGCGAAACCCACGAGTTCGGCTCGTCCGCGGGTGCCATCCGCGACGTCACCCACAACTCCTCGGGCCACATCCTGCATGACCTGTTCTGGCGCAACATGAGCCCCGAGGGCGGCCACGAACCGTCGGGTGAACTCGCCGACCGTATCGAGGAGGATTTCGGCTCGTATGACGCCTGGAAAGGCGAGTTCGAAGCCGCCGCCGGCGACGCCAGCGGGTGGGCCCTCCTCGTCTACGACACCTTCTCCAACCAACTCCGCAACGTCGTCGTCGATAACCACGACCAGGGCGCGATCTGGGGCGGCCACCCGATCCTCGCGCTGGACGTGTGGGAACACTCCTACTACTACGACTACGGCCCCGCCCGCGGCGACCGACCCGCACAGTTCTTTCGACGCGCCGCCGCCAGCGACGGCGCCCGCGCACCGGGCAGGGACGCGTCCGCCACGAGCCGTCAACACGGTCCCCGCCGGCTCCGTTCAGGCCTCCTGCTTCCGCGCGAGGTCCGCGAACTTCTCGCGCACCTTCCGGATCTTCGGCTCGGCGTTGAACGTGCAGTAGCGGTCGTCGGGGTTCTTCTCGTAGTAGTCCTGGTGGTACTCCTCGGCCTCGTAGAACGTCTCCAGCGGCTCGATCTCGGTGACGATCTCGTCGTCGTAGGCCCCCTCATCGGCGAGTTCGACGACGAACCGCTCGACGGTCTCGCGCTGCTGCTCCGTCTCGTAGCAGACGATCGAGCGGTACTGGCTCCCCACGTCGGGGCCCTCCCGGTTCAGCGTCGTCGGGTCGTGGACGGTGAAGAACACACCGAGCAGGTCGGCGTACGTGATCGCCTCCGGGTCGAACTCGACGCGGACGACCTCCGCGTGGCCCGTCTCCTCGCGGCAGACGGCCTCGTAACTAGGGTTCTCGACGTGGCCGCCGGCGTAGCCCGAGGTGACCGCACGGACGCCGTCGAGCTGCTTGAACGCCGCCTCGGTGCACCAGAAGCAGCCGCCGCCGAGCGTCGCCGTCTCGGTGTCGCTCATAAGCAACAGGAGGCGCCGGCGAGGGTTAAGCCTCCCGCCGAGACGCCGCGGTCGTCCGAAAGACCGACGACGATCGGTGGGTACCAACAGTGGGGGCGGACGTGACCGGCGACCACGTCGACCCATCGACGGGGACGCACCCCCGTCTCGACGACATCCCCTCCGGGACGGCGACGACCGACGGCTCCGGTTCGTCGACCGCGTCTCACGCCGGCGGTCGATCACCGCCGCCCGCGACACTGACACGGTGAGCCACGTGAGCAGGCCGGGCGACCCCACCGACGTCGGGACCCTCACTGGCGGGCACCTGTACGAGCGGTACCGCGTGCGAGGAACGAAGATTGGGACGGCGCCGGGCGCGCGGTCACCCCTCCCGTGGCTCGACGCCCTCGAAGTAGCGGCCGTAGTGGGCCGCACAGCCCGGGTTGAACGCGGCCCCGCAGTCCGGGCAGCGGAAGTCGGCGTCGAGATACGACCGGACCGACAGCGTCGCCCCGCAGCCGCCACACAGCACCGCCGGCTCGTCGAACCGGCCGCGGGGCCACGGCTCGGCGTCGTGGTCGGCGACGGCGTCGTGACACGACGCGCAGGCGAAGAACCCCCCGCAGCAGCCGAGGCGCAACGCGATCACGTCCGTCGACCCGTCGTAGTGTCGACACCGCGTCTCCGGGCCCACGTCGACGCCGCGGACGGTCGTGCCGTGGACGGCCGTTCGCACGGACTCACGGCCGGCCCGACGAATCAAAACCGTTGCGGACGGGCCACCTTCGGGTTATCAGCCGGCTTACGATGCTACGGGCGCCCGTCGGCGGTTACGTCCGCGGCAGACCGTCCCGTCGACCTCGCGCGGGACGGCCTCGCGGCCGCGGCCCGCCGGCGCGGCGGTGCCGGCGCCCCGCCCGGCGCTTCATGGACACACGCTCGGGCGACCACGACGCGTCGCCCGCCCCTCCCTTTCGCTTTCCCTCACACCCGTCCGATCCCTCCGCTCTTTCGGCTCCCCGTCGCGTCGTCGGCCACCGGAGCCGGCTCCCGAGTCGGCGTTCCCCCGCGAGGGAGCAACTCGGCGGGGATACGCGACGGATAACAATACCCGATTCCGACCACGTGCCGATCGCTCGTGGACGGGTCGGTCGCCCCCGACCGCGAGCGACGACCGAGTTCGTCCCGGCGCCGGACCCCACGGTGGCGACGGGGGAGCTCGGACGGCCCGTCACGG
>PXRU01000002.1:230149-259108 GCA_003020945.1 Halobacteriales archaeon QS_6_71_20
GCGGCCGAACCGGCTCCGCCTCCACGGACGGCCCCACCCGCCGTCCACCCTTTCGGAACCCCACGAGCGATCACCGAACGCCGCCGGTCCTCTTGTCGGGAGCCACCACCCGCTCCGGGGCCTCCGTGTCCCCATCTGTCGGTGTTCCCGTGGTCCCCGGCGTACTCGTTCCCTCGTCCGTCGGTGTCCCCGTGCTCTCCGACGTACTCGTTTCTTCGTCCGTCGGTGTCTTTGTGGTCTCCGGTGTACCCGTTTCTTCATCGGTGGGTGTACCCGTTCCTTCATCCGTGGGTGTACCCGTGGTCCCCGGTGTGTTCGTCTCCTCGCCTTCGGGAGTCGCGGTCTCCTCGGATCGCTCGGTGTCGTCGACCACCAACGGCACGATGACCCCGCCAGTCTGCACCGTGGCCCGCAACACTCCGTCCTCCGCGGTGCCGTCGGCGACGCGGCTCCAGCCGCCGTCGTACCGCCACAGCTCGACGGCGTCGGCGTCGACGGCGTCGTCGAGCCGGAAGCCGACCGCCGCCTCGACGGGCGGGCCGTCGGTCGTTAGCGCCGCCCGCGCGGCCGGCGTGCCGGGGGGGTCGCCGGGCAGGTCGTCCGTCCCGACCGTGTCGACCGCGACGGCGTCCCCGCCGAACGGCGCGCTCACGCCGCCGTCGGCGCCGAGGGTGACGCCCCCGCCGAGGGTGACGCCGGTCGCGCCGAGGTCGCCGCTCTCGAGGCGGAGCTGGCTGTCGGCGTTCCCGCGGAGCGTGACGTTCTCCACGCGGTCGTCGGACGGGAACGACCCGAGCACGCCGGGGCCGGCGTTGTCCTCGATCGTGGTGTCGCGGACCGTGTTCTGGTACGTGTCCGAGAGGGCGATCCCGGGACCGTCGTTGTCGGCGACGACGCTGTCGGCGATGACGGTATTCTCCACGTCGGTGCTGAGCCGGATCCCCGCGCTCTCGCCGTCGCCGTTGCCGACGGCGCGCACGTCGGTGAACGTGCTGTCGCCCACGTTCTGCGCGAGGTAGAGCCCGTGGCGGGCGTTGTCCGCCGCGACGAGGCCGTCGACCGCGATGTCGTACGTCTCCCGGAGGAGGACACCGAAGCGGTTGTCGCTCGCCGTCACGTCGCGAACGGTGGAGTCGTCGACCTCGTCGAAGTAGACGCCCGTACGGGTGTTCCCGGAGGCGTCGACGTTCGCGAGGGTGAGGCTCGTCCCCGTCGCGTCGCCGGAGCCGGCCTGAATGCCGGTGTCCCACCCGGTGACGCGGAGGTTCCGAACCGTGACATTCGACAGGGGATCGCCCACCTCCCTCGCGTCGAGCGTCCCGTTGAGGACGAGCACGCCGACCGAGCCCTCGGCGCCGGCGCCGGAGACAGTGTTCCCGCCGCCGTCGAGGACGACGTCGGAGGCGCGGACGTGGAGACAGACGGACTCGCCCGAGGCGTCGATGTCGTCGCCGACCTCGTACCGTCCAGGCTCGTCGATGACGGTACAGGAGTCGATCCGTTCCGCGCCGGCGGCGGTGGTCCCCTCGGGAGATGCCGTGTCGTCCGCACCGTCGCTGGCGCTCCCGGTGGCATCGTCGGTCCCGTCGCCCGTCCCGTCGGCGGCGTCGGGCGTGTCGATCCCCGACTGGCCGCCGTCATCGGGGCCATTGGGTGCGGCAGTGTCCGACTGGCCGTCGTCGTCGGTCTCGCCGCCGGCACCCTGATCGGTATCGTCCGCCGATCCGGACTCGTCGGCGTCGGTCCGACCGTCACCCTCGTCGGCGTCGACGACGGTCGGCACCCCGTCGGTCACGTCGGCGTCGTCGAGTTCGATCCGATAGTCGGCATCGGGGTCGGACAGTCGAACCTCGACGACCTCGCCGTCGACTACGAAGGCGTCGCCGCCGCCGACGGCGGCCGTCCCGGCGACGACCACCCGCCCGTCGTCGGTGTACCTGACCGTGTCCGCGCGGTCCGCGGCGTTTCCGTCCGCGGCCGTCCCCCAGGCCACCCCGTCGACCACGACCTCGTACCGGACGTCGCTCGTCCCGGTCGAGACGAACTCCAGCGTCGACCGGTCGTCGCCCGCGGCGCCGCCGCGGTCGGCGTCCGGACGGACCCGGGCGACCGCCGCCGCCCCGTCGCTTCCGCCTTCGGACGCGGTTGTTGCCGCGAGCCCGGCGGTGTCGACCGTCCCGGCGACGCCGGCCGCCATCCCCGCCGCCGCGACGACACACAGCAGGACGGCACAGCCGGCGGCTCCGGCCGACCAGCCGCGCCCGGTCATCTCCCGCCCCCGTCGGAGCGACGGGACACGGGACCGCCCGGACGGTCCGGGGTCGAGACGGCTGTGACGGTCGGCGACCGGCGATCGGCAACACAACACGGCTGTGGATGTGTGAGAACGGACATGGTTTCGCCCGAGGACGGACTGTCACCGGGTTCGCGATGCGGTCGAAAAGTTATGGAGCTGATTCGCGCTCGTCGCCGTCCGACCTGTACGGGGGGTCCGAAGTAAGACCGGCTTATCGGGGCGAACACGACGGTCGCACCGTCCGGCCGGACTGGGAGCGAGGCGTCGGAGGGCGGCAAGCCGGCGACGGGACCCGTGCCGCGGTCGGGCGGCTCACCTCGCCCGCCGCGCGCGACCGCCGTGACTCGACCTCGTCGGGCGGCTCCCGGGCCCGCTTCGCTCGATGAGAGAGCCGGGGGCGGGATTCGAACCCGCGAAGTCTCGATTACAAGTCGAGTGCATGCACCGCCCATGCTCCCCCGGCGCGGCCACTGGAAGGGTACTGCGTTCTCCGTTTAATCGCTATCGCTTCGGGTCGTCGTCGACCGGCTTCTCCAGTTCGACGCGGTGGGGCTCGTAGCCGCGGCGCTCGTAGAAGCGCCGCGCGGCCGCGTTGTCAGCCATCGCCTCCAGTCCGACGACGTCGGCACCGTCGTCGGCCAGCGCGGCCTCCGCCCGGTCCAACAGTCGCGCGCCGACGCCGTCGTCGCGGTACTCCGGTCGGACGTAGAGGTTGTAGACGCTGCCGCGGTCGACGTCCTGCTCGTACTGCCCCGACTCGAGCCCGAAGGTGACGAAGCCGACGATGCCGCGCTCGCCCGCGGCCCCCGTCGGGTCGGCGTCGACGCGCGCCACGGCCAGCCCGCCGGAGACGGCCGCGCGCGCGGCCGCGTCGAGCGCCGTCTCGCGGTTCGCCTCCGGGCGGAGGTGCGAGCTGTGGGCGCGCTGCCCGGCCGCCAGCTCCACCCAGAGGTCGGCCACGGCCTCCACGTCGTCGATCGTCGCCCGGCCGACGACGACGCGGTCCCCGCGGCCGTCCCCGCGGTCGCTCGCCCCTGTCTCACCCATCGTGAGGCCGTTCGACGGCCGACGGCTTGGTGTTTATGGCGTCCGGTGCGGGAGTCGGAGGGAGCGCTGACAGACGACGCACGCGCGGGTATCGCGGACGCAGCCCGCAGTCAGCCGAGTGAGTGACCGCGGACGAGGCCCGCGCAGGCGATGTGAGAGAAGCGTTAAGTAGGTTCGGCAACCCCTCGAATCGTGAGAAGAACAAACGATGGGTATTAGCGAAACCTACGCGCGCGGGAGGGAGCTGGTCGTCTCCCGCCCGTTCGTCCTCGTCGTGGCACTCGTCGTCGGGCTCCTGTTCGTCGACATCGTCAGGCAGCTCGCGACGCCGGGAGGGCTGAACGCCGGCCAACTGGCCTCGTTCCTGTGGGACGGGCTCGTCACCGGCCTGGCGATCGGGCTGGCCGGCGTCGGCCTCTCGATGACGTACAGCATCCTGAACTTCGCCAACTTCGGCCACGGCGACTACGTCACTTCCGGCGCGTTCGCCGGGTGGGCGGTGACGTGGCTGATCGCGGGCGCCGGCCAGTTCGACGTCGCGACCCTGCTGTTCATCGGGTCGCTGTCGACCAGTCAGCTCGGCGTCTCGATGTTCGGGACGCCGCTTGCGGTCGTCGCGGGGCTGGTCGTCGCGGCGGTCGCGGCGGTCGCGCTCTCGCTCGTGATCGACCGGCTCGTCTACCGGCCGATGCGCGATGAGGGCGGGATCACGCTGCTGATCGCCTCCATCGGCGTCGCGCTGGCGCTGCGGTACACGATCTACATCGTCTGGGGTCAGCGGACCCGCGGGCTGACCGACGCGCAGTCGGTGCCGGAGGTCGCGCTCGGCGGCGGCTTCGAGCTCGGCGGCCACGAGATCACGCTGGTCGTGATCGCGGCGGCGCTGATGCTCGGCGTCCACCTCCTCCTCCAGACGACGAAGCTCGGGAAGGCGATGCGCGCGATGGCCGACAACGAGGATCTCGCCCGCGTCACCGGGATCCCGACCGAGCGGGTCGTCCGCTACACGTGGACGATCGGGGGCGGTCTCGCCGGCGCCGGCGGCTTCCTCATCGCCCTGGAGCGAGGCGCGATGAACTTCCAGTTCGGCTGGATCCTCCTGTTGCTCATCTTCGCGGCGGTCATCCTCGGCGGGATCGGCTCGATCTACGGCGCGATGTTCGGCGGCGTCACGATCGGGCTCACCCAGAGTCTCTCGCTGGTGTGGATCCCCGGCGAGTTCTCGACGGTCGCCGCCTTCGGCGTCATGATCTTCGTCCTGCTGTTCAAGCCCGAGGGGATCTTCTCGGGGGTGACCACGGCGTGAGCTCCGCCGTCGACGCCGCCGCCGAGGAGGCCGGCGGGCGCGGACGAACCGACGGCGACGGCCGCGATGTCCCCGGCTGGACGCCGTACCGGGAGTGGTTCCGCGCGCGGTGGGCCGAGGGCGGCGCCGTCGCGTGGGCGACGGCGCTGGCGCACCTGCTGGTCGGGGGGGCGCTGTTCGCGCTTGTCGCCGGGTTCGACCTGGGGACGCTCCCGATCGGCGGGAGTCTCGTCTGGGCGGTCTATCTCGCCGTCGTGGTCGCGGTGTTGTACGTCGCCGCCGCGCCGCCGGCGGAGCCGTACGTCGCGTGGCTCGACGACCGATGGATGGAGTCGGACGCCGACAAGCTGCTGATCATCCTCGGGCACGTCGTCGTCGTCTTCTTCGCGTTCGCGGTCGCGCTCGGGCTCCCGTTCAACGGGCTCGCGGGCGCGCTCGGCTCCGTGTTGTTCTTCACGGCCGTCTACTCGATGATGGTGCTGGCGCTGAACCTCCACTGGGGGTACGCCGGCGTGTTCAACATCGGCGTCGCGGGGTTCATGGCCGTCGGCGTGTACACGATGGCGATCCTGTCGACGCCCGCGGACGCGGGCGCCGCCTCCGTGCCGGGGCTGGGGCTCCCCCTCCCGATCGGGATCCTCGGCGGCATGATCGCGGCGGCGCTTGTCGGGCTGGTCGCGGCGCTGCCGGCACTACGGTTGCGGGCGGACTACTTCGCCATCGTCACGGTCGCGCTCTCGGAGATCATCCGGCTCACGCTGAACTCTAGGGCGCTCCAGGAGTTCTCCGTCGCCGGCGTCACGACCGGCACCGGCGGGGCGACCGGCATCTCGATGCCGGGCAACCCCGTCCGGCTCCTCTTCTACGACGGGTTCGGCGCGGGCGCGGAGCCGGCCCTGCTGGGGTCGGTGCTGTTCCCGCTGTTCGACGGGCTGCGGGTGGAGCTGATCCCGCCGAACTCCGCGTGGCTCGGGGTCGTCCCCCTGCCGGCGTTCACGCTCGATCTGGCCGTCCAGCCGACGGTGATCAGCAACTGGGCGTACGTCGCGGTGCTTGCGGCGTTCGTCGGGCTGTTCTACGTGCTGATGGTGCGGACGGGCAACTCCCCGTTCGGTCGCGTGCTGAAGGCGATCCGCGAGGACGAGGCCGTCGCGGAGGCGCTGGGGAAGGACACCCGTCGCTTCAAGATCGTCGCGTTCATGTTCGGCTGCGGGCTGATGGGGCTGGGCGGCATCCTCTGGCAGGGGAGCCAGGGATTCACGAACCCGGGGGCGTTCCGGCCGATCCTCACGTTCTACATCTGGGTCGCGCTCATCATCGGGGGCGCCGGCTCCAACACCGGAAGCGTGCTCGGCGGCGCGCTGTTCGCCGGCCTCATCTGGGAAGGCCCGGTGTACCTCCGCCGGGTCGTCACCAACTACGTCGACTTCGGCGCCACGCCGAGTACGTTCCCGGGCGCGGTCGCCCCGTTCGCCGAGGGGGAGGTGCTCCCGTTCCTCGCGTTCCTCCTCGGCAACGTCTCGGCGCTGCGGTTCATCCTCGTCGGCGTCATCCTGGTGATGCTGATGCAGACCCGTCCGGAGGGCCTGCTCGGCCACCGGAAGGAGGAGGCGGCGGCGGTCCCGCTGGCCGGGCGTCCCGGCGGCGACCGCGGGGCGTCGCCCGGGGCGGCGGTCGCCGACGGCGGCGCCGACGCCGACGCCGGCGACAATACGACGACCACGACCGACGGTGACACGCGATGAGCGCCGACACCGACCCCGCCTCGGCGGGCACGGCGACGGAATCGAGCGACCCCGACGCGGCTCCCGACGACTCGGCCGCCCAGGGGATCCGAGACACCGACGGCCACCCGCTCGTCGTCGACGACCTCCGCAAGGAGTTCGGCGGCATCACCGCCGTCGACGGGGCGAGCTTCTCGGTCGCCGAGGGGTCGCTCACCGGGCTGATCGGCCCGAACGGCGCGGGCAAGTCGACAACGTTCAACTGCATCACGGGCGTCCACCCGCCCACCGCGGGCACGATGACGTTCCGCGGTCGGGACATCACGGGGATGGCGCCGTACGAGGTGGCCCAGCAGGGGCTCGTGCGGACGTTCCAGATCGCCCGCGAGCTTCCCGAGATGACCGTGCTGGAGAACATGATGCTCGCCCCGCAGGGACAGATCGGCGAGCGGTTCTCCCGCTCGGTGCTGCCCGGCCTTCGCGGCCGGGTGGTCGAGCAGGAGGAGGAACTGCTGGAGCGGGCGTGGCGACAGCTCGAGTTCTTCGAGATCGACCACCTCGCCGACGAGTACGCGGGCACCCTCTCGGGCGGCCAGCGCAAGCTGCTTGAGATGGCGCGCGCGCTGATGACCGACCCCGAGATGGTGTTGCTCGACGAGCCGCTGGCCGGGGTGAACCCGACGCTGGAGGAGAAGCTGCTGGACCGGGTTCACGAACTCCGCGAGATGGGCAACACGTTCCTGCTTGTGGAACACGACATGGACGTCATCATGGACAACTGCGAACACGTCATCGTGATGCATCAGGGGTCGGTGCTCGCCGAGGGCACGCCCGCGGAGGTCACCGGCGACGAGCGCGTCGTCGAGGCGTATCTCGGGGGAGACGTATGAGTAGCGAGGCCGAACGCAGTGAGGCCTCGAAGCGAGCGGGGAGCGAAGCGACCCGCGAGCAGGAGGACGGTGAGTCCGAGCGAAGCGAGCATCCCGGAGTGTCGAACGGGGAGCGGAGCGACCCGGGAGACGGCGAGGCCGAACGCAGCGAGACCTCGAAGCGAGCGGGGAGCGAAGCGACCCGCGAGCAGGAGGACGATGAATCCGAGCGGAGCGAGCGTCCCGAAGCGTCGAGCGGGGAGCGGAGCGACCCGAGAGACGGCGAGGCCGAACGCAGCGAGGCCTCGAAGCGAGCGGGGAGCGAAGCGACCCACGAGCACGGCGAGGCCGGGATCGACGGGAACGAGGCGACGAGCGGGGTGACCACCGGCGCAGTCGGCGCGATCCGCGCGGACGACGCGGTGCTCCCCGACGAGAGCCTGCTGCGCGTGCGCGACCTGGACGCCGGCTACGGCGACCTCCAGATCCTCGCCGACATCGACCTGGACGTCGGCCGCGGGGAGTACGTCACCGTGGTCGGTCCCAACGGCGCCGGCAAGTCGACGGTGATGAAGTCCGTCTTCGGGCTCACCACCTACATGGGCGGCACCGTCGAGTTCGCGGACGCGGCGATCCACGGGCTGCCGCCGGAGGCGATCATCCACGAGGGGATCGGCTACGTCCCCCAGACCGACAACGTGTTCGAGAGCCTCTCGGTCCGCGAGAACCTGGAGATGGGCGCGTACGTCCTCGACGAGGTGCCCGAGGACCGGATCGAGACCATCTACGACCGGTTCCCGATCCTCCGGGAGCGCTCCGACCAGCGCGCGGGAACGATGTCGGGCGGCCAGCGGCAGATGCTGGCGATGGGCCGCGCGCTGATGCTCGACCCCGACCTCCTGCTGTTGGACGAGCCCAGCGCCGGCCTCGCGCCGGATCTGGTCGCCGAGATGTTCGACCGCATCGACCGCATCAACGACGACGGCACCGCCGTCCTCATGGTCGAACAGAACGCCAAGGAGGCGCTGCGCCGCTGCGACCGGGGGTACGTCCTCGTCAACGGCGAGAACGCCTACGTCGACACCGGGGACGCGCTGCTGGCCGACGAACAGGTGCGGAAGGACTTCTTAGGCGGGTAACGCCGGTCCGCCGGCGCGGTTCTTCGATGGTTCGGTCCGCCGGCGCGGCTCTCCACGGTCCGTTCCGACCGACGCCCCTCTCACCGGGTCGCGACCGGCCGTCGCCTCACTTCGCCGCATGTACACGTCAGCCCGTCACGCCAGCGCGTACCGACTCTCGACCCGCTCGACGTGGCCGGCCTCGCGCAGCGTCTGCAGGATCGAGTACAGGGAGATCCGCTTCATTCCCAGCCCCTCACAGAGGTCGTCCTCCTCCACGGCGCCGTGGGTGGCCAGGTACAGATACACCAGCTTCCCTCGCGGCGAGGAGAGGTCGGCCGGCAACTCCGTCATCGGGTCCTCCGTCGCCTCCGCGTTCCGCGGGTCCGCCTGCGTGGTAGCCATCGTGTAATCCACCTACGCTTCGACGGGCGTAAAACTGTGGTACGACGATCGTCGAACTCGGCGGGCTACGACCCCGATCGGGGCGGTCGGGTGCCCGAACGATCCGCTCGAACGGCCGGGTGTCCCGTCGTCTCGATCGGCGCCGCGTCGGCCGACAGAGCGAGTCGGCGGGAGAAGTGGCGGCCGACGCGACGCCGGCGTCAGTACGAGCGGATCTTCGGCTCGTACGTCTTGTTCTCGCCCTCGAGGATCACCGGCTTGTACCAGAGCTCGGGCGAGCCGTCGTTCCACGACAGCATCGTGTGTTTGAGCCACTCGTCGTCGTCACGCTCCTGGGCCTCCGCGCGCCAGTGGGCGCCGCGGAACTCCTTCCGGGCGAGCGCGCCGAGGGTGATCGCCTCCGCCAGGTCGAGGATGTTTCGCGTCTCGATCGTCTGGATGAGGTCGGTGTTGAACGTGCGCGAGGGGTCCTTCACGAACACGTCGCCGTAGCGCTCGCGGGCCTCCGCGATGTCTTCGAGCGCCCGCTTCAACCCCTCCTCCTCGCGGAAGACGTTCACGTTCCGCGTCATCGTCTCCTGCACGTCCGAGCGGATCTCTGCGTGCTGGACGCCCTCCTCGCGGTCCATGAGCGCCCGGATCCGCCGGCGCTCGCGTTCGATCGCGCGCTCGACGACGTCGTGGCCGTCGACCGTGCCGGCGTCGGCGGCGACCCCGCCGTCCGCGACGGCGTCGCCCGCGGGCTCGACCTCGCCCGGCTCGACCGGAGCGTCGACCTCGCCGAGCTCGTACTCGCCGCGCTGGCCCGTCTCGATCTCGGCGGCGCCGAGGTCCTTCCCGGCGGCGTGCTGGCCGGCCCGCTTCCCGAAGACGATGAGCTCCGGCAGGGCGTTGCCGCCGAGGCGGTTCGAGCCGTGGACCGACGCGCAGGCGCACTCGCCGGCGGCGTACAGCCCCCCGACGCAGGTCTCGCCGTTCTCGTCGGTCTCGATCCCGCCCATCGCGTAGTGTTGGCCGGGCTTGACCGGCATCGGCTCCTCCAGCGGGTTGACGCCCTCGAAGTCCTTCGAGAGGTGGACGATGTTCTCCAGCCGGTCGACGATGCGGTTCTCGCCGAGGTGGCGCATGTCGAGGTGGACGTACTCGTCGTCGATGCCGCGCCCCTCGTTCACCTCGGTCAGCTCCGCCCGCGACACCACGTCGCGGGAGGCGAGCTCGCCGTCGTTGTTGGCGTAGCCGTGCTCGAACATGAACCGCTCGCCGTCGGCGTTGTAGAGGATCCCACCCTCCCCGCGGACGCCCTCGGTGATGAGCACGCCCGTGCTGGGCAGGGTCGTCGGGTGGAACTGGATGAACTCCATGTCCTCCATCGGGACGCCGGCGCGGTACGCCATCGCCACCCCGTCGCCGGTGTTGGCGACGGCGTTGGTGGTGTGGTCGAACACCTGGCCGGGGCCGCCGGTGGCGAGGACGACGCCCTCCGTCGCGCGGAAGCCCGACAGCTCGCCCGTCTGAATGTCGTAGGCGACGACGCCGTGACAGGTGCGGTCCTCGGGGCGGCTCTCGTCGGTGACCGCGAGGTCCGAGACGTACCACTCGTCGTAGACGGTGACGCCGCGTTTGACCAGCTGCTCGTACATCGTGTGGAGCAGCTGGTGACCCGTCTCCGCGCCGGCGTAGGTGGTCCGGGGGAACGAGAGCCCGCCGAACGGGCGCTGGGAGACGCGGCCGTCGTCGTCGCGGGAGAACGCCATCCCCCAGTGCTCCAGCTGAATGACCTCCTCGGGGGAGTCCTGACAGAGCGTCTCGATGGCGGGGGCGTCGCCGAGGTAGTCCGAGCCCTTCATCGTGTCGTAGGCGTGGTCCTGCCACGAGTCCCCCTCCCGCAGGGCGGCGTTGATCCCGCCCTCCGCGGCGCCGGTGTGGCTTCGCACCGGGTGGAGCTTCGAGACGATCGCCACGTCCGCGCCTTCCTCCTGGGCGGCGATGGCCGCGCGGAGTCCCGCGCCGCCGGCGCCGACTACGATGACGTCGTGTTCGTACATGTGTCGTGTGTTGTGTGTCGCGTGTGTCGTGTGTTCGTTCGTGCGGCCGCCGAGTTCCGTCGGTTCGTCCGTGAACCTGCTTAGGGTCGTGCCCACTTGAATCGCGTGCCGATCCGGAGGCCTCAGCCGGGCGAGCCTCCCGGTACTACCAGAACTTCAGGTTGTTCTTCACCGCCTCCCGCTTCAGCTCCTGGATGTGCTCGGTCAGCGGGATGTCCTTCGGGCAGACCTCGGTGCACGAGAACTGCGTCTGACAGCGCCAAACGCCGTTTTCCTGTTCGAGGACGTTCAGCCGGTGCTGCTTGCGACTCTCCCCCTCGCGCTCGTCCATCGCGAAGCGGTACGCCTTGTTGATCGCGGCCGGGCCGAGGTAGTCGTTGTTGCCGGCGGCGATGTTGCACGAGGACATACACGCCGCACACCAGATACAGCGGGTGGACATCTTCACCTTCTCGCGGTTCTCCCGCGTCTGGCGCTGCTCCTCCAGCTCGCCGTCGGGCAGTTCGTCGGCGTCGAAGTACGGCTCGATGGACTCCATCTGCTCGTAGAAGTGCTCCATGTCGACGACGAGGTCCTTCTCCACCTCGGCGTGCGGGAGCGGCTCGACGCGGACCGGCTCCTCCAGGTCCGACAGCTGCGTCTTGCAGCCGAGACGCTGGCGCCCGTTGATGAAAAAGGCGTCCGACCCGCAGATCGCCTGCCGGCAGGAGTGTCGAAACGTCAGCGAGGAGTCGAACGTGTCCCGGGCGTGGATGAGCGCGTCGAGCACCGTCATCCCCTGCTCGAAGGGGACGTGGAAGTCGTCGAAGCGGGGCTCCTGTTTCCCCTCGACCTCGGGGTCGAAGCGGAACACCTTCAGCCGGACGGTGTCGTCGTCACTCGCGCGTTTCTCGGCGTCGACGCGCTCGCGCTCCTCGCGGTCGGCGCGGGCCTCGCCCTTCTCGCGCAACCGTTCCTCCCGGGCGGGCGCGAGCGGCTCCTCCTGCTCGACCGTCGTCTCCTCCTCGGTCTCCGTGTCGGGTTCGGGAACGTGCGTGCTCATGATCAGAACGTGGGGAACCCCGCCCAGGCGTTGGCGGTGCGGATCCCCTGGACGACGAGCACCAGGCTCGCCGCGATCAGCGTGTACTTGACGACCCGTTTCTTGCCGCCCGACAGCCCCTGGTTCACCAGCGCGTTGTAGACGCCGTTGACGCCGTGGAACGTGGCGGTGATCAGGAACAGCACCATCAGCGAGTAGTAGGTGAGGTCCGTCATGCGTGCGCTCGACAGCGCGAACGTCACCTCGTCGGCGTGATTGACGAAGTGCAGCAGGAAGAAGTGGAACGCGAGCACCACCACAAGGAAGCCCGCGGTGATGCGCTGCCAGAGCCACCCGCGGCCGCCCCGCTCGAAGGAGCTGTATCGCTCGGCCATCTCAGAACACCCCCGCGAGGAACGTCGGGACCGACGCCACGACGATCGCGCCCGTCAACACGAGCGACGCGTAGAAGCTCTTGTCCTGGCTGTCGAGGCCGACGCCGAGGTCGACCAACAGGAGGCGGCAGCCGTTGAGGATGTGGAACACGGCGACCGCGAGCAGCCCGACCTCCAGGATCCGGACGACCAGCAGACTCTCCAGCGCGGTGATGACAGTGGTGTACACGTCGTTCTCGGCCGCGATGGCCTGGGTCTGCCCGGCCGCAGAGATGGCGGTACTCAACACGGCGATATGGGTGAACAGGTAGCCCACGAGCACCCAGCCCGTGAACTTGTGGAACACCCAGGCCCACATCCCCGCCGAGAACTCACGCCACCGCCCGAAGTCCTCGACGAGACCCCTGTCGTACGACTCGCTCATACGTACGTCGCTCGGGTCTATGAGCGTATAGTAGTTACGTGACGCACCCGCACGCCCGCGTTCGTGCGTGACCGCTCGGGTCCCCGCAGGCGGGCGGTCGACGGCCTCTTCGACGCGACCGACGGCCCCCCGACCGCCTCAGGTCCCCCCGTCGTTCGTCGACTGCTCCAGTTCGACCACGCGACGGGTGCGCTCGCTCAGCTCCACGAGGTGACACAGCGGATTCCCCGGGTAGACAACCGGGTTCTCCAGCACGCCGACGAGCAGCCCGGTGAACGGCGCCTCGACGGTCGCGTTGTCGTCGTTGAACGGGCTCGTGATGGTGCAGACGGCGTCGCCCTCGTGGACGAGCGACCCCCGCTCGAAGTGCATGTCGACGATCCCGCCGCCGTCGGCGCGCAGCCAGGTCCGCTCCCGTTCGTCGGTGACAACGGTCCGCCAGCCGGGCCACCGCACCCGCTCGGCCTCCAGCATCCCGTACTCGGCGAGCACCGAGCGCACCCCCGCGAGCGCCTCGTCGATGAGCGGCCGCTGGAAGCGGTGGGCCTCGCCCATCTCGACGGTGACCGCCGGGGTCCCGTCCCGCACCGCCTCGGTGCGGAGCATCCCGTCGGCCCCCTCGCTGTCGATGACGACGTTGGTGCCGAACGCCCGCGCCAGGCGGGCCGCCCCCGCGTCGCCCATGTCGGCCCGGGCGTGGATCATGTTCGTCCGGCCGCGGGTCGAAGTGTGGAAGTCCAGGCCGAAGTCACACGGCTCGATGAAGTTCGTGTAGATGCGTGCGGCCATCCGCCTGGCGCTCGTCGACCCCGCCGAGCCGGGGAACGACCGATTGAGGTCCCGGTCGTACACCGGGAGGTAGCGCCGCTGGGCGAGGAACCCCGGGACGTTCAACACCGGGAGGCAGACGAGCGTGCCCGCCAGCTCCGAGAGGTCCCACTCGCAGGCGACCTCCCTGACGACCTCGATCCCGTTGAGCTCGTCGCCGTGGGCCGCCGCCGAGAGGAACGCCGTCGGCCCCGCCCGCTCGCCGTTGACGACCGTCACCGGGATGCGAACCGGGTCGCCGAGATACGTCTCCGACACCGCGAACCGGACGTTCCGCCGCTCGCCCGGGTCGACCCTCCCGCCGTCGTACGCGAAGGGTCCGTCGTCGCTCATATGGGTCTCGGTGTGGGGCCCGCAGGAACAAGCAACACACGGTCGCCGCCGGCGTCGAGCACCGCTCGCATATGGATCGCCCGGTGCTGTTCGGCCGGAACGGCCTCCAGCACTACCGCGTCGACATCCGGCGTCACGCGAACTCCGGCGGCGCCCGGGACCGCGACGGGGAGTGGCACTCCCGCGCTCGGGGTCGTGCGTGTCCGGACGGTTTTTCACCGTCCCTCTCGGAGCGTAGGTATGGGCTTCGGGAGCTACGACGAATCCGAACAGGAACGCCAGCAGAACGACGGCGCCGACGCGGCCGACGGCTCGACCGTCGACGCCCACGAGAACGACCACGACGGGGAGGCCAGCTTCGAGGCCGGCGCCTCCACCGACGACCTCGTCTCCCGGCTACAGGAGATGAAAGACGAGGACGAAGACGAGAGCGACGAGTAACCCCCGAGTCGGCTCGCTGGACCCGAGTACGTCCCGATACATCGTCCGGTCTTCTCGGCCCGAGCGACCGACCGTCGTCCGATCTCGCGGGCGACCGCGGTCCCTTCCTCGCCCGGGATACTGCTCCTGAAAACCGGCGGCCGATCCATATGATTCGGTCCGACCCCTTGGAGACACGCCCGATTCGTTCGACGCGAACGGGTGGGAGCAACGGAACCGACGTTCGAGTTCATCACCGACGAGCGACGGCGTGGGCAAGTGGGTATCGGGACGCTGATCGTGTCTATCGCGACGATGCCAGTGGCGGCGATCTCCGCCGGCGTCGACGACCTACGCCGCGTCGCCGCCGCCGACCTCGTCGACGGAGGCGGCGATGTCCTCCTTCGCGCGCCACAGGTACAGCGAGGCGTAGCTGCGGTACGGCGCCCACCGCTCGGCCTCCTCGACCATCTCGGCGCGGCTCATCTCCCGGCCGAACAGCTCCTCCATCCCCTTGCGGATCCCGAGGTCGCCGACCGGGAACACGTCGGGCCGGGCGAGCGTGAACAGTAGCTGCATGTTCGCCGTCCACTCGCCGACGCCGGTGATCGCCGTGAGCCGCTCGCGCACCTCGTCGTCGCTCATCGCGGCGAACTCCGCGGCGCCCAAGCCGTGTTCGGCGAACGCCTCGGCGACGTTGCGGACGTACCGCGTCTTCTGCCGGGAGAGGCCCGCGTCCCTCAGCGTCGACTCCTCGGCCGCGAGGACGCCCTCGGGGGTGATCTCGACGGCGTCGAAGAGGCGCTCGCGCGTCGCCTCGGCGGAGGCCATCGACACCTGCTGGCGGAGGATCGACACGACGAGTCGCTCGAACGGGTCGTCCGCGGGCTCGACGGCGAGCGGGCCGTGACGCTCGATCACCGGGCCGAGGCGCTCGTCGGCCCGGAGCGCGTCGAGCGCTTCCCGGTCGGTCGGGTCCAGCTCCGCGAACGCGTCGGCGTCGGAGTCCACCGGCACGTGGCCGTCTGGGACGCGGGGCGAGAAACGCCTTTCGGGGACGGAAACTCCCGGAAACGGGCGCCGTGTTGGCGTCACGCCCGAGGGAAACGTTAATCGGGGTCACTCCGAGACGGCATCCATGGACGTCGATGACGTGGAGACCGTCGCGGTGCTCGGCGCCGGAAACATGGGTCACGGCATCGCGGAGGTCGCCGCCCTCGCCGGGTTCGAGGTGACCATGCGCGACGTCAGCGAGGAGCTCGTCCGGGACGGCTCCGAGCGGATCGAGTGGTCGCTCGACAAGCTCGCGGAGAGAGACCGGATCTCCGAGGCGGACGCGGAGGCGGCGCTCGACCGCGTCTCGGCGGTCGTCCCCGTCGAGGAGGCGGTGGCCGACGCCGACCTCGTGGTCGAGGCGGTGCCCGAGCGGATGGAGATCAAGGCGGACGTGTACGCCGAGGCGGAGGCGCACGCCCCCGACCGCGCGGTGTTCGCGTCGAACACCTCCAGCCTCTCGATCACGGAGCTGTCGGAGGTGACCGACCGGGAGGAGCGCTTCTGCGGGATGCACTTCTTCAACCCCCCCGTCCGGATGCAGTTGGTCGAGGTCATCGCCGGCGCCCACACCGCCGACGGGACGATGGACCTCGTGGAGGGGGTCGCCGAGCGGATGGAGAAGACGCCGGTCCGCGTCCGGAAGGACTCGCCCGGCTTCGTCGTGAACCGGGTGCTCGTCCCGCTGATGAACGAGGCGGCGTGGCTCGTCCACGAGGGCGAGGCGACCGTCGCCGAGATCGACTCCACGACCAAGTACGGGATGGGGCTCCCGATGGGGAGCTTCGAGCTGGCCGACCAGGTGGGGATCGACGTGGGCGTCCACGTCCTCGAACACATGCACGAGGCGCTCGGCGACGCCTACGAGCCGTCCCCCCTCCTCACGGAGAAGGTCGACGACGGGACGCTCGGGAAGAAGACCGGCGAGGGGTTCTACGACTACGACGACGGCGGCGCGGAGGTCCCCTCTGACGCGGTCTCGGAGACGGTCCGGCGGGCGCTGCTCGCCGTCATGGCCAACGAGGTGGCCGGACTGGTCGGGAACGACGTCGCCGACGCCGACGACGTCGACCGGGCGGTGAAGCTGGGCGCCGGTTTCCCCGACGGCCCCGCGAGGATGGCCGACGACGCCGGGCTCGACGCGTTGCTCGGGACGCTGGAGGAGCGCCACGAGGCGACGGGCGCCGAGCGCTACGAGGCGGCCGACCACCTGCGCGAACTGGTCTCGGCGGGGCGCGGGTTCCGCGACGCGGACGACGCGAGCGACGCGGGCGACGCGGGCAACAACGGCGGCGTCGACTTCGAGACGCTCGCCGTCGAGCGCGAGGGGCGCGTCGGCCACATCACGCTCGATCGACCCCACCGGATGAACACCATTTCCGGCGAACTGCTCGACGAACTCGGCGCCGCCCTCGACGAACTGGAGGCCGATGACGGCGTGCGCGCGGTGCTGATCACCGGCGCGGGCGACCGCGCCTTCTCCGCGGGCGCCGACGTCCAGAGCATGGCCGCCGGCGGCGGCGACCCGCTCGAAGTCGTGGAGCTCTCGCGGACGGGCCAGGCGACGTTCGGACGGTTCGAGGCCTGCGACATGCCGGTCGTCGCCGGCATCGACGGCTACTGTCTCGGCGGGGGGATGGAGCTGGCCGCCTGCGCGGACCTCCGGGTCGCCTCCGAGCGGTCGGAACTCGCCCAGCCCGAGCACGACATCGGGATCATGCCGGGATGGGGCGGCACCCAGCGGCTCCGCCACATCGTCGGCGAGGGACGCGCCAAGGAGATCGTCCTCACCGCCGAGCGCTACGACGCCGAGACGATGGAGCGGTACGGCTTCCTCAACGAGGTCGTCGCCGCCGACGAACTGGCGGAGCGGGCGATGGAGCTGGCGACGCGGCTCGCGGCCGGCCCGCCGGTCGCCCAGCGGTACACGAAGCGCGCGATGCTGGCCGGGCGCGACGACACCGACGCCGGGCTGGAGATCGAGGCGCAGGCGTTCGGCCAGCTGATGAACACGGACGACGTGATGGAGGGCGTGACGGCGTTCATGTCCGACGAGGAGCCGGAGTTCGAGGGGAAGTGAGCGAGGCGCGAGCGAAGCGAGCGCCTCGGACGGCGGCGGCGAGGTCTTCGTGGCGAGCCGCCCACAAAGCAAGCGAGGCGCGAGCGGAGCGAGCGCCTCGGATCACGGCGGAGCGGCCCTGTGCCCCTCCGCAAATAAAGCGAGCGAGGCGCGAGCGGAGCGAACCGACCGACCGGCTCGGATCACGGCGGCGAGGTCTCCGTGCCGCGCCGGCCACATGAGGCCGGACGAGCAGGGTCGAAACGTCCGACGAGACCGCGCCCTCCGCCCCCGGTCGCCCCGGCCTACACCACCCGGAACGCCCGGAACGTGTCGCGCTCGCCGGGCTCGTGTACCAACTGGACGGTGCCCAGCTCCGAGAACACCGCCTTCCAGTCCCGGTGGTACAGCGGGAACTCGTCGTTGACGTAGCTGACCTCGGCGCCGTCGCGGCCGCGTCGCGCGCCGTTGCCCTCGTTCTCGACGGTGATCGCCAGCTCCGAACAGACTCGGACAACCTCCTCGAACACCCACGCATCGTCGGGATGGACGTGCTGGAGCGTCTCCACCGAGTAGACGGCGTCGAACCGGTCGTCGTCGAACTCGGGGAGGACGTCCTCGATGGCGCCGGTGCGGAACCGCCCCGTCTCCGCGAGGTCGGGGAAGTGCTCCCGCATCACGTCGAACGACTCGTCATTGATGTCGACGCCGGCGAGGTCGTCGAGGCCGCTCCGACGGAGGTGTTCGAGGTGTCGGCCGGAGCCGCAGCCGAGCTCGAGGACCGCGGCGTCCTCGCCGGCGTAGAGCTCGACGGCCGACCGGATCGACTCGCTGGTGCCGTCGGGCCCTTTCTCCGCGTAGTAGCGCGGGGAGAACTCCCCCTCGCGCCCGGCCCAGTCGGCGCGGACCTCGTCCGGGTTCATACTCCCGGCCACGGGGCGGTCGGGTAAACGTTCCCCGGAGTCGGTCCGCGGCGTCCGCGCCGGCGACCCGCTACTCCTCGCGCCGCTCGCGGTAGTCGGGGAGGAGGTCGTCCTGCAGGACGGCGTCGCGTCCGCCGTCGACCGTGAGGCTCGTGCCGGTGACGAAGCCGGCCTCGTCGCTGGCGAGGAACGACACCGCCGCGGCGACGTCCGCCGGGGTGCCGATCCGGCCGGTCGGGTGGACGCTCGCCAGCTCCTCGCGCCGCCGCTCGTCCATGTCGCCGGTCGTGCGGTCGACGGCGATCCAGCCGGGGTTCACCGTGTTGACGCGCACGTCCGGGCCGAAGTCGAGCGCCATCGCGCGCGTCATCCCGTTTATACCCGCCTTCACGGCGTTGTACGGGAAGATGCTCGGCGTCGTCGCGAACGCGTGGTTGCTCGACACGTTGACGACGGCGCCCTCCTCGATGTGCTCGCGGGCGTGTTTCGCGCAGAGCCAGTAGGCGCGAAAGTCCGTCTCGACGACGAACTCCCAGTCGTCCGTCTCCGCCTCGTCGGCGGCGGTGTACGTCTCGACGCCGGCGTTGTTCACGAGCACGTCGAGCCGGCCGAACGCCTCGACGGCCGCCTCGAACAGCGCCGCGATCTCGTCCGGCTCGCGCATGTCCGCCCGGACGAAGACGGCCTCCCCGCCCGCGTCCTCGATCCGGGCGACGGTGTCGGCGCCCTCGTCCCCGCTGCGGCCGGTGACGACGACCCGGGCGCCCTCGGCGGCGAGGCGCGCGGCGACGCCGGCGCCGATCCCCCTCGTCGAGCCGGTGACGACGGCGACCCGGTTCGCGTGGCGCTCCCGGGGTCGAAGCTCCTCGATCGCGGAGTCGTCGATGCTGGTCACTGTGTCCCGACGGTCTCGGCGCGGCGACTTGACGCTTGGTCCGCGAGCCGACGGCGCTTCCCGCCCGACCACGGACGCGACGGTCGGGTCGGCTACCGTAGCTCCACGGCGAGCGTCTCCCTGACGGGGGCGCCGAGTCGCCGGTACCGCGGCGCCGCGGCCGAGCGGTCGACCTCGAACACCCGGACGGAGACGACGAGCCGGCCGGCGTCGGGGAGCGTCGCGCGCACGACCGGCCCGGTCGCGGTCACCACCAGGTACGGCGGCGCGGCGACCGGGTCGGCCGGCAGCGCCGCGTCGAGCGCGTCCGCCCCCGTCGCGAGCAGTCCCGGGAGGGCGTCCAGCGCCCCGGCGGCCGCGAGCGCGTCGCGGAGCGCGGGGACGACGGCGTCGCGGTCGGCGGTCGTCGGCCCGTCGACGGTCGGGCGCGCGTCGCCCGCGTCGTCCGCGCTCCACCGCCGTGCCACCGCGTCGGCGCAGGTCCCGACGGCGTCGAGCAGCGGGCCGTGCTCGGCCGGCAGTCGCTCGCGGACGACGGCGGTCGGGTCGGCCGGGGCGCCGGCGTCGGTCACGCCGGACTCCTCGCCCCCCCGACTCGTAAGCCCGGCGACGCCGGCACCGACCGCTTTTTGCCCGGCGCACTCGGAGAGAGTCCCATGAGCATGCGTCCCGCCGACGTGGAGGCGGCCATCGAGGCCGGCATCGAGGACTGCGAGGCGACCGTCACGACGCCGCGCGCGCCCGACCCGGACCACGAGGACGCCCACTTCGCGGCCGTCGTCGTCTCCCCCGCCTTCGAGGGGGAGACGCTGGTCGACCAACACGAGATGGTGTACAACGCGGTGGGGGAGGCGATGACCACCGACGTTCACGCCCTGGAGATCAGGACGTACACGCCCGAGGAGTACGAGGAACACGCGAACTGAGCGGGGTTCGGGATGCGGATCGCCGGGGGGCGTCCCCCTACTCGGGGTCGGTGCCGACGACCCGGACCGCGTCGCCGACGCGGAGCGTTCCGCCCACGCTCGCCTCCGGGGCCGCCGTGTTCACCATCACTTGGAAGACGTCGTCGAACCGCCCGCCGCCGCTCCACGGGGGCATCGTCGCCTCGCGCCGCTCGATGAACCGAGCCCGGAAGTCGGGGTACTCCTCGCCGGTGTCCGGGTCCCGCGCGGGGACGGCACAGCGCCGGCAGGGGTCGACGCCGAACAGATCGATGTCGCCGGCGCGGACCCGCACGCGCTCGCCCGGCTCGGCGACGAGGCGGTCCTCGAAGAACGCCTCCCCGCTCGCGAGTTCGACGTTCGCGCGCAGGCGTCGACGCATCGAGTCGACGCTCACCCCGTCGAACCACGAGGCGACCTCGCGGAGCGTCCCGGTCGAGACCACCGTCGGTCCGGACAGTTCCGTGTCGTCGGGGTAGCCGCCGGGGCGCTCGCCGACCATCGACACCTCGTAGCCGAGGAACGACCCCAGCCACGACTCGATGGCGCTGCGGTCGTCGTCGAGCGAGAACGTCGCCGCGTCGGGCGCCTCGGCGCCGTCGTGTGGCGCGGCCAGCGTCACCGTCCGCGCGTCGAGGTCGTGGTCGGCCCGGACGCGGTGGATCCGTCGCTCGTTTTTCCCGTTCACGTAGTCGCCGTCCGCGTCCAGCAGCGCGAACTCCCGGTCGGGAGCGAGGCCGCCGCCGGCGCCGAGGTCGGCGGCGTCGATGTCGACGCCGTCGAGCGACTTGATCGGATACACGCGGAGACGGTCGAGCGTCGTCGCGGGGGCGTCGTCCGTCATCGTCGGCGTTTCGTCCCCGTGTCGATTGAATCGACCGATCCGCTTTTGATTGCCACGTACATTGTTACCGTGTGTCACGGCCGGAGGACGGGGTGGGGACCGACCGCCCCCTGGTCGCGCGGGCGCTGCCGCCGGCGGCGGCGTTCCTCGGGGTGGCGGCGGCGGGCGTCGCGGGCTTCGCCGTGCTCGCCGGGATCGGCCCCGTCGAGGCGACCTTCTGGCTGCTGGACCCGACCGGCATCGAGCTCCACTTCGAACGCCACGCCGGGCCCGAACGCCTCACCAAGGCGTACGCCGTCCTCGTGGCGGTCGGACTCGTGCTCTCCTCGCTGTGGGCGGGCGAGACGGTGCTGTCGGCGGCCTTCGGCGGTCGGATGGCTCGCGAACTCTCCCGGGCACGCGACAGGAGACGGATCATGGACACGGAAGACCACGTCATCGTCTGTGGCTACGGGATGTTCGGACGCACCGTCGCGCGGCGGCTGGCCGAGGCCGACCGCGAGGTGGTCGTCGTCGAGTCCGACGAGGACGAGTCCGAGCGGGCACGGCGCGACGGTCACCTCGTCGTCACCGGCGACGCCAGACGCGAGGCGGTGCTGCGTGAGGCCGGGATCGAGCGGGCGCGGACGGCCGTCGCCGCGGTCGACGACTCGAACGTGAACATCCAGGTCGCGATCGCGGCCAGCCAGCTCGCGCCGGCCGTCCACCTGTTCGTCCGCGTCGGCGACGAGATGTACGAGTCGCTCGCGCGCCGCGCCGGCGCCGACGACGTGATCATCCCCGAGGTGATGAGCGGCCGGACGATAGCGGACGGGCTGTGACCGTCGGGCACGGGAGTCGACCGGTGGGGGTGCCGACGGGTTGCACGTCCGACCGTGGTCGGCCCCGGCGTCCGTCCGGCCGCGACAGTCGCGTCGCCGGCGACGGAGGTCGAGTCGCGTGAGAACGCTCGCGCCGCGGCCGGAGGGTCGAACCCGGGACCGGGCGGGGGCAGCGGCGTCGGCTACTCCTCGGTCCCTTCGTCGTCCGCGGCCGGGAGGTCGAGGCTCTCGACGAGGTCGGCGATCTCGTCGGCGGTGAAGGAGGTGTACCCCTCCTCGGAGACGGTCGCCACCGAGAGGTCGGCGGCGGCGAGCTCGTCGTTCGCCTCGAACAGGGCGCGCAGCGCGAGGCCGATCCCGTCGTCGAGGGTGAGCTCCTCGGACCACTCCTCCTCCAGCAGCTCCTGGATCTCCTGGCGAGAGCCGCCGATGGCGGTCGCCTTCCACTCGTGGGGGGTCCCCGAGGGGTCGGCGCCGAACAGCCGCGGGCGACCGTCCTCGAAGCCGCCGACGAGGAGGGCGGCGCCGTACGGGCGGGTGCCGCCGCGCTGGGTGTTCTCCTGGATGTGGTCGGTGATGTACTTCGCGAGCGTCTCGACGCCGACCGGCTCGCGATAGCGCAGCCGGTTGCCCTGTGCCATCCGCCGGGCGTAGTCGATGAGCTGGCGGGCGTCGGCGACGTGGCCGGCGCTCGCGGTGCCGACGTGGTCGTCGAGCTTGTGGAGCTTCTCGATCGACTCCGACTCCATCAGCGAGGAGGACGCCTGCGCCTGCGCGGCGAAGACGACGCCGTCGCTCGTGCGGACGCCGACGGAGGGCGCGCCCCGAGAGACGGCCTCGCGGGCGTACTCGACCTGGTAGATCCGGCCGTCCGGCGAGAACAGCGAGGTCCCGCGGTCGTACGCCTGCTGGTCGTTCCCCTTCATCGGTCACCACTGACGTGCGAGGTCGTCACGAATGCGGTCATCGCTCGTGAGTATGGGTCCGCGCGGGAAAAAGCCTCCCTAAACGGAGCTTTACCGGTCGACCGGAAACCGACGGACACGGCGGGGACATCCGAGCCGGCCGGCGGACGACGCCTCGTGACTCTCGACTACCCTTCGACTTCGACGACCTCGGCGCCGGGGGCGTTCTCCTTCACGCTGCGGAGGCCCTTCTTGGCCTTCTGTTTGGTCGCGTACCCCTCGCCCGAGTCCGCGATGATGTTGCCGTTGTCGTGCAGGAGCCGCCACCGCCACTTGTCGTCGCTGTCCGCGTACAGTTCGAAGGTCGCCTTGCTCGACACGGTCGCCCCTCGCGGGGCGTTCACTAATCGGTACCGCCGCCTCGGGCGCGCCGAGGCGCTCGCCCGGCGCGACGCTCGCCCGGCGCGGCGGGCGTGTTCGAGCGCCCGGCTCAGGTCTCGCGCTCGTCGACGACCCGCCCGTCGGCGTCGCGCAGCGTCACCGTCTCGCCGCCGTTGTTGAGCGTCGGCCGACCGCGCCCCCAGTACAGGTCCGTCCCGGTGTCCTCGCCGTCGCCGACGTGGACCGTCACTGACCCGTTCGCGGCCAGCGTCGTCCCCTCGGGGAAGCCGTACTCGAAGCCCGCCGCGTCGGTCAGCGTCCACCCCGAGAGGTCGACCGGCTCGTCGCCGCGGTTCCGGACCACCACGTACTCGTCGTTCAGGTTCTCGGCGTCGTCGCCGGCGGCGTCGGCGTGGACCCCCGCGATCACGACGCCGTCGCCCGCGGCGGTCGCCGTCGCGGAGGCGGTCGCGGTCGTCCCGTCGGCGTCGACGGGCGCGGGCGTGCCGTCGCGACACGACCAGAGGCCGCGCCCGTCGGCCATCGCGCGCCCCTCGGCGGCGTAGAAGGAGTCGCCGCGCTCGAACGAGGAGTCGTACACGCGGGCGAGGCCGCGGTCGACCAGCGCGTAGTTGAACGAGCCGCCGTCGTGGTGGACGTACACGAGCAGCCGGTCGTAGTAGCCGCGGCGCGGCTCGTTGGCGTCGAAGGAGACCGTCACCCGCTCGCCCAGCAGGCGGTTCCTCGCGTACGCGCTGGCGCGGTCGGCGTACTCGTCGAGGCAGGCCCGCCCCGCCTCGGTGTCCGGGACGCCCTCGAACTCGTCGGGGGTGTTGTCGCCGTACACCTCGGGGGTGTCGACGCCGAGCAGGCGCGCGGTGTCGGTCGTCCCGTTGTCGTACTCGATCCGGACGGTGTCGCCGTCCACCACCTCGACGACCGTCACCTCGACCCCCGCGGCGGGTACGGACTCCGTAGCCGGCGTCCCGTCGGAGCCGGCGGGCGCGGCGGCCGTCCCGTCGCCCGCGGCGCCGGTGTCGGTGCCGCCGGAGCCGACGACACAGCCCGAGACGAGCAGGAGGAGGCAGCAGGCGAGCGGTGCGAGGCGGCGACGGTCCATGCCCGATCGTTTCCGGGAGCGCGCATAGTCGTTCGGGGGCGCGCCTCACTCGGCGCGCTCGTACACGACGAAGTCGAACGCCTCCCGCTCGTCGCGGTCGGTCGCCGTCCACTCCGCCGGGTCGAACTCGGGAAACCTGGTGTCGCCCTCGTACGCCTCGTGGATCTCGGTGAGCACGAGCTCGTCGGCCAGGGGGAGGAACTGCTCGTACACCCGACCGCCGCCGGCGACGTACACCGTGTCGACGCTCCGTTCGGCAGCGGCCTCTGCGGCCGCGGTCAGCGCCCCGTCGACGGACTCGGCGACGACGACCGCCGGCGGGAGCTCCGGCTCCGACCGGGAGAGAACGACGTTCGTCCGGTCCGGCAGCGGACCGCCCAGCCCCGCGGCGATCGACTCGTACGTCCGCCGCCCGACGATCACGGGGTGGCCGGTGGTCGTCTCCCTGAAGTGTCGCATGTCCGCCGGGAACCGCCACGGCATCCCGCCGTCCGCGCCGATGACGCCGTTGGCGGCGACGGCGGCGATGAGCGAGACGCGGACCGCACGGCCGTCGCTCGCCGCGTCGCCGCCTGCCGAGTCGTCGTCGGCCGCGTCCCTGCCGGTCGGGTCACCGCCGGTTGGATCGTCGTCGGCCAGATTCCTGTCCGCCGCGTCACCGCCTGCCGGATCGTCTGCCGCCTCGCCGCCCGGCATCACTCGGCGACGGCGAACTCGATCCCCGGCGCGGGATCGTAGTCCAGCAGCTCGATGTCCTCGAACGCCAGTTCGTCGAGCGGCTTGTCGGCCACCCGGATCTCCGGCCGCTCGCGGGGCTCGCGCGCGAGCTGGCGCAGCAGGCCCGGGACGTGGTCCTTCCCCTCGTCGCCGTCGGCCTCCGCGGGGGCGACGCGCTCGATCCGGTCGGCGAGCTCGCGGTACTCGCCGCGTCGGTCGACGGCCGCCAGCCGCTCCGCGAGCAGGTCACGGTTCTCCGGGTCCCCGTACCAGTCGCCGCGCTCCCCCGTGCCGCAGTAGACGTGGGCGTCGACGACGCTGTGGGCGAACGTCCCCGGCTCGAACCCGGTCCGCTGGGCGACCGCGGTGAGCAGGACGCTGTAGGCGGCGACGTTGAACGGGACGCCGAGCGCGAGGTCGCCCGACCGCTGCGTGAGATGCAGGTTCAGGCGGCCGCCCTGGACGTTGAACACGAACGTGTAGTGACACGGGGGGAGCGTCGAGACGGTCGCGTTCGCGGGGTGCCACGCGTTCACGACGATCCGGCGCGACCGGGGGTTCTCGCGGAGCGTGTCGAGCACGTACGCGAGCTGGTCGAACGTCCGCTCGTCGTCGTTCATCCAGCGGTGGGCGTCGTCGGGCCACGTCTCGCCGTCCAGTCCCGCCTCGGGGACCGGGTAGCGACGCCAGAAGCGGCCGTAGGCGGTGTCGAGGCGGCCCTCCTCGTCGGCCCACGCGTCCCAGATGCCCGTCTTCTCGCCGAGGTCGCGGACGTGCTCCTCGCCGGAGAGGTACCACAGCAGCTCGTGGATGAGCGAGTTCCAGCGGAACCCCGAGAGGTCCTTCGTCGTGAGCAGGGGGAAGCCGTCCGCGAGGTCGACCTCGTACCCCGTCGAGAACGAGGAGAGCGTGTCGACGCCGGTCCGGTTCGGCTTGTACGTGCCCTCCCTGAGCACGTCCTCGACGGTCGAGAGGTACTGCTTCATACCCGTGAGGCGCGGGCCGCGACCCATAGAGCTACCGACCTCGGCGACCCGTGAGACCCGCGACCCGACCGGACGAAACACCAACCCCCAAGACGCGGCCCGACCAACGCCCGGCCGTGATCCGCAACCTCGCGGCCGACGTCGAGGCGTTCACGAGCAACGCGTTCCTCGTCGCCGGCCTCGTCGACGCCGGCGCGAACTTCGACGTCGTCCCGAGGGTCGAGGAGCGCGTCGACGACCTCGACGCGGTCGTGCTCACCCACACTCACCCCGACCACGTCGGGAACGTCGACGACATCCGCGCGGCGTTCGACGTCGAGACGTGGGGGTTCGACCCCGACCGGCCGGCGGTCGACAACGCGATCCCGGACGGGGGGTCCGTCGACATGGGCCTGGGGACGTACGAGGCGCTTCACACGCCCGGCCACAAGGACGACCACCTCTGTCTGTACGACGCGGCCGCGGGCGTGCTGTTCGCGGGCGACCTGGTCTTCCGGGACGGCGGCTTCGGGCGGACCGACCTCGAGGAGGGCGACCGCCCGACGCTGATCCGCAGCATCGACCGCGTCGCCGACCGGGCCGACGGCGACCTCGCCGAACTACACGTCGGCCACGGGCCGAGCGTGCTGGAGTCGGCGTTCGACCACGTCGAGCTGGCCGGACGGACCGCGCGGACGCGGTGAGACGCGGACCCGACGGCCGGACGCGCCGATCCCCGCCCATCTGTCCGCCCGGGACGACCCGCGATTCGGGCTTATCGTCTCCTGTCCGATTCCACCCTATCGCCCGTCAGCCGCGGCGACGAGCGCATCGTACGCCTCGCCGTACGCCCTCCCGACCGCGTCGGGGTCGGCCCGCTCCTCGGCGGTGAGAGGGCGGAGGTCGTGCGTCGAAACGGGGTCGAGCATCCCGGACAGCCGGTCGACGTGCACTTCCAGACGGCCGTCGTCGCGGTCGCCGGTCGCCGTCCCGCGGGCGAGCGCCCAGCGGTCGCCGTCGTACACGCGACAGCGGCCGGGGTCGACCGCGGCGACCGCGTCGAAGCGCACGTCCCGCACCGGCGTCGCCACGTCGCCGTACGACTCCACGAGCGCCGCGCCGTCGTCGCCGGCGGCCCGGACGTCGGCCGCGACGCGGTCGAGCGCCGGGAGGTGGAGCTCCCGCATCGCCGCGTTCACCGCCCGGACGGAGTCGACGCGGCGGGCATCCGACAGCGGGAGGTCCGTGCGGAGCCGGTCGGGCAGGTCGGCGGTCGCGTTCACCACCCACTCGTCGCCGTCGGCCGTCCGGACCCGGTCGAGGAGGAACGTGTGGCCGGGCTCCCCGAGCAGCCCGGTCGTCCCCGGGGTCGGCCGCCAGAGCCGGTGGAACGGGTTGCGCCGCTCGTGTGACGCGTCGCTGTCGGCCGCCCGCAACAGGCGACGGACATCCTTACCGTAGAGGCGCCCCTCGCTCGCGGCCCGGCGGACGTCGCCGTGGTCGAACCAGCGGTCGTTGCCGGCGCGGGGTTTGAACGCCCGGAGCGGTCGCTCGTCCCCGCGGAGTCGCGCCGCGAGGCCGACGGCGAAGGTGGTCTTGCCGGCGTCGACTGCGTCCCCCCCGACGACGAGCAGCCTCACGGCTCGGTTCCGTCGGCATCGCCGGCGGCCTCGGCGTCGCCGGTCGCCTCGCCCGCGTTCTCGCCGGTCGCGTCGCTCGCGTCGGTTGCCTCGCCGGCACCCTCGTCGTTCTTCAGCCCGTAATGCCCCGGCTCGTCGTCGTGGCGGGGCTCGGCGACGACGAGCTCGTCGGCGTGGGTCATCACCCACGGGATCGCCCAGTCCAGAAGCACCTCCTCGGTGCTCTCGTCGATCTCGGCGTTCGGCTCCAGCCCCTGGAGGAGCCGCGCCACCTCGTAGACGGTGTACATCCGGTCCGGCTCGAACAGCTCGTCGGGCGTGTAGAAGTCACACGGGTACAGTCCGGGGAACGCTGACTTGTCCGTCGGCACGTCCCGTCGTTCGGCCGGCCGGCGCTAAAGCCCGACGCCTCCGGCGTCCGTGTCGGCCCTCGGAGCGCTCCGTCGCTGCCCCTCGACCGTCGGGGTCCGGGGAGCGCCGTCGCTGGCGGCGGCGCGTCGAAAGAACTGTGTGAGTCGACTCGGACCCCCTCCGGGTCCGTTGTCGATACCGACTTACTCGAACAGTTGGACGGCTTGGTCGTAGCGGTTGGCGGGTTCCTCCCAGTCGACGACGTGGAAGAAGGCGTCGACGAAGTCGCCGCGGGCGGGGCCGTAGTCGTAGTAGTAGGAGTGTTCCCACACGTCCAGCGCGAGGATCGGGTGGCCGCCCCAGATCGCGCCCTGGTCGTGGTTGTCGACGACCACGTTGCGGAGTTGGTTGGAGAAGGTGTCGTAGACGAGGAGTGCCCAGCCTGAGGCGTCGCCGGCGGCGGCTTCGAACTCGCCCTTCCAGGCGTCGTAGGAGCCGAAGTCTTCGGCGATGCGGTCAGCGAGTTCACCAGACGGTTCGTGGCCGCCCTCGGGACTCATGTTTTGCCAGAACAGGTCATGCAGGATGTGGCCCGAGGAGTTGTGGGTGACGTCGCGGATGGCACCCGCAGACGAGCCGAACTCGTGGCTCTCGCGGTTGTGTTCGAGCGTCTCCTCGGCACTGTTCCAGCCGTTGACGTACCCCTGGTGATGGGTGTCGTGATGCCACGTCAGCACCTGCTCGGAGATATGCGGTTCGAGTGCGTCGTGGTCGTACGGCAGCGGATCCAGTTCGTAGCTCATCGTCGTGTTCCTCCAAACTACACAACGGCGTGATAGCTGTTAAAGATTGAGAAGCGAACCGGTACCGACGGAGCGAGGCCCCCGCGACGCCGACCGGGAAGCGTGCGAGGGTGGCGCGGCGTCGGGCTGGTCGG
Source organism: Halobacteriales archaeon QS_6_71_20 (assembly GCA_003020945.1). Taxonomy (GTDB): domain Archaea; phylum Halobacteriota; class Halobacteria; order Halobacteriales; family Haloferacaceae; genus Halobaculum. The sequence continues at coordinate 258,936 of PXRU01000002.1, forward strand.
CGGCTGGCAGGCGTCGGCGAGCGTCCGCTTCTACGCGGTGTTCGCGACGACGGCGTTCCTCCGGGCGGAGTTCTCGCTCACGTGCTTCCGGACCGGCCTCGCCGTGACGGCGGTGATCGCGGGCGACACGCTGTCGCCGTTCGCGGCGGGCGCGGTCGTAGGCGTCGAGGATG
>PXRU01000003.1:0-66359 GCA_003020945.1 Halobacteriales archaeon QS_6_71_20
CGCCGAGGGACGGTGGACCGACGACCCCGTCGCGAGTCGGTATCTCGCGGCCCCCGACCGCGACGGCGGTCGGCGACGCCCGCGGACCGACCGCGCGTTCCGGCGGACGGTCGACGCGGTCGAGCGACTCGGCGACGGCCGGCGACCGCCCGAGTCGGGGGTCGAGGGCGGGCAGGAGGTGGAGGGGTGAGCGGCCCGGCGTCGACCCGCATTGCCGACCGGGTCGCCGGCGCGGTCCGACACGTGTTCGACCCGCGCACACACGACGACTCCGACGGCGGTGCCGTTCGTACCGACGGCGGACAGGCAGACGGAACGAACGGAGCCAACAGAGCTGATGAAATCGACGGAGCGGACGGAGCAGACAGAGCCGACGAGACGGATAGAGTCGGCCGAGCGGGCGGAGCCGACGGGTCGCCACCCGAGTCACGGGGAGAGACGGTCCGGTCCACGGGGCGGTGGCGCGGCGTCGTGGCCGTCGTCCTGCTGGCGGCGGCCGTCGGCGTGCTGGCGCAGCAGCCGGCGCTCCTGCTGGTCGCCGGCGCCGCCGTCGTCCTCGCCGCCTACCCGCTGGTCACGGCGACCCCCGACCCGAAGCTGTCGGTGTCGCGACGGGTCACTCCGGAGTCGCCGGGCGACGGCGAGCGCGTACAGGTGCATACGACCGTCCGCAACGAGGGGTCGGCGACGCTCCCCGACGTCCGGGTCGTCGACGGGGCGCCGCCGACGCTCCCGGTCGTCGGGGGGTCGCCGCGCCGTGCGACGGCGCTCCCGCCCGGCGGGAGCGCGACGGTCGAGTACGAACTGCGGGCCCGGCCGGGCCGCCACCGGTTCCGGCCGGCAACGCTGCTGTGTCGCGACGCCGCCGGCGCGGTCGAGGTCGAGACGACCGCCGTCGCCGAGAGCCCGATCGCGTGTGCGGACCGGCTCCCCGACCTCCCGCTGCGCGCCCGGAGCCGCCGCCGAACCGGCCCGCTCGTCACGGACGAGGCCGGGAGCGGCCTGGAGTTCCACTCCGTCGCCGAGTACGAGCGGGGCGACCCGGCCGCGGGCATCGACTGGCGACGGTTCGCCCGCACCGGCGAGCTCGCGTCGGTGCGCTATCGGACCGAGCGGCTCGCGGACGTGGTGGTGTGTGTCGACGCCCGGCCCGAGGCGTACCGCGCGCCGTCGCCGACGGAGCCGCACGCGGTCGCCAGGGCCGTCGACGCCGCGGGTCGCCTCGGCGACGCGCTCCTCGACGCGGGCCACCGCGTCGGGCTGGCGGCCGTCGGGCCGCACGCGTCGCTGCTGGCGCCCGGGAGCGGCCCCGACCACGCCGACCGGCTCCGCCGGCAGCTGGCCACGGCGCCCGCCTTCTCGCTGATCCCGCCGGAGCCGGCATCGCCGGAGGCGGACGGGGCGGGAGTGAGGAAGCCGGAAGCGGATGGGGTGGAGGAAGAGAAACCGGAGGCGACGCCGTCGCTGGACCGCCGGCTCGCCGAGATCCGGGCGCTGGCCGGCTCGAACGGACAGGTGCTCCTGTTGAGTCCGCTGTGTGACGACGCGGCGCCGCGGGTCGCGCGGCTGCTGGGCGAGGAGGGCGCCGCGGTGACCGTGATCAGCCCCGACCCGACGACCGGGCGGACCGCCGGCGGGCGGCTGGCACGGCTGGAGCGGGCGCGACGGCTGCGCGCGCTGCGCGACGCCGGCGTCGCGACCGTCGACTGGGGGGCCGACGCGCCGCTCGGGGCGGCGCTGTCGGCCGCCGGGGAGCGGTCACGATGAGGTCGGACGCGTGACCGACCCGGAGGCCGCCGTCGGCGCCGAGCGGTTCGACGGACTGCCGTCGCCGACCGGCGGCGTCGTCGCGCTCCTCCTCGTCGCGCTCGCGCTCGGCCTGCTCGCCGGAACGCCGCTCCAGCGACGGCTCCTCGCGGGAGGGACCGTCGGCGCCGTCGTGACCCTGCTCGGCGGCCGGCTCTGGCGGCGGGGCCGACCCGTCGCCGGCGTCGCCGCGACCGCGGGCGGCTGTCTCCTGCTCGCGCTCGCGGTCGGAGGGGCCGCCTCCCGGCCGGCGCGCGTCGTCGACCGGCTCGAACTCCTCCCCGGGCTCGTCGGGCTGTGGACGCTCGCGGCCGCGCTCGCGCCGCTGCGGCGCGGGCGGAGCCGGCTGCTCGTCGACGCCGGCGCCGGGCTGGCGGGGGTGGCGGTGCTCGTCTGCGGGGTGATCGAGGGCGCGTCGACGCCGGCGCTCGTGGCCGCAGGAACGACGACGGTGCTGGCGTGGGACGCGGCCGGCAACGCGGTGTCGGTCGGCGGGCAGGTGGGCGGCCGCGGCGCCACCGCCCGGGCCGAGCTGGTCCACGTCACCGCGAGCGGGGCCGTCGGCGCGGTCGCCGTCGCGGCCGTCCTCGGGGTGACGCGCCTCGGCGTCGAGCGGCTCCCGCTGGCGGCGCTCGTGGCGCTCCTGCTGGCGGGCGTCGTGCTGGCGCTCGTCACGGACCGCGGACGGCGCGTCGGATGAGCCCGCGACTCAGGCGTCCAGCTGGGGAACGGGGACGTCCTCGAGGACCGCGGCGACGACCGCCGCCGGCTCGGCCCCCTCGATCCGGGCGTCGGGGGTCACCACGATCCGGTGGGCCAGCACCGGCGCCGCCATCGCCTTCACGTCGCCCGGCGTCGCGTACGCTCGGCCCTCGAGGACGGCCCGCGTGCGGACCGCCTCGAAGAACGTCTGAACGGCCCGCGGCGACGCCCCGGTGTCGACGCGCTCGTGGTCCCGCGTGGCGCGGGCGACGTCGACCAGATACTCCCTGACCGGGCGTGCGACACGGACGGACTCCGGCGCCGCGCGGAGGCGGTCGAGCCGCTCGGACGAACACACCCGCTCGACGGACGGCGACCGCGACGAGCGCGCGGCGCGGCGGTCGATCAGTTCGAGCTCGCCGTCGCGGTCGGGGTAGCCGAGGCTCGTCTCGATCGTGAAGCGGTCCGTCTGGGCCGCCGGGAGCTCGAAGGTGCCGTCCGCCTCGACGGGGTTCTGTGTCGCGATGACGACGAACGGCTCCGGCAGCGGGTGCGACTCCCCGTCGACGGTGACCTGCCGCTCGGCCATCGCCTCCAGCAGCGCGGCCTGCGTCTTCGGCGGCGCGCGGTTGATCTCGTCGGCGAGCACGACGTTGGCGAAGACGGGGCCGGGCTGGAACTCGAACTCCCGGGTCGCCTCGTCGAACACGTTCGAGCCGACGACGTCCGCCGGCAGCAGGTCCGGGGTGAACTGCACCCGGGAGAAGGAGACGCCGAGGGCGTCCGCGAACGACCGCGCGGTGAGCGTCTTCCCGGTGCCGGGAACGTCCTCGAGCAGGACGTGTCCGTCCGAGAGGATGCCGACCAGCACCGTTTCGAGCGTCTCCCGGTCGGCCACGACGGCCCGCGCCACCCGGTCGACGACCGCCGAACAGTGCCGCCGAACCGTCTCCGGATCCATGCCGGCCGCTCGGTCGGTCGCGGGATTGTTATGCCGACGCTACGCGCCCGCGGACGGCGACTCAGGCGGGGTCCGTCGAGAACGGCGCCGCGAGCGGGTCGACGCCCGTCCAGCCCGCCTCGCCGTCGAACCGGTCGGCGGCCTCGTCGAGGCGGTCGAGCAGGTCCGGCACCGCTGCGTTGCCGTCGAGCCGGACGGCCGCGGCGGTGTCGACCGACGCCCCCCCGTGGACGACGCGGACCCCCACGCCGTCGGGACGGATCGCCGTGAAGGCGTCCTCGTCGGTCGTGTCGTCGCCGACGTACACTGGGCGCCTGCCGGCGGACGCCGTCGCCGACAGCGACCGCATCGCGTCGCCTTTGTCCCACGCCACCGCCGGGCGGAGCTCCCGGACGCAGTTCCCCTCGGTCACGCGAACGCCGCCGACGCCGTCGGCGACGCGCTCGACCGCCGCGAGCACCGTCGGCACCGACTCCTCCGGCGTGGTCCGGAAGTGGACGGTCGCGGTGACGCCCTTGTTCTCGACCGCACAGCCCGGCACGTCCGCGAGCCGGTCGACGAGCGTCGCACAGAGCCGGTCGATCGCCTCGCGGCAGTCGGCCGCGACCGGGTGGACGGCGACGTCGCCGTCGTAGCCGAGTTCGAGCCCGTGGTTGCCGGCGTACACGACGCCGTCGACCCCGACCCGGTCGGTCAGGTCCGACAGCGCCCGCCCGCTCACGACCGCCAGCGAGACGCCCGGCCGCGTCGCCAGCCGCCGGAGCGTCCGGTCGACCCCCGGGGCGAGCGCGGCCGCCGTCGGGTCGTCGACCAGCGGCGCGAGCGTCCCGTCGAAGTCGAGCCCGAGCAACAGCCCGTCGGCGGCCGTGACCGCCTCCGCGAGCGCGTCGGGGAGCGCCGCCGCCCCGGAGCGGGGCCGCTCGCCCGCCGTCATCGGCCGGCCCCTCCGTCCTCGCGCAGTCGCGCGACCCCGCCGAGCACGTCGTCGATCCATCGGTCGATATCGAACGCCCGACAGCTGTCCAGCAGTGACGCCATCCGCACGCGGCGTTCGCGGTCGGACATCGCGAGCGCGTCGGCGAGCGCCGCCGCGAACTCGTCGGGGGCCTGCGGCGTGATCGACACCGCGTCGTCGCCGACGAGGTCGTGGACGCCCGCCTGGCGGCTCAACACGAGGACGCCGTCGCCGTCGGCCTGGGCGGCGACGTACTCCTGGGCGACGAGGTTCATCCCGTCGCGAACGGGGCTGACGACGCCGAGGTCGGCGTTCCGGTATAGCGTGTACAGCTCCCGGTCGGCGAGCCGGTCGGTCGTGTAGACGACCGGCCGCCAGTCGTCGGTCCGGAACCGAGCGTTCACCCGGTTGACCGCCTCGACGACCTCGGTCTGGACCTCCCGGTAGGCGGGGATCCGGGAGCGCGACTCCGAGCCGATCTGGACGAAGGTGAACTCCCCCTGCCACTCCGGGCGGGTCTCCAGCAGCCGCTCGATGGCGGCGATCCGCTCGGGGATCCCCTTCGTGTAGTCGAGACGGTCGACGCCGACCCCGACGCTGACGTCCTCGTCGATGTCGTACTGCGCGCGGAGCCGGCGCCACCGCTCGTCGGCGCCGTCGTCGGTCGACAGCTCGGGGATCCGTTCGGTGTCGACGCCCAGCGGGTGCGCCTCGACGGTCGTGACGCCGTCCCGGTGGAAGACGCGACCGGCGCTGCGGTCGACGGTCGCCCGCGGCAGCGCCGCCTCCACGCAGTTGAAGAAGTGCTGCCGGTAGCGCTCCGTGTGGACGACGAACAGGTCGTTGCCGACGAGCCCGCGGAGCAGCTCGGCGCCGTGGGGGCACGCGCGGAACGTGTCCCAGTCCGGCCACGGGATGTGCCAGAAGTGGGCCACGAGCACGCTCTCCGGCACCCGGGACGCGAGCAGCTGCGGGACGAGCCCGAGGTGGTAGTCCTGCAGCCAGATCACGTCCTCGCGGTCGGCGCGGTCGGCGGCGGCGTCGGCGAACCGCTCGTTCACCGAGCGGTAGGCGTCCCAGTACCCCCCCTCGCTTCGGACCCGGCTCAGGGTGCCGTGACAGACCGGCCACAGCACGCGGTTGCTGAAGCCGTAGTAGTAGCCGTCGACCTGCTCGCCGGTGAGCCAGACGCGCCGCAGCGGGTAGCCGTCCGACGCCTCCGGCGGCACCGACACCCGGTCGTCGTCGTCGACGACCTCGGCGTCGGCGTCGCCGTCGCCCCATGCGATCCAGCTGCCGTCGATGCGGCGGACGACGTCGTCGAGTCCGGCCGTCAGCCCGCCGGTGGGCCGGTCGACCTCGATCCCGTCGTCGCCCCAGCGGTGACGGTACGGCTGCCGGTTCGACACCACGATCACCTCGACGTCGTCCCCCAGACCCGCCCGTTCCGTTCGCTCCCGATCCCCCTCGCCCGAGCGCCGCCGGTCGGAGCCCCTCGCTGGCTCTGACATGCCGGCAGTCGTTCGCTCCCGAAGGTGAGACTGCGCCCTTCGCGTGCCTGTCGCTTATGAACACCCCCGTCGCCTGCGGCGAGTATTCCACGGATAACCGGTCGAGAGAAGCGAGGCGGCCGAGCGGACGCGGTTCCGACGTCGAACGGACGCCACGGGACCGGGAGGCGGCGGTCGGTCGCCCCGGCGGACGGGGCCGCGGCACCGACGGGTGCACATGCGGACCGACGCAGAGGGAGGTACGGCCCCACCCTCGTCCCTCGGTTTCACTTTCACTCCGCATGGCTCGCGTACAAGTGGGAACGCACAGAGTGTGGAGATATGAGCACTACATCGGTCGTCGCGACGCCGGAGCGGGTCGAGGTGGAGACGGGGACGCGAGCACGCATCGACGTAACGGAGACGCACGTCGAGGAGGTGGAGTCGTTCTGTCGCCGAAACGACTGCGCGGTCCACTTCGAGCGCCGCGGCGGCAGGACGGAGTTGGTCGTGCTCGCGGGGGAGTGAGGCGACGGCCGGTCGGCGGGCGGGTCGCCCCGCCTTCGACGGCGAGGCATCGCCTCCCCGCCGGCGGCGACCTCACTCGGGGACGCTGTCCGGGCGGTCGTACCGGGCGTCCTCGGGGTCGTCGACCACCTCGATCCCGCGGTTGTTCACCGCGTACGGGTCGAGGCCGACCTCCTGCATGAACTGCTTGTAGAGGCGCTCGGCCGTCTCGCCGTCCTTCTGTTTGTCGGAGGCGTGGTCACACAGCTCCACGAGCGTCTCGGGCACGTCGTTCTCGTGGACGATCCAGTGGTTGATGAGGTCCGAGAGCCGGCGGATGGGCGAGGTGAAGTGGCCGTAGATGTCGAAGTTGAGCGCGTGGTGGCCGCCGAACGGGTCGTTCATGTACTTCGCGCGCGGCATCACCTTCAGCACGGCGCGCTGGATCTTGTTGAGCTGACGGTCCGGCGCCTCCTCCAGGGCGGCGTTGACCGCCTTGCGGGGGTCGTCGCCCCACGCGTCGCCGGGGATGGAGACGCCGTCGAGCTCCTGGATCTCCCTGAGCGCCTCGTTCCACTGCTCGGGCGTCGGCTGCGGGTGGACGCGATACATCGCCTCCACCCCGCGGTCCCACATCAGCTCGTGGGTGACCGCCTTGTTCGCCTTCAGCATGCACTCCTCGATGACGGTGTGGGCGCGGTCGCGGCTGGGGTTGAGTACGAGCGAGCCGTCGGCCTTGCGCTGCTCGTGGAGCCGGTCGGCGATCTCGTACGCGAGGACGGCCTCCTCGTGGAGGGGGGCGTCCGGCTCCTCCAGGCGCGACTCGCACTCCTTGTAGGTGAGCCGCTCGTCGGACCGGATGACCGACTTGTAGATGTCCACCTCGTCGAAGCTCAGCGTCTCCTTGTCGATGCGCATCTCGACGGTGTGTGCGAGGCGGTCCTCGTCGGGGACCAGCGAGCAGACCGTCTCCGCCAGGATCGGCGGGAGCATGTGGACGGTGTACCCCGGAAGGTACACCGTGTTGCCGCGCTCGACGGCCTCCTCCCACATTGCCGAGTCCGGGTGGACGTAGTGGCTCACGTCGGCGATGTGGACCCACAGCTGGTACGTCTCCTCATGTTCCTCGACGGAGATGGCGTCGTCGAAGTCCTGCGCGTCCGCGGGGTCGGTCGTCCACGTGGTGCGGTCGCGGAGGTCGCGCCGGTCGTCGATCGCGTCCCGGATCTCCGACTGCACGCCCTCGGTTCGGTCCTTCGCTTCGCGGACCACCTCGGGCGGGAACTCGTCGCGGAGCTCGAACTCCGCGAACAGCGACTCGCGCTTGTCGGCGAGCGCGTCCGCGAGGCCCTGCGTGACGGTGACCGGCCCCCGGTCCTCGGCGGTTCCCTGAGCCGGCTCCTCGTCCTGCTGTGCATCGCTCATGCCCCGGGGTACGCGGGTGTGGTACCTGAGGGTTTCGGGCACTGCGTCGGCGAAGGAGGGAGCGAAGCGACCGACTGAGCCGACGGATGAACGGCGGCGAGGTCCGAAGGGCCGAGCCGCCAACTGAAAGCGCAAGCCGGAGGAGAGCGAAGCGACCGACCGAGCCGACGGGAGGACGGCGGCGAGGTCCGTGGGCCGAGCCGCCGACTGAAAGCGCGGGCCAGGGGAGCGAGCGAAGCGAGCCGCCAACCGAGAGTGCGGGCCGGAGGAGAGCAAAGCGACCGACTGAGCCGACGGATGAACGGCGGCGAGGTCCGTGGGCCGAGCCGCCGACTGAAAGCGCGGTTCAAGGAAGAGCGGAGAGAGCGAGACGAGCGGACGGGCGGCGCTCAGTCGCGCCGTTCCTCGGGGTCCTCGGCGTCGGCCTCCCGGTCCCCGTAGCGTCGGCGTACCTCCGCCTGGTACGCCCGGACGAACGCCTCTCGACCGCCGTCGGCGGCGGCTTCCACGTCGGTCAACACCGCCTCCAGGCCGTCGCGCGGCTGGTGGGAGAGCCCGCGGTGACACTCCTTGCAGAGGTACTCGAACTCCTTGCCCCGCCGGTTCCAGCGGTCGCCCTGTTTGTCGTACTCGCGGGCCTCCTCGCGAGACAGCGACTCCCCACAGGCGATACAGACGACGGTCGACCGGTCGCCGTCCCGGTCCCGCCGGGAACCCCACATACGACGTACTGCGATACGGTCGAACTTAGCGTTTGTCGTCGACACAGCCGGGGCGGAATCCGCGGCCCGCGACCGGGGGCGTCGCCGGTCGTGAGCCGACGGAGCGACCGGCCGCGTCCCGCCGGCCGAGCGGTCGATTTATCCGGCGGACGCGCCCAACGACCGGTATGGAGGTCAAGTCACGCCACCATCTCCGAAGCGACGCCGTCTCGGAGATCCGCGACGCGCTCGGGAACCGACTCGGGGTCGACCTCGGCGGCGACTCCTTCGAGCTGGTGGAGCTGACGGACTCGCCGTTCGACCTCGTGCTCGTCGACGGCGACCCGAACGTGCTGTACCACGAGGCGGACGGCGAGCGGGAGCCGTTCGTCACCGTCCGGGGCGCCAACGCCCACCCGCCCGAGCGCGGCGTCGTCACCGTCGACGCCGGCGCCGTCTCGTTCGTCTCCGACGGCGCCGACGTGATGCGCCCGGGGATCACCGAGGCCGACGAGTCGATCGCCGCGGGCGAGCCGGTCATCATCGCCGAGGAGACCCACGGGAAGGTGCTCGGGGTCGGGCGCGCGCTCGTCGACGGCGCGGAGATGGTCGGCGACTCCGGGAAGGTCGTGCGCTCGCTGCACCACGTCGGCGACGACCTGTACGAGTTCTCCGTCTGAAGCGGCCCGCTCAGTCGTCGGCAGCGTCGCCGTCCGCGTCCGCATCCACACCCACATCCGCGTCCGTGTCCGCGTCAGCCCCCGTATCGAGCGTCCCCGTCTCTCCCGTATCCTCCGTCCCCTCCGCGCCGTCGTCGGACGCCTCGCCGTCCGTCTCCCCGCCGAGGTCGTCGTCCGCCGGCTCGTCGGCGTACTCCTCCATGAGGATCTCCTGGCCCCGGCGCGCCTCCTCGAACGTCTCCCGGAGGTCGGCGATCGGCGTCTCCGTCGCGTCGACGCGAAGGTCGTCGTAGTAGGTGCCGACCTCCCGCTCCTCGGTCGTCTCCACCTTCAGCGCGGCCGACTGTACCGGGAGGTGGTCGCGCTTGTCGCCGCCCGCCTCGTGGCCCGCCGCGAGGGCGTCGACGAGCCGCTCGGAAAGCGGCGCGTCGCCGAACGCGTCCGACTCGTAGGTGCTCGCGACCGCCTCGACCACCGCCTCGCCGGTGAGAAGGTTACCCGCGACAGTGTAGTTCTCGCCGCTCGTGTGGCCGTACCAGTCGTTGCACTCCCCGCCCGAGAAGGCGAACGTCCCGTCGGCGTCGACGCCGTGGAGCTGGCGCTGTTCGGCCCCCTCGTCGGCGTTCAGAAGCGACTGCAGGGCGTCCTCGACGGCGAGGCCGTCGTCGAGGTACTCGATCCCCTTGCGCCCCAGTTCCACGTTGACGAGCGACTGCGTCGCCACGGCGCCGTGCTCGGAGGCGAACGGACACAGCGTGCCGACGCCCGGCAGGCGGGTGGTGACGGCGACCCCGAAGCGGGTCCGTCGGTCGCCGTCCTCGTCGGTGTACTCCTCGCGGACGCAGATGCTGAACGTCATTCGGGTCGGGGTCGGACCGGTCGCCGCAAAAGTCCGCGGGTCCCGGAACGCGCCCGTCGCCGACGGCGAGGCGTGCGGGCGCGCCGAGACGGCGCGCCTCGCCGGGGAGTGCGAGGTCGGCCCCCGGCGTCGGACGGACGTGGGCGGGGCGTCCGACGTACAGACTTATACGTGGAGGCGATTTGTTGGGGTACATGGGCATCATGAGCAAGATCCTGGGCGGCGGGGGGACCCACAGCGCCGAGGACTACGTCGAGCTGGACCTCGACGACTTCGAGAGCGCCCGCGGCGGCGCCGGCATGCGGGTCCACATCGCGGAGATCGGCGACCAGCGCGACGTGATCGATATCAAAGACGCCGTCTACGACGGCGACTTCGTCATCGCCGACATCACCCGCCACTCGACGTCGGACCAGACGGTGGAACGGATCATCGACGAGCTCCGACAGGTCGCCGAGGAGGTCGACGGCGACATCGTCCAGAAGGGCGACGACCAGCTCGTCATCACGCCCACCGGCGTGACGGTGAGCCGGGAGAAGCTCGGGGAGTAACGCCCCGCATCGCGGCCGTCCGCCCGTCCGGGCCGGCGGTCGGGTCCCCGCTTGGCGGGGAGACCGCTCGCCGCGGCCGCCTCAGCCGTCGAACTCCGTCAGCTCCGGCTCCAGCGACTCCTCCTCGACCGGCTCCGACTCGCGTGCCGCCCGGTAGGCGGCGCGGTAGGCCCCGATCTTCCGCAGGAGCAGCAGCGCGAACACGCCGTCGAACAGCAGGATGTAGACGAGCGACGCCGCAAGCGGCGGCAGCCCGATCACGGCGTTCAACAGCGCCGAGCCGACGCCGACGGTGGAGTTGTACGCCGCGTGGATGAGCGCCGCGATCAGCAGCCCCTTGACGACGATCGGCCCGCGGTGCTCGGGGTTGAACTTCGCGAGCCCGAGGTAGTAGCCGGCGAACGCCGAGTAGATGACGTGGCCCGGTCCCGCCAGCGCCCGGGTGAACGCGATGCCGCCGCCGGCGCCGATGAGGCCCACGCCGAGGTCGAGTTCGGTCCCCCCGACCCCCCGGGAGATGTACAGCGCGTTCTCGATGAACGCGAAGCCGAGCCCGGCCATCGCGCCGTACACCGTGCCGTCGAGCACGGAGTCGAAGCTGTCGTGGGAGTAGGCGTACAGCCGCACCGCAAGCAGCTTCACCGTCTCCTCGACGGGGGCGACGACGAGAAAGAAGAACGCGATCGTCCCGACGAAGCCGAGCGCCCCGAAGTACGGCTGGGCGATCGAGTTGAGGACGGCCGCGAAGTTCGCGGTCAACACCCCGAGAAGGAACGTCGCCACCAGCAGCCCGAGCGGCTCGCTGGTGGTGATGTCCGAGCGGTAGACGTACGCCGCCAGCGCCAGCGCCGGGAGCGCCGACAGCACGGTCAAAACCCCGATCGGCAGCTCTGAGACGGCGGTCAATCCCCCGATCGCGAGCAGGAGCGCGAACGCGAGGAGGATCGTCCCCCACCGGGCCGAGCCCGCGAGGAGCCGGTAGATGGCGACCGCGAGGCCGTCGAACGAGGTCCGCTCCTCCCAGGTCGCCACGTCGTACAGGTCCGCCGAGGCGTCGGCCGACGCCTCGACAGGGTCGGTCCGCTCCTTCTTGGCCATCGTGTGTCAGTTCGGTTTCGGTCCGAGCCCTTGTGTCTTTTCGCGGTGATATCGTCGTTCGTCCCCGCTCGTCGCCAGGCGGTCCTCGCCGGCACCGTCCGGGTCGCGGCCGGCCGGGCGCGTCCGCCCCGCGTCCGCGGTCGGCGGGTCGCGTCGCGGTCGGGACCAGTACGTTTGACACCTCGCCCGCTCAAGCCGGCGTATGCACTTCGACCCCCGCGAACAGGCCGCGCTGCGCGCGGTCGGGCTCGACGACGACGAGCTCCGGACCGCCTCCGAGCTCGTCGGCGACGCCGTCGAGGACGCCGCGGCCGACCTCGCCGACTTCTTCGACGGCGGCGGCACGTACCACTCGGACATGGACACCGCCCACGGCGACGGCGGCGTCCGCGAGCACGACGTCGACCACCTCGACGTATACACTCACTCGGCGGACCTCCGGGGCTACCTGAAGTTCGAGCGCTGGGGTGTCCCGGTCCAGGACGGCCGCGTGCTGAACGAGGAGTGCGTTGAACTCACTCTCGGCGACACCGTCGACGACCGCGTCCGGTTCGCCCGCGACCCGGAGGCGCTGTGAGCGACGACGGCGTTCGCGTCCGCGTTCGAGGGATCTACGCGACGGCACTCACGCGCTCGCTGCTCGACGCCGGCCACGAGGTCGTGCAGCCGAGCCCGCCGATCCGCCGGCGGTTCGACGCCGACCTGCCGGCGGCCGACCACGACGCGAGCGTCGGGACGACCGACGACCGCCAGGGCGTCGGCGTCGCCGGCGACCCCGACGCCGTCGCCGCCGTGCGCGATCACCTGTCCGGGGTCGGGCGCGACGCCCTCGCGTGGGACGACCCGACGCCGCGGGGGGCGGTGTTCGACGGCATCGTCCGGGAGACGGTGGGCGGCGGCGCCGTCGTCGATCTCGGGGAGTCGGGCGCGGAGGGGTACCTCCCGTTCGACAACGCCGAGGGCCACGTCGGCGAGGACGACCGCCTCCGGGTGCAGGTGCTCGACCCTGCCGCGCCGTGGGCGGACGACCGGCCGGTGCTCGACACGCGGGTCCGCGCGATGGCCGGCCTCGCGACGCTGGTGCCCGGCCGCGATGGCGTCCGCGTGACCGGCGCCGACGATGCCGACGCTCGGGAACTCGCCGGGATGACCAACCTCCTCTCGGTGGACGTGCCCGACGGCTGGGGGGTCGAGTGGTCGCGCGACGCCCGCGACGCGGGGATGGACGCGCTGGGCGACGCGCTCGCCCGGGCCGCCGACCGCGCCCGGACGCTGGACGACGCCCTCGAGGAGCCGCGGGACGAACCGGGAGTCGTCGCCGCGCCGACAGCGGGCGCGTGGGTGTGGTTCGGCCGCGAGTGCCGGTTCGCGCTCGACGACCGCCGCCGTGAGGTGACGAGCACGATGCCCGGTCACCACCGCACGAAGGCCGCCTCGCGGTCGGCCTCCGCGGGCGTCGACCTCGCGGAGGCGCTGTGTTCGTTCGACGGCGAAGGGGACGACAGGACTGCGGCGCGGGGCGAGGAGGGGGTCGACTTCCCGTTCGGCGTCGTCGCCGACCAGTTCGGCCCCCGGGAGGGCGACCGCGTCCGTATCGGCCACGGGAAGCCCGACGGCCGGCTCGTCCACCTCGGCCGCGGCGAGGTGACGGCCGTGGACCCGAGCGACGGGTCGGTGACGCTGGAACGCGAGATGACCGCCGGCGGCAGCTACGACGCGCTCGACGCCCGTCGGGAGGCGGGCGACGTGGCGATCACGACGTTCCGGGAGGGGCGGTGGTGGTATCCGACCGTCTACCGCGACAACGAGGGCGTCCGGAAGGGGACGTACGTGAACGTCTGTACCCCCGTCGAGGCGTTCCCCGAGACGGTGCGGTACGTCGACCTCCACGTCGACGTGGTGAAACACGCCGACGGCCACGTCGAGCGGGTCGACGACGACGAGCTGGACGCGGCCGTCGAGCGCGGCGAACTCGCCAAGCGGCTGGCCGAGAAGGCCCGCGGCGTGGCGACGGCGCTGGAGCGGGCGCTGTAGCGGCGGACCCCCCGCCTCAGAAGTGGCCCGACGACTCCTCGCCGTACTGCAGGTCGCCGCCGCGGCCGCCCTCGACGGTACTCGAACCCATGTCGCCGGAGTCGGGCACCTTCACGTGCACCTCGCTCACCTCGTCGAAGTCCATGATGAGGTCGCGTTTGATGTTTCGGGCGGTGATGTCGGAGATACCACAGCCCGAACAGGTGCCGCCGAGCTCGACGACGACGACCCCCTCCTCGGGGTCGGCCTCGCGCACGACGCTCGTCCCGCCGTGCATCTGGATGATCGGCATCTGCCCGACCATCCACGTCTCGACGCGCTCGGCGAGGTCGCTCATCACCCGACCTTGAGCGCCGGAGGATTGAAAGCTTGCGGTTCCGCGACCCTCGCCGCCGCCGGAAGAAACTCCCTCACGGTCGTTGCGGACGGATCCGGCGGACGCGGGGGTCGCGCGCCCGGCCGGCGGCCCGTCCCCCGGACCGACGGCTCGCGGTCGGGGAAAGGTCAGTCGTCGCGCCGGAGTCGACGCAGCGCCAGCGCCAGCGACGACCCGAGGCCGGCGACCGCGCTCCCGGCGCCGAAGCCGGGACCGGCCGCGCGCGACGCCGTCGGAGTCGGACTCTCCGTCGAGGACGGCGTCGCCGTCGGTGTTACCGACGGTTCGGTCGTCTCCCCGGGCGTGGCGTCGGCCGTCGCCCGCGCGGCGTCCGCCGACAGCCGGGAGCGGTCGCCGCCGGTCCCCGGCGCGTCGGGGAACGTCCACAGGCCGGCCGGGGCGCCGCGGGTGCCCATCGACGGCGCGACGAGGAACTCCCCGGGAACCGCGGGCGTCGCCGCCCAGAACCGTGCGGCCTCGGGGTCGGCCCACCACGTCTCCTCGACCGGGTTCGCCGGCTCCGAGACGTCGTGACGCTTCACGCCGCCCTGATACCAAGCGGTGTACAGCGTGTCCTCGCGGACGGCGAAGTTGTGGGCGGTGGTCCACGTCCCGCCGAACGTCGGGTCCGGCGTCGGCGGCGGGGCGACGCTCGACAGCCGCACAGGGTTGTCGGGCGCCGACACGTCGTACAGGTCGACGCCGCTGGGGCCGCCGACCACGTCGCCGTCCCGCTCGACGGCCCACGTCTCCCGGCCGACCGCGAGCACGTCGCCGCCGGGGAAAAGCAGCGAGTGGTGGTGGTTGCCCGGCGGCACGACCCCCTCACGCGCCCGGGGGGCGCGCAGGTCGGCGGGGTCGCCGGCGTCGACCGTCCCGACGTGGACGGGCTCGCTCGGCGTCGACACGTCGAGGAGGTACGTGCCGGCGTCCCAGTACGAGAGGGCGGCGACGCCGTCGCGCACGGTGACGTCGTGGAGCGTCCGGAGCCCGCCGGCGACGTCCGCCCAGGCGTCGTCGCGGTCGAACAGCGACCACCGGGCGACCTCCGTGTGGGCGGCCACGTCGACGACGACCAGCGGGTTGCCCCGGGCACCGTTGCCGGTCAGATAGCAGTGGCGGCCGTCGAGGAAGCAGTTGTGGATCGGGAACGCCGTCCCGTGAAAGCCCGTCTCGACGGGGTCGGCGGGGTCGGAGACGTCGACCACGAGCACCCCGTGGGGGCTCTCCCGCCCGGGGTGTGCCGGGCCGACGGCGACGAGCCGGTCGCCGGATAGCTTCACGTCGTGGACGAGGCGGAACGGGCCGTCCTCGCGGTCTGCGAGCGGGTCGCGGCGCTCGGCGAGGACGGCGGGGGCGGCGGGGTCGGAGACGTCGACGGTCGCGTAGCCGTCGCCGAGCGCGAGGAAGGCGGTCCGGCCGTCGTCGGAGACGACCGCCTCCCGCGTGCCGTCGACCTCGACGGCGCCGATCGGGCCGTAGCCGTCCTCGTCGTCCGATCGTGCGCTCACGACGCCGGCCGCGGGCGACCCGATGACGCCCGCGCCGAGCGCGGCCGCGCCGGCGCGGAGCGCGTGGCGTCGTCGCATACTACAGGCTGGGTCTCGACCGGCATAGGCATAGCGGCAGGGTGAGAACCGATCGGCGCGGCGAGCGGAGTGAACGTCGGACTGACGGCTCCGGGGGCGGGGAGCAGCGAGCGACTACGCCGACCGCTCGCCCGTGCCGCCGGTGATCGCGGACGCGAGCGCCCCGACGACGACCACGTCGTCGCCCATCTCGGTGAGGCGGACGTCGGGGACGTTGGCGAAGGTGCTCTCCCGGAGGCGCTCGCGGACCGGGTCGAGCACGACGTCGGGGTTGTTGAGCGCGACCGCGCCGCCGACGCGGACGACGAGCGGGGCGTACGCGTTCGCGAGGGTCGTGAAGCCGATCCCGTTCCAGTCGGCGAAGCGCTCGACCGTCAGGTCGGCCAGCGGGTCGTCGCCGCGCGCCTCGAACACCTCGACCGCCGAGAACTCCGGGGAGTCCAGCGGCAGGTCAGTCGGGACCGACTCCGCCTCCGCGAGGTGGCGGGCGTACTCGGGGACGTTGTTGCCCGAGCAGTACGCCTCCCAGTGGCCATCGCGGCCACAGCCGCAGGTCATCGCCCCGTCCGGGTCCACGACCACGTGCCCGATCTCGCCGGCGTTGCCGTCCCACCCCGACAGCACGTGACCGTCGACGCAGACGCCGGCGCCGATCCCCGAGGAGATGGTGACGTACGCCATGTCGTCGGGGTTGCGGTCGCTGTGGAAGCGCTCGCCGATGACGCCCGCGACGGTGTCGTTGTGGAGGTGGACGCGGTCGGTGTCGAGCAGTTCCGAGAGCGGGCCGACCAGCGGGACCCTGCCGACGTTCGGGAGGTTCGCGGGGCCGTCGATGACGCCCTCGGCCAGGTCGAGCGGGCCGATGGAGGCGACGCCGGCGGCGGCCGCGTCCGACGGGTCGACGTTCGCGTCCGCACACGCCGCGCGGACGACGTCCAGGACCGCCTCCGTGACCGCGATCCCAGAGTCGCGGGGGGTTTCGGCCTCCGTCCGTGTGATCACGTCCGCGCCGTCGTCCCCGACGACGGCACGGAGGTTCGTGGCCCCGAGATCCACCCCTACGTAGTAGGCCATCACCCGGGCGTTCGCGCGGCCGCACTTACCGGTGCCGCTTCCCGCGCCGCCGGTCGCCCGGTTACTCCTCGCGGACGAACGTCACCGGACACGGCGACGAGAGGATGATCTGCTGGGCGGTCGACCCGAACACGGCCTTCCCGGTCGGCGACCGCTCGCGGCCGCCGACGAACACGCGGTCGGCGCCGACGCGGTTCGCCAGGCCGGCGACCGCGTCCCCGGGGTCGCCGACGACGCCCTCGACGCCGTAGTCGACGCCGGCCGCCTCCAGTGCCTCCGTCACGCGCCGAACGGCCTCCAGTCGGCGGGCCACGTCCGACGGCGTGCCGTCGGCCCCCTCCAGCTGCGAGAGCGCCTCGTTCACGTCCGACTGCGAGGCGAACGCGTGGGTCGCGATCACCCGCGCACCCGTCGCCGTCGCCAGTTCGATCGCCTCCTCGGTCAGTCGGTCGAGCCGGTCGTCGTCGTCGCGCTTCACCGTCAGCAGGATCGTCTCGATGCTCATAGGACATGTAGGGCGCCGAACGTGAAAAGCCTGACGAACCGTTTACTACGTATCGAATAAATAATTCCGGCCCGCGGGCGGTTCGGGTTCGGCCGGTTCGTTTCGGACCCGGGTCCGAGCGAGAGAGTCGGGGTGGCGCGACGGGGGAAAGCCACGGCCGCGGACTGACGGGGGCGGTTCACGGGACGGCGGCGAGCCGAGTCGCGACGGCTCGGGAGGGCGCGGACGGCGACTCAGTAGTCCGGGGCGTCGTCCTCGACCTCTCGCTTGAGCGACTCGCGGCGGGACTTGGCGTCGCGGCCGGTTGCCTCCAGCAGGAAGTCGTTCTTCGCGTCGACCGCGTCGGCGGCGGCGTCGGCGTTCCCCTCGGCGATGACTTCCTCGGCGGGGCGCTCCTCGAAGTGGACCGCGAGCTTGTCCTTCTTGCCCGAGTAGGAGGCCGCGCCGGCGACGACGCGCTCGAAGACGGGGTTCACGGGGTCCTCGACGGCGTACAGCTCGTGACCGTCGTGCTCCTCGGTGCCCGAGACGGGACCGAACCGCTCCTCGATCTCCGCCTTCAGGTCGGGCATCCGGTCGTCGAGATGCTCGCCGCGACGCATCTTGTACTGCTTCATGGCCGGTCGTTTGCCCGGGGACGGTAAACACGTTTCGTCAGACGGCCGTTCCGGAGTGTGTGCCCGACGAACACGACCGGTCGGGGGACGGCGCGGCCGCCGTGACGGGGCCGGCTACCGGATCTCCCGCTCCTCGATGTAGCCGCGCCTGCAGTCGGGACAGATGTCGCCCGCGCGCATCGAGGAGGCGCCGACCCGCTCGCGGTTGCCGCAGTCCGGGCAGACGTATGCGGTGTCGACCCGGTCGGAGCTGGTGGTCAGTTCGACCTGCCGCGACGGCGACCCGCCGGCGGAGCGGTCGGCCCCCGAGGTGGACGGGTCGTCGACGCCCGCGGCGTCGGGATCCGTCCCGTTGCGCCGGGCGTCGCCGGCCGCCGCGTCGGCCGCGTCCGCGTCGGCCTCGATGAACTCCACGTCCTCGCCGTCGGCGACCTCGGCGTCGACCTGCGGGGAGAGGTTCCCGTCGACGGAGACGCCGGCGTCGGCCCCGTCGAGTTCGGCGTCGTACCCCTCGTCCTCGCCGTCCTGCTCGGGCCACCCGCCGGGCCCCTCGCCGTCGATGAACTCCGCGTCGTCGTCGGCGGGGTCGACCGCCCCTGTGTCGTCCGCGTCGGGGTCGACCTCGCCGCGGGCCTGTCCCGCCGCCTCACCCTCGTCGGACGACTCCCCGCCGCCGAGGAACTCCACGTCCGCCGACTCCCCCTCGGCGGGGGTGTGCGGCGCGTCGGCCACGCCCGCTCCCGAGCCGCCGGGCTTGCGGTCGGCGTTCGGCCATTCCCTCGCCCCCCCCTCCGGGGCGTCGCCCGCCCCGCGGCGGGCGTTCGAGTCGGGCCACTCGCCGAGAGCCTGGCGCGCCACGTCCGGCAGGCCCGGGGGACGCCCACCTCGGGACTGGGGGCGTTCGCCGACGAGTGGGCGGCGCGTCGGACTCCGCGTTCGGGATGACGGGGCCGTTATCGCCGTCCCCCGTCGGTGCCGAGTCGGGGACCGGCGTCGCGTTCGCGTCGGCGGTTCCGGCGCTACCGGCGTCCCCGACGGGGGATGGGTCGCCGACGGCGTCCGCGCGCCCCGTCGGTGCGGCGCCGCCGCCGGACTCCTCGAGCAGCTGGTCGACCGAGGTGACCTCCTTGTTCTCGGAGACGATCCGCGTCTCGCCGCAGCGGCGACACTCCTTCACCTCCGTGATCGAGATGATGACCTCCTCCCCCCGTTCCTCGCGGTCACGCTCCGTCCTCGGCTCCGTGAAGTCGTGGCCGAGGAGACACCTGAGTCCCATTATCCCTCCCATCCGGCCAATCGTATAAAAGGGTTCGCTCGCGTCGGACGCGCGGCACGCGCGCCGGTACACGTAAGCCGTCGCCGGGCGATCGGACGCGCATGAGAGTGCCGCCCGAGTTCCGCGACAGGGAGGAGACGGAGGTTGCGGTGCTCGACGCGCTCGTCGGCCGGGCCGAGGACGGAATGACCGTCCTCGAACTCCGGTCCGGCGTCGACGCGACGATCGACGAGGTCGAGGCCGCGCTCTCCTCGCTGAAGGAGGCCGGCCTGATCGAGGTGGAGCGGGCCGACGAGCGCGTCCGCATCTACCCCGACCGGCGGGTCGTCCCGGACCCGAGCGAGCAGGTCGACGACGACCCCGGCCTGGTCGACGTCATCCGCGACCGGCTCGGCCTGTAGCCGCCGGTCGTTGGCAGAAGCCGGGCGCGGCGCCGCCCGGCCTTCCGGACGCCTTTTGCTGTCGGCGGGTGTGGAATGGAGTATGAGTCTCGTCGCCGACGTTCACGCGGACCACGGTGCGACGTTCGCCGAGCGCGGCGGCCGCGAGGTCGTCGCCGACTACGGGCGGCCCGACAGCGCCGTCCGCGCCGTTCGCAACGGCGTCGGAGCGATCGAGATGGGGTACGGCGTCGTCGTCGTCGAGGGCGACGACCGCGTCGAGTTCGTCGACAACGCCGTCTCCAACCGCGTCCCCGCCGCCGACGGCGACGGCTGTCACGCGCTGCTGCTCGGCCCGCAGGGCGCCGTCGAGACGGAGCTGTTCATTTACAACGCCGGCGAGCGCCTCCTGCTGTTCACGCCGCCGGACCGTGCGGCGCCGCTCGTCGACGACTGGTCGGGGAAGGTGTTCATCGACGACGTGGAGCTGCGCGACGCCAGCGACGAGTTCGGCGTGTTCGGCGTTCACGGCCCGACGTCGACCGAGAAGGTCGCGTCCGTCCTCAACGCCGCCGGCTCCCCCGAGCCCGAACTCACCTTCGTCCGAGGCCGGATGAACGACGTGGGCGTCACCGTGATCGCCGCTGACGCCCCGACCGGGGAGGAGGGGTACGAGGTCGTCTGCGCCGCCGAGGACGCCCGGGACGTGTTCGACACGCTGCTCACGCGGGGGCTGAACGCCGCCCCGTTCGGCTACGCCACGTGGGAGACGCTCACCGCGGAGGCGGGGACGCCGCTGTTCGACAGCGAGCTTCGGGAACGACTCCCGAACGTCGCGGGGCTCCGCTCGGCGGTCGACTTCGAGAAGGGCTGTTTCGTCGGCCAGGAGGTCGTCTCGAAGGTCGAGAACCGCGGTCGCCCCAGTCGGCGGCTCGTCGGCCTCCGGCCGGCGGCCGTGCCGGAGCCGGGCGCCGCGGTGTGCTCCGGCGACGCCACCGTCGGCGAGGTGACGCGCGGCGTCCGCTCGCCGACGCTCGACGCGCCGATCGCGCTCGCGTATCTCGACTTCGACGCCGACGACGCCGACCTGACAGTGCGGGTCGACGGCGACGAGGTCGCCGCCGACCGCGTCGACCTCCCGTTCGTCGAGGGGAGGGCGCGCTCGGGGCGGCTCCCGACGTACCCCGAGGCCGCCGAGCAGCGGTAGACCGGCCGACCGATCGGCGGCGGTGATCGGGGCACTCAACGAGGTCGACCGATCGGGGATGGCCGTCGGAGTTGCCGGAGCCGGCTACGAGAACAGCTTTCGCAGGTGCTCCCGGGAGAAGAAGGAGCTCGGCTCGTCCATGTGGACGCCGATCTCCCCGGAGAGCGCCCACAGGCCGGCGCGCTGAACGGGCTCCGGGAGCGAGTACGCCCGCCGGATCCAGTGGCCGAAGCGGATCTCCCGGTTCAGTTCCTCGCGCCACCCGGACTCGTACCGCGGGAGTGTGGTCGGGTCCTCCGGGTCGATCGTCTCGGCCGCCACGTCGGCCGCGCGCATCCCGTAGAGGATGCCGCCGCCGGTGAACGGCTTCGTCTGAGCGGCGGCGTCGCCCAGCAGGAACCCGCGGTTCGCGACGGTCCGTTCGGGCGGGCCGATCGGGATCGCGCCCGAGCAGAAGCGGTCCGTCTCGACGTCGTACTCGTCGGTGAGCCGGGCGAACAGCTCGTTCACCTCGTTGCCCGGCGGGGCGGCGAGGCCGTACTCGACGCCCGCGTCGCCGCGGGGGATGCGCCACGCGAAGAAGCGCGGCGCGGTGAGGTGCACGTCGACGTAGTCGCCGTGGTCGCGCTCGTCGGTGAACGCGAGCACGCCGTGGATCGTCTCCGTCGGCTCCGGGAGATCGAGCCCTCGGCGGACCCTGGAAACGGGGCCGTCGGCGCCCGCGACCATCCGCGCCTCGAACGTCTCCTCGCCGCCGTCGACGCTGGCGGTCACCTCGACCCGGCCCGGCCGCTCCTCGACGGCCGTGACGGTGTGGCCCTCGCGCACGTCCGCACCGGCCGACCGGGCCGCGTCCGCGAGCGTCCGGTCGAGTTCGACGCGGTCGATCACGTTCGACACCGCCTCGCGCTTGTAGAACCGGCGCGACGGCGACCCCGGCCCGCCGACGTGGAAGTCCGCGCCGTACACGCGGTTCTGTCGGAGTCGCGCCGCGGCGCCGTCGGGGAGGTAGTCCCAGACGTCCGTCGAGACGTGCCCGGAACACGCCAGCGGCTCGCCGACCGTCCCCTTCTCCAAGGCGAGCACGTCGTAGCGCGCCTCGGCGGCCCGGCGAGCGAAGCGCGCCCCCGCCGGGCCGACCCCGACCACGACGAAATCGTACATACCGGTCGGTACGTGCGGACGATGATATATCTCGTGGATGGGGGATCTCGCGGATGGAGGCCCCGCCGGCTTCGTCGACCCCCCGCGACCGCGGCGGCGACCGACGATGTGCCCAGTCGTCTCGGCCTCACCACCCCAGTCGTGTCCGGCTTCACCACTCCAGTTGAGTCCGGCCTCACCACCCCGGTCGGTCCGGCCTCCCGCAGGGCCGTCCTCCGCTGCGGGCTCGTCTGTTGCGTACAGGCGACTCCGCTCGGCGCCGCGTGGGGGTGTCGCGCTCCCGCCGTGTTCCACGCGGGTATCGGTCACGTCATACGCCGGCTGGTCCCGTGATCGCACAAGAGGTCTTGGACCGAGGGGGTCGGCGTTCGAAGCGGCCTCCGATTCGAGGGCCCGCCACGACGCCGTCGCGATGACGGACTGTTTTTCCACCTCGGGCTGAGAATCGAAAGTATGGCGCAGAACACGGACGACGGCGTGCGACGACGACGGGTGCTCGCGGCCGCCGGGACGGGCGTGGCGGCGGCGCTCGCCGGGTGCGGGGGAGAGACCGGCGACGGGAGTACGTCGGAGTCGACCGAGGGAACGACGGACGAGGCGACGGCGACATCGGAACCGACGACCGAGTCGGGCGCGTCCGGGCGCGTGACGCTGCTGCACGACACCCACGTCCACGGTCGGTACGGCGGCGCCGACGACGCCGCGAACGTGGAGCACTACTTCGGGCTGATGACGGATCTGGCGGCCGAGGCGGACGGCGAGCCGCTCCTGCTCGGCTCCGGCGACGACCTCGCCTCGTCGGTGCTGTCGGCGGCGTTCGACGGCAGCCACGTCGTCGACGCGTTCGACGCGGGCGGCCTCGGCTACGACACCTTCGGCAACCACGACTTCGACATGGGTCCCGGGACCGCCCGCGAGCGGGTCGCCGACAGCGACTTCACCTGGCTGAGCGCGAACGTCGTCGAGGCGGGCACAGAAGCGGTGTTCGCCGGCGAGCAGGGCGCGAAGCGCCACGCGCTCGTCGACGCCGGCGGCGTCACCGTCGGACTCACGGGCGTCATCCACGCCGACGCGCCCGACGTGACCTCGATGGGCGAGGCGGCGGAGGTGCAGGACCCGACTGAGTCCGTCCGCACGGCCGTCGGTGAACTCCGCGACGGCGGCGCCGAGGCGGTGGTCGTGCTCTCGCACCTCGCCGGCGCCGACGCGGTCGCCCTGGCGGAGTCGGTCGACGGCATCGACGCCGTCGTCGGCGACCACGCGGCGAACCTACTCGACGAGCCGCGGGTCGTGAACGGCACCGTCTGCTCGTTCGTCGGCGACGGCTACGACTACGTCGGCGAGGTCGACCTCGTGGTCGAGGACGGCGCGGTCGCCGACCACGCGTTCCGGCGCCACGACACCGCCGCCGCCGTCGAGGACGGACTGGAGCCGCATCCCGACGTGGCCGAGGTCGCGACGAGCTACCGGTCGGAGCTGGACGCGGAACTCGGCGCGACGATCGGCGAGACGACGGAGCCGCTCGACGTGCGCCAGTCGGTCGTCCGGAAGCGGGAGTCGAACTTCGGCAACTACATCGCGGACACGATCCGGGCGGCCGCCGACGCCGACATCGCCCTGACCAACGGCGGCGGGATCCGCACGGACCGCGTGTACGAGGCCGGCGAGATCACCAAGCGGACGGTCGTCGACGTCCTCCCGTTCCCGAACAACGTCGTCAAGCTCGAGGTGAGCGGGGAGACGCTGCGGGCCGCGCTGGAGCACGGCGTCGGCGCCGTCGAGGAGTCGTCGGGGCGGTTCCCGCAGGTGAGCGGGATCGCGTACACGTACGACCCCGACGCCGAGCCGGGAAGCCGGATCGTCGAGGCGACCGTCGGCGGCGAGCCGATCGACGACGGCGCGACGTACGAGCTCGGCACGAACGACTTCGTCGCCGGCGGCGGCGACGGCTACGGGGGGCTCGCGGCCGCGGAGACGCTCGTGGGCGCCAACGACGGCGCGCTGCTGTCGACGGCCGTCATCGACGCGATCGAGGCCGACGGGACTATCTCCCCGACCGTCGAGGGACGGATCACCGTCGAGTGACGCCGCCGGCGACGACCCGGGCGTGCGCTACGGGACGACGGCCAGCCCGCGCGCGGCCTGCTCCCGGACGTCCTCGGGCCACTCGATGTCGACCGCAGCCCAGGAGTCCCCCGAATCGACCGTGCGGTACAGCCCTCGGTTCGACAGCGCGTAGAACTCCCCGGGGTCGCCGGCGGCCAGCACCGGCCGCGTGACGCCCGCCCCGAGCGGGAGGCCGCGGCCGTCGAGCCGTTCCCACTCCGTCTCGCTTCGCTCGTCCTCGCGCCGGCGCCGATAGACGTACGTCTCAGCGCGCTCGGCGGTGTGCGCCTCCCGCGCGGACCGGGCCGCCGACAGCAGTGTCAGGTCCGGGTCGCCCGCGTCGACGGCGACGCTCCAGCAGTAGGTCCGGTCGAGCCCCGCCTGCGGGTGGTTCCACGTCTCGCCGGCGTCGGCCGTCTCCGCGTAGCCGTCGCCCGCGGCGGCCGATGCGCGGCCCGGCGCCTCGGGATGGGTCGCCATCGCGTGAGTGTCCCGGCGCGACCCGGGGACGCGGTCGGTCCACGTCCCGCCCGCGTCGTCGGTGGCGACGAGCGCGCCCGCCTCGACGGCGACGTAGACGTGCGCCGGGTCGCGGGGATCGACCTCGATCCACCGGACGTGGTGGGTGTGCGGCCGCGGGGGGAACGACCACTCGTCGCTGGAAGGGAGGTCCACGAGGCCGTCACGGCGGGTCCACGTGTCGCCGCCGTCGGTGGAGCGGTAGACGCGCGACGGCTCCGTGCCGGCCCAGATCACGTCGGGGTTCGCGGGCGAGACGGCGACAGCCATCACCGCGTCCTGCTCGATGGCGGCGGCGCCGACGCGCTCGAACGTCGCTCCGCGGTCAGTCGAGCGCCACAGTCCGGACCCGAAGCTGCCGACGACCACGCGGTCGGGGGCGTCGGGGTGGACGGCGACGCACTCCAGCGCCCGCCCGTCGAGCGCCTGCGGCGTCCTCGCCGTCTCGGCGTCGGGGTCGACGACGAGGAGCCGGTCGCGCATCGCGGCGTACACGGTCGCCATATCGGAGCGTCGGCCTCGCGCGGCAAATCCCTGCCGCCGGACCGACACGAAAGCGATCCGTCGTCCCGCGGAGTCACGCGCACCGGGTTCGTGCGCGGTTCCGCCGAGACGCTCGCTTCGCTCGACTCCTGTTCGTGCGCGGCTCGGCCCGACGACCTCGCCGCGGTTCCGCTGAGACGCTCGCTCCGCTCGCGTCTCGCTTCAGTCGTCGGTCGCGGTCGCCTCCACCGGGTCGCCCTCCTCGTCGCCGTCCTCTCTCGCGGGCAGTCGGCGGTCGCTGCGGGGCCCCTCGACGTCCACGTCGGGCAGGTAGTCGCGGAGATACCGCCCCGTGTGCGACGCCTCAATCCGGGCGACCTCCTCGGGGGTGCCCTCGGCGACGACCTCGCCGCCGCCCTCGCCGCCCTCGGGGCCGAGGTCGACGATGTGGTCGGCGTTCTTCACGAGGTCGAGCTCGTGTTCGATGACGACGACCGTGTTCCCCTTGTCGGTGAGCCGGTGGAGCACGTCGATGAGCTTCCGCTCGTCGGCCTTGTGCAGTCCCGTGGTCGGCTCGTCGAGTAGGTACAGCGTGTCACCGGCGTCACGCTTGCCGAGCTCCTCGGCCAGCTTCACGCGCTGGGCCTCGCCGCCCGAGAGCGTGGTGGAGGGCTGTCCGAGCCGCATGTAGTCGAGGCCGACGTCCTTCAGCAGGCCGAGGCGGCGTTCGAGGCCGCTGTGGGACTCGAAGAACTCGTACGCCTCGCCGACGCTCATGTCGAGCACGTCCGAGATGGTCGCGCCCTTGTACGTCACGTCCAGCGTCTCGTCGTTGTAGCGGGCGCCGCCGCACTCCTCGCAGGGGACGTGCACGTCCGACAGGAAGTTCATCTCGATCTTGACGGTGCCCTGCCCGCCGCACTCCTCACAGCGGCCGCCCTTCACGTTGAACGAGAAGCGGCCTTTGTCGTAGCCGCGCTGGTCGGCCAGCTTGGTCTCGGCGAACAGCTCCCGGACGTAGTCGAACACGTCGGTGTACGTCGCGGGGTTCGACCGGGGCGTCCGGCCGATCGGCGACTGGTCGATGAGGCGCACGCCCTCGATGCCGTCCATCCCCGCGATGCGGTCGTGCTCGCCGGGGTCGACCTCCGTGTTGTCGTTCATCTCGCGGGCCAGCCCCTTGTACAGCACGTCGTGCATCAGCGTGGACTTCCCCGACCCTGAGACGCCGGTGATGGCGGTGAACTGGCCGACCGGGATGTCGACGTCGACGTCGGTGAGGTTGTGCTGGCGCGCGCCCTCGACCGTGAGCGCGGCGTCGCTCTCGCGGCGTGCCTCCGGTACCTCGACGGCCTTCCGGCCCGCGAGGTAGTCGCCCGTCACCGACGCCTCGCTGTTCACGATCTCCTCGAAGTCGCCCTGGACGACGACCTCGCCGCCCTGCTTGCCCGGGCCCGGCCCCATGTCGATCACGTTGTCGGCGCGCCGCATCGTCGCCTCGTCGTGCTCGACGACCAGCAGGGTGTTGCCGAGGTCGCGCAGCCCCTCTAGCGTGTCCAGCAGGCGGTCGTTGTCGCGCTGGTGGAGGCCGATCGACGGCTCGTCGAGGACGTAGAGGACGCCGACGAGGCCGGAGCCGACCTGCGTGGCCAGGCGGATGCGCTGGCTCTCGCCGCCCGACAGCGTCGACGCCTCGCGGTCGAGCGTGAGGTACTCCAGCCCGACCTCCTCCATGAAGCCGAGGCGCGCCCGGATCTCCTTGAGGATCTCCGCGGCGATGGTGCGCTCGCGCTCGCTCATCGACTCCTCCATCCCCTCGAAGTGGTCGAGCGCGTCGCCGATCGACATCCGGTTGACCGCGGTGATCGACGTGTCGTCGACATA
This sequence comes from Halobacteriales archaeon QS_6_71_20, assembly GCA_003020945.1. GTDB lineage: Archaea > Halobacteriota > Halobacteria > Halobacteriales > Haloferacaceae > Halobaculum. The sequence continues at coordinate 26,950 of PXRU01000003.1, forward strand.
CACCGACCTGCTCTGGGGCTTCAGCCGGGTGCCGTCGCACTCGGGACAGGTGGTGACGGCCATGAACTCCTCGATGTGCTCGCGCGTGCGGTCGGAGTCCGTCTCGACGTGGCGCCGCTCCAGGTTCGGGACGACACCCTCGAACCGCTGGGTCTTCCGTCGGACGCCGTTTTTCGTCCGCTGCTCGAAGTTCACCGCGTCGTCGGTGCCGTAGAGGAACTGCCGCCGCTGGGACTCGGTGAGCTCCTCGAACGGCGTGTCGACGCTCGCGCCGAAGTGGTCGGCGACGTTGTCGAGGCGGGTGCGGTAGTACGAGCGGTTGTAGCTCCACGGCTCGAACACGTGTTTGATCGGCTGTGACGGGTCGGTGACGACGAGGTCCTCGTCGACCTCCTTCGTCGAGCCGATCCCCTCACACTCGGGACAGGCGCCGTGCGGGGAGTTGAACGAGAACGAGCGCGTCTCGATCTCCGAGAAGTCGATGCCGCAGTTGGTGCACGCCAGCTCCTCGGAGAACTCCACGACGAGGCGGTCGTCGCCGTCGCCGGCGAGGTCGCCCGTCGACCGGGTCCGGCTGCCGCCGAAGTCGTTCCCCTCGGGCGGGTCCGGGAGGATCAGCTTCAGCGTGCCGTCGGCCTCCGAAAGCGCCGTCTCGACGGAGTCGGCGATCCGCGAGCGGTCCGACTCCCGCACCGTCACGCGGTCGACGACGACGTCGACGGTGTGGTCGTAGTTCTCGTCGAGGTCCGGCCGCTCGACGGAGAGGTCGTACTCCTCGCCGTCGACCTCGACGCGAGCGTAGCCGTCGCCCGCGAGCTCGTCGAACAGGTCCTCGAAGGCGCCCTTCTGGTCGCGAACGACCGGCGCGGCGATCTTCGCGCGGGTGCCCTCCGGCAGGTCGAACACCCGGCGGACCATCTGCTGGGCGGACTGCTCGCCCACCTCGCGGCCGCACTCCGGGCAGTGCGGGTGGCCGACCCGCGCGTACAGCAGGCGCAGGTAGTCGTGCAGTTCGGTGACGGTTCCGACGGTCGACCGGGGGTTGTTGGCGGCGTTCTTCTGGTCGATGGAGATCGCCGGCGACAGTCCCTCGACGCTCTCGACCTGCGGTTTGTCCATCTGCCCGAGGAAGTTCCGGGCGTACGCCGACAGCGACTCGATGTAGCGGCGCTGTCCCTCGGCGTACACCGTGTCGAACGCCAGCGACGACTTCCCCGACCCGGAGAGCCCCGTGACGACGGTGAACTGCTCGCGGGGGATCTCGACGTCGAGGTCCTTCAGGTTGTTCTCCTCCGCGCCGCGGACCTCGATGAACTCTTTCGGCACTACGCGTCACCCCGTCGGACGGGTGTCGGTCGGGGGGCCCCGGCTCCTCCACTCATTGAGACCGATCTGGGGTCGGAACCACTTAACGGGCGCGTCATCGAGCCCGCGCGTCGGTCGCGGAACGGCGACGGCGGGATCGGGACGCTCGCGGTCCGAACGCGGCCGTCCGGGCCACGCAGGGTGGGACACCACCCATGGCCGCGGAAGATTCATAAGCGCGGGAAGTGTTAACACGGTTGTCAATGCCAGACACGAAGCGCGGACGCGAACGACAGGGTCTGAAGAAGCGCGAGCAGCTGGAGGTGAAGCTCGCCGAACGGGACGTCGAGACGCTCGACGACGACACCCTGCCGGAGTACCCGCCGGAGGACGGGGGGTCCGACCTGCTGTCCGCGCCGCCGCGGAACGAAGGGTAGCCGCGCCCCGGGCCGCGGGAGGCCGTCTCCCGGCGAGCTCCGGCGAACCCGTCGCCGATTACCGGAAACAAGACCTACGCGACCGTTCGCGTCGGCGCGCAACTCGGCCGAGACAGTCGCTGGCGCCGAGGTCACGAACGGGACGAACACGCTCGCCGTCGCCCGGGACCCCGATCCCGAGGACGCCTTCGCCGTCGGTGCCGTCCGCGTCCACTGGAGGGTGTCCGCGGACGGCGACCCCGGCGTGTCGATCGACACGCGGTATTTAAATTCGGAGTTCAGTCGTCGCGCGACCGTCACAATTGGCGTGCGCTTTGTCACCGCTTGTCACCCCAGATGGCTATACTGTACCGCGGTTCGCTGCTGATCTCGGGATCCGGCCGAGTCGAACCGCAGCCACACCGAACCCGAGCATTTATATAGAATCACAACCTCATTTACTCCTGTACATGAGTCAGCGACGAATGCAGGGTCAGCCCATGATCATCATGGGGGAGGACTCGCAGCGGGTGAAGGACAAGGACGCACAGGAGTACAACATCTCGGCGGCCCAGGCCGTCGCGGAGGCCGTTCGCTCGACGCTCGGGCCGAAAGGGATGGACAAGATGCTCGTCGACTCGATGGGCGATGTGACCATCACGAACGACGGCGTCACCATCCTCCAGGAGATGGACATCGACAACCCGACGGCCGAGATGGTCGTCGAGGTCGCCGAGACGCAGGAGAGCGAGGCCGGCGACGGCACGACAACGGCCGTCGCGACCGCGGGCGAGCTCCTCAAGAACGCCGAGGACCTCCTCGAACAGGAGATCCACCCGACGGCGATCATCAAGGGCTTCCACCTCGCGAGCGAGCAGGCCCGCGAGGAGGTCGACGACATCGCCGAGGTCGTCGACCCCGAGGACGGCGAGGTCGTCCGGAAGGTCGCCGAGACGTCGATGACCGGCAAGGGCGCGGAGCTGGAGAAGGAGGTCCTCGCGGACCTCGTCTACCGCGCCGTCGAGCAGGTCACCGTCGAGGCCGACGACGGCAGCCACGTCGTCGACCTGGAGAACGTCGCGATGGAGACCCAGACCGGACGCTCGGCCGGCGAGTCCGAGCTGCTGCAGGGCGCGGTCGTCGACAAGGACCCGCTCCACGACGAGATGCCCTCAGCGGTCGAGGACGCGAAGGTGCTCCTGCTCAACGACCCGATCGAGGTCGAGGAGGCCGACGTCGACACCCAGGTGTCGATCGACTCCCCGGACCAGCTCCAGTCGTTCCTCGACCAGGAGGAGGACCAGCTCAAGGAGAAGGTCAAGCAGATCGAAGCCACCGGCGCGGACGTCGTCCTCTGTCAGAAGGGCGTCGACGACCTCGCGCAGCACTACCTCGCGAAGGAGGGTATCCTCGCGGCCCGCCGCGTGAAGAAGTCCGACCTGGGCTTCCTGAAGAACATCCTCGGCGGCAACGTCGTCTCCGACATCGACGCCGCCAGCGAGGCCGACCTCGGCCACGGCTCGGTGTCGCGTGACGACGCCGACGAGCTGTTCTACGTCGAGGGCGGCGACGACGCCCACGGCGTCACGCTGCTGCTGCGCGGCTCCACCGACCACGTCGTCGACGAGCTGGAGCGCGGCGTCCAGGACGCGCTGGACGTCGTCTCCACGGCCGTCTCCGACGGCCGCATCGTCGCCGGCGGCGGCGCCATCGAGGTCGAGCTGGCCTCCCGGCTCCGCGACTTCGCCGACTCCGTCGAGGGACGCGAGCAGCTCGCCGTCGAGGCGTTCGCCGACGCGCTGGAGCTGGTGCCGCGCGTCCTCGCGGAGAACGCTGGCCTCGACTCCATCGACACGCTGGTCGACCTCCGCGCCGCCCACGAGGGCGGCGACGAGCGCGCCGGCCTGAACGTGTTCTCCGGCGAGATCGAGGACACCTCCGACGCGGGCGTCGTCGAGACGGCCCACGCGAAAGAGCAGGCGCTGTCCAGCGCCACCGAGGCCGCGAACCTCGTCCTCAAGATCGACGACATCATCGCCGCGGGCGACCTCTCCACCGGCGGCAACGACGACGAGGAGGCCGGCGGTCCCGGCGGCGGCATGGGCGGCGGTATGGGCGGCATGGGTGGCATGGGCGGCGCGATGTGACGCCGGCGTAGGCACACCCGTATCCCCATCCGACCGCCGCACCGCTTCCGACCGAACACTCGACTTCTTTCGCGCGCTCGACTCCGACGAGCCTCGCAGTCGCCGCTCGCCGCCCCCGTCGAGGGAGCTCCGATCGGGACAACTGCGTCCGCGGAACGCGCTCGCGTCGCCGACGACACCGTCGCAAAAGACGATCGTCAGTCCGCGTGAGGACCGAACGGGGCAGCGGGCGGTCGTCGCACGTTACGCGTCGGCGTCGCCTGCCGCGTCGCCGGTGTCCTCGCCGCCGGCGATGCCGGAGACGGCGTCACCGAGGTCGTCGACGTTCCCGTCGACGAACGACCGGATCTCGTCGTGGATGTCGCCCACGAACTCCGGCACGGGGCCGGGCAGGTCGGTCGGCGGGCCGGCCTGGGCCTGGGAGTCGGTCGAGCCGTTCGCGCCGGCGTCCGCGGGGGCGTTCCCCGGGGCCGCGGCGGCGACGCCGGTCACTGCGATCAGGGCCGCGAGTGCGATCGCGGCGAGCTTGGTTCGGGTCATCTGCACTCGTCCGTGTGTACCGAGGAGTAAAGATGGGTGACGGCACGAAACCCGATTTCGGCCGCTTCGAGCCTCGATAAGCCCGATTAAGCCCGATTAATCCGGCGCCACAGTGGATCGACGGGGGGAGCGACCGGACCGACGAGGTGGCAACACCGGTCTCGGCACGCGGTGCGGGACGCGCGGAGTGCGACCGCCGGGAACCGGTGCGACCGTTGAGGTTGAGGTGACGTCGAGAGTCGAGGTGGGGCGCCGGACGGCCGACCACGGCGCCGTACCGGAGGCTTCTAACCGTCGCGGGCAATTCTTGCGGGCATGGAGACGCTGCTGCTCAACGGCGACGACGTCCACGAGAACGCCGAGATGGCGGAGCTCGTGCCGGCCATCGAGTCGGCGTTCGCGGCGTACCAGCGGGGGGACGCCCAGATGCCGCCCAAGAGCTACATCGACCTCCCCGAGTACGACGGCGACTTCCGCTCGATGCCGGCGTACCTCGATGCGGGCGACTGGGACGCGGCGGGCGTGAAGTGGGTGAACGTCCACACCGACAACGAGGAGCTGTACGATCTCCCGACGGTGATGGGGACGATGATCTACTCGGACCCGAGCAACGCCTTCCCCCTGGCGCTGCTGGACGGCACGGAGCTCACGATGAAGCGCACGGGCGCGGCCGCCGCCGTCGCCACCGACCACCTCGCGGTCGCCGACGCGACCTCACTGGGCATTGTCGGTGCGGGTGCCCAGTCGTACACTCAGCTGGAGGCGATCTCCACGGTCCGCGACGTCCGGGAGGTGGTGATCTCGGACCTCGACGAGGAGCGCGTCGCCCGGTTCGTCGACGCCTTCGAGGACCGCTTCGACGTGCGCGCCGGCCCGGTCGAGGAGGCGGCCGCCTGCGACGTACTGTCGACGGTGACGCCCGTCGAGGAGCCGCTCGTCCCGCGGGAGGCGGTCGGCGACCGCACGCACGTCAACGCGATGGGCGCCGACGCCGAGGGGAAACACGAGTTGGCCGACGAGCTGCTGGTGGACGCGAAGCTGGTCATCGACGACTACGAGCAGACCACCCACTCCGGGGAGATCAACGTCCCCTACGCCGCGGGCGTGCTCACGGACGACGACATCTACGGCCAGATCGGCGAGATCGTCGTCGGCGAGCGGGCCGGCCGGACGGCCGACGACGGGGTCACGGTGTTCGACTCGACCGGGCTGGCGATCCAAGACGTCGCGGCCGCCCACGTCGTGTACGAGCACGCCGACGAGCGCGACAACGGCTACTCCTTCGACCTGCTCGGGCTCGCCGAGTGAGCACGGGCGGCGACCGTCGCGCCGTTCGATGGAAAGGTATAGGGGTCGAAGCGGCCGAACTGGAACACAGCAGATGTCCGAGGAGGGATACGACCACACGGCGGTCGAACGACGGTGGCAGGAGGCGTGGGCGGAGGCCGACGCCTTCCGAACGCCGGACGACGCCGAGGACCCGACGTACGTGCTGGGGATGTTCCCCTACCCGTCCGGAAAGCTCCACATGGGTCACGTCCGCAACTACACGATCACGGACGCGTACGCCCGCTACCGGCGGATGCGCGGCGACGACGTGCTCCACCCGATGGGGTGGGACTCGTTCGGCCTCCCCGCGGAGAACGCCGCCAAGGAGCGCGACTCCGACCCCCGCGACTGGACGATGGACTGCATCGACACGATGCGCGGGCAGATGGAGTCGATGGGGTTCGGCTACGACTGGGACCGGGAGATCACCACCTGCGAGCCGGAGTACTACCGCTGGAACCAGTGGCTGTTCCGGCGGTTCCACGAGGAAGGGCTCGTCGAGCGCCGCGCGGCCGACGTGAACTGGTGTCCCTCCTGTGAGACGGTGCTGGCCGACGAGCAGGTCGAGGGCGAGGAGGAGCGCTGCTGGCGCTGTGACTCGCTGGTCGAGCAGCGCGAGCTGGACCAGTGGACGCTCGGCATCACCGAGTACGCCGACGAACTGCTGTCGGCCATCGACGACCTGGAGGGGTGGCCCGACAGCGTCCGCGAGATGCAGCGCAACTGGATCGGCAAACAGGAGGGGTCGGTCGTCGAGTTCGAGGTCGGCGAGGCCCCCACAGACTCGGGGAGCGGCGACGACGGGGAGCCGCGGACCTTCGGCCCGGTCGAGGCGTTCACCACCCGCCTGGACACGGTCTTCGGCGCGACCTTCTTCGCGCTGGCGCCGGACCACCCCATCTCCGAGGAGCTGGCCGCCGAGGACGACGCCGTCCATGAGTTCGTCCACAACGAGGCCGACCCCGACGGCGACGAGCCGAACGGCGTCGAGACGGGGCTGACCGCGACCAACCCCGCCACCGGCGAGGAGGTGCCCGTCTTTGTCGCCGACTTCGTCCTCTCGGACGTCGGGACGGGCGCGCTGATGGGCGTCCCCGGCCACGACGAGCGCGACCACGCGTTCGCCCGGCGCATGGGCGTCGACGTCGTCCCCGTCGTCGCCCCCGAGCCGGACGTCGAGGGCGCCGACCCCGAGGTCCCCGACGTGAGCGAGGGCGCCTACACCGAGGACGGCGTCTTAGTCAACAGCGGCGAGTACGACGGCCTCACCAGCGCCGAGGCGCGCGAGGCGCTCACCGGGGCGATCGACTCCGCCGACTTCCACACCCAGTACCGCCTGCGCGACTGGCTCATCTCCCGCCAGCGCTACTGGGGTACCCCGATCCCGGTGATCCACTGCGACGACTGCGGTCCGGTGCTGGTGCCCGAGGAGGAACTGCCGGTGGAGCTGCCGGAGTTCGTCAACACGACCGGGAACCCGCTGGACGCCGCCGAGGAGTGGAAACACACGACCTGCCCCGACTGCGGCGCCGACGCGGTGCGGGAGACGGACACGATGGACACGTTCGTCGACTCCGCGTGGTACTTCCTGCGGTACGTCTCCCCCGACCTGGAGGAGGCGCCGTTCGACGTCGAGCGGGCGGACGACTGGATGCCCGTCGACCAGTACGTCGGCGGGCTCGAACACGCCGTGATGCACCTGCTGTACGCGCGGTTCGCGACGAAGGCCGTCTCCGATATGGGAATGTTGGAGCACCGCGAGCCGTTCACGAACCTGCTGGGGCATGGAATGGTGCAGCTGGACGGCGAGAAGATGTCGAAGTCGAAGGGCAACACCGTCTCCCCCCAACGGATCGTCGGGGAGTACGGCGCGGACACGGCGCGGCTGTTCATGATGCAGGCCGCCCGTCCGGACACGGCGTTCGACTGGTCCGAGGAGGGCGTCAGGTCGACGCATCGGTTCCTGGGTCGGCTGGCCGAGACGGTGCGCTCGTTCGTCGACCGGGAGTCCGAGCCGGCCGGCGACGACGACCCCACGGCGGCGTACGTCCGCAGCGAGGTGGACGCCGCCGTCGCGGTCGCCACCGAGAACTTCGACGACCTGGGGTTCGACCTGGCGACGCGGGAGGCGCAGTCGCTGGTCGCCACGTTACGCGGCTACCGCGAGTACGTCGACGAGGTGCACGCGCCCACCGTCGAGCGCGGGCTGCAGGTCGCGCTCAGGCTGCTGGCGCCGGTCGCGCCCCACCTGACCGAGGAGCTGTACGCCGAGCTGAACGGCGAGGACGCCGGACTGCTGGTCGACGCCGAGTGGCCGACCGCGGACGTCGACACCGACGAGGCCCGCCGGCGGCGCCAGTTAGTGGAGAACACCCGCGACGACGTGCGTAACATCGTCGACGTGGCCGGCATCGAGGACCCCGACCGCGTCGACGTGGTCGTCGCCCCCGAGTGGAAACACGAGGCGCTGGCGGTGGCGCTCGACAGCGACGCCGACAACCTCGTCGGCGAGCTGATGGGACGCCCCGAGATCCAGCGCCACGGCTCCGACGCCGCCGACTACGCGAAGGACCTCCAGGCGGAACGGGAGGCGCTGCGGCCGGCGCTGTCGCCCGAGCACGAGCGCGAGGCGCTGGAGGCGGCCGCCTGGCTGGTGGAGCGGGAGTTCGGCGCCCCGGTCCGCGTGCTCGCCGCCGAGGAGGCGGACGACGACGTGGCGTCGACGGCGGAGCCGGGTCGCCCGGCGATCGAGATCGTCGAGTAGCGGCGGCCCCGGACCGCGGCCCGGCGACGGGCCCGCTATCGCCGGTCGCGGTCGTTCCAGTCGAGGTCCACGTCGCGGCGCGCGTCCGGGCCGGCCGCGAACGGGCCGAAGCCGTACACGACGAGCAGCACCGCCAGTGCCGGCAGGAGGTTGCCGACTAACGGGAGCAGGACGAACGGCACGTCGACGAAGACGGCCCTGGGAGCGAACGCCGCAAGCAGCGCGACCCACGCGGCGGGGAACACGACGAGTCCCCCGGCGGCCTCGACACGGCGGGCGCGGGTCGTCGCGTCCGCGGGCGCCGAGAAACGCGAGCACGCCGGCGGTCGCCACCCCGGCGTGAGCGGCCGCGAGCCCGAAGGCGGCCGCGGCGACCGCGCGGTCGCGGGGCGTTCCGGGCGCGGACTCGGTCGCCGACGGGGAGCGGGACACGCCCGGACGCAGGGGGGCCGGACGCAAATCGGCGTCGACTCCGGACGCGACGGCGTGACCGCCGGATTCAAGCTCGGGCCGCGCCAGCGACGGCCATGGGTGAGGCGGCCGCACGCGTCCAGGCGCTCCTCCGGGAGCGACTCGCCCGCCGGCTCCCCGAGTCGAACTGGCGGACCGAGCACCGCGTCGGCGACACGCCGGTCGACGTGGCCGGCGACGGCGACGCGCTCGTGCTCGTGGAACTGGAATGGCGGCGCGCGGACCCCGCGAACAACACGGTGAAACTGCTCCGCGAGCTCGTGGAGACGGAGCTCTCGGCCTCGTATACGGCCGTTCACGTCGTCCAACTGTTCACGCGCTACTACGACCTCCAGTCCGGCGGCGTGAGCACGAAGCGGCGCAACGCCGAGTTCGTCGGGGAGCGCGTCGTCGACACGGTCGCGGCGGCGACGTTCGCCGGCGTCACCCTCGACCTCGACCCGCCGAAGCGGGGCGGTGACCTCCCGGAGGGCTGGCGCGATGCCGTCGGCGACGCGGCGGACCGGATCGTCCGGGAGGTCGGCGGGGCGCGAGCACGGGACGGGGGAGGCCAGAACACCGAGTAGCGGACGGGAGTGGGGTGAGGCGAGAAACGGGGGAGTGGAGCAAAGAGAGAGCAGAGCGAACCCGCGAGCGTGACGCCCACGGAGGCCGGGAGAGCACGTCGTCGCGGACCGACGGGCAACGGTTTTCTGCGGTCGCCCCGCAGACCCGGTGTGAACGTCACCGTCATCGACTACGGAGTGGGGAACCTCCGCAGCCTCCGTCGCGGGCTCGAACGCGCCGGCGCGGACGTGGTCGTCTCCAGCGACCCCGACGACATCCGCGAGGCCGGCGCGCTCGTGCTCCCCGGGGTGGGCGCGTTCCGCGAGTGCGTCGCCAACTCCGAGCCGTTCCACGACGTGCTCGTGGAGAAGGCCGAGGACACGCCGATCCTCGGCGTCTGCGTCGGCCTCCAGCTCATGTACGACGAGAGCACCGAGGGCGCGCCCGACGGCGACATCGTCGAGGGGCTCGGCCTCATCGGGGGGCGCGTCGAGCGGCTCCCCGACGGCGTGAAGGTGCCCCACATGGGGTGGAACGAGCTCACGCCCGAGCGCGACCACCCGCTACTGGACGGGATCGGCGAGGGCGATTACGCGTACTTCGTCCACTCCTACTGCGCGGCCGTCACCGACCGTACCATCGCCTCCTGTGAGTACGGCCGCCGCTTCGCGGCCGTCGCCGCCAACGAGGCGGGCAACGTGATGGGGACGCAGTTCCACCCCGAGAAGAGCGGGGAGACCGGGCTGGCGATCTTGAGCAACTTCGTCGACTACGCCGAGGCGTACCACGCCGGCGAGGTCGCGACCGCAGACTGACCGGCCGTCCCCGACCGGCGGCTCACTCCACGTCGATGGACGTTCCCTCGCCGGACCCGACCCCGGGTCTCGGAAGGGTGACGGTCAACACCCCCCGCTCGTACGACGCCTCCGCCTCCGATTCGAGCACGTCGCCGGGGAGGGAGATGCGGCGCGTCGCCGAGCGCGACCGCCGCTCGCGCCGGTGGTAGCGGATGTCCGAGTCGCCGCCACCGTACTCCGTCTCCTCGTCGGAGTCGGCTCGCAGCGTCAGCTCGCGTCCCGAAACCGCGAGGTCGATGTCGTCGGCGTCGTAGCCGGGCAGGTCCGCGGCGACGACGAACTCCTCGTCGCGCTCCAGCACGTCGACGTTCACTTCCGTCCGGACTCGACCCTCCAGCGCGGTCCCGACCTCGTCCAGCTCCTCGCCCAGCCGGTCGAACAGTTCCGTGACGTCGTCGAACGGCATCCGTTCCGTCATATCAACGAATAGACCGTTCGTCGGCTTCAATCTGTCGGGGGAACGGGGTCGGAATATGCGAGGGTTCAAATCCGGGGACGGGGGCAGACGGCGCGTGCGGTGACGACGGCCCCCGGCGAACAGCGGGTGTGCGACACCGGCGTCGGGGCGCGGCGGAGCGGAGGTGTCGCCTGTTCGCACGCGGATCCGGGAGCGACCGCCACGCGGTCTCGGAGAACCGGGCTCCGTCGTTCCAGGGATAGCCCGGTCAGTACACGACGTGTTCGGTGTCGTAGGACCCGAGGACACGGACCCAGCCGTTCGACGCGATCTCCTCCACGTCGGCCAGCGCCGCCCGCGCCCGCTGCTCGTACAACCCGGCCTCGAAGTCGATGTGGAACAGGTAGTCGCCGAGCCGCTCGCCGCTGGGCCGCGACTCGATCCGCGAGAGGTTCACGTCGCGCTCGGCGAACGCCTCCAACAGCTCCAGGAGGAGTCCGGGGTAGTTCGCGCCGGGGTACACCACGACGGAGCTCTTGCCGCCGGCCTCCGTCCGCTCGTCGCCGGGGGCGACGACGAGAAAGCGGGTCGCGTTCGAGGAGCGGTCCTGGACGTCCTCCGCGAGCACCCGTAGCTCCACCTCGTCGCCGTCGCCCGCCGCGTTCGCGGGGTGGCCGATCCCGGCGACTGAGGGGTCCTCGCGGGCGCGCTCGACGCCGCGGGCCGTGGAGGCGACGGCCTCCCGGCGGGCGTCGGGGTACTCCCGCTGCAGGTAGTCGCGACACTGCGCCAGCGCCTGCGAGTGGGAGGCGACCGTCTCGAACGTCTCCGCCTGCGCCAGCAGCGCGTGGCGGATCGGCGTGACGATCTCCCGGACGACGGAGACGTCCGCCTCCGTGAGCGCGTCGAGGCTCTCGGCGACGCTCCCCTCGATGCTGTTCTCGACCGGGACGACCCCGCGTTCGTACTCCCCGCCGGCGACGGCGTCGACGATCGCCGTGACCGACTCGCGGAAGGCGACGTCGTCGGCGACCGCCCGCGCGGCGCGGTGTGAGTACGTCCCCGCGGGACCGAGCGTGACTGCCTGCACACACCGGGGTGTGCCGCCGTCCCGCATAAGAACACCGGGTCCGACGGTCGGGGCCACGAGACACAGCCACGGCCACACGCCGCTGACACGCCGACTCCCCCCGGTCAGAAGCGCTCGCGGAGTTCGGCGCGCAGGTCCTCGACGTCGAGGTCCTTCTCGGCCAGTAACACGAGCAGGTGGTAGACGAGGTCCGCCGCCTCGGCGGTCAGCTCCTCGCGGTCGTCGTCTTTCGCCGCGACGATCGTCTCGGTCGCCTCCTCGCCGATCTTCTCCAGCACGGCGTTTTCCCCCTTCTCGTGGGTGAGCAGCGACGCGGTGTACGACCCCTCGGGGAGGCGTTCCTTGCGGTCCTCGATGGCCGCGAACAGCGCGTCGAGCGTCTCGTCGTCGCGGGCGTCCACGCCCTCGGCGCCGTCGTCGGTCATGCGTCCGCCTCCCCGCCGTCGGCCGCCGGCGCGTCGGCGTGGCTGCCGGCGAACAGCGCCAGGTCGTGGACCCGGGAGTCGGGCGTCAGCTCCGGGTGGAAGGAGGTGGCGACGACCGGTCCCTGGCGCACGGCGACGGGGTCGCCGTCCCACTCGGCGAGCACCTCGACCCCGTCGCCGACGTCGTCGATAACGGGCGCGCGGATGAACACCGCGTGGAACGGCTCGTCGAGCTCGGTCACGTCGAGCGGTGCCTCGAAGGAGTCCGCCTGTCGTCCGAACGCGTTGCGGTCGACGGTCACGTCGAGCACGTCCAGCGTCGCGACGCGGTCGTCTTTCGCGTCGTCGGAGGCGACGATCAGCCCCGCACAGGTGGCCAACAACGGCTTCCCCGCGGCGACGTGCGCCCGGATCTCCTCGTCGATCCCCTCCTGACGAAGCAGCCGGGAGATCGTCGTCGACTCCCCGCCCGGCATGAGGAGCACGTCGCAGTCGGGCACGAGCCCGGCGTCGCGTATCTCCGTCACCTCGACGGCGACGTCGTGGCCCGCGGCCGCCCGGCGGACCGCCTCGGCGTGCTCGGAGACGTCCCCCTGAACGGCGATAACGCCCACGTTCATACTCGAAAACGGCGGCCGGCGAGTGAAAAGCTGTCGCTCACGCGGTCGGCGACCGGATGGAGTGGAGGCAGATGGCGGTCGTCGCCCGTCAGTCAGAACGCGAACCCGAGGATCAACACGAGGATCCCGAACAGGAGCCCGAAGGCGACGACCGTCTTCGGGTCGATCCGGATGGCGTTGCGGTCCTCGGCGTCGAAGTAGCGGACGAGTCCCGCGCTGGACATGAGACCTCCGCTGTTCTGGCCGCTGCTCATGTCCGCACCCATGCGGGTAGACCGCGTAAGCCTTTCGACCGACGGTGAGCGACGATCGGATCGTCGAGCGACCGCGCTCCCGGTCGGTGGAGAGGGAGTAATCCTTATGCGCCGGCCGTCGAAACGGGCGGTCGGCATGAGCGTTCGACTCAAGGACTTCCACGCGGACTGGTGTGGCCCCTGCAAGACCCAGGACCCCATCCTCGAGGAACTCGAGGACGACTACCCCGACGTGAGCTTCGAGAAGGTCGACGTCGAGGAGGAACAGGAGATCGCCAACCAGTACCAGGTCCGCTCGCTTCCGACCCTGATCGTCGAGAACGACGACGGCGTCGTCGACCGCTTCGTCGGCGTCACACAGCGCGAAGACTTGGAGGAGGCGCTGTCGCAAGCCGACGCGTGAGCGGCGGGGGGAACCGAGTCGTACCGACTCGCAACCGTTAACACGGACGGCGCCGCTTCACATACACATGGCAAGCTTCGACGCGGCCGAGCGCCGCACGCTCGAGAAGATGGTCTGTATGCGGTGTAACGCGCGGAACCCCGAGCGCGCGGACAGCTGTCGGAAGTGCGGCTACGGCCGCCTCCGACCCAAGGCGAAGGAGCCGCGGACCGCCTGACCGCGCGGCCCGACTCGGATCGACTCCGAACCGACCCAACGTCTCCGTCCGACGCGACCCCGGGAGCCTCGCGGCCGCCGCGACGACGCGCTCACTCCTCCGGGTACTTCGGCTCGCGCCGCTCCGCTCGGTCGAGCGCGCGCTCGATCACGTCGCGGACCGACTCCCCTCCGGCCTCGGCGTGGAACGGGTCGCCGTGGCCGGCGTACAGCGACTCGACGGAGTCGGGGAGCCGGTCGAGCAGGTCGTGGAGGCTCCCGACGAGCCGCTCGCGCGACTGGCCCGACAGGTCCGTGCGGCCGAACGAGCCGTCGTCGAACGCGCCGTCGTTGTACACGACCACGTCGCCCGAGAACAGCGCCGTCTCCCCGACCAGCGACACGTGGTCGGCGGCGTGGCCGGGCGTGTACACGACCTCGCACTGCTCGTCGCCGACCCCGAGCTCGTCGCCGTCGACGATCGCGTGGTCGCGCCGAGGGTGGTCGCCGTGGGCGTACAGGTCGGCGTCGAAGGCGTCGAGGACGGAGTCAAGCTCGCCGACGTGGTCGCGGTGCTGGTGGGTCAAAACCACCCTGTCGAGTTCGTCGGTGTGGTCGGCGAGCACGTCGACGACGCCCGGCATCGTCCCGGCGTCGACGAGCGTCGGCGTCGCGCCGTCGACGAAGTAGGCGTTACACGTGAACTCCTCGGCGTCGACCGTGACGGTGACCGCGTCCATACCCACACCTCATCGGCCGGAGTGAAAAGCCGACCCCACCCGGCGGGGAGCGACACGCCGAAAGTTCAACTGTCCGACTGCTTCCCGCAGATATATCATCGGGAACTCGCTATACCCGATCGAACATGGGCTTCGGGAGCTACGACGAGTCCGAACAGGAGAACCAGCAGCTCGACTCGGATCTCGACGAGGACACCGTCGACGGCGGTGAGGCGGACCACGACGGCGACGTGGAGTTCGAGATCGGCGCCTCGAACGACGAACTCCTCGACAAGCTCGAGGAGATCAAGGACTGAATCGGCGATCGCAGTCGTGTCCCGCCGTGCTCGACGGAGGACGCGCGGTCGGAGCCGGGCGGCGTCGCGGCGCGACGACCGGAGCGTGAGACGGTGAAGCCCGGGACCCGCGCGCTGGGTCTCGCCGTCTCCGCGAGCCACCGCGACGACCCCGCTCGCGCGACGGTCGCGGGCGCGGTCGTCCGGGTCGACGGGGCCGTCGACGGCCTCTCGTTTTCGACGTGTTCCGTGGGCGGAACGGACGCGACGGCCGCCGTGATCGACTGCTTCGACCGGCTCGGCCGCGAGGACGTCCGCCACCTGTTGCTGGCGGGCGTGGCCCCCGCGTGGTTCAACGTGATCGACCTCGCCGAGGTGCGGGAGGCCACCGACCGGCCGACGCTCGCGGTCTCGTTCGAGACCAGCGAGGGCCTCGCGTCGCACCTCCGCGAGCGGTTCGCCGGCGACGAGCTGGACCGACGGCTGGCGACGTACGCGTCGCTTCCCGAGCGGGTTCCAGTGCGCCTCGACGCCGCGGACGGGGCGGACGACACGGACGCCGCGGCCGACCCGACCGCCGCGGCCGAGCCGGAGCTGTGGGTGCGCGCGGTCGGCGCGGACGCCGACGAGGCGCGTCGGGTCGTCGGGGCACACACGCCGGACGGTCGCACGCGGCCGGAGCCGCTCCGCGTCGCCGCGGTCGCCGCCCGCGCCGGGCGGTCGTACGCCGACCGCGAGACCCGCGACGGGGGAACGGACGGGTAGGTTTACCACTGCGGCGGGCGACGATCGGACATGACCGAGCAGTCGCTGGACGACGACCTCCACGTGAACGAGTGCGAGCGCTGTCCCGCGCTCGTGGACTCGCGCTCGCGCATCGTCAACGGCGTCGGCCCGACGGACGCCGACCTCGTGTTCGTAGGCGAGGGGCCCGGGGCGACCGAGGACGAGCGGGGGGAGCCGTTCGTCGGCCGCTCCGGGACGGTGCTCGACGACGCCCTGCGCGACGCCGACCTCGCCCGCTCGGACGTGCGCATCACCAACTGCGTGAAGTGCCGTCCGCCGGAGAACCGCGACCCGACGGCCGCGGAGCTCGACAACTGCCGCGGCTACCTGGCCGAGGAGCTCGCGCGCGTCGGTCCCGAGCTCGTCGTCACCCTGGGGAAGGTGCCCTCCGAGCACCTGCTGGACGAGTCGGTCGCCGTGACGAACCGGACGGGCGAGGTGTTCGACGCCCGCGTCGGCGGGACGTCCCACCGGCTGCTGGTGTGTCTCCACCCGGCGGCGACGCTGTACGACCGGAGCCAGGCGACGGCGTTCGAGGAGACGATCCGGCGGGCGGCGTCGCTGGCCGGACTGAGCGAGGGCGACCCCGACGGGCAGTCGTCGCTGGGCGACTACTGAGCGTCGTTCGGCGGCGTCCCCGACTCCGCCCTCGCCGGCCTCGGACGCCACAGCGCGCCGACCGCGAGGCCGAACAGCAGTCCCGAGAGGTGGCCGCCGTTGACCTCCACGGGGGCGTGCGGGAGGCTCGCGAGGAGGTTGCCGCCGACGGCGACGACCGAGGACAGGCCCACGAGCGCGGCGACGACGTCCAGTTCCGTGAGCCGCCCGCGGAACCGGAGTCCGCGGACCAGCGCGAACCCGCCGAGCGCGTAGCCGAGGCCGCTGATCCCGTAGAAGGCGACGTTCGACTCCGGGCTGTACGTCAGCAGCACCGCGTAGCCGACCCCGAGCGTGAGGACGGCGCCCGTCGCCACGAACGTCCAGTACCCCCGCGGCGAGAAGTGCCGCTCCTGCGGGGCCAACGCCAGCAACACGAGGACGTTCGAGAGGAAGTGCGGCGCTCCCCGGTGGAGGAACAGCGAGAGGAGGTACACCGAGTCGTCGCCGTGGAGGTAGAGGAACGCCGTCAGCGCCCGCACCGACGCGGCGCCCGTGAGGGAGGTCCCGACGACCTGCAACAGGAACACGACCGCGGTGAGCGACACCAGCGTCAGCGTCGTCCCGGTTCGGGCCGACCGGTACTGCCGGACCAGCGACGAGGCGAACGCGTTCCAGTCGTCGCCCCGCTCCGACAGCCCGTCCGTCCCCATCGGGTTCGCCTCGGGGACGGGGGCCCTTAGCTTGGCGGGTCCCGGACCCCGGAGACGGCGCGGCCGCTGGCGGAGGAAGGCGGGGCGATCCGCGAGAAGTCGCGTCGGGTCGGCGCCGTTACTTCCCGCCGCGGTCGCCGCGGGAGATCGACGGGCGGGTCTTCTCGGTGCCCTTGCCGCGCCCGGTCAGGCCGCGGTTGCTCGTGCCGGCGTTCGTGAGGCCGCGGAACGCGCGACCGCGCTGGGAGTCGTCGCAGATCCAGTTCAGGTCGTCGTCGCTCTCGATCGCGGGGTGCTCGGGGTCAACGAGGATCGCCTCGGTCCACTTCTGGGAGCCGTCCTGGCCGACCGGGTAGGAGGCGAGCACGCGGAGGTTCGGGTACTTCCGCGAGACGCGCTCCTCGGCGATGCGCTGGATCGACTTGCGGCGACCTATTCGGTTGACGCCCTGCCGCTTCGAGCGGCGGCCCGCCGTGTGGCGCTGCTTGCGCGCGCCGCCCTTGCGGACGGAGACGCGCGCCATCACGACGCCCTGCTTGGCCTTGTAGCCGAGCTCGCGCGCCTTGTCGAGGCGCGTGGGTCGGTCGATCCGGACGATCGCGCCCTCCTCGCGCCAGTCCTGTTTGCGCTGCCACTGCAGCTCCGCGAGCTTGCCCTCGTCCTGGTCGCGCCAGGCTTCCTTGATGTGGGAGTAGAAGCTTCGTGCCATCGGTGGTCTCTGCGGGCGCTTACGATTCGACCGGACGGGCGACCCCGACCGCTCACATGTCGTCCCGGCGAACCGGGTGCCCGCTGGCGGCCCACCTGCCAGCGAGTTACCCACCGTTCCGCGCTGGCGCTGTTAAGGGCTACGTTTCTCGGCGGCGCCTCGCCCTGGACGCGGCGGCGCTACGCCTCCGGCCCGACGAACGCGCGCACGGACTCGAACTCCCCGTCGAGGATCGCGCCGGCGACCGCGCCGGCGTCGACGTCGGGCGCCTCCGTCGGGTACTTCCGGTGGAAGTAGCCGAGGATGTTCTCCACGTCGCGCGCGAGGAGTTCGTCGGCGTTCTCGTGGTCCGTGGGAACCGACTGGGGCCAGTCGAAGATCACGACCCCCTCGTCGCTGACGGCGACGTTGTACTCGGAGACGTCCGCGTGGACGTACCCCCCGCGGTACGCCAAGTCCATCTCCCGGAGGACCAGATCGAGCACGCCGACCACCTGCTCGGAGCGCAGCGCCGCGTTCGCCAGCTCCGGCCCCGGGAGCTTCTCCATCACGATCGCGTGGCGGTTGTGGTCGATCGGCCGGGGCACCGACACCTGCGGGTACAGCTCCTCCAGGGCGGCGTGTTCGCGCTCGGCCGCCTTCCGGGCGGTGTACTGCCAGGAGACGTGGTCGCGGTCGGCGGTGTAGTCGCGCTCTCTGTTCACCGCCCGGAAGTTCGTGTACCCCTCGCGGTGGAACTTCAGCGCGAGCGGTCGGTACGATTCCACCTCGTACACGTCGCTTTCCTTGCCGACGCCCAGCGACGACCCCATCCCCGTCACCGTCTCCCGCTCGGCGAACGTGTGGAGCGCGAGCGCGTCGTACCCCTGAAAGGTGAGCTGGTACCCCTCGTACTGGATCGTCTTGCGCCGGATCAGTCCCATGTCCGAACAGCGGTCGATCCGGTAGTCGGCGTCCTCCTCGGAGAGCCCGGCGTACTCCGGGATCTTCTCGACGTTCACCCACTCGGAGAAGCGCATGCCCTGCTCGACCCCCGAGAGGAGATAGAAGTCCTCGGGCTCGAGTTCGGCCATCGTCTCCGCGACGTTTCCGACCATCGCGTGTCCGTGGGCGTCGGGGAGTGAAAAGGCGTTCGTGGCGACCACGGGGGAGCGATGTGGGTCGTGCCGCCAGCCCGGACGATATCGAAGTTTCCGACGGGTTACACCGCGAAAGCCCCTGTCGGTCCGCGGTCGGTGCGGGCGGCGCGCTCCTCGGTCGGTCGCTTCGCTCCCTCCCTGTGGTGCTCCCCGCTCCGCGCCGTCCCGCGGACCGACGGCCCCTTTCGTTCCCGCCCCGTAGTCGGGCGGGTCCAGCGTCGCGGCCCTCCGCCCAGCGTGTACGACTGCGAGTCGCCGAAGCCGGAGCGCCGACCGGCGGTTCTTTGTCTCGGGGCACCGGAGCAGCGGTATGACCGATCCGGACGCCACGGGCCCCCTCGCCGACCGCGAGTGGCGGCTGGTCCGCGAGGAGTCCCGACCCGGCCCGCTGAACATGGCGCTGGACGAGGTGGCCGCCGAGACCGCCGCCGAGGGCGGCCCGCGAACGGTTCGGCTGTACCGCTGGGAGCCCTCCTGTCTCTCGATGGGGTACACACAGGACTCCGACACGGTGGACTGGGACCACTGCGCCGACGCGGGGGTCACCGTCACGCGACGTCAGACGGGCGGCGGCGGCATCTACCACGACCACGCCGGCGACGTCTCCTACTCGATCGCCGCCCCGGCCGACGAGCTCCCCGGACAGCTCCTCGACGCGTATCACCTGCTGTGTGAGCCGGTGCTGTCGGCGTTTCGCGCGCTCGGTGTCGACGCCGACTACGCCGACGCGGAGCGCCCGGCGATCCATCGACCCGCCTGCTACCTCCGCGGCCTCCACCCCGCACACGACGTCTGTGCCGACGGCGGCACCGGTCGGAAGCTCTCGGGTAACGCCCAGTACCGGCGGGAGGCGAGCGTCATCCAGCACGGCTCGATCACGTTCGAGTCGAAGCCCCGCGACCACCTCGCCGTCTTCCGCGACCACGGGGTCGAGGAGTCGGCGTTCGCCGACCGCGTCGCCGGGATCGCCGACCTGACCGACGCGACCCGCGGGGCGGTCGTGACCGCCTTCGAGGACGCCCTGGCGGCGTGGGCCGACGCCGAGGCGGGCGCGTGGACCGACGCCGAGCTCGACCGCGCCGAGGAGATCGCCGACGGGAAGTACCGCAGCGACGACTGGGTGCGCGAGCGCCCCGGCGGACGGTAGGTAGGGATCGACCGCTTGCGGCGTTCTCACGGAGCAGTTCGGGCATGGAGACTCCAGTGGTCAGGGATGGGGACGGAATGGGCCGTGGCTCCCGGGGCGGTCCGCGGTGTCGTCGTTCGACGCACTACCCCGGTCGCCGACGACGGCTAGAAGCCGAACGTCTCGGGCTCGTCGCCGAGCTCCGCCCGGACCGCGCCGTGGAGTTCGGAGACGGGCGGGGTGTCCCGCGTCGGGTCCAGCCAGTGCTCGCCGAGCCATCGGTACCGGATCTCGCCGTCCTCGTCGACGAGGAAACACGAGCGGCGCGACCGGCGGAACACCCCGAACGTCCGGTAGGCGACCCCGAACGCCTCCGACACCGCGAGGTCGGTGTCGGCGTACAGCGGGAAGCCGAGCTCCAGACGGTCGATGAACCGCCGGTGGAGCCGCGGGCCGGACTTCGAGACGCCGACGACGCGCACGTCGTCGCCCGAGGCGAACCAGCCGAAGTCGCGGAACGCGCACCACTCCTCGATACAGTCCGGGCTGAAATCGA
Organism: Halobacteriales archaeon QS_6_71_20; assembly: GCA_003020945.1. GTDB lineage: Archaea > Halobacteriota > Halobacteria > Halobacteriales > Haloferacaceae > Halobaculum. Next base: position 47,350 of record PXRU01000003.1, read on the forward strand.
CCGTGTAGAAGCTGAGCAACACGGGGCGGTCGAGCAGCTCCGAGAACGGCGTCTCCCGCGTTTCTCCCTCCGGCGTGACCAACGTCGCCGCGAACTCCGGCGCCGTGTCGCCCACCGCGAGCGGGTCGTCGGGCGTCGCGGGCGGGTCCTCCCCTGACATGCGATCGGGTCCGCCCCGGAGGGGCTAATACTCGCCGATGTCGTCGCCTCCGCCGACCGCTTCCGAAGCCGCTTTGACCCCCGCGTCGCCAGCGGTGGGTATGAGCGCAGACAGCGACCCGGCGCTGCGCGTCGGGGCACACGAGTCCATCGCGGGCGGCACGTTCAACGCCGTCGACGCGCTGGTCGAGGACGGCGGCAACTGCGGCCAGATCTTCACCCACTCGCCGCAGGTGTGGCGGGAGCCGAACATCGACGACGAGGAGGCCGAGCGGTTCCGGGATCTCAGCGACGAGCACGGCGTCGGCCCGTGGGTCATCCACTCGTCGTACCTCGTCAACCTCTGCACGCCGAAAGACGACCTCCGCGAGAAGTCGATCGAGTCCATGCAGCGGGAGGTCGACGCCGCCGCCACGCTCGGCATCCCGTACGTGAACGTCCACCTCGGCGCCCACACCGGCGCGGGCGTCGAGGGCGGCCTCGACAACGCGGCGTCGGCGCTCGACGAACTCGACGTCCCCGACGGCGTCACCGTCCTCATCGAGTCCGACGCCGGCTCCGGCACGAAGCTCGGCGGCGACTTCGAGCACCTCGCGGCCGTGCTGGAGCGTTCCCGGCAGGACCTCGATGTCTGTCTGGACACGGCCCACGCGTTCGCCGCCGGCTACGACCTCTCAACCGAGGCCGGCGTCGAGGAGACGGTCACCGAACTGGATGAGGTCGTCGGGTTGGAGCACCTGCAGTGTGTCCACCTCAACGACTCCAAACACGAGTGCGGGACGAACAAGGACGAACACGCCCATATCGGCGAGGGGCTGATCGGCGAGGAGGGAATGCGCGCGTTCGTCAACCACCCGGACCTGCGCGACGTGCCGCTCGTGCTGGAGACGCCCACCGAGGACGGGAAGTCGTTCGCCTGGAACATCGAGCGCGTGCGGGAGCTGCGGAAGGAATAATCGAGGGCGAGGACGCCCACCGTCGTGGCGGCGGGCGGATTGGCGGGGCGTCCCTCGCCGACGTACGATGACGGATTGACGGGGACTGACCCATACGTTTACTATGATGGGGAAGAGTCCATCGCACGCCGATGGGTGCTCGGGTGATACGGGATCTCACGAACACCTTCGAAGGCTACGTCGGACGACAGACGATCATCGAGGCGGACGATCCGGCATACCCGTCCGGATACAAGTACTCGCTCCACTTCGGGACGCTCGACGGGGACACGATACTCCGATACGACAACTCTCACGAGGACACGAAGGGACACGAACGCCATACCGCCGACGAGGTCGAAGAGATCGAGTTCCCCGGAACGATCGAACTCCTCGACCGCTTCGAGGAGGAAGTCACCGAACGACGACAGTGAACTGCCCGACGCCGCCACCCTACTAATGACTGACACCGAACCGACTCCCGGCGACCGAACGCTCCACGTCTACGTGGGAGAGGCGAATCGACTCCGCGAACAGACGAGAGACATGCTCCGGGCCGCCGAGGAGGGCGAGGCGTCCGAGGACCTCGGCCACGCTCACGTGCTCAACTTCGAGTCCGAGTCCGAGCTCGCCCGGCTCCTCAGCCCGACGAACCTCGCGCTCCTTCGGGCGATCCGCCAGCACGACCCCGAGAGCATGCGCGACGCTGCGGGGACCGTCGACCGCGATTTCAAGGACGTACACCGTAATCTCACGGAACTCTCCGAGCTCGGCGTCATCGAACTGGTCGAGGAGGGCCGTTCGAAGCGTCCGGTCGCGCGGTACGACGACATCGAGGTCCACTACTCGCTCGTGGCGGACGACACCTCGACCGAGCAGACTGGCGCGTAGCGTCGGCTTCCCCTCTCAGCGATATGCACCCGGACGACCGGCGGTGCTCCCCTCATCCCGACACGATCGACGGCGTCTCAGCCGTCGCGGACGCGACTCGACCGTCCTCGATCCGGACCGTGATCCCGAGACGTAGCTCCCGCCCGGAGTCCGCCGGGAGGAGCGCGGTGTCCCGGGCGGTGTACGACCCATTGGGGAAACACGCGCCGTTCTCGGGCATGTTGTACAGCGTGTAGGTCTCGCTAAGCGTGTCGCTCGGCTCCAACTGATCGACGGTGAGGATCGATTTCACGGCGACCAGCTCCTCCCCGTCGAGTCGCCAACACCCGTCAGTTCGGGTATCCGGGGCGCTGTGCGGTCCCATCTCGGGATGGAAGACCAGCAGGCGGCTCTCCCCGTCCGCGGACTCGGCGAGCGGATCGGAGAACGGCGGCGTCGGCCCGAACCCGAGTTCGGCCGTTCGCGAGCCCGCGTTGGTCAGTTCGAGTCGGAGTTCCGGCGGACGGTCGCGCGTCGCTCGTTCGACGACCGCGGCGGTCCAGTCGAACGAGTACGCAGAGAACGGAACCGTCGTCGTTGTCGGTTCCGTCGAGGAGGTGGGGTCGGCCGTGGCGGTCGCCCGGTCACCGGCCGTCCCGTCGCCGGAAGTAGACTGGCCCAGACAACCGGCCGTCCCCATCGCGAGGAGAGCACTACCCCGCAAGAACCGTCTGCGCGTCTCTCGGAGGGCCACGGCGACACGACCGGTGCGGCGGGTAAGTGCTTTCGGCCGACCCGGTCGGCGGGCGAGACGCGGGGGCGCCGGAATCGGCCAGCCGCGCTGGCCACCCGGAGCTTGATACGCCGAGCCACACACCCACGCGCATGGCAGTCCCCGACGCGGATCTCGACTCGACGGTCACAGACGACGCCCCCGAGGCGTATCGCGACCTCATGGAGCGGTACGAGCGCGTCTCCCACCTGGAGAGCGGGAGCGGCGTGCTCTACTGGGACCAACAGGTGACGATGCCCGAGGGGGGCACGCCAGCCCGCGGGAAGCAGTTGGCGGCGCTGTCGGCGACGACCCACGAGAAGCTGACGAGCGGCGCGATGGCCGACGCCATCGACGCCGCCGCGGACGCCGACCTCGACGCCGAGCGCGCGGCGAACGTCCGGGAGATCCGGCGGCGCCACGAGCGGAACCGCTCGGTGCCGGAGTCGCTGGTTGAGGAGCTGACCGAGCACCGCTCGCACAGCCAGCAGGTCTGGAAGGAGGCGAAGGCCGACGACGACTTCGGCCGGTTCGCGCCGGCGCTGGAGCGGCTGCGCGACCTGCACGTCGAGCGCGCGGCGGCGATCGACCCCGACCGGCCCGCCTACGCGGTCATGTATGAGGACGGCGAGCCGTACCTTCCGCTGGAGCGTCTTGAAGAGATCTTCGCGGAGCTGAAGGAGAGGCTCGTCCCGCTCATCGAGGCGATCGCGGAGTCGGACCGCGAGCCGGCCTCGCCGTTCGCGGCCGCGGGGCCGTACGACGACGACACCCAGCGCGGGCTCTCGGACGCGGTCCTCGATCTGCTGGGCTACCCCGAGGACCGCGGTCGGCTCGACGTGTCGGCGCACCCGTTCACCTCCGGCAACCAGTTCGACGCGCGGGTCACGACCCGGTTCAAGCCCGAGGACCCGATGGACGCGTTCACCGCGACGGTCCACGAGTTCGGGCACGCCAGCTACGAGCTGGGCCTGCCGGACGGCCGCTTCGGCGAGCCGCTCGGCGCGTCGCTGTCCTCCGGCGTCCACGAGTCGCAGTCGCGGTTCTGGGAGAACCACGTCGCCCGCACCGAGCCGTTCTGGGAGGGGTTCGTCGGGGAGGCGAACGACCACCTCGGCACCGACGCGACCGCCCGCGAGGCGTACGAGGCGGTGAACCGGATCTACCCGGACAACCTGATCCGCGTGGAGGCGGACGAGCTCACCTACCACCTCCACATCGTCCTTCGGTGTGAGATCGACCGGGCGTTCGTCGAGGGCGACATCGGCGTCGAGGAGATCCCCGGCGTCTGGAACGAGAAGATGGCCGACTACCTCGGGGTCACGCCTGACACCGACGCCGAGGGCTGTCTGCAGGACATCCACTGGAGCGGTCGCTTCGCCGCGTTCCAGGGGTACACCATCGGCTCGGTGTTGGCGGCCCAACTGGACCACGCCATGCGCGAGGACCTCGACGACGTGGACGGGAAGATCCGCGCGGGGAACGTCGAGCCGCTGTGGGAGTGGATGATCGAACACGTCCACAGCCACGGGCGACGGTATCCGACCGACGAGCTGGTCGAGGCGGCGACCGGCGAGCCGCTCACCGCCGAGTACTTCCTCGACTACGTCGAGGAGAAGTTCGGCGAGCTGTACGACCTGTGAGCGCCCCCACGGCCGCACCGCCGGACGATGACTCGGCGGGCGTCGCCGCCCCCCCGTCGGTCCGGCGACCCCTCGACGCGGGTCGCGGGTGAACCGCGATCACCGGAAAGCGTCGCCGTCGACCGCTCGATCCGTTCGCCCGGTGCCGGTTTCAGCCGTGAGAGATTCGCCAGAAGGTATATACGCTGGTGTGGTATAGCGTAGCATGTATGGCGTCGGCACCGAGCCCGGATGGCGACCTGTTCGACGAGTTCCTGACCGCACGCGGCCACGAGACGGAGCCGCGTCGATGGGAGGAGTCGTACAACAAGAAACAGTGTCCCGACTGCGGCGGCCTCCACGAGGACGCCGCCACGGAGTGCTCGGTGTGCGGCTGGCGACCCGAACCGGGCGAGTGACCGACCCGGTCCGGCGCCGGCTCCGCCCCCGGTAGCGACCAGCCCGGCCGCGCGCCGGCGTCGGAGGCCCCGAACCGGACCGCCGGGTCGCCGACGCGACCCACGTCGTTTATGCGTCGCCGCCGTGTGTGTGTACCAATGAGCGACCCGACGGTCACCCGGCTGTTCGGCGGCCCGGGCAGCGGGAAGACGACCGCGCTCCTCGACCGCGTGGAGCGTCTCATCGAGGAGGGCGCGGACGTCCGCGACATCCTCGTCGTCTCGTACACGAGGGCGGCCGCGGCCGAGGTGCGCGAACGCCTCGCCGACCGCCTCGACACCACGCCCCGCCACCTCCAGGGGAACGTCGCCACGATGCACGCGAAGGCGTACGAGCTGCTGGACCTGTCCCGCGGCGACGTGGTCGACGAGGACGACAAGGAGGAGTTCTGCGACGACTACGGCGTCGAGTTCGAGGACGAGTACTCCGGCGGCGGCCGTCGGACCGCCCGCTCGACGACGCTGGGCAACAAGGTGATCGCCACCTCACAGTGGCTCCAGCGGACGAAACGCGACGTGGCAGACTGGTACGACGTCCCGTTCCAGTGGGACGAGGAGGAGGTCCGACTCCCGCCCGACATCGACGAGAACGCGCAGGAGGGGAACAAGTACACGCCGACGTGGCCCTCCTCGGACGACCGCCTCGACGTGCCCGAGACCATCCGCGCGTGGCGGGCGTACAAGGGCGAGAACGGGCTGGTCGGCTTCGCCGACATGCTCGAACGCGTGACGCAGCGCTCGCTGCTCCCGTCGGTCGACCACCTCGTCATCGACGAGTTCCAGGACATCACGACGCTGCAGTACGACGTCTACCAGGAGTGGAAGCCGCACATGGACCGCTGTCTCGTCGCCGGCGACGACGACCAGGTCGTGTACGCCTGGCAGGGCGCCGACCCCGCGCTGCTGCTCGACACCGAGGTCGACGAGGACGAGGTGCTGCCCAACTCCTATCGGCTCCCCTCCGACATCCTCAACGTCGTCAACACCGAGATCCGCCACATCGAGAAGCGTCAGGAGAAGGATCTCCGGCCGCGCACGAAGGGCGGCGCCGTCGAGGCCGTCGACTCCCCGTCGATGCTCGACCTGGTTCGCAACGTCCGCGACACCGTCCGCAGCACCGACGACGAGACGGCGATGGTGCTGTTCCGGGCGCGCTACCAGATGTTCGACTTCATCGACGAGTTCATCTCCGAGGGGATCCCGTTCTCCTGTCTCACCGACCAGCGGATGTGGACCGACCGGCTCACCGACTACGTCCGCGCGGTCGAGGCCGTCGAGCGCGGCGAGGTGCTCACCGCCCTGGAGGCGCGACGGCTCGCGGACATCCTGCAGGACTCGGCGTTCGGCAGCAACGAGCGCGACGAGCTGTACGACTTCCTCGACGACGTCGAGGAGACCGCCGACGAGGACGACCTCGCGGAGATCCCGCTGTCGCCGGAGGACGTGAGCGAGTTCGTTCCGTTCATGCCCGACGGCCCCGCCGCCGCGGACATGGCCCGCAAGGTCACCAGCTTCCAGCGGAAGTCGATGAAGGCGTACTTCGCCGGCGACTACACGGAGGAGGACCCGAACCGCGTCCGCCTCGGCACGATCCACTCCGCGAAGGGCCGCGAGGCCGACCACGTGTTCGTCAACACGGACCTCACCGAGAAGGTGGTCGAGCAGATGGCCGCCCAGGCCGACCAGCGGGGGCTCGACGTCACCGGCCGCGACGGCGAGACGTTTACCAAGACGACCGACCCGGTTCCCGTGCTCACCGACAACGAGCGCCGCGTGTTCTACGTCGGGATGTCGCGGGCCCGCAAGCGGCTCGTGCTCATGGAGAACCTCGTCACCGGCGCGCCGACGCTGCCCATCTCGGTCGTCCTCCACAACGAACTGGACGAGCGCGACCCACAGGCGATCGTCGACGAGATCGTCGAGTCGACGGAGGCGCCCGACCCCGAAGTCGAAGCGTAGATGGACGGCGGCGACGCCACCCCCGAGCCGGACCCCGGCGATGTCGCCGAGGTCGCCGACCTCGACACCGACCACACGCCGCTGGCGGCGGCGGTCCGCGAGCGCGACGCCGTCGGCCTCGTCGTCGTCGGCGACCGCTTCGACGACGATCTCCGGTGGCTCACCCGCTTCGCCGGACCCGACCGCGAGTACGCGTTCATCGCGACTGTCGACGACGCGGCCGACGACGGGAGCGACGCCGCCGGGGAGGGCGACGGTCTCCACACCGTCCTCTGTGCGCCCGCGCTGTTCGACGAGCAGGCGCGCCGGGAGTTCCCCGGCGACGAGGTCCGGACCGACCGACAGGGCGACGCCGCGGGGGTCCGCGCGGCGGCGGCGCTGGCCGCGCGCGGGGTCGACTCGGGGACCGTCCTCGTCCCGCGGGGGATCCCCCACGACGCCGCCGTCCACCTCGAACGGGCGGGGTACGAGGTGACCGCGACCGACGCCGTCGCCGACGCCCGCGAGCGCAAGACCGACGCGGAGCTCGACCGCCTCCGGCGGGTCCAGCGCGCCGCGATCCGCGGGATCGCCCGCGCCGAGGCGGTGCTCGCCGAGGCGACCGTCGAGCGAAACGCCGACGACGGCAGGGGAGTGGTGCGCTGGAACGGCGGTCCCCTCTCGACCGAGCGCCTCCGCCGGCAGGTGAACGGCGTGCTGGCGGCCAACGGCGTCCGCGACGCGGGCAACACCGTGGTCGGCGCGGGGGCGACCGCGGCGGACCTCCACTACACCGGCACCGACGCGATCCGGCCGGGGGAGACGGTGCTGATCGACGCCTCGCCGCGGGGGCCGGACGGCTACCACGGCGACGTGACGCGGACGTTCGCCGTGGCGCCCGAGGGCGGCTGGGAGCGACGGGCGTACGTCGCGTGCGAGGCGGCCCGGGAGGCCGCCCTCGCGGAGATCGCCGCGGGCGTGCCTGCCTCGACCGTCCACGAGGAGGCGGCCGCCGAACTCGTCGCGCACGGGTTCCGGGTCGACTCGTCGTCGGTGGGGTTCACCCACTCGACGGGCCACGGCGTCGGCGTCTCCCTCCACGAGGCGCCGTCGCTGTCGGCGGACCGCGAGCTGGCGGCCGGGAACGTGATCACGGTCGAGCCGGGCGTGTACGACCCCGATGAGGGCGGCGTCCGCCTGGAGGACCTCGCGGTCGTCACTGAGGAGGGGTACGAGCTGCTCGGGGAGTACCCGTTCTCGCTGGTGCCGGAGTCGCGAAAGCGGGACTGAGGTCGGGGATACCCCGCCGTGTCACGGCTACTTCTCGGCGTCGTCGGCCGACTCGCCGGGCTCTTTCACCACGGAGCCGGCCGCCCTCTCGGCGACCTCCCCGGGCACGCCCTCGGGGGTCGTGAGCCGGCGGGGGAGCAGCACCATCAGCGCCGCGACGACGACGAACCCCGCGCCCAGGAGCGGCCGGCCGCCGACGGCGGTCTGGACTCCGTACACCGCGACCGGGAGCGCGAAGATGAGGGTGGCCGCGAGTCCCACCTGTTCGAGGATGCCGAGCGACACGCGGGCCGGTAGCGCGCCCGAGCGTGAAACCCTGTCGTTCACCTCTCGGCGAACACCGACGCGAGGAGCACGAGGAACAGTCCAGCAGCGAAGCCGGAGCGGAGCCACGCGAACGCGTCCGCACCGACTGACGCGAGCGGGGTCCTCACAGCTCCACCCGTCACGCTATCGGAACGCTTTCCGTTCGTGGGATCCATCGATCGATCATGTTCACCGGAATCGTGGAGACCGCCGGCGAGGTGGTCGGCCGCGAGGAGACGCCGGACGGACTGCGCCTCCGGGTCGCCGCCGACGGCCTCGACGACCTCCACCACGGGCAGTCGATCTCGGTCGGCGGGGTGTGTCTCACGGTCGAGGAGTTCGGCGGCGCCGGCGTCGAGGGCGGGGACGGGCGGGCCGACCGGCCGTGGTTCTCGGTGTTCCTTGCGGCCGAGACGGTCGCGAAGACGTATCTCGACGAGGTGCGCGAGGGCGACGCGGTCAACGTCGAGCGCGCGCTCGCGGCGGACGATCGCTTCGACGGCCACCTCGTACAGGGTCACGTCGACACTACCGCCGAGATCACTTGGATCGAGCGGGTCGGCGAGGACTGGCGGTTCACCTTCTCGGTGCCCGACGGCTTCGGGCGCTACGTCGTCGACAAGGGGTCGGTCGCGCTCGACGGCGTCTCCCTGACGGTCGCCGAGCGGCGCGAGGACGAGTTCGACGTGGCGGTCATCCCGACCACCTACGACCTGACGACGCTCTCGGAGAAGGCGGTCGGCGACCCGGTCCACGTGGAGGTGGACGTGGTCGCGAAGTACGTCGAGACGATGCTGGAGGGGTACGCGGAGTCGCTGCTGGACGCGCCGGCGGCGGCGGACGACTGAGCGGACGCCCTCCCGCGGTCGGCGCGTGCCGGCGGACCGCCGTGTCCGCCGGACGCGCGCGAGGGACGAGCGAGGAACGAACGCAGTGAGTGACGAGTGAGTCGGCTGGGGAGGGTGTGGCTGCGGTGTCGTCGCTGTGGGTGGGACTGAAAGGGGCTGCCGCGCTCGTGAGGCGAGACGACGCAAGCACGCGAGGGAGCGTCGGCGACCGAGGGCGCGCAGCGAGTCGCAGCCCACGAGCGCGGCAGGGGCTTTCGTGGTCGCCCCGCCGACGGCAGTGACGCCGTCCGAAACGGAACGAGCGCCGTCGGTGTCCGTTCGCTCGGAGCAGTACGCCAGGACAGGGATTTGAACCCTGGATTCCATACGGAAACACGCTTTCCAGGCGTGCGCCTTACCACTCGGCCATCCTGGCTCGCGTCGATCCTATCCCGCTGTGAGTTTTAAGCCTGTCCCTTCCTCGTCAGGCGGTGTTCCAGGGCGTACGACGACGCCGCGACGACCGCGCCGACCCCGAGCGCGACGACGAACAGTCCCGCGAACCCGACCGGCAGCGGGACGTCGAGCAACACCGCCCCCTGCGCGGCCACGAGGAAGACGAACGCGCCGACCAGCCCCCACAGCAGCGCCGACCGTCGACGCGACACCCTACTCCGGCGCGACGACCGCCTCGATCTCGACGCCGACGCCCTTCGGGAGCGCGCCCGCCTGCACCGCCGAGCGCGCGGGCGGCTCCGCCCCGAAGTAGGCGGCGTACGTCCCGTTCATCTCCTCGAAGTCGTCGATGTCCGCGAGAAACACCGTCGTCTTCAGGACGTCTGAGGCGTCCGCGCTCGCCTCCTCGACGACGGTGAGGAGGTTGTCGAGCGCCAGCTCCGTCTGCTCGGCGATCGGCGCGTCGTCGCGCAGTTCGCCGTCGGGGGTGAGGGCGATCTGCCCCGCGGTGAACAGGAGGTCGCCGTTCGTCGTCGCCTGGCCGTACGCGCCGACCGCCGCCGGCGCCTCGTCGGTGGAAACCGTTCGCTTCACGTCCGAACGTGTGGTCGGCCGCGGCATAAATCGAGGTGGAGTCCGGTGGCTCGCGGCGCAAAGCTCACATTTCGCCGCGCCGAGCGTGTTCCCGATGGTTGAAATCGACCTCCGCCGGGTCGCACTCGGTGGCGACACGGTGGCGACGCGGCGGGCACTCGCCGGAGCCGTGCTCCTCTGGCTGGCGTCGCTCGCAGCGTTCGCCGCCGCCGGACTGGTCCCGGGTGTCGACCTCCCGGTGCGGTTCTACCTTCCGGTCCTTGCCGTAATGTTGCTCGCGGGCGCGATGGCCGCCGCCGCCGACGCGGGACTGCTCGTGTCGCTCGGGCTGGCGACTGCCCCGGCTACGGGGTACTACCTCTCGCTTTCGGCGTTCGATCCGGGCGGCCCGGTTCGCACCTCCCTCGTCGACGCCGCCGGACTCTCGCTGCTGTTCGGCGTCCCCGTCGGCGCGGTCGGGTATCTCGCGGGCCGCACGGTCGTCGTCGCCGGGCGTCGGCTCGGCGGGCCGATGACGGCGTGACCGCTACTCGTCCGTCGCTCCGATCGTGAGCAGGCGGTCGATACGATCCGGGACCCCCTGGAGGAGGAGGACTATGGGAACACCCAACAGGACCCCACCCACGAGAACCTGAATACGATACGCGACCCGCGAAACGAGATGGTCGACGAGCGTGAGATCGGCGTCGTACGGCAGACTCGTGAGGATCGTCTCCCCGATCACGATCCCAAGAAGGAGAGCGACTGCGAGGCCGCCGGCGACACGATGTCGTCGGTCGTCCGTCACGCTCGTCGCTGTGACGACTGCAACGACCACTGTGAGCACGAGGTCGTTCACGAGGACGTCCCAGAAACCTGCCGTGACCGGCGGGTGGTCGGAGGAGACCCCGAACCCGACCACCACGGAAGCGAGCGCGACCGTTCCGACGGCGATCCCGATCCCGTGACGCGTCGTCACCTCACGCTCGGCCGTACGGAGACGCCGAAAGACGTAGGCCGCGAGGAGATACGCGATCCCGACCCCGGTCCACGACGAGATACCGACGCCGATACTGACGAGGAGTATCACCAGACCGAGACCGCCGATCAACAGTGACCTGTAATCCGACACGACAGTGTCCATCGGTATATCGAGTTTGTTTATCAGTATATAATAGCGCGTTTTATTTATTCGAAAATTTGCCTGAAAATGAGTCGGACGATTCGCTATGTGCGTCCGCGCAGGTAACGGAGCGATCGTCAGTTTCTCCGATAACTGTCAAAAGCCACATGCTGAATACAGTAACAGTGGTCGGCAACACGGTTTCTTTATTCAGATCGACCCTCGAAACCGCAGGCAGACTCTTTGTGCTTGTGTGTGTAAACACAAACCATGGGGACGAGAACCATCGGACTCAGAGATGATGTGTATGAACGTCTGAAAGCCCGGAAAAGAGAGGATGAAAGCTTCACAGACCTCGTGAACCGCCTCTTGGACGAGGAACAAACCGATTGGCGTGAGCGATTCGGGACGCTTGACGCGGAAGCCGAAGAACTCGAACAAGCAATCGAAACAGCCCGTAAGCAGACGAGTGCGGGGCTTGCAAAACGCCAACGAGAGGCGATCGAAGAGCTACCCAATACCGAGGATGCCGATGAAACTACTTGATACAACGTTTCTCATCCATTATTGGGCCGGGCGTCAGGGCGTGAAAGACTACCTCGAACGGAACGAAGAGTTCGAACTGGTCACTACGACGTTCAATGTCAAGGAGATCGCTGTCGGGCGCGCCCTTCAAGGGAAATTCGACCGACACGAGATACTGGAAACGTTCGAATGGGTGAACATTATCCCATTTCAGACCGAACACGCTTTCCTCGCCGGACAGGTCGAAGCAGAACTACACCGGGACGAAAGCGTAAATCAGGACAAAATAAACTCTCTTACTGGAGATGTGTTGATCGCCGCCGTCGCCAAGGAGACGGGGGCAACTGTTGTAACAGAGAATAAAGATGACTTCGAATTCCTCGATGGCGTGTCTGTGGAGACATACTAATATTTGTCTTCGAGACTAATAAACAAACCGTATTATAATCACTGATAAACAAATCTAGCAGAGATGGGAATTTCTGTTCAACTTGCTATTTTCGAACACAATACTGGATCAATGGACGGAGAGACTGAAGCTACTCGTCATGGCGTTTGCACCCGTATTCGACACCTATTGAATCGTCATTGATTATAATTGCTTGGGTCGGTAGTCCACCGATACGGCAGGAAGGAATATCCGTCCAATTGAACATGGACCGTTCGGAGTTCCTATCAATATCGATCGCGGTTGCGGTCGGCCGTTTCGCCACGACGAGGCTCATTGATTAGTCCGAGGGAAGGTCAATAGTGGCTTCGGCGGATGTGGTTTCGTTCCGCGTCTTAACTCGGATGGTGCCGGTGACTGAGTTCGATGAGTCGTTTCGGAAGATCATTTGATAACGGGGATCGTCTCCTAAACAGCCGCCCGTTCCGGCTACAAGAACCGAAGAAACACCAGCAAGAACCGACCGTCTGGATATCAGCCGAGTTACCATATACTCGCACATTGAGCCAATCATTAAAGCAGTTAGGAGAGAGTTCAGTATGAAGTAAAGTACCTACTGAAATGCGATCCGAGAGATCATGTTCATATCTCATACCATTATCGTGAGCTGTCGCCATGTGAGGCCTACGCCCTGTACTGAATACGATTTTCATGAATCACTCTGGATAAACAAACCGTATTACAACTACTGTTATTACATGGGTCCACCTTACGCCTCGATCTCGACCTCGTACCCCGCCTCCTCCAGCGCCGCCACGACCTCCGCGGCGTGCTCGTGGCCGTGGGTCTCCATCTCGACCTCCAGGTCGGCCGCGTCGACCGCGATGTCGCGGGAGGTGCGGTCGTGGCTCACCGCGTACACGTTCGCGTTCGCGTCGGCGATGATCCGCGAGACGCGCTTCAGCTCGCCCGGGCGGTCCTTCAGCTCCAGCGACACCTTCAGGTACCGACCCATGCGGACGAGCCCGCGCATCACGATCGTCGTCAGCGTGTTCATGTCGATGTTCCCGCCACACAGCGCGGGGACGATCGTCTCCCCCTCCTCGTACTCGAACGCCTCCTCCAGCACGGCCGAAAGCGCCACAGCGCCCGCGCCCTCGACGACGGTCTTCGAGCGTTCGAGCAGCAGCGTCAGCGCCTCCGCGATCTCCTCGTCGTCGACGGTAACCACCTCGTCGACGCGCTCGCGGATGTACGGGAGGGTGTGCTCGCCCACCTCCCGGACCGCGATGCCGTCGGCGATGGTGTCGACGCCGTCGAGCGCCACGCGGTCGCCCGCCGCGACCGAGCGGGCCGCCGAGTCCGCGCCCGCCGCCTGCACGCCGACGACGCGCACGTCGTCGAGCGCGCCTTTCAGCGCCGTCGCCACCCCCGAGATCAGGCCGCCGCCGCCGATCGGAACGACGACCGTGTCCACCGCGGGGCACTGTTCGGCGATCTCGAGACCGAGCGTTCCCTGGCCGGCAATCACGCGCTCGTCCTCGAAGGCGTGGACGTACACGCGGTCCTCCCCGCGCTCGATCTCGTGGGCGCGCTCCTGTGCCTCGTCGTAGTCGACGCCGTGGAGCACCACGTTCCCGCCGTAGCGCCGCGTCGCCTCCACCTTCGAGACGGGGGCGTACTTCGGCATCACGACCGTCGAGTCGACGCCCGTCCGCGAGGCCGCGAGCGCGACCCCCTGGGCGTGGTTGCCGGCGCTTGCGGTGACGACGCCCCGCTCCCGTTCCGCGTCGTCGAGGGCGGCGATCCGGTTCGTCGCCCCGCGGATCTTGAACGCGCCGGTCCGCTGGGCGTTCTCCAGTTTCAGGTGGACGTCCGCCCCCGTCAGTTCCGAGAAGCTGAACGAGTAGGTGAGGGGGGTCCGCACCGCGACCTGTTCGACGTGCTCGCGGGCGGCGACCACATCGTCGTAGCTGAGCATATCCGGCCTTGACCGGGTGCCGGTGTATCGGTTGCGGTCGCCGGCCCGCCGGCTCACGGCGTCGAAGTGGGGAAAGAGGGGGAATGCACGCGTGCGGTGCGCACCTGTTCGGATGGTCCCCGGATGTAAAAAGGTAATTCACGCGCGGCGGAAGTGAAACCGCACGACAGCGCGAGGATAATTCGCCCGTCAGACGCGCGTCGGCCCCGTGTCTCGCGTTTCAAGCTTCCGGCCGTCGGCGGACCGTCACGTCGCGCTCGGCGACGCCGCGGCGGACGCGCCCGGGGAAGCCGCCGGTACCGGGCCAGGCGGCGTCGGCGCCGAGCCGTTCGGGGTCGCCGACGTACACCGCGGCCTCCCCCTCGGGGTCGCCGTCGGGGGAGACGAGCGGGACGGACACCCTCACGTAGTGCCCGTCGTCGACCCCCTCGTACCGGTCCAGCGTCGCGACCTCCTCGGTACGGAGCAGCCGCCCCCCGACCGCGGCATCGACGCCCGCCGCCCGGCCGGGCACCGGGGCATTGGTGTGCACGTCCGCCCGGCCGACGGTCGGTCCCTCGGCGTCGTCCGTCGGGGAGTCGGGCGGCGCGAGCGTCGGGTACTCCCCCTCGACGACGCGCAGGCCCGTGAGCGTCGCCGCGCCGACGAACGCGAACGAGTCCAGCAGCTCGCGCACCTGCGCCGGCTCGGTGAGCGTGCCGTAGACGAAAACGTCCATCTCCGTGTTCGTCGAGGAGCGCCGTCGGCTTGGCCCTTCGGGCGCCCGGCGCGACCGCGGGAGCCGTGGCGGGCCGTTCCGCTTCCGGAACGGCCAAACCGCGGCCGGGCGAGGCGTCGGTATGGACCGCGAGCGGCTGCTCGGCGTCTGGCGGCGCGTGCTCTCGCTCGCGTGGCCGGTGATGGCCGAGCAGACGTTCCGCACGGCGATGCGGACCACGGACGTCATCGTCACCGCGCAGTTCTCCCCCGCCGCCGTCGTCGCGATCGGCCTCGCGGACCTGTACGCCCGCTTCCCGCTGCGCATCGGGCTCGGCCTCGGCGGCGGCGCCATCGCGCTGTCCAGCCAGGACACCGGCGCCGCGGCCGACGCGAACCGCGACGAGGCCGTGACGCAGGCGGTGCTGATGGGGGTGCTGGCGGGGCTGCCGTTCGTCCTGATCGGCGTCTTCCTGGGCGAGCCGATCGTCGCGCTGCTGGGCGCGAACGCCGACACCGCCGCGCTCGGGGGGACGTACCTCGCGATCGTGTTCGCCACCGCGCCCGCCCGCCACGTCGCGCTCATCGGCGCGCGCTCCCTGCAGGGGACCGGCGACACCCGCACCCCGATGTACGTCAACGTGTTCGCCAACGCGCTCAACATCGCCGGCTCGTTCGTGCTCGGCCTCGGGCTGGCGGGCGCCCCGCGGCTGGGCGTCGTCGGCGTCGGCGTCTCGACGGCCGCCGCGAACGTGCTCACCGCCGTCCTCCTGCTGGCGGCGATGGCGACCTCGTGGGCCGACGCGAGCCTCGTCCGCCCCCGCGACACGGTGATCGCGAGACAGCTTCTGCGCGTCTCCGCGCCGCGCGTGCTGGAGGGCTTTTCGGCGACGATCGCGGAGTTCCCGTTCAACGCCCTGCTGCTGGGCTTCGGGACGGAGGTCAACGCGGGCTTTCAGATCGGCCGCCGGATGTACCAGCAGGTGACCGGCCCGCTGTCGCGCGGCTACAACGTCGCCGCCAGCGTCGTCGTCGGACAGTCGCTGGGCGACGGCGACCCCGACGGCGCCCGGTACGACGGCTACGCCGTGACGGCGCTGGGGCTGGCCACCGTGGGCGTCATCGGGCTGCTCCTCGTCGCGCTCGCGCCGGCGTTCGTCGCGGTGTTCACCGACGACGCCGGGACCGTCCCCCACGCGGTCGCGTTCGCCCGCGTGTACGGCGCCACCGGGGCGTTCCTCGTCGGCTTCACCGTGCTCTCGGGGGCGCTCCAGGGCGCCAGCGAGACGCGCATCCCGCTTGCCGCCCGGCTCACGGGGACGTTCGGCTTCCTGCTGGGGACGACGTATCTCGTCGGCGACGTGCTCGGCTTCGGCGCCTCCGGCGCGTATCTCGGCGTCGGCCTCCAGTACGTCTGCATGGCCGCCCTCGTCGTCTGGGGGTTCCGGTCCACGGGCTGGGCGGACCGCGCCGCCGAGATGATGGCCGAACGCGGGAGCGCCGAGGGAGCGTAGCCGCCGGACCGGCGGCGCGGCGAGAGCGAGGAGATCTGCCGGCTCAGCCGGTGGACCGGCCGCTCGGAGATCGTCCCCGTGTCCGTACTGTTCACCGGGCCGTTCCGGACCAGGTGCTGAGGAGTCCGGATGCCGTGACCGGCGAACTGGGGAGCCGAACGGGTGTGTCGACGCTGCGAGACGGCTGAAGACCGGAGGTCCGGACGGCGGGTCGACGGGTCGGGGGTCCGAGACCCGGGACGGCGCCGCGCTCCGGCCCTACCGACGCGCGTAGCGGACGAGTTCGCGGCCGAGGACGCCGACCGCGATGCCGGCGGAGAACGCGCGGACCAACTCCTCGCGGCGGCGGGCCGCGTACTCCTCGAGGGAATGATCGCCGGAGCAAGCAGCCAGCATGTGTGATTTCTATCCTCCAGAACAGCCAAACGTCGGGTTTTAGCTTTTACACTCGGATAAAATCCTTAGTGGGCATCGATATAACCACCCTGGGTTGGTACCACACGGGGGGTGCGACCCAGATGTGGCACCCTACATCCTGTCTTTGATACTTTTTCCAGCTACAGCAATTAAACCGGCCCACACCGCTACAACCATGAGGTATCCGATAGTGGATGCACCGATCGGGCTAATCATCTGGATGTACGGTGTACTGATGCTAAGGCCCAATGCAGCCATTCCAGCACCAATTGAACGGGTAAGTCGTTCAGACGAACTACCGGTAAGTGCCGTCCCGCCGACTAGTAAAGCAAGAGGGAAAACAGAGAATCCAAGCGAGATCAGTCGTGTCGGGAAAGCGAGCGTTCGGTGTCCTACGTTTCCAGTCTGGAAGAGGAACTGTGAGTCATTCTTCGAGATCACATAGCTCGCTTCCGATGTATAGAGATTTATTCCGTAGGTAAACTCTGGCGGCAATTCGCTTTTCGTGTACGCATCACAGATCAAGAGAAACTCTCTGCACACGGTTGGCGTGTACGAGTTATCGGGTGCAGCAACCGTCCGATCGACGAACGTTTTACCAGTGGGTGACAGCTGGCTGTACTCGTACTCGGCAGCTTGGTCAACCGTCCTGTTGTATTCCGCAGCGGATTCTGGAACGACTGTATGACGGAATTCATACGAGTTCCCATTGGCGTATGGAGATGCAAGTGCACCGGGATACAACGGTGTTAGCAACAACGCAATCGTGATCATAACGGCGGTAGCCTGAAGTAAGCGATGTCCGTTGGAACGCATTATCGATACGACCGTCTAATCAGAGCGGCCGCACATAATTTTCCTGGGAAAGTATTGAATCCGAACTCTACCCCCTCAAATCTATTTATCGTTAGATTATTGTCGGTGTTCACTTCACCTCACAGAATATCAATTGCTATCCGTAGCGAAACTCAAACAAAGCTGAACGTTGCTCCGCGGGCCGACTCAGTTGGTTGCGAAAACCGACGGCAACGATAGACCGGCTGAAACCGGAGCAGTTCCCGGTTATCGGCGCGCGTAGCGGACGAGTTCCCGTCCGAGAACGCCGACCGCGATGCCGGCGGAGAACGCGCGGACCAGCTCCTCGCGGCGGCGGGCCGCGTACTCCTCGGGGAAGTACTCCGTCAGCAGGTCGAACATCCGGTCGCCGAGCTCGCTGCGGACGACCTGCCCGCCCTCGTCGGCTCGGGACCGAGCCTCGCTCCGGACGCGCTCGGCGTACTCGCTGTACTCCTCGCTTCGGGGGGCCGCTATTTCGAGGTCCATACCCGATATACAGGGTCTGAGGACATAATGATTGTGTAGCCTCGTACAAACACGAACCTGTGACGAGGGACGCGTGAAGCCGACGGTTCGGAACCGACGGCCGCGATCGCCCGCGGTCGATGGGACCGAGAGGGGTTACCGTTCGTCGATCGGCGTCCAGTCGAGGTCGTGCTCGCCGGCGTAGCGGGCGCGCGGGCGGATCAGTCGGTTGTCCTCGTACCGCTCCATGACGTGGGCACACCAGCCGCCGACCCGCGAGACGGCGAAGATGGGGGTGAACAGGTCGGTCGGGATCCCCATCTGGTGGTACGTCGAGGCGGAGTAGAAGTCGACGTTGGGCGCGAGGCCCTTCTCCTCGGCCATGTACTCCTCGATGGCGACGCTCATCTCGTACCACTTCGTGTCGCCGGCCGCCCGCCCCAGCGCCTCGGAGCGGCCGCCGAGGATCCTCGCGCGGGGGTCTTTCACGTCGTACACGCGGTGGCCGAAGCCGGCGACGCGACGGCCCTCCTCCATCGCCCGCTTCACCCACTCGACGGGCCCCTCGTCGGCCTCATCGACCTCCTGAAGCATCCGCATCACGTTCGCGTTCGCGCCGCCGTGGAGGCTCCCCGACAGCGTCCCGATGGCGGAGACGATCGCCGAGTGGAGGTCCGCGAGCGTCGACGCCGTCACCGTCGCCGAGAAGGTGGAGGCGTTGAGCCCGTGGTCGGCGTGGAGGACGAGCGCCTGGTCGAACACGTCGGCGGTGACGTCGTTCGGCACCTCGTCGTTGAGCATGTGGAGGAAGTTCGCGGCGTGGTCGAGGTCCTCGCGGGGAGCGACCGGCTCGTCGCC
>PXRU01000003.1:66444-137070 GCA_003020945.1 Halobacteriales archaeon QS_6_71_20
CGCCGGACCGCCGCAAGCGTGTCGTCGTCGAGGACCCGCTCGGCGCTCATCGCGTCCTCGAACGCCGACAGCTCCGACCGGCTCGGGAGCTCGCCGTTCCACAGGAGATACAGCGTCTCCTCGTAGGAGGCGTGTTCGGCGAGGTCCCCGATGGGGTAGCCGCGGTAGACGAGCTTCCCCTCGTCACCGTCGATGAGGCTGAGGTCGGACTCGGCGACGAGGACGCCCTCCAGTCCCCGCTTGAGTTCGTCGGACATACCTCGGATTTCCCTGGGCCGGCCGAAAAGCGTTATCTTTCGGGGGGGACCGCCGTACAGCCCCGGTGAGGCGTCTCCCGCGGCCGCTCGGCGGGGGATCGCGCGCGGCTCAGTCGGCGGCGATGCCGCAGCCGTCCGTGTACTCGATCCCCTCGATGGAGTCGATGGGGTCGTCCCCACACACCGGACAGTCCGGGTTCCGGCGGTACGGCACCGTCTCGAACGTCATGTCCATCGCGTCGTAGAAGAGGAGTCGGCCGTCGAGCGTCTCGCCCGCAGTCAGCAGGAGCTTCACGGCCTCCGTCGCCTGGATGCAGCCGAGCGTCCCGGGGAGCACGCCCAGCACGCCCGTCGTCGCGCAGTCGGGGATCTCCCCCGGCTCGGGCGCCTCGGGGAACAGACAGCGGTAGCAGGGACCGTCCGCCAGCAGCGTCGTCGCCTGCCCCTCGAACTTGTAGATGGAGCCGTGGGCGACCGGCGTGTCCGTCAGCCGCGCCACGTCGTTCACGAGATATCGGGTGCGGAAGTTGTCGGAGGCGTCGACGACCACGTCGTAGTCATCGACCAGCGCCTCGGCGTTGTCGGCGTCGAGCCGCCTCTCGTGGGGTTCCACGTCGACGTCGGGGTTGAGGTCGCGGACGTAGTCGGCCGCCGACGCCGCCTTCGGCCGCCCCACGTCGGCGTCGGCGTGGACGATCTGTCGCTGGAGGTTCGACCGCTCCACCGCGTCGTCGTCGACGACGCCGAGGCGACCGACGCCCGCGGCCGCGAGGTACTGGATCGCCGGCGACCCCAGCCCGCCGGCGCCGACGACGAGCGCGGAGCCGTCGAGCAGCGCCCGCTGGCCCGCGGGACCCACCTCGTCGAGGATGATGTGGCGGGAGTAGCGGTCGAGCTGTGTGGAGTCGAGCGCGAGTCCGGTCATACCCCCCGTCTCTCGTGTACGGACATAAGCGCCCTGCCGGCGGCGACCGCGTCGCGGTCCGTCGCCCGGCCACGTGGCGATCCCGCGTCGGTCGCGGTCGCGGCGACGGCCCCCGCCGGAGCGAGCGGTCCGGTCCGCCCGAGCCGTCGCGGAACCCCGGGGCGCGTCGGCGGCCGTTCCCGAAGGGTTACGCGTCGGGCGGTCGTCGTCGTGTCTATGCCAGCCAACCGACGGTTCCACCTCGCGAAGCGACCCGAGGGCGTGCCGGACAGGGACACCTTCGACCTGCGCGAGGTCGACCGCCCCGAGCCCGGCCCGGGCGAGGCGCTCCTCAGGGTGCTCCACCTCTCGGTCGACCCGTACATGCGCGACCGGATGCGCGCGGGCGAGTCGTACTCCGAGCCGTGGGGGGTGGGCGACCCCCTCCGCGGCGGCGCCGTCTGTGAGGTCGTCGAGTCGAACGGCGCCGGCTTCGACCCCGGCGAGGTCGTCGTCGGCAACGTCCCGTGGGCCGAGTACGCGACCGCCGCCGGCGCCGACCTCACGCCGGTCGACACCGGCGACCTGCCCGTGTCTACGGCGCTCGGCGTGCTGGGGATGCCCGGCCGCACCGCCTACTTCGGCACCCGCGAGGTCGCCGAGCCGCGGGCCGACGACTGGATGGTCGTCTCCGGCGCCGCCGGCGCGGTCGGCTCCGTCGTCGCCCAGTTGGGCGAGCTCCAGGGGGCGAACGTCGTGGGGATCGCCGGCTCCGACCGGAAGGTGGAGTGGCTCACCGAGGAGCTCGGGGTCACCGCCGGGATCGACTACGAGGAGGAGGACGTGGCCGCCCGCCTCGACGCGGTCGCCGACGGCGTCGACGTCTACTACGACAACGTCGGCGGCCCGGTGACGGACGCGGTGTGGCCCCGGCTGAACGTCGACGCCCGCGTGGCGATCTGCGGGCAGATCGCCCTCTACAACGACGAAAAGCGCCCCGTCGGCCCGCGGAAGCTCCCGAAGCTCATCGAGACGCGCGCCCGCATCGAGGGGCTGCTCGTGCGCGATTTCGCCCCGCGCTTCCGCGAGGCGACCGAGCATCTCGCCGAACTCGTCGCCCGGGACGACCTCGGGTACCGCGAGACGGTCGTCGAGGGGCTGGAGAACGCCCCCGACGCCTTCCTCGGGCTGTTCGAGGGCGAGAACGTCGGCAAGCAGGTCGTGCGGGTCGCCGAGCCCGAGCCGTAGGCGCGTCGCCGCGCCGCCGGTCGGCGTCGACATCGAGCCGTTGCCGGGTCGGCGTGGTTCCCTCGCTGCCGGTCGACGGCTACCTCGACCGGCGGGAGGCGTAGCCCGGGCGGGAGCGCTCGCACGACCGGGGACCGCCCGCGGCCCGACTCGCGGAGGGGCGTCAGTCGAACCGGACGCCCAGGTCGTGGAGGTCGTCGTTGTTCCAGGCGACGTTGATCAGAAGCGGCGTGAGCGACTCCACCTCCGCGGCGTTCGACAGCCCGCCGGCCGACAGCGCGCGCAGCCCCTCGATCTCCTCGGCCAGCCGCGACACCGCCTCTGCGGCGTCGTCGTCGTCGGCGACGACGAGCGTGTCGATGCCGAGTTCCTGTGAGAGGTCCGAGAGCCGCCCGGCCGCGAGGTTGTGGAACGCGCCGACGACGGGCACCGCCTCGGGCACCGCCTCGCGGACCAGCGCCGTGACGCTGCCCGCGCCCGGCGGGTGGTAGCGGAAGCCGTCCTCCTCCCGCTTCATCCCCGCGGCGGGCGTCACCACGACGTCGTCGGCGTCGAGCTTCGACTCGACGGCATCGACCGTGTCGGCGACGTGGTACGGCGGCACCGCGAGCACGACCACGTCCGCGCGGTCGGCCGCCATCTCGTTGTCGAACCCCTGGATCGCGGCGTCGCCGCCGGCGTCGGCGACGGCGTCGGTGTAGTCGTCGGCGGCCGCGCGGGCCTTCTCGGGGTCGCGGGAGCCGACGAGCAGTTCGTGGTCGGTGTCGCGGCCCCAACGCACGGCGAGCCCCTCGCCGATGTCGCCGGTTCCGCCGAGCAGCGCGATTCGCATACGGCAGCCTGGGACGGGCGGGCGGTAAGCGTTGCGTGACCGGACGACCCTGCCACCGTCGGGGACGCCTCCTCGCCGGCGGGGATCAGCCGTCGACGTACCGCAGCGTCGCCGCGGCCGCGAGCCACGAGGTTCGGGAGACGCGTCCCCCGTCCGGGACGCCGCTACGTCGCGTCCGGAGGACCGTCGACGTACACGAGCCAGTACGCCACCACCGGCGACACCAGGAGCATCGGCCCGACCGTCAGCGCCTGTGTCACCGGGTCCGGCGGCGTGAACCGCGCCGCGAGCGCCAGCGCCAGCAGGTCCAGCAGCGCGACGAACGTGAGGAAATTCACGACCCGCGCGATCCGGGTCCGTCCGCCGGGGGGCCCGCCGTCCGTGTGCTCGCTCATCCCCCCCTACTCCAGCAGGTCCGGCAGGTCGTTCACCCCGTCGAGCACCGCGCTCGCGCCGGCGTCGGCGAACGTCGCGCGGCCGTCCCGGCCCGAGAGCCCGCCGGTCAGGACGCCGACCCCGTAGTAGGCGCGCCCGTCGTCGGCGTCGTCGGCGTTGACGGCGGTCCGCACGTCGTCGAGGGTGTCGCCGACGAACGCCACCGTGTCGGCGCCGGTGCGCTCCGCCAGCGTCACGAGCGCCTGGGGGTGGGGTTTCCCCTCCGCCCAGTCGTCCATCGTGAACCGCCGGTCGTCGGCCACGTCGAGGCCCGCGCGGTCGAGCGCGATGTCGGCCTCGGCGGCGGGCCGGCCCGTCAGCACGCACACCGGGTATCGGTCGGTCAGCGCCGCGACGGTCGCCGCCTCGACGATCACTGGCTCGTCGTGGACGTACCCGGGCGCCTCGAACGGCGGCTCGCCCCCCTCGATGTCGCGGTACAGCTCCGCGCCGAGGTACAGCGCCTGGAACGTCTCCCGGAGCGCCTCGGGGTCCCAGTCGGCCTCGACCGCGTCGGCGGCGTCGTCGCCGAGGGCGTCGCGGATCGCGGCGCGGGCGCCGGTGAGCCCGGTGCCGTCGGCCGCGAGGGCGGCCGTGAACTCGGGGACGTCGGTCGCCAGCCCTCGCCGACGGGCGAGGACGTACAGCGCGACGGCGTCGCTCAGCTCCCAGTCGTTGTTGAAGCCGCCGGCGTCCTTGAACGCCTGGAGCCGCTCGCGGGCGAGCGTGTCGCCGTGGCGGCGCTCGACGCTCTCGACGACCGCCCGGCGGTAGGAGTCGGCCACGTCGACGAGCACGCCGTCCACGTCCAGCACGACCGTGTCGACTCGCATACCGGCGGAAGGGGGCGGCCGGCGTATGGGCGTTGCGACTCCCGAGGCGTCGGAGCCGGCCGGGGTCGCCGCGGGCGGCGGAGCACCCCCGGCAGCGGGAGGGGGGCGGAGGACCGCTCAGCCGTCGAACGCGCCGTCGGGGTCGCGGGCGACGTACAGCGTCTCGCCGCCGGGCAGCGCGAGCGGGGTCGCGTCGACGCCGGGCGGGTCGCCGCCGAGGGTGGTGAACGCGCAGGCCGCGCCCGTCCGCCCGGCGACGCGCGCAAGCGGGCGGTGGAGCTCCGGGGGGCAGTTCAGCGCGTACACGCAGTCGACGCGGTACTGCTCGCCGGGGGGGTCGCGGTCGGCGGCGGCGACCACGTCGTCGCGGACGAACCGGACGCCGTCGGGCGTCTCCCGCGCGACCACGTCCGTCGCGACGACGGCGCAGCTGGCGGCCGCGAGCGCGGCCGCGACCTCCGGTCGGCGGCCGACCCCCACCTCACACAGCCGGGGGAACCGGCGGAGGTTTCGACCGACTGCGGACCGACGGGCGTCGGACACGGTGGCGGGGAACTTATGTTCGCACCCGTCATAAGCACGTCCATGCTTGTCGACATCGTGCCCATCGGGGACGTCTCCGCCCAGGTGAAGCGGGAGGCGTCGTCGGGTCTCCGCTCGGTGTACGACTGCGACGTGACGGTCCACGACGAGCAGTCGATCCCCGAGGGCGCGTACGACCGCAGCCGCAACCAGTACCGGGCCGAGCAGTTCATCGAACTCGTCTCCCGGGTCGGCGGCGGCGAGAAGAACATCGGCATCACCCCGCAGGACCTCTACTACCGGCGGCGCAACTACGTGTTCGGACTCGCGTATCTCAACGGCAACGGCTCGGTCGTCTCGACCTACCGGCTCCAGACCTCCTCCGACGGCGGCGTCTCCACCAAGCCCGCCGGCGAGGTGTTCGCCGACCGCGTCCGCAAGGAGATCGTCCACGAGATCGGCCACACGCTCGGCCTGGAACACTGCGACAACAGCAAATGCGTCATGTCCTTCTCCCCGACGGTGCGCGAGGTCGACGTGAAGGAGGAGCACCTCTGTGGCACCTGCTCGCGCGAACAGCTGTAGTACGTCGTCTCCACCCCGTCCTCGTCGGTCGTCATCGCCTCCGCTCGCCCGTTCTCGCCGGTCGTCGCCGCCGCGTTCGTCCGTCCCGTCCTCGTCGGTCATCGCCTCCGCTCGCCCGTCCCCGTCCTCGTCGATCGTCGCCGTCGCGTTCGTCCGTCTGTCGTCTCGGTCCGTTCTCCGTCGCGCTCGCGACACTTCAGCGGCGCCCCGTTTTCCACGCCGCGGCGCCGGCGGACAGCTATATTCCTCCGCCGGAGCGATTTCCGTCCGCCATGTCGGACGACCGCGTGATCGAGATCCTGCGGAAGGCGTACGGGGACGAGATCGAGACGGTGATGAACTACCAGACGAACGCCATCGTCCTCGACGGCGTCCGCGCCGAGGAGATCAAAGAGAGCCTCCAGACGGATATCCAGGAGGAGCTGGGGCACGCGGAGATGCTGGGCAACCGTCTGAAACAGCTCGGCGCCCGCCCCCCGGGGTCGGCGGAGTTCACCGCCAACCAGGGCGGCCTCCAGCCGCCGGAGGACGCCACCGACGTCCCGGCCGTCATCGACGGCGTGCTCGAGGCCGAGGAGGACGCGATCGCGACGTACCGCGAACTCATCGAGGAGGCCGAGGCGGCGAACGACCCCGTCACCGAGGACATCGCCGTCTCGATCCTCACCGACGAGGCGGCCCACCGCACCGAGTTCCGCGGCTTCGAGAAGGAGTACGACCGTACCTGAGCGACGACGGCGAGGTCGAGGCGATCCCGGACGTCGACGTCGACGGTCGCGTTTCCGGCCTTCCCACGCACGAGCGACTGAGGTCGGAGTCGTCCGTCCGAACCCCGCTGTACGCCGACCGCGAGTTCTACGGCGCGCTCGTCGTCCGTAACACCGACCCGCGGAGGTTCACTGACGAGGAGATCGGATCCGCTCGGCGGGCGGCGCGACCGGTCGAGGCGGCACCGCCGGGGAAGAACCGTCCGGCGGTCCGTCCGTGCTGGACGAGCGCGATTCGCCCATCGGGGCCGTTCACACGAGCCGGAGCCGTCGAACCGCCACACACGTGTACGCCGTCCGTCACCCGCCTTCGGCTGCGCTTCACCTCTCGGCGTCGCCTGCGGGCGGTGCCGTCTCCAGCCAGCGGACCACTTCCTGTGCGTGTTCGTCCGGCGGAAAGACCGGATAGAACACGTGCTCGACGCGCCCGTCGTCGAGCACGAGCGTCAGCCGCTTCAACAGGTGTTCGCCGGCGACCTCGAACGTCGGGAGGTCGAGACGACCGGCGAACTCGAGGTCGTCATCGCTGAGGAGCTGAAACGGGAGCTGAAGGCGATCCTGTGCCTCACGTTGGTACTCCGTCGACTGCACCGAGAGACCGTACACCCCGCCTACGCCACGCTCTCGGAGGTCCCGATAGTGATCACGAAAGGTACAGGCCTCCGGTGTGCAGCCTCTCGCCCCCGGAATCGAATCCCAGCCGTCCGGTATCACGTCTCTATCTGGCCGCCCGGTCTTCGGGTAGCAGTACACGACGGTTCGGCCGGCTCGTTTCGAAAGATCGACCGTCGTCCCGTCAGTTGCGGTAAGCGCCACCGGCGGAACAGTCGTATCTGGGAGGTGATCCGCACCGCCGTCGTCGTCCGGCTCCGGGAGATCGTCCGGAAGCGGGAACTCCTCGTTTCCGCTCATGGGCGATATACGAGCAGACTCGTGAAGTAATCGTTCGTGTCTATCGCGGCCGAAAGCCACGCGGCCCGGACAGCCTCACCCGGTGTAGTAGTACTCGCCCTCCCGTTTCTGCTGGCGGTCGAGCTGGGAGTCGGGCTTGTTGATCCGCGGGCGCCCCGTCCGCTCGTCGCGGCGGAACGTGACGTCCAGGTCCGAGAGGAAGTCGTTCATCCCGGCGCGCATCTCTTGGGGCTGACTCGCGTGGCCCTCGACGGCCGGCTCGCCGTCGAACACCATCAGCCGGTCGGCCAGCAGGTCGATCATGTAGATGTCGTGGTCGATGACCAGCACCGTCGCGTCGTGGTTCTCGGCGTACCGCCGGATCGCGGTCGTCGCCTGCACGCGCTGTTCGACGTCGAGGTGAGCCGACGGCTCGTCCAGCAGGTACAGGTCGGCGTCCTCGGAGAGACACGCCGCGATGGCGACGCGCTGGCGCTCGCCGCCCGAGAGGTCGGTGAGGCGCTGTTCCATGATCGGGTTGAGCTGGAGCGGGCGCGCGACCTCGGTGTCCCAGTAGGAGGAGCCGAAGTCGTCGGCGATCGACGAGAGGAACGCGTCGACGCGCATCGGCTGGTCGATCTCGATGTACTGCGGCTTGTAGGCGATCTCCATCCCGAGGTCGAGAGCACCCTCGTCGGGTTCCAGCTTCCCCGCGAACAGCTTCGCCAGCGTCGACTTCCCGATCCCGTTGGGGCCGACGATGCCCAGCACCTCCGACTCGTGGACGGCGCCGCCGTCCACCTCCAGGGAGAACTCCCCGTCGCCGTACGACTTCGCCATGTCGGGGTACTCGAACAGCACCCGACTCCGGGTGGTCTCCCGGGGCGCGTGGGCGTCGAAGGTGATCGCGTCGGGCCGAATCCGCATGTTCTCGTTGTCGAGATACCCCTTGAGGTACTCGTTGATGCCGTTGCGCGTGGACTTGGGGTCGGTGACGACGCCGTAGGCGCCGGGCTCGCCGTAGGTGACGTGGAGCGTGTCCGCGAGCAGGTCCAAGATCGCGAGGTCGTGCTCCACGACCATCATCGAGCGCTCGCCGTCGTCGGCGAGTTCCCGGACGAGCCGCGCGGCCGTCATCCGCTGGCCGATGTCGAGGTACGGCGTGATCTCGTCGAGGAAGTAGAAGTCCGCGTCCCGCGCCAGCGTCGCCGCCAGCGCGACCCGCTGGAGCTCGCCGCCGGAGATGGAGTCGATGTCCTGGTCAATCACGGGGGCGATGTTCAGGCGCTCGACTAGCGAGTCGAGTTCGCCGCGCTCGTCGGTCGCCTCCAGCAGCTCCCGGGTGTTGCCGTCGAACCGCTTGGGGATCCGGTCGACGTACTGCGGCTTGCGCGCCACGCTGACGTCGCTGTCGACGACGCGTTCGAGGTAGTTCTGGAGCTCGGTTCCCTTGAACCGCTCCAGCACGGCGTCCCAGTTCGCTTCCTCGTCGTGGCGGCCGAGGTTCGGCACGAGCTCCCCGGAGAGCATCTTCACGGCCGTCGACTTCCCGATCCCGTTGGGGCCGAGGATCCCCGTCACGTTGCCGGGCTCGGGCGCCGGCAGCCCGTACAGCCCGAAGGCGTTGTCGCCGTAGCGGTGGACCGGCTCGTCGTCCAGCTCCGAGGGGAGGTTGATGATCTCGATGGCGTCGAACGGACACTTCTCGACGCAGATGCCGCACGACTCGCCCAGACAGATCTCCTCGGAGATCCACACCTGGTCGGGGCCGCCGTCGTACGGCTCGCCCTCGTCGTAGCGGTCGCCGCGCTCGACGATGCAGTCCTTCCCGGTGCGGTTGGGCGGACAGAAGTTCGCGCACTCGTAGTTGCACCGGTCGGGCTGACACCGGTCGAGGTCGACGACCGCGATGCTGTCGTCCGCCATCTTACGCCAGGTTGGCCGACAGGATGACGCCGTAGGAGATGAACCACAGCGTGAACGTCATGAACGCCACGTAGAGGTTGTCCTTGATGCCGAACTCCTCGATATCGACGCCGAGGAGCTTCAGCAGCGGTATCTGCGCGAAGACGAAGCCCGCGACCACCAGCAGGGTGAGCCGACCCGTCGCCGCGTCGGCGGAGACCCCGAAGACAATCGCGGAAACGAGCGCCGCGGCGATCCCCGACAGACACGAGACGGTTGTGACCGTCACCCCGCGGAGGTGGTCGGAGAGCCCCGAAGCTGCTTCCGTGGCCATACGCGACAGTCGACCAGCCGACGACAAAAGGGGTTCGCTTGCCGGAGGACGGCGACACCCCGAATAATGTTCCGTGAATCTTTAAGCGAGTGGCTTGTTTCGAATCGTAACGATGGCCGCAACCGACGAGGAATCCCTCGACGACCTGCCCCCGAGCGCCAAACTCGTGTTCAAGGTTCTGGAGTACGACGGGCCGCTGACGCAGAAGGGGATCGTCGAGGAATCGATGCTCTCCGCGCGGACGGTACGGTACGCGCTCGAACGACTCGAAAACATCGGCGTCGTCGACGAGGACGTCTACTTCGCCGACGCGCGGCAGAACCTCTACCAGCTCACCGCCCCACAGACGGCGGAGGCCGACGGCGGGCAGAAGCCGGCGAACGCGGAGTCACGTACACAGAATGACTCGGACCGGGCTGAAGACGGGCGAGAAGCCTGCTGCGCGGAGTAAGCGCCACTGCGGTACCCGTCGTCCCACGACTGTCGTCGTCTGCCGGCTGAGCGCTCGACGAACACCGTTTTACTGTTCACACGGCGCCGTCGAAGAAACCGGACCGTCGCAACGGAAGATCGCGATCGGCACCGCTCAGCCCCGTCGATGGCTCGCGTACGTCCGGAGACGATATCCCACGTGACCCGCCGCGAACGCCGCCGCGGCACACGCCCAGAACACGAGGACGAACGGAAGGAGGAAGACGCCGAACAGCCACACCCCCAGCGCGAGGGCGAACGTGCCGGCAGTAACTGCGAGCAGCACCGCACCGACCCCCCAGCCGACCAGCAGGGAGCCGAGGGGTGAACTCGCGGCGACCGGGTCGGCGACGATGGCGTCGACGGCACGCCCGGCAGCGACCCGAAGCGACACGCCGTCGGCCTGCAGCGCGAACGGGACGGTCGTCCCGCCGACTCCGGCGACCGCCGCGGCACCGACGACGGTGACCACGACCGCGCCACCGAGCGCCGGCGAAAACACCAGTTGAACCAGCCCGTACGGCGAGAAGATCAGCGCGGTCGGCAGGAGGGGAACCGCGAGCGCAGGGACCGCCACGGCGACCCACCCGAGCGTTCCGGTCACGTTCGTCTCGGGGGCGTCGACGAGTGCGCGGACGACCAGCAGGTCCAGTCCGACGACGCTCGCCGCGAACGCGAGCGGGAACGTGGACAGTACGAGGAGGGACAGAACCGAGCCGACTCGACTGTCGAACGCCGACACCCCGAGGACCGCGGCGATCGCCGCGACCCCGCCCGCGAGCGAGAACGGAGCGAACACGGCGGCGATCGCGCTGCCGGCGACGACGAGAGCGTACGCGGTTCCGACGAGAAACACCAGCGCGAGGTTGTCTCGGATACCCCCGCGTTCAGCCGGCCCCGTCGACCCGAGACCGGACTCGCCGTGCGTTCCGCAGCGTCGCCGCTCCGGTGCGCCGTCACCGCGGTTCATGATCGGTGCACACCTACGGGGTATAAAAGGGTAGCGTGCCGGCAGTTACCGATCGGTCGGGGAGCCGGATGCGAGGTTTGAAATCGGAAGCCGGGACCACGGCGACGCGTGCGGTAACGACGACCGCGCGCCGTCGCGCGAACGTCCGGAGCCGGCCGGCGCGCGAACCGAACAGGCTCCGGTGTCAGCCCCCGAGTGAGATCCGGCTCCGAACCCGGCTCAGACGCCGACGGCCGACGCGCCGCCACGGGGCCGGCTCCTCACGCCGGGACGACGGTGATCCGCCGCTTGCGGTCGATGGCGTCCTCCAGCTCCTCCGCGATGGCGCTGCCGCGGGACACCTGGATGTCGCCGCCGCGACCCACGGTGGCGGTGAACAGGTACTCGTCGTCGGCGCGCACCTCCACCGTCTCGCCGACGCCCTCGTCCATCCGGATCACCACGTGGCGGCCGGTGATCTCCGGCTGGACGACCTCCCCTTTCGGCTCGGGCGTCGGGGCGCCGTCGGCGGGCGACGAGCCGCCGCCGGGCCGCTCGTCGTGGGTCCGCACGTCGATGTCGATGCCGAGGCGGTTCTCGATGTCGGAGATGCGGCCGCCGCCCTTCCCGATGACGTAGCTGATGTCGTCCTCCTCGACGTAGACGACGGCGTCGTTCTGTCCCTGCAGCTCCACGTCGACGTGGCCGCGGGCGACCGAGCGGATCTCCCGTTCGATCTCCTGTTTGGCGAGCCGGCCGACGCCCGTCTGGTCGCGGCCGTCGCCCGTGCCGTCGAGCGGCACCGTGACGACCTGGTTGTTGAAGGTGTAGATCTCGTACTCCGGGACGCCCGTCTCGAAGTCGACCACCTGGATCACCGGGCGCGAGAGGTCCTCCGCGGTGAGCCCTTCGGGCACCTTCACCTGCGTCGTCACGTCGTAGACGGTGTCGACGGCGCCGGCCTCGATGAACACGACGGTGTCGACCACCTGCGGGATCATCCCGAGCTCCACCCGGCCGACGAGCCGCTGGAGCGCGTCGATCGCCCGGGTCGCGTGGGTGACGCCGACCATCCCGACGCCCGCGAGGCGCATGTCCGCGAACACCTCGAAGTCGTGAGTTTTGCGCACCTCGTCGTAGATGGTGTAGTCCGGCCGGACGAGCAGCAGCGAGTCCGCGGTGTTCGCCATGTCGCCGTCGAGGGCGGTGTACTGGGTGATCTCGTCGGACACCTGGAGGTCGCGCGGCTTCTCCATCGTCTTCACCGCGTAGTCGTTCTCGTTGAGGAACTCCGCGACCGCCTGCGCGAACGTGGACTTCCCGGCGCCGGGCGCCCCCGAGATGAGCACGCCCCGCTGGCGCTCGATGAAGCGCTCGCGCAGTTCGTCCGCGAACTCGTAGTCGTCCAGCGTCGTCTTCGCGATCGGGCGCACCGCCGTGATCTCGACGGCGTCGGAGAACGGCGGCCGCGCGACCGCGATCCGGTAGTCGCGGTACTGGACGATCGTCATCCCCGGCTCCGACAGCTCGACGAACCCCTGGCTCGACGCGCGGGCGGTCGCCTCCACCTCGTCGGCCCACTCGGTCATCCGCGCCTCGTCGCTGGGCTCGGCCCCGTCGACGTGGACGTAGTGGAGGTCGGCGATGTCGCCGCGTTTCGCCTTCGGAACGGTGCCCGTCCGCAGGTGGACCGACATCGTGTCCTCGCTGAAGAACCGCTCGATGTCGAGCCCGTCGTCGGCGGTCACGTCCCGCGGCACCGGCTCGACGTACTCCACGTCGAGCCCCATCGCCCGCGCGGCCTCCGACTGGACGAAATCGGAGGTGAGCAGCACCGCGTCGTGTTCGACCGCCAGGTCGCGGATCAACGCGTCGACGTCGCCCTCGCCGGCCCCCCGCTGCTCGGCGACGCTCGGGCGCCGACCGACGAACTCGGCGTCGATCTTCCCTTCGGCCGCGAGCTCCGCGAGCCGCTGCAGCTCGCCGAGGCCGTCCCAGCCGGTGTCGCGACCGGCGTTGGCCTGCGCCTCCAGCTCGCCGACGACGGCCTCGGGAACGTGGACGGTCGCCCCGTCGTAGTCGCCGTCCGCGATGCGCTCCGACACGCGGCCGTCGATGACCGCGCTCGTGTCCGGCACGACGTTCATACCGACGTTGGGGCCGGGAGCCGTTTAAGACTGCCTGCACGCGGCCGCGGGGGAGCGTCGACCGCCTCGTCGACGCCGTGAGCCGCGACGGGGACCGATCGCGGAGCCGGGAGCCCGCCGGCGACGCCGGAGTTATGCCCGCGCCGGCCGGGCGGGCGGGTATGAGCGACCACGCCGCGAGCGCCGAGGAGCTTCGAGCGCTCGCCCGCGAGCTGGTGTCGATCCCGAGCCACGACGACCCGACCGCCGCCGGCGACGCGATCGAGTCGTGGCTCCGCGCGGAAACCGACGCCGCCGTCGAGCGCGACGACCACGGCAACGTGTTCGCCCGGACCGGGGACCCGGCGGCGCCGACGCTCGCGCTCGTTGGCCACCACGACGTCGTGCCGCCGGGGGAGCCGCAGACGGAGGCGGGTCCCGACGGCACGGAGTCGTACGTCGTCGAGGAGCGCGACGGCCGGCTGTACGGGCGCGGCAGCGCCGACATGAAGGGGGCCGTCGCCGCCGCGATGTGCGCCCTCCGGGACGCCGACCCCGACGGCTGCGAGCTGTGTTTCGCCTCGTTCGTCGGCGAGGAGCGCGGCGGGGTCGGCGCCCGCGCCGCCGTCGCGGACGGCTTCGCCCCGGAGTACGCCGTCGTCGGCGAGGGGTCGACGAACTACTCCGGCGAGGGCGTCACCGACGTCGTCGTCGCGCACAAAGGCCGGCGCGCGAGCACGCTCGTCGCGACGGGCGAGAGCGCGCACGCGAGCGTCCCCGGGGAGGGGGCGAACGCGGTGTACCGCGCCTGCGACGCGGTCGACGTGGTCCGCGATCTCCCGTTCCCGGAGACGACGGTGCGGGGCGAGCCGGTGCGCGGGAGCCTCGCGGTGACGGGGATCGACGGGGGGACCGCCTGGAACGTCGTCCCCGACGGCTGTGAGGTGACCGTCGACGAGCGGACGGTGCCGGGCGAGCGCGCGCCCCTGGAGCGGGTCGAGCGGGTCGACGGCGTCGAGTGGACGGTGGACCAGGACCTCCCGCCGATGGCCTGCTCGGACGGCGCGTTCGCCGACACGGCGTTGGCGGCGACCCGGGAGGCGCAGTCGGGGACGCCCGACCACGTCGTGAAGCCGCACGCGACCGACGCGGGCTGGCTCGCCGAGACGGGCACCGCGTGCGTGATCTGCGGCGCCGCCGAGTCGGGCGAGGCCCACACCGACGGCGAGAGCGTCTCGCTGGACGTGCTCGACCGGTGTTACCGGATCTACCGCGAGGTGGCCGAGCGGGCGAGCGCGTTCGCGTAGCGGGTTATGCACTCGCGTGGCGGGTATGCGTTCGCGTGAGCCGCGGGCGCGTTCGCGTGGCGGGTAGTTGAAGGCAGACGGGCGGCAATTCTTACTCGATGGCTACCGACGCACAGGGCGAGGCCGAGACGGCCGACGCCTACGCGGAGCTGGTGGAGCGATTCGAGCGGATCAACGGGGTGCAGGGCGCCGCCGGGGTGCTCGGCTGGGACCAGCAGGTGATGATGCCCGAGGGCGGCACGCCCGCCCGCTCGAAGCAGCTGTCCGTGCTGTCGTCGCTGGGTCACGAGCTGCTCACCGACGACCGCACCGCGGAGCTGCTCGACGCCTGCGAGGAGCTCGACCTCGACGGGGAGCGGGCGGCACAGCTCCGGGAGATGCGCCGCGAGTTCGAGCGCGCCGACGCCGTGCCGACGGGGCTCGTCAAGGAGATCTCCGAGGCCTCCACCGAGGCGCTGAACGCCTGGGAGCGCGCCCGCGAGGAGGACGACTTCGACCGGTTCGCGCCGCACCTGGAGACGCTGGTCGAGCTGAAGCGCGACTACGCCGAACACATCGACCCCGACCGCGACGCCTACGCGGTGCTTTTCGAGGACTACGAGCCGTACCTCCCGCTGTCGCGGGCCGAGGAGATCCTGGAGACGCTGAAGGAAACGCTCGTCCCGATGATCGACGAGATCCGCGAGTCGGACGCCGACGTCGCCACCGACGCCTTCGCGGGCGAGTTCCCAACGGACGAGCAGGAGGCGCTCTCCCGGGAGGTGCTCACGATGCTGGGGTACGACTGGGACCGCGGCCGCCTCGACCCCTCGACGCACCCGTTCACCTCCGGCAACGTGTACGACTGCCGGGTCACGACGCGATACGACGAGTCGGACCCGCTCGGCGGCCTGATGGCGACCGTCCACGAGTTCGGCCACGCGTTCTACAACCTCGGGCTTCCCGAGGAGCAGTTCGGCACGCCGCTGGGGGAGTCGCGCGACCTCTCGATCCACGAGAGCCAGTCGCGCCTCTGGGAGAACCACGTCGGGCGGTCGCCGGCGTTCTGGGAGCTGGTGACGCCGAAGTTCGCCGAGCGCTTCGACACGGACGCCACGCCCTGGGAGGCGTACGAGTCGGCCAACCGGGTGTACGAGAACAACCTCATCCGCGTCGAGGCCGACGAGCTCACATACCACCTCCACATCGTCATCCGGTTCGAGATCGAGCGGGCGCTGATCTCGGGGGAGCTCGACGTCGAGGACGTGCCGGAGGCCTGGAACGACAAGTACGAGGAGTACCTGGGGATCCGCCCCGACACCGACACGGAGGGCTGTCTGCAGGACATCCACTGGAGCCACGGCAACTTCGGCTACTTCCCGACGTACTCGCTGGGGTCGGTGCTTTCGAGCCAGCTGTTCAACGCCGCCGAGGACGACATCGGCGACGTCTACGGCACGGTCCGCGGCGGCGACTTCGAGCCCCTCCAGGAGTGGCTCCGCGAGAACGTCCACCGCCACGGGAGCCGCTACGAGACGAACGAGCTGGTGCGGGAGGCCACCGGCGAGGACTTCACCGCCGACTACTTCGTCGACTACGTCCGCACGAAGTACGGCGACCTGTACGACCTGAAGGAGTCGGTGTAGGATCGGTCGCGAATGGAGTTCGCTTCGCCGTAAACGCCGTTTTCGTTCGCTGGACTGTCCCATCGGTTGTCAGTCTCGATACCGCGGGGGCCACTTCGGAAGCCCCCGCGGCTGTCGGGTCGGGGGCCTCGCTGCGCTCCTCGGCCTTCGACCTGCGGTGCTTGCTTCGGCCGCCTTCCCCGACAGCCGCGGCCCCTTCCATTCCCACCCGTGGGTCGGATGGGCCAAGCGTCATCCCCGTTTGTACGGTGTGCACGAACCGCGGTCGGTGGCGTGCGCCGGCGGACCTCCAGTGTCCGCCAAGCGCGCGAGGGATGAGCGAGGGAGCATGGCGACCGAGCGAATCGGCTGGGGAGGTCGCGGGCCGTGCGGCGGCGTCGGGTGGGACTGAAAGGGGCCGGGCGTCCGCGGGAAGCCCGGGGCCGCAAGCACCGCAGCGGCGTGAGCGAAGCGAACGGAGCGGGGAGCACAGCGTGTCCCGCGCGACCGCAGACGCCCGGGGGCTTTCGGGAACCACCGTCTCGCGGTGACACGGACGGAAGCGACGAGCCGCGATCCGCCAATTTATCACGCGAACAATTCCACTCTCCGACCGATCATCGATCGATGCGCCGCTTCACCGCCGACTACCTCGACCGCACGCGCCGCGGGATGTGGGAGAGCCGGGAGGCGCTGTCCCCCCTTGACCTCCCCGGCAGAACCCGGGTCCTCGACGTGGGCTGTGGCACCGGCGAGCTCACCCGCGTGCTCGCCGAGGAGGCGCCGGCGGCGACTGTGGTGGGCGTCGACGCCGACCGCGAGCTGCTGGGAGCCGCCCGCGACGCCGACCCCGGCTCCGAGCACGGGGCCGCCTCGACCATCGACTACTGCGCCGGCGACGCCACCCGGCTTCCGCTGCCCGACGGCGCCGTCGACCTCGTCGTCTGTCAGGCGCTGCTCGTCAACCTCCCCGACCCCGGCGCGGCCGTCCGGGAGTTCGCCCGCGTCTCCTCGGAGCTGGTCGCCGCCGTCGAACCCGACAACGCCGACGTGACGGTGCGCTCGACCGTCGACAGCGAGGCCGCTCTCGAGGCCCGCGTCCGCGAGGCGTACATCGCGGGCGTCGGCACCGACGTGGCGCCGGGCGACCGCGTCGGGGAGCTGTTCGGCGAGGCGGGACTATCGGGCGTCGAGTCGCGGCGCTACCGCCACGAGAAGCGGGTCGAGCCGCCGTACTCGGAGGCGGACCTCCGCGGGATCGCACGCAAGGCGAGCGGCGCCGGCCTCGCCGACCACGAGACGGAGCTTCGGCGCGAACTCGACGACGCCGGGGACGACGGCTACGACGCCCTCCGGAGCCGCTGGCGCGAGATGGGTCGGGTGGCCGCCCGGCAGGCGGCCGACCGCGAGTACGAGCGCGTCGAGACGGTGCCGTTCGACGTGACCGTCGGACGGGTGTAGCCGGCGGGCCGTCGCCCCTTCCACGCCCGCGACCGGGTCCGTCAGACCACGTCGCCGCGGACCGTCGCGCCCTCCTGTCGCTGTCGGGCGGCTGACATCGCGTCCGCCACGGCTTCGGCCTCCCCCTCGTCGGCGCCGAGCATCTCCAGCGCCTCCGACAGCGTCGGGAACGGGAGCTCCCCGCCGCGCAGCTTCGCCATCGTCTCCGTGGCGCGGCGCCCCTCCGCGTACAGCTGTACCCCGCGCGGGTCGAGCACCTGCTCGCGGACGCCGCGGTCCAGCGCCGCCGTCAGCCGCTGTCTGACGTTGGCGTCGAACGGCGCGTTACATACCTCCAGGTGGACCGGCTCGTCGTCGGGGAGGAGCTGTGCCGCGAGGCACCGCTCGGGGGCGGCGTGGCCCGCGTCGTTCGCGCGCAGCAGTTCGGGGTGCTCGCGGGCCCACTCCGCCGACACCGACCGTCCGACGCCCCTCACGCCGTGGGAGCGCTCGAACGCCTCGGCGGCGTCGGGGTCGTCGCTCCGCATGAGCAGGTCCTTCGTCACGTACACGTCGAGGCGGTCGACGGGGTCGAGCCCGAGCGCCGCGTCGCCGTACACCCACACCTCGCGGACCGGGACCGGCATCGGCCCCTCGTCGACGGCGTCGATGATCGCCTCCACGCGGTCGAGGGCCGCCTCGCGCTCCATACCCTTCGTTCGGCGCGGGAGCGTGATGCGTCTTACGCGTCGCCGCGGTCCGCCCGTGCTCGGGAGCGACCCCCGTAGCGACATCCCGTTTCGTGTTCCTCGAAGGGGCGCGCCACAACACTCAACTCCGTCCTTGTCGTACGCTGTCATATGCCACACTGTCCGCACTGCGAGTCGGACCTCTCGGAGTGGGCCGACACGCTGCGCCGCGCGCCGGAGACGAACGCCCCGCAGGTGTGGACCTGTCCGGACTGCGACGCGGTCATCGGCATCTCCGCCGGCTGACCGCCGCGTCGGCGACACGGCGGGTCGAAACCGGTATGCCCGGCCGCGTGCAAGCCGGCGACGATGGACTGCGACAGGTGCGGCGCCGACGCGGTGATGCACGCCGCCTACTCCGGGGCGCATCTCTGTGACGCCCACTTCCGGGAGTCGGTCGAGCGTCGCGTCCGCCGGCGCGTCCGCGAGGACGACCTCCTCGCCGACGACGCGACGCCCGACGACCCCGACCGGTGGGTGATCGGTCTCTCCGGCGGGAAAGACAGCGTCGTCCTCGCGACGATCCTCCGGGAGACGTTCGCCGACGACCCCCGCGTGGAGCTCGTCGCCCTCTCGATCCACGAGGGGATCGAGGGGTACCGCGACGAGTCGCTTTCCGCCTGCGAGGAGCTGACCGCCGACCTCGGCGTGCGCCATGAGACGGTGAGCTACGCCGAGGAGCTGGGCGTCCGCATGGACGAGGTGGCCGAGGACGACCCCGAGAACATGGCGCCGTGTGCCTACTGCGGGGTGTTCCGCCGGGACCTACTGGAGACGCACGCCGAGGCGCTCGACGCCGACAAGCTCCTCACCGGCCACAACCTCGACGACGAGGCCCAGACCGCGCTCATGAACTTCCTGGAGGGGGACGTCGCCCGGATGGCGAGGCAGTTCGACGCCTCGCTGGGCCCGTTCGACCGGCGTCGCGAGACCGACCGCTTCGTCCCGCGGGCGAAGCCGCTGCGGGACGTCCCCGAGAAGGAGGTCGCGCTGTACTGCCACCTCCGGGGTCTCCCCTCCCACACGGCGGAGTGTCCCCACGCCAGCGAGGCGTACCGGAGGGAGCTCCGGGATCTCCTCTTGAAACTGGAGGAGCGTCACCCCGGCGTCCGACACTCGATCATGGCGGGCTACGAGGAGCTGTCGGGCGTGCTCGCCGGCGAGTACCGCGACGGCGGCGACGAGCCCGACCTCTCGCCGTGTGAGAACTGCGGGTCGGAGTCCGCCCGCGACGTCTGCCGGAAGTGCGAACTGCTCGACGCGATCGAGGCGGCGTGACCGGCGGGCCGTCGACGGCGTGTCCGTCGTCTCAGCGACGCTTCGGCGCGTAAACGGCCGTTCCGGTGCGGTGACGTCGCTCGCCGGTCGAAAACGGAGAGAACTGTCGGCGTCGGTCGACGACCGTCGGCGTCAGCGGATGACGTCGAGGCCGTTGTTGCGCTCGCTCGTCCGCTCGCGCCCGCCGTCGGACTGCCAGGCGCCCTCCTGGCCGCCGCTGGCGGCCGCTTCCGCGTTGGCCTTCGCGTCGAAGTCCACATCGGAGGCGCTCGCGCCCTCGATGGACTGGCGGGATTTGTCGGCCTGCTTCTGCGTGCTCGGGCCGAGCACCTGCGCGCTCTGGACGCCCGTCATGATCGCCATGACGCGCACCTTCCCCTTGTACTCCTCCTGGATCCGCGCGCCCCAGATGACGTTGGCGCTTGCCTCCAGCCGCTCGGTGATGTTGTCGGCGATCCCCTCGGCCTCCTTCAGCGTGAGGTCGGGGCCGCCGGTGATGTGGACGAGTCCGCCCGACGCGCCGCGGTAGTCCACGTCCAGCAGCGGGTGGTTCATCGCGTCGTTGACCACCTCCCGGGTCTTGTTCTTGTCCTGGGTCTCGCCGACGAGCATCACCGCGACGCCGCCCTGGTTCATGATCGTGGACATGTCCGCGTAGTCCAGGTTGATGAGCGACGGCTGGGTGATGGTCTCGGAGATGCCCTTCACCGTCTCGGCGATGATCTGGTCCATCACCGAGAACGCCTTCCCGATCGGGAGGTTCGGGACGTAATCGAGGAGCCGATTGTTGTCGAGGACGATGATCGAGTCGGCCTCGTTGCGAAGGGACTCAAGCCCCTCCTCGGCCTTGACCGTGCGGGCGCGCTCGACGTTGAACGGCGTCGACACCATGCCGACGACGATCGCGCCCTGCTCTTTGGCGATCTTCGAGACGACCGGCGCCGCGCCGGTGCCCGTCCCGCCGCCCATGCCGGCGGTCACGAACACGAGGTCCGCGTCGCCGAGCACCTCCTTGATCGTTCCCTGGGCCATCTCGGTGGCGCGCTCGCCCATGCTGGGGTCGCCGCCGGCGCCGAGCCCCTGGGTCAGCGACTTGCCGACGAGGATCTTCGTGTCGGCCTCGATCATCTTGAGGTGCTGTTTGTCCGTGTTGATGGCGACGGTGTCCGCGCCGTCGACGCCGATGTTGTACAGTCGGTTGATGGTGTTGTTGCCCGCGCCGCCCGCGCCGACGATGACGATCCGGGGCTCCCCGAACTCGTCGTCGTCGTCCATCGCCGACATGTCGCGCTGCTCGGCCTCCGCGTTCGCCAGGGCGTCCTGAACGATGTCCTGCATCGCGATTACACCTTGGCCCAGCTGCGCTTGCTCCGGTCGCCCCGTCCGCGCTCACCGGACTCGGCCTGCTCGTTGAGCATGTCGCGGACGGCCGAGCGGATCGCCTCGCTGCGGTTCGGGAACTCCCCCGTCTCGACCATCTGTTCGACCTCCTCGATCTGCTGTTTCGGTATCCGTAGTGTCACACGCTCCATTTGTACATTCCCCCGGTAAGACGACAGCACGCGGGTGCGTGCCCTCACGGGCCGTCCCCGGGGTTTCCCCGCCCCGAGGCGGCCTGTAAGACGAGCCGTCTTACGCACCAGTACCAATATGTGCGTTGTATATAAAACTACCGCCGGTTGTATGACAGGTGCGTCCGGCTTGTCTTACAGAGCACCGACGCGCGTCGCCGGCGGCGTCTTACCGCCCCTCGAGTACGTCGGCCGCGGGCGTCCGCCGGCCACAGCCCGGGCAAAAGCCCCAGTCGGAGCGCAGTTCGTCGCCGCACTCACAGAACAGCCGACGGCTCGCCTTCTCGCCGCAGTTGGGACAGTACACGTGGTCCTCGGAGACCCCCTCCCCGCACTGCACGCAGGCCGTCGCCCCCGTGTCGGACGCGCCGCCGGCACCGGACGCGTCCGACGCCGACGGATCGACGGACCGCGAGGTGTCGGACGCCCCCTCCTCGACGGCGGCGTCGCCGGTCCCGTCGACGCTGACGGTGAGGTTCACCTCGGGCGTCGCGGCGGGCGCGCCGAACGGTCGCGCCCCCTCGCGGCCGTGACGGGGACCGAGCGCCTCGTCCAGCCGCGCCGCCACCAGTTCGTCGACCCGGGCCGCGAGCGCGTCGTCGAGTGCGGAGCCACGCCCGGCGTCGCCGTCGGACGGCTCCGCGCCGTCGTCGGGAGCGGCCGACCGCTCCGCCCCGTCGAGGTAGCTGCGGAGCGCCTCCCGCATGACCTCGCTTTTCGACGCCTCGAACCCTTCGAGGCGGTCGACGAGGTCCGCGTCCGCGCGGAAGGTGATCTTGCTCATGGCTGCCACGTATTCACACCGTACACATCAATCTGTCCCAACGTCTGGAGGAGGAGAGACGGCGCCGGTGTCTTACACGCCGCCGCGAGGCCCCGCGAACCGTCGGGGGTACCGTCCCGAGGCACGATCACAGTCGTCATACGCGCGCCGGCCGACGTGGGACACATGCAGCACCGCGAACTCGGCGGCGTCGGCGAGGTGACGGCGGTCGGGCTCGGCACGTGGAACATCGGCGGCGACTGGGGCGACGTCTCGGACGAGGAGGGCCGCGAGGCCGTCCGGACGGCGCTGGACGCCGGCGTCGACTTTATCGACACCGCCGACGTGTACGGCGACGGGCGCAGCGAGCGCCACGTCGGACACGTGCTCGACGAGCGCGACGCCCACGACGCGGTGACGGTCGCGACGAAGGCCGGACGCCGGCTCGACCCCCACGCCGCCGACGGCTACACCGCCGAGAACCTGGAGCGGTTCGTCGACCGCTCCCGGGAGAACCTCGGCGAGGACACCCTCGATCTGCTCCAGCTTCACTGCCCCCCGACTGACGTGTACTACGACCGGAGCGTCTTCGACACGTTCGCGGACCTGCGCGCACGCGAGAAGATAGCGAACTACGGCGTCAGCGTCGAGCGCGTCGAGGAGGGGCTGAAGGCGATCGAGTACCCCGGCGTCGAGACGGTCCAGATCGTGTTCAACCCGCTCCGCCAGCGCCCGGCGGAGCTGTTCCTCGAGGAGGCCGCCCGCCGCGACGTGGGCGTCGTCGTTCGCGTGCCGCTCGCCTCGGGGCTGTTGATCGGGACGATCGACCGCGACACGGAGTTCCCGGAGAACGACCACCGCAACTTCAACCGCGACGGCGAGGCGTTCGACGTGGGCGAGACGTTCGCCGGCGTCCCTCTCGGCGCCGGCGTCGACGCCGTCGAGGCGCTGGAGCCGCACGTCCCGGAGGGGATGAGCCTCGCGCAGTTCACGCTCCGGTGGATCCTCGACTTCGACGCCGTCTCGACGGTCATCCCCGGGTCAACGACGCCCGACCACGTCGAGGACAACGTCGCCGCCGCGGAACTGGACCCGCTTTCCCACCGGCTCCACGGCGTCGTCCGCGACGTGTACGAGGACCACGTCGCCGAGCACGTCCACCACCACTGGTGAACGAGGCCGGAGCGACCTCCCTTCGAACGTGACTGTCGGGCTCGCGGACGCGGGGCCGGAGTGAGAACGACCGCGGTTCCTCGGCGTTGTCAGACAGGTCCCGTTCCGCTCGCTGCGGCGGCTCATACGTCGATATCAAGCTCCACGGCGACGGAGCCGTCGCCGATCGGACCCCGGTAGACAAACCGATACTGATCCACAGGAAGGTCGGGACAGTCATCTAGGACGTCGGCCGGGTCCGCTTCGGGGCGGACGTATCCGTTTCCAGTGCCGAGACGCGCGAAGAGCCCTGCGAGACGGAGAGAGCCCGAGAGCAACGACCGATGATTCGTTGATCCACGACGGCTCGGCCGAGAACGAGTCTCTTCCGGGGAACCACTCCGAGCCGGCGAGTCGGCTCCGGTCATCGCGGAGACCGGTACGAGGGAGCGTCTTCCGATGGGTCATCGGTCGGATCCGGTCGGAGCGCCGCTGTGAGCGTGGAACGGTCCTCGGTGCCGAGTGTGGTCGAGAGCGACTCCGCGAACGAGGGCGTTCCAGCGTGTTCGGATCAGTAGGAAGAGGTATTTTGTATCGCGATATGGGATTTACGACGTGCACTACGGCGTCCGAGACGCCCCGGACACCGGTTCCCCACGCTTTTGCTCGCCGCCCCGCACCCGCACGCATGGCGACGAGACTCCCCGACTCCGAGTACGACGCGCGACTCGCGGAGGTGCGCGGACGGCTCGCGGACGCCGACGCGGCGGCGGCGACGTTCTTCGACGCGACGAGCATCGAGTACCTCTCGAGCTTCCACCACATCCAGACCGAGCGGCCGGTCGTCCTCGCGGTCACCCCGGACCGCATGGAGATCACGGTGCCCCGGCTCGAAGTGGAGCGCGTGGCGTCGAACCCCCGGATCGATGCGGTCCATAGCTACTTCGATTACCCGCAGGGGAAGTCGATCGAGACCGCCGCGGAGATGCTGGCCGGAATGGGCGTCGAGTCGGTCGTCTCCGACGCCGACGGCGCCCCCGGAGTGATGGGCTACGAGGGCCCCGCGCTCTCGGAGTTCGTCGCGGTGGAGCATCAGTCGTGGGTCGACCGGATGCGCTGGGAGAAGACAGACGGCGAGGTCGCCCTCGTGCGGGAGTCGGCGAAGTGGGCGAACCTCGGGCACCGGTATCTCGCCGAGCACACCGAGGTCGGCGCCCACCCGGTCACCGTGAGCCAGCGGGCCAGCATGGAGGCGTCCCGTGCGATGCTGGACGCGCTCGGCGACCGCTATGCGGTGCGGACGCGGGGTGGCGGCCCCGTCCACGCGGGCTACATTTCGGGCGAGGAGACCGCCCTCCCGCACGGCCACACCCCCAACGAGCGCCTCTCCGAGGGCGACGTGTTGATCACCGGCGCGTCGGCGAACGTCGACGGCTACCGCTCGGAACTGGAGCGGACGATGTTCGTCGGCGAGCCCGGCGACGAGCAGGTCCACTACTTCGAGCTGATGGTGGAGGCCCAGGACATCGCGATCGACGCGCTCGGCCCCGGCGTCTCCATCGCCGCCGTCGACGAGGCGGTTCACGACTACTTCCGCGAGCAGGGGATCGAGGAGTACGCCCGGCACCACGTGGGCCATAACATCGGCCTCGGGGGCCACGAGCCGCCGTACATCGACCGCGGCTGGGACGAGTACGACTATGTCGACGACGGGGACGAGACGATGGCGCCCGGGCAGATCTACACCATCGAGCCGGGGATCTACACCGGGGAGTACGGCTACCGCCACTCCGACACGGTCGCGATCACCGAGGACGGCATCGAATGGCTGACGTTCTTCCCCCAGGACCTGGAGTCGAATATCATCCGGTAGGCGCGACCGACGCTCCCCGTCTCCGACCGCGCCGACGGCCGTATCTCGCTACGCGCCGCTCCCGAGCGGCGCCCCGACGACCGCGTTGTGCGACGAATCGCCCGCATCGCTGCCGTTCGACGCCGGATCGACGACAGGGGAGCGGCCGCCCCTCGAACAGTCATAAATCACATGCTGCGATAGCGAACCGGTGTCCGCGTCGGTCCAGGCGTAAGCCGGCCGGCGGGGACGGCTCGGCCCGGAGCCTTTTGTCGCCGCGGCGACCACGAGCGGCCGTGATAGCCGTCTCGTTCGACCTGTTCGGCACGCTCGTCGAGGTCGACCGCGTCGACGACCCCGCCGACGCCGT
This sequence comes from Halobacteriales archaeon QS_6_71_20, assembly GCA_003020945.1. Classification (GTDB taxonomy): domain Archaea; phylum Halobacteriota; class Halobacteria; order Halobacteriales; family Haloferacaceae; genus Halobaculum. Next base: position 91,590 of record PXRU01000003.1, read on the forward strand.
CGCCGGGGAGCTTCGGCGCCGCGGCGTCGACGTGCCCGACGACTGGGCGGACGCTTACCGCGAGCCGCACGTCGACGCGCCCGCCGGCGCGGAGGTCCCGCTTCCGGCCCACGTCAGCCGGGCGCTCGCCTCCTGCGGCGTCGACGCCCCCGGGAACGCCGCCCGGCGTGCCGTCGTCTCGGCGTTCGACCCCGACGTTCGGACGCGCGAGGGCGCCGTCGACGCCGTCGCCGGCGCCCGGGATCGCGGGCCAGTCGGCCTGCTGTCGAACTGCGCGGTGCCGGAGCTGGTCGGGCGGACGCTCGTCCGCTCGGACCTCGCACGCGAGGACTTCGACGCCGTCGTCTCCAGCGTCGCCTGCGGGTGGCGCAAGCCCGACCGCCGGGCGTTCGAGCGGGTCGCCGACGCGCTCGGCGTCGCGGTCGGGAAGCTGGTGCACGTCGGCGACGACCCCAAGACCGACGGCGGTGTGACCGACCATGGCGGTCGGTTCGTCGACGTGGCCGAGGAGTCGCTGGCGAAGTTGGCGGCGACATGGCGCGGCGAGAACGGCGTGTAGCCGAGGAGAACGGAGCACCACGGCAGTCCGGAACCGAAGCCGAGAGCCGCATCAGGCTCCGGTGACGAGGAACAGCAGGATCGAGATGGCCAGCGACGCGAGGATCACCGCCGCCGCGAGCGCGCCGCCCATCGAGACGGCGGCGTTGGCGTGGCTGGCCAGCGACTCGGTGCGGTCGTTGCCGAACACGGTCACCTCGGCGTGTTCCGTCTCCATCCCCGCCTCCACCGGCTCGACGTCGGCGACCGCCTCGCCCGCGAGGTCGACCACCATGTCCGTCAGCTCGCCGGGGTCGAGGGCCGCCCCCACCTGGTTGTCGGCCTCGACGGTGTTGACGACGTGGGTGTCGGTGGTCATGACCTCCGCCTCGTCCACGTCGGTCGCCGCGACCGCCGCGTCGACGAGGCGGTCGCGGAGCCCGGGCTCCATGTTGTTGCCGTCGACGAGCACGTACGCGGTTCGCTGCGGGTCGGCCGCGCCGGCCCCTCGGTCCGCGTCCGCGTCGGTGGTCGCGCCGGCGTCCCGATTGGAGCCGGCGTCGGCCACCTCGGTCACCATCACGCGGACCCCGAGCGGGCCGATGCCGTCCTTGGGTTGCCACGTCGTCGGCTCCCAGGCGACGCCGACCGAGAGGTCGCCGCGAGCGGCGATCTCGAGCCGGTCGCCGACCCGCGAGGCGGCCCGGATCATGTCGAACGACCGGGTCGACCCCGGCGTGACGTGGCCGAGGTCGGGGCCGTCGAGCCCGTTGTTGGAGTTGTGCGCGTCCGCCAGCAGCACGTCGTCGAGCCCGCCCGTGCGCGCCTCCGTCGCCGCCGAGAGGCCGACGGCGTACTCCACGTCGTCCGCGAAGCCCGGGGCGAACGTGGACACGAGCAGCGCGTCGTCGTCGAACGCCTGGCCGAGGATCGACGCCTCGCCGGCGGCCTCGCGGACGCTCTCGCTGGCCTCCCGCGAGTAGGTGAGCCGCGAGTCGGCGCGCTCGGCGGCCGCGATCACGGCGTCGACCTCGCGCTCGGTGACGAGGTTGAAGTCGTGGCCGGCGGTCGCGTGCGGCGGGAACGCCAGCCCGTCGGCCGCCTCCGCGACCCGCACCGGGAGGTTGCCGCCGCCGATCTCCCCCATCGGCCCGGGGTGGACCATCGGAAGCACCCACCGGGCCTTCTCGGTGCCGTCGAGCGTCCGGAACGCGAGTACGGTGACGGGGACGACCGCCTCCTCGCCGAGCTGCTCGAAGAAGTCCTCCAGCTCGCGGCTCCCCTCGGCGACGTGGCCGATGAACCCCTGGAGGAAGTCGAGCACGGAGACGCCCAGCGTGTTGCGCCACGGCCGGTCGACGACGTAGAGGAAGGTGCCCACCGCGACGGCGTACAGCAGGCAGGTGAGCCCGAGAACGAGGAAGTGGTCGGGGCTGATCGCCGACAGCTCCGAGGGCGCCTCGTCCGGACGCGCGAGATACGGCGCGAGGAACGTCTCCAGCAGCGGGCCTCCCACCTCGACCACGCGGAGCGTCCCGCTGTACACGAAAAGCAGCAGCGCCGCGGTGGCGGTCTGGAGGCTGGCGGGCACCGCCGCGACCGGCAGCGAGGAGCGCGAGACGGCCATGATGACGAGCAGCCGCAGCGCGAACACCGACGCCAGCGCGACGACCAGCACGTCGAAGACGAACCGCTGCCCCAGCGGCGTGAGGTACGACGCCAGCGCGCCGACCGTGAGGAACGCGACAATGACGACCTCACACACCAGCGCGAGCAGCGACGAGCGGTTGCGGGTCAGCTTCCCGCCGACGAGGCGGTCGACCCAGGCGGTGGCGAAGCCGGCGATGACCGTCGGCACGCCGATGAAGAAGATCCCCTCCCAGGCGTCGCGTCCGACGAACAGCACGCCCCGCCACACCTGCGTCGCCTCGGGTCGCTCGAAGGCGCCGACGCCGGCGACGGCCGCGAGCAGCAGGGCGAACGCGACCGACGTGTACCACGACGGCGCCCGGAAGACAAACCGCGAGAGACCGGCGAGGTTGCTCTGGGTCGCAGTCATCCGTGTTGACGGGTGGGAACGCGGTCGAGGATTAAAAACCGGACGTACTTCCCGCGCGGCTCTACCGACAGATCTCGACGAAGTTCTCGAAGACCTCCCGCCCCCGCTCGGTGTGGCTCACCTCGGGGTGCCACTGGACGCCGTAGAGGTCGCGGTCGGTGTCGGACATCGCCTCGACGCCGCAGACGTCGCTGTCGGCGGTGACGGCGAACCCCTCGGGCGGCTCGACCACCTCGTCGGCGTGGCTGGCCCACGTGCGCGTCTCCGGCGCCAGCGACCCCACGAGCGGGTCGTCGTCGCCCCGGATCCGCACGTCGACGTCGGCGTAGCCGCCGTAGTCTCCCGACTCCACGCGCCCGCCCAGCTCCGTGGCGATGAACTGTAGCCCCAGACAGATGCCGAATACGGGGACGTCCAGGTCGAGGTACTCCGAACACCGGCCGACGCGGTCGATGCTCGGCCCCCCCGAGAGGACGATCCCGTCGGCGTCGATCTCGTCGGGGTCGGTGTCGTTGTCGAGGATCTCCGTCTCGACGCCCACGTCTCGGAGCGCGCGGCCCTCCAGATGTGTGAACTGCCCGTGGTTGTCGATCACCACGATGCGCGGCTCGCTCATACGCGGTGTTGCGCGGACGTGGTGAAAAGCGGCCCGCTTCCCGGCGGGGGATGCACGGACGTGACTACCCGCCGCCGATGCCCGGTCAGCCGTCGTCGTCGAGGCGCTCGCTGGCCGCCGAGAACTCCAGCTCGCCCAGCTCGTCGCCGCGGCGCGACTCCCGCTCGGCGACCGCCTCCGGGTCGGGACTCGCGTCGTCGTCGACGCGGGCGAACGACCTGTGGACCTTCGTGTGACACCAGCGACAGAGGCCGACGGTTATCTCGTGGGACGGCTCGCGTCCGCCGTCGCGAGTGGACTCAGCCTCCCGCGTCTCCCCGGCTCCCGCCGTGTGCTCGCCGTACGAGAGGTGGTGCGCCTCGACGAGCGGCCGGCGGTCGTCGTGGGCGATCCGCACCTCCCGCAGCCCGCAACGGACGCACTCCTTGGCGTCAGTGGTCGAACGGTAGTGCGGACAGTCGCGCCACTCGACGTCCTCGTCGGCGACGACGCAGACGTGGTCGTCGCGGCGGCGGGCGGCGGCGAACTCCGGGTCGTCGCCCGCCCGCTCCAGTGCGAAGCGGCAGCGACCGTCGCCGGTGAGGTGGTCACAGCGGCCGGCGAATTCGTAGGGGTCGTCGACGCCGACCGGTGTCCCGTCTGGCGTCTCCTCCATACGGATCGTGGGTCGCTGCTCGGGCAAAAAGGCTCACCCCCGCGGGACGGAGATTCCCTGCATGGCCCCGCCGCGCCCCGACCGTCGGAAGGGGGTACGTTGATGCCGCCGGACCGAGGACGACCCGGCGTGCGAGTGATCCATCGCCCCGCGGCCGTCGAGCCGGAGGAGCGCGCGCTGGCGCCGACCAAGCGGGTGCTCGCCGACGACGTCGAGGTGGCGGACTCGGGGCTCTCGCAGCTGCTGGGACTGATGTTCCGTCGGTCGGTGCCCGACGACTACGCGCTCGCCTTTCGGTTCGAGGCGGCGGACTCCCGGAGCCTCCACATGCTGTTCGTCCCGTTCGCCATCGACGCCGTCTGGCTGGTCGAGGGGGAGGTGACGAAGGTGAAACGCCTGCGGCCCTGGATCGGGCTGGGCTGGGGGAGGGCGGACACGATCGTCGAACTCCCGGCGGGGGCCGCCGACGACGTCGAGCCGGGCGACGCCGTCGTGGTCGAGGGGTGACCCCAGTCCGAGCCGCGCCGCGAAGCGACCGTCGCCCCCTACGGCGACGCGGCGTGGTTCGCGCTCGTCGGGCCGTGGAACCTCTCGCTGCTGGCGTAGCGGGGCCGCGCGGGACGGGGCGCCGGCGGGAGTGACTCCGGACGTATTTATCGGATGCGGCCCAAGCGGCGGCCGTGAGCTACGTCGTCGAGGTGAAGCCGTCCGCCCGCAAGGCGAACGCGGCGGTCGGCCACGCCGTCCTCCGGGAGGGGGCCCGCCGCGAGTTCGGCGACCGCGGCGCCGCGGAGGCGTGGGCCGAGGGGCTCTCGACGGGCGCCGACCGACCGGTGTGGATCCACGCAGCCCACCCCGCCGACCGCAGCGGGGTGGACGCGTACCTCGTCTCCCGGCAGCGCCAGCTGCTCGACCTCGACGGCGCGTACGACAAGCGACGCCGGCGGCTCCGCGGCGACGACGTCAGCGAGCCCGGCACGCTCGGGGCGTTCACCGACGGCGGCGAGTAGCGCCGGATGCCGGCGAGCGCCCCGACGACGGCGGCGAGTGCTGCCGTGTCGCGACCGGCCGGCGCACGACAGGGGAGGGTTTAGGACGCGCCCGCCGGTACGTGAACCCGATATGGTAGCAGAAGGCGACACCGCGCCGACGTTCACCGCGACGTACAAGGGCAGCGACCACGAGTCGTTCGACCTCGACGACCACCTCGGCGACGGGCCGGTCGTGCTCGCGTTCTTCCCGGGGGCGTTCACGCCGCCGTGTTCCAACGAGATGGTCGCGCTGGAGGAGCACGCCGACCGCTTCGCCGACGCCGACGCGACGCTGTTCGGCGTCAGCGCCGACTCGGCGTTCTCGCTGGGCGCGTTCGCCGACGAGCACGACCTCTCGTTCGACCTCGTCAGCGACATGGACGGCGACGCCATCGACGCGTACGACCTCACGATGGACATCGCCGACCTCGGCCTGCACGGCATCGCCAACCGCGCCGTGTTCGTCCTCGACGACGACGGCACCGTCGTGTACGAGTGGGTCGCGGACGACCCGACGAACGAGCCGGACTACGAGGAACTGCTTGACGCCGTCGAGTCGGCCTGAGCCGGCATCGCCCGACTTCCGGGCCGGACGGTCGCTCCACGTCGCTGATAACGGCAGGACGGCTCCTCACGGTTCGCTCCGTTCACGGCTCATTCCGTTCGCCGTTCGCGCCGTGGCCTCGCTTCGCTCGGCCACGCACCGCTCACCGTTCGTCGCGTCGCTCGCGTCAGAAGCGCCGAGGGGGAGATTTGAACTCCCGAGTCCGAATGGACAGCAGATTTCGAATCTGCCGCCTTGGCCAGGCTAGGCTACCTCGGCTCACCTTCACGTCCGGCGGTCAGCCTGTAAACCGTTTCGGTTCGTCCGACCGGTCGGAGGCGGCGTCGGCGGGAACCCCGAGGCTTCTTGCCCGGGGAGCGCCCTCGCACCACATGGACGTTTCCGACGCGAGCGCGGCCTGTGGGGACGTGCTCGACACCCTCCGCGCCGCGATCGTCGCCGAGGACGACTTCTTCGAGGAGATCCTCCTCGGCCTGCTCTCCCGGGGTCACGTGCTGATCGAGGACGTGCCCGGAACGGGGAAGACGCTCACCGCGCGGTCGATGGCGACCGCGCTGGGGCTGTCGTTCTCGCGGGTGCAGTTCACGCCCGACCTGCTCCCCTCCGACGTCACCGGCACGACCGTCTACGACGAGGGGAGCGGCGAGTTCGAGTTCAGCGAGGGGCCGATCTTCGCGAACGTCGTGCTCGCCGACGAGATCAATCGCGCGCCGCCGAAGACGCAGGCGGCGCTTCTGGAGGCGATGGAGGAGGAGCAGGTGACCGTCGACGGCGCCACCCACGACCTCCCGGAGCCGTTCTTCCTCATCGCGACGCAAAATCCCGTCGAGCAGTCGGGCAACTTCCCGCTGCCGGAGGCGCAGCTCGACCGCTTCGCGGTGAAGACCTCGATGGGCTACCCCGACCTCGCGGGCGAGGTGGAGCTGCTCCGCCGGCGCGCCGGCCGGCTCGACCAGGAGCCCGGCGTCGAGCGCGTGCTCGACGAGGAGCGCGTGCTGGGCGCCCGCGAGGCGCCCGAGTCCGTCCGCGTCGACGACGACCTCCTGGAGTACGTCGCCGCGGTCGCGCGGGCGACCCGACGGGACCGCCGGGTCGAGGTGGGCGTCTCCCCGCGGGGCACCCAGCGGCTGTTCGAGGCGACCCGCGCGGCCGCCACGGTCGCCGGCCGGGAGTTCGTCACGCCGGACGACGTCAAGCGGGTCGCGGGGCCCGTGCTCGCCCACCGGCTCGTGCTCACGCCGGACGCGAAGGTGAACGACGTGGCGAAACCGGACGTGCTCGCGGCGGTGCTCGACGGCGTCGAGGTACCGACCGTCGACGGCGCCGAGGTCGCCGAGTAGCCTCGACCCGCCCCCGATCCGGGGTCGACTCCGGCCCGGTCCGCGAACCCCCGATCCTCACCGGAGCGCGCTCACCAGCGCGATCGCCCCGACCAACAGAAACACGAGCGCGACGACCGGCTGCCCGCCGGCGGCGGCGGCGTACACCCCGAACGCGACCGCGGCGGCGACGGCGCCGACCGAGATCGACCCCGCGGCGTGGGTTGCGAGGTTCCGGATGACGTCCGTCTCGCGGCCCAGCTGGTCGCCGAGGCCGACGGCGTGCTCGCCCAGGTCCCACGACAGCGCGGCCGAGAGCCCGCCGACCAACAGCGGTCCCGGCCCGGCGCCGGAGACGCCGCCCGCCAGCAGCGTCGCCGCGACCAGCGAGACGGCGCCCCAGCCGAGCGCCCGGCGCGACCCGGCGAGCGTCCCGCCGCCGACCAACAGGACGCCGACGGCGGCGACCGCGCCGGCCGGCGCCGAGACGACGCCGAGCGCCGCCGCCCCCGTCGCCGCCGAAAGCGCCGCGACCGCGACGCCGGACCGCGGCGGCCGCCGGGTGATCGTCACCGCGACCACCTCGCGGCGGCCCGCTCCAGTTCCGTCGCCAGCGGCTCGTCGCCCCATTCGAGCACGCGCAGCCCGGCCGAGCGGAGCCCGGAGACCCGGTTCGCCCGCTCGACGCGCGCGAGCCGTCGCCCCGGCGTGTCGTCGGCGGTCGGGTCCGGCGAGATGACCGTCACGGCGTGGCCGTAGGCGTCGAGTCGTCGGGCGACGGTCGCCGCGTAGTCGTCCGTCAGCGGCGTACAGAAGATGACCTGCGCGTCGGCGGGGAGCCACCGCCGGAACCGCCGGAGCCAGGAGGTCGGGAGGAACCGCTCGTCGCTGGGCGTCGGCGCCAGCGCCGGGTGGGTCGCCAGTAGGTCGCGGACGCGGGCGGCGTGGTCGTCGCCGACGCCCGGCTCCAGCAGGCAGTCGCCGGGGCCGAACGCGGCGACGCCGACCCGGTCGCCGCCGTCGAGCAGCGCCGGCACGGCCTGTGAGGCCGCCTCGACGCCCCGCTCGACGGCGTTGGCCGACTCGTCGTCGGGGGCGAGGTACGATCCCCGGCGGGCGTCGACGCAGACGACGACCGTCGCGGCGCGCTCCTCGCGGAACTGCAGCGTCGACAGCTCGCCGGTCCGGGCGTACCGCGCCCAGTTCACCCGCTTTGCGGGGTCGCCGTGGCGGTACTCCCGCGTCGAGTGGAACTCCAGGCCGGCCCCGCCCACGTCCGTCGGCACGCGGCCCGAGTAGACGGTCGTCAGCCCGCGCAGCGGCAGCGACGTGGACGCCTCCAGTTCGGGGGTACACCGCAGCGTCGTCGCCCCCCCGGCCGCCACCCGCGCGTCGCGCTCGCGAGAGCCGCTGGGGTTGCGCGCGACGACGTGGACGGGGTCGAACTCGTGGGCGCCCCGTACCGCCGTCAGCGTGTAGCGCAGAGTCGCCGTCCGCCCGGGTCGCAGCGCCGTCCCGAGCCGCGCGGACCCCTCGGTCGCCAGCGCCGCCGGGACGCCGTCGACGATCCGAAGGTCCGGGAGGACCCGGTCGCCGTCGTTGCGGACGCGCAGCGTCACGGTCACCTCGTCGCCGGGGTCGGGGGCCGGCTCGGACAGTTCACGCTCCAGCGTTAACTCCGGGTCGGGCGCCGTGTCGCCGCGGGCGTAGGCGGCGAAGGCGACGCCGACGGCGCCCGCCAGCACCAGCGGCGGGTGACGCAACAGCACGCCCAGCGCCACCGGGATCAGCGCCAGCCCGGCCATCCCGGCCCACCTGCCGGTGGGGACGATCCCCTTCGGCCGGAGCTGAGGGGGGAGCCCGTCGGGGACGTTCCGTCCGTTGGCGGCGTCGTCGGTCGACGAGCGGCCGTCGCGGGTGGCTCCGCCGTTCCCGCCGGCGCGTGTGCTCCGCCCGCTCATCCGCGGACCTCCGCGAGCGCGTCGACGGTGCGGGTGACGGCGAACCGGAACTCCACGTCGGCGCCGAGCAGGCCGCGGAGGCGGACGGACCGCGGCGTCGCCACCCCCGAGCCGAGATACCACGCCGCGACCGGGTCGTCGGTCCACGTGCCGTCGTCGACGGCCGCCTCCGCCGCGTCCTCGCCGTAGTCGCCGCGCGCCCGGAGCGTCTCGACGGTGACTCGACGGAGCCGGCGGTGGAACTCCCGGCGTTTGCGCACGCTCGCGCGAGAGTGGCCTCGCGCCGAGACGACGGCGTCGGCGTCGTCGCCGGGGACGGGCACCCGGTAGCGGTCCTCGGGGTCGCCCGTCTCGACGGCGCGGCGGTCGTCCGTCCGGGCCTCGTTGGCGTAGCGGAGCCCCTGCATCAGCGCCAGCACGCCCGCGCCGGTGACGAACACGTACGTCAGGTCGAACAGCCCCGCGAGGCCCCGCTGGACCACGACGACGAGCCCGAACGCCACGGCGACGACGCCGAGGACCGCGCTCCGCCTCACCGGGGACCACCCGGCCCGCCGGCGTCCCCCGTCCCGTCGGTGTCGTCAGTGTCGTCTGGCGCGTCGGCGTCGTCCGCGCCGTCCGTCCCGTCGGCGTCCGCCGCACCCATCTCGTCGACGTCGCTCGCCCCGTCCATTCTGTCGATGTCGCCCGCCTCATCCATTCTGTCGGCGTCGCCCGACCCGTCCGGTGCGTCGAGGTCGGCGATCCCGTCCGCGCCGTCGCCGGTGTACCCGGCCTCGATCCGGCGCAGCGCCTCGATGGCCGCCGCCTCGCGCTCTGGGGTCGCGGGCTCGCCGCCGTAGCGGACGGTCTCGAACGTCTCCGTCAGCGCGGTCACGTCCTCGCGGGCCATTCCCGCCTCGACGGCGGCGTCGGCGAACTCCGCAGGCGTCGTCGACCGCGGGGAGTCGACGGCAAGCGCGGCGGTCATCCCGCGCCACGCGCGGTACACCTCGTTCGCCAGGTCGGCGTCGGACTCCAGCCGGTCGGCCGCGTCGCCGGCGACCCGCCCGACCTCTCGGCGGCGCTCGGGGGCGGGCGGCTCCGGCGGCTCGTCGGCCAGCGACTCCTCGTCGTCGCCGGTGGAGACGAAAAGCAGCAGGACGCTCCCGGCGATCGCGACGAGCAGCAGCAGCCCGGCCAGCGCCGTCGGCGTCGACAGCGCCTCGCCGGCGGCGTCAGCCCCGGCGGAGCCGCCGCCGCCCGGAAGCGAGTCCACCGCCGGGAACGAGAGGCCGTCGTCGCCGTCCCCGTCCGGCGACGGGCAGAGGGCGAACGCCGCGTACAGTATCCCGGGGGGGACCAGCGACGCGCCGACGAACAGCCCGCTGATCGTCCACGAGCGCGTCGTCCGACGGATGGCGAGGAGGTAGCCGACGACCCCGACGGCGATCCCCGCGAGCAGCCGCGGGTCGGTGAGGACCGGATAACAGAGCTGTCCCGAGCGCTCCTCGATGGGGAGGCCGAACGACCCCGCGTCGCCGCCCAGGTCGACCGGGCCGTTCTCCCCGTCTCCGACGCCGCTCTCGTCGCTGACGCTGCCGGCGCCGACGCCGCCGCTCGCGCTCGTCGTCGCCGAGTCGAGCGTGGCGGCGGCGACGCCCAGCGCGAGCACCGCGAGGAGGGCCAGAGCGGCGGTCGCGAGGGTCCGGCGGTCCACAATGTACGCCGGTAGCGGGGGACCCGGCTCAAACCTTTCGACGGCCGCGAGACGGCGGAGACGAGCGGACCGAACGGGCGAGGGCCCCGCCCGTCGCACCGTCGTCCGGAGCGTCAGTACGTCAGCAACACCTGCAGCGCCTCGTCCGGCTCCCGATCGAGCAGGTCGTACGCCGCCGGCGCCTCCGCGACGGGGAACCGGTGAGTGATGAGTCGCTCCGTGTCGATCGTCCGGAGGCGTCGCCACGCGGTCGAGAGCCGTCGGTCGACGGTCCAGCGCCCGCGGCGCTCGGGCGCGAGCGTGCTCACCTGGCTGGCCCGGAGCTCGATCCGGCTCCGGTGGAACCGCCCGTCCAGCGACAGCTCCGTCGGCTTCGTCCCGTACCACGAGCCGACGACGACCCGGCCGCCGTAGCCCGTCAGGTCGACGGCGCCGTCGAGCGCCGCGGGGTTGCCCGACAGCTCGTACGTCAGGTCCGCCCGGGTCGGCCCGGAGCCGTCGTCGACTCCGGCGCCGTCGGCGTCGGCGTCCGAGTCGCCCGCGGCGGAGGCGGGCTCGGGCGACGCCGTCGGCGCCCATCGCCGTCGAGCGCTCGCGGCGGAACGGCCGGTACTCGGTCGTCACCAGCTCCGCAAGCGGGAACCCGGCGAGCACGGCGGTCGTCAGCAGGCCGACGACCCCCTGCCCGACGACGACGACGCGCTCGCCGACCGCCGGCTCGCCGTCGAGCGCGAGCGTCACCGCCGTCTCGACGTTCGGGAGGAACACTGCCGTCTCCGGGTCGATCCCGTCGGGGACCCGGCTCACGGCGTCGACCGCGACGGCGAAGTCGCCGGCGTGCGGGTGGAAGGCGATCACCGTCTCGCCCGCCCACGCCGGGTCGACGTCCGGGCCGACCGCCCGCACGGTGCCGACCGTGGCGTAGCCGTACGGGAACGGGTAGTCGAAGGAGCCGGACAGCGGGTCGAGCGTCTCGTCGGCCGCCAGCTCGCGGTCCACCTCCCCGCGGTACAACAGCAGCTCCGTCCCCGAGCTGATCGCCGACACCGTCGCGTCGACCGCCACCTCGCCCGGGCCGGGATCGGCCACCGGCGTCTCCCTGACCTCGACCTCGCGGGGACCGGTGAAATACACCGTCGGCGCCGGCACGGGTCAGTCCGTCCCCGCCGCCCCGGCAGTCAGGTCACGTCGGCGGCCGGCGACCCGGCGTCGTCGGCGGGCGCTTCTGTCGACAGTGCGTGTAGTCATCGGATCACGGTTGGTTGCGAGGAAAATAACTGCTTGGACGGGAACCGGACGGCGGCGGCCGGACGGAGCCGACGGACGACCCTTACTACACGGGTCCGCGGTAGGTCGCGTCGCCGAAGCCCAGTGACGGGTAAAACACAGGCTGGAGTAGCCACAGCCCCGGCTCGTAGCCGACGCCCTTGCCGAACGACTTCGCGACGTCGATAGAACCTTCGCCGTCCCGGCGACGAGCGCGACGAGGACGGCGAGCTGAACCACGAGTACGGCCGCCGTCGGTTTGGACGAGTACGGGGGACACTACCGTTCTCCCGTAGTCCGTCGCCGGGTCATGGTCCCCGTGCCGACCGCGGCGATACCGACCCGAGGCCCGGTCGCTACGGGAGGTCGCTGAACGCGGCCTTCGCGCCGACGCTGTCGAGCGACGCGTCGACCGCCTCGCGGGCCGTCTCCAGTTCCGACAGGATCCGCTCGTACTCCTCGGTCGACTCCTCGCCCGCGACCTCAAGCGTCGCCTTCTTCGACGCGAGCGCGAAGTAGCGCTGACTGGCGTCGTTGTAGTTCGCCCGCTCAATCAACACCTCGACGAGCCCGATCAGCTCGGGCTGCTCGACCGGCTTCACGCGGTAGTCGTCGAACGGCATGTCGACGATATCGACGGTCGGCTCCACCGCCGTCAGCATCGCCACCCGGCAGTCGATGCCGGAGTCGCGCAGCCCCCGGAGCACCTCCTCGCCGCACATCTCCGGCATCCGCCGGTCGAGCAGCACGACGTCGAGGGAGTCGTCGGCCGCCTCCAGCGCCTCGTGGCCGCCGGTCGCGGTCGTCACGTCGTATCTGTCGGAGAGGTAGCTCTCGTGCAGCGAGACGAGCGCCTCCTCGTCGTCGACGAGGAGCACGCTGGCGTCGGAGGCGTCGGCTACCACCTCCACACCCCCGTCACAGTTCTCATCGGTACGACTCAACGGACCGGGAGTCAAAAAGCCGCCGCCCCAGTTATCAAACGTTGTATCTCATCGAACGCCGGAATCGCGAGCGGCGGTCACGTCGCCGGCGTCGGCGCGGTCACTGCATCGCCTTCACCCAGCCGGGCACGGCGGCCATCCCCTCCTTGTCCGCCCAGCCGTGCGACCGGAGGTACGCCTCCAGCGTGTCGAACTCGAAGCCGAACCGCTCCGGGAGGGCGTCGACGTCGGCGGAGTAGCCCACCTCGTTGAACCACTCACACATCACGGTGAACTCCTCGCCGAAGCTCTCGTAGGCGTCCTCGATGGGGACGTGGACGGCCTCGACGTCGACCCCGGTGACCGCCGAGAGGGTGTCGGCGGTCTCCGCGAGCGTCAGTTCGTCGCCCGCGAGGTCGGTCGACTCGCCGACGAACTCGTCGGGGTTCTCGAACGCGACGGCCGCGGCGTGGCCGAGGTCGTCGTTGCTCACCATCTGGAGGCTCACGCCCTCCGCCAGCGGGAGCGCGAGCGTCCCCTCGTCGACGATGTCCTCGGCGAACGCCTCGAGGTTCTCGAAGAAGAACACGGGCTTGAGCATCGTCCACGGGAGATCCAGGCTCCGGATGTGCTCGTCGATCTCGCCGGCGGAGTCGAAATGTGGGACTCCCGTGTCCTCGTCGTGGCTGCCGACGCCCGAGAAGACGAACTGCTCGACGCCCTCCTCGGCGGCGACGTCGGCGACGTTCTTGCCCTGCCGGACCTGCGCGTCGCACCCCTGCGTCCAGAAGTTCGTGACCGCGAACACCGCGTCGGCGTCGGCGACGGGCTCGCGCAGCGTCTCGGGGTCGTTCAGGTCGCCTTCCACCGTCGTGACGCCCCGGTCCGCGAGTTTCCGGGCCGCGTCGCTCGACGCATCGCGGGTCAGCCCGTGGACGTCGAAGTCCCGCTCGCTCGCGAGCAGGTGGTCGACGACGGCGCCGCCCTGGTTTCCGGTCGCTCCCACCACGAGTACGCTCTCGATCGAGTCGCTCATCGGACGGTCGTTCGGTCGGGGAGCGTATATTCTTGCTCTAACGGGCGTGGAACCGGGTGACGTCGGTGTTATCGGATGACCGCCGGCCGGGGGACTGGAGATTACGGAGCCGATCGTCGGGGGATTGACGACTGGGGGACGGATCGGCGGAAGACTGGTCGCCGGAGAACTGATCGCTGGAGGACAGGTCGCCGGCACGACCGCGCCGATCACACGCGATCGACGGCCCCCGAAGTCGTGACCGGGCGACGCGCGAACGGCGGGCTACGGCTCGCTCACGCGCAGGACCGGTTTGATCGTCTCGCCGGACTCGGAGTCGGCGACCGCCCGCTCGATCTCCTCGAAGTCGTAGTAGGTGACCAGCTCGTCGAAGGGGAACGCCCCCTGGCGGTACAGCTCAACGAGGTCCGCGATGAACTCGTCGCGGTCGGAGTCGCCCTCGACGATCCCGGTGATCGTCCGGCCGTTGATGAGGAGGTCGTTCACGTCGTAGCTCGCCTCCGCGCCCAGCGGCGGCGCGCCGACGATCCCCGCGGTGCCGCGCTGCGTGAGCGACGCGACCGCCTGTTCGGCCACGTCGGGGACGCCGGTCGTCTCGACGGCGTACTCGACGCCGCCGTCCGTCGCCTCCCGGACGGCCCCGACCACGTCCTCGACGCCCTCGGGGTCGATGGTCGCCGTAGCTCCGAGCTCGTCGGCCTTCGCCAGCCGGTTGTCCTTCAGGTCGACGGAGACGATTTCGGTACACCCCTTCAGCTTTGCCGCCATCACCGCCGAGAGCCCGACCGAGCCCGCGCCGAAGACGGCGATCGACGAGCCCGTCTGGGGGTCGAGGCTGTTGATCACGCCGCCCGCGCCCGTCTGGACGCCGCAGCCGAGCGGGCCGAGCAGCTCCAGGGGCACGTCGTCGGCGACGGGGACGACGTTGCGCTCGGTGGCCATCGCGTGGGTCGCGAACGACGACTGCCCGAAGAAGCGGCCGTGGACCGGCTCGCCGTCGCGCGAGAGCGGCGTGCTCCCGTCCTCCGGGCGAACGCCGCCGAAGTTGTACGCGAAGAACTCGTCGCAGTAGGCGGGGTGGCCCGCCCGGCAGTGTCGACAGGTGTCGTCGGAGTCGAAGCTCATCACCACCCGGTCGCCCGGCTCCACGCGGGTGACGGCCGAGCCGACCGACTCGACCACGCCCGATCCCTCGTGCCCGAGAACGATCGGGAGCGGCGAGGGGTACTCCTGGTCGCGGACGATCAGGTCGGTGTGACAGACCCCGGCGCCGACGACCCGCACCACTACCTCGTCGGGGGCGGGGTCGCCCAGCTCCAGCGTGTCGATCTCGAACGCCCCGCCCTCCTCCTCGACGACCGCCGCGCGGATCTCCATGCGTGTGTCATGGTGTCGACTCACATAGCTGTACTCCCGACACGACCGCGCGCTGGGTTCCGTCGTGGCCCGGCGTCGCGACGTTCACTCGACCGTAGTTCGCCGGGCAGGGCATCGGTGTCGCCTCGTGGCGATCCCGCGGCGACGGGGTCGAGACGAACGAAGAGAAAGGGCGACCCGTCGTTACCGCTCGACCGCGTCGTACGGCACCGGAACGACTCCGTAGCGGCCGAAGTGCCGCTTGAGGAACGTCTCGATCCGGCCGAACGTCGGCCGCGCCGTCATCGCCGGCAGATACATCTCTTCAGTCCGATCGCGCGTCTCAGTTTGTGACCCACTCATGGCGATCTCAGATAGGTGCGTCGGGTGCATGAGCTACCGGGGGTACATCTTCGTGGGTTTAAGTACGTACTTTTCATGTCACGAGTTATCACCGAGTATTCCAAACGTACACTCGAAATAGCGCGCGTTAGCAAACATAGGGGATGCTAACATGGGGCATGAAATCGGTGTATCTGTGGCGAACATCGCGGCGGATGATCGGCCGAGCACCGCGTCCCAGTTCGTCCCGACGTCGAGGCAGCCGTTGAGATGCGTCCGGATGGCAACGCGGCCGACGAATCATCCATGACAGTCTCGGGGTCGACGCCCTCTCCCCTCGGCCGTGATTCGATGTCGATTCGCTTGTCGGCGGTCACGTCGTCGGCCGCAGCAGCCGGCGGAGATCCTCGGCTTCGCCGTCGACGGGCTCTATCTCGGCCGCCCGTGTCACGGCCGCCAGCACTGCCCGGTCGTGGAACGCCGTCAACTCCCGGAGGCTCGCATCGTTCGCCCGGCGCGTCGCCAGCCGCTCGTCGATGTCGTCCAAGCCGCGTCGCTCCACGACCCGGTCGAGTTTACGCGTCCCGTCCTGACAGTATTGGTGGCCGTAGAACCGCCGGCGTCGAAACTCCGAACCGAAGGTCTCGGACCGCATACGGATACTGTTATCAAGACCGGTGTCAAATACGAGGACAGAACGCCGGACGGGGGATCGCCGCCGACAGCCGGCTACGAGGCCACGATGTCGATCACGGTGAAGCTCCACGTCAAACACGAGCGACTCGCGCTAGTGCCGACGCTGCGACGACTCGGCGACGTGTACATTCGCGTCATCACGCACAGCGACACGGACCCGGACGCGAGCGTCTTCCCGTTCCTCATCGAACACGACGACCGGGCGGCCCTCGAAGCCGCGCTCGACGAGGACCCCACCGTCGCGTCGTATGAGAGCGTCGACTGGACCGACGGCGTCGGGATGCACTACATCGAGCACACGTCGGAGACGAAGCTCATCAGCCCCGTCGTCACGTCGGTCAACGGCTTCATGATGAAGACGGAGACGAGGGGGATGGGCTGGCTCGTCCAGCTCCTGTTGCCGGACCGGCAGGCGCTCAACACCGTCTGGGAGTACGCGAACGACAACGACATCGCGCTGGACATCGTCGAGATATACGGGAAAGGCGGCGACGTCGGCGAGCGGTCCTACGGGCTGACGGACGAACAGCGCGTAGCGCTCACGACGGCGTATCGAGCGGGCTACTTCAACGAGCCGCGCGACATCTCGCTCAGCGAGGTGGCCGACGAGATGGGACTGTCCTCGACGGCGATGAGCGGACGGCTCCGTCGGGGCGTCGGGAACCTCATCGCCGCGACGCTCGACGACACGGACGTCGAGGAGTGAGCGTCACTCCGGGCCGTTCTGCCGTCGCGTCACCGGCCGCAGCGCCGCGGCGTCTTTGCTGTAGTCGAGCCAGACGCTGAGCACGGACGCGACTATCAGCAGGTAGACGGGAAAAAGCACGAGGAGCGTGTAGCCGGCGGCGATGAGCGCGAGTTCGCCGGTCCAGTAGAGAGCGACGACGGCGACGAGTCCGGTGACGGCCGCCGCGAGCATCCCGAACCGGAAGGCGGCCGCGGCCGCACGGCCGGGGCGAACGCGGATGGAGACCATGCCGTGAGCTACGGTCCAGGCGGACATAAGCGTGCCCGGGGGACGATAGCGACCCCAACTTAAACCTCTGGTAGAGTACTGGTGATGCTTTATTTGCGGGTGCCTGTTTAGTTCTCGCGAATGTCGAACGAGCGAGACCATCCCAACCACCCGAGTGTGGACCAATCGGATCGGACCGTTCCGAGGAATCTACGGCAAACCGGCGACCCGAACATCGAGATGCTGATGTCGACGCGCGTCCGCAAGTCGCCCTTCTTCCACAAGTCGTTCAACGAGAACGGCGCGTGGCGCTGTACCGTCTACAACCGCATCTATCATCCGCGCGGACTCGTCGAACCCGAAGACGGCGGCGCGATGGCCGAGTACGAGGCGCTGACCAACGCCGTCACGCTGTGGGACGTGGCCGTCGAGCGGCAGATCCGCGTGAAGGGGCCCGACGCCGAGGCGCTCACCGACTACGTCGTCACCCGTGACGTGACGGGCATGGACCCGATGGACGGGAAGTACGTCATCCTCTGTAACGAGGACGGCGGCGTCCTCAACGACCCGGTGTTGCTCCGGCCCGAGGAAGACGAGTTCTGGTTCTCCATCTCCGACTCGACCCTGATGCAGTGGCTCCAGGGCGTCAACGTCGACAACGAGTTCGACGTCGAGATCGACGAGATCGACGTCGCCCCGATGCAGATCCAGGGACCGCTCTCCGAGGACGTCATGATCGACGTCGTCGGCGAGGAGGTACGCGACATCGCCTACTACGGGCTGATGGAGGCCGAGGTCAACGGCTGTGAGGTGCTGATCAGCCAGACCGGCTTCTCCGGCGAGAAGGGCTTCGAGATCTACGTCAAGGACGCACAGAAGAACGCCGAGCGGGTGTGGGACCCGGTCCACGACAGCGTCGTCGACCACGGCGGGATGCAGATCGCTCCCGGTCACCACCGCCGCATCGCCGCGGGTATCATGTCGTGGGGACAGGACCTCGACCACGAGACCTCGCCGTTCCAAGTCAACCTCGGCTACCACGTCCCGGACGACAAGGAGGCCGACTACATCGGCAAGGAGGCGCTGGAGGAACAGAAAGAACGGATCGAGAACGGCGAGTATCCGTTCACGCACAAGCTCATCGGCCTGAAGATGGCCGGCGAGCCGATCCGCGATTACGCGCCGGACTTCTGGCTCATCTCCGACCCGGAGACGGGCGAGGAGTGCGGCTACCTCACCTCGCCGTGGTGGAACCCGGACCTCGAGACCAACATCGGCATGGGGTTCGTCCCGGCCGAGAAGATCGAGGAAGTGACCGATACGCCGCTCAACGACGAGATCTACGACGAGGAGCTGGACCTGGAGTTCCGGGTCCACCTCCCCGACGAGTACTCCGAGGAGCCCGGCGAGCCGACGTTCGCGACGGCCGCGACGGTGCCGTTCAAGGAGTCGGTCAATCCGAGCGCCCGCGAGCAGGCGAAGCTGAACGCCCGCAAGGAAGCAGAGCAGAGCAGCGACTGAACGGCGACCGAACAGCGTCGCACACTCCTCTCTTTTTCGACGACACCGCGAGCACCGCCGGAGTGATTACGTCGCGTACACTCCCGTCGACTGTGACTTACGGCGACCGAACGGTAGAGACGTTCCTGACGGAGCTCGCGGCCGAGGCGGTGCCTCCCGCCGGCGGCACCGCGACGGCCGTCGTGGGTGCGGGGGGCGCGTCGCTCTGTGAGATGGTCGCCCGTCACGCCGACGGAGACGTTCGCGTCGACGGATCGACGGCACGGGCGACGCTCGACGCGCGGCGAGCGCGACTGCTCACGCTCGCGGACGCGGACGCGGCGGTGGTCGACGCTCTGTTCGCCGGCGACGGCGGCCCGCGGGAGCGCAAGCGCGCCGTCGGCGTCCCGCTGGCGATCGCGGAGGCGTGCGGTGACGTGCTGGCGGTCGGAGCCGCGGTCGTCGAGCAGGGCGAGGGACCGGTCGTCGCCGACGCGGTCACGGGTGTGTTCCTCGCTCACGGGGCGTTGCGCGCGGCGCTGTTCACGCTCCGGACGAATCTCTCGTCGGTCGCAGACGAGTCGTTCGTCGCAGAGACGGATCAGCGAGCGGCGGAGCTGGAGGCGGCGGCGGTGACGGCGTTCGCGCGGGCGACGGACGGCGTCGGCGGGTGAGTCGGCTACTCGTACAGCGGGAACTCGTCGGTGAGTTCGTCGACCCGCGTCGCGACCCCTTCGACGGTGGCGTCGTCCTCCGGCGCGTCCACGACGCGGGCGATGAGGTCGGCCACCTCGCGGCAGGCGGCTTCGTCGAAGCCGCGGGTGGTGAGGCCGGGCGTACCGGCGCGGATGCCCGAGGGATCGAACGGTGAGCGCGTCTCGCCGGGTACCGTGTTCGCGTTCAGGACGATGTCGGCCCGCTCCAGCGCTTCCTCGGCCGTGCCGCCGGTCGTGTCGGGATGGGAGGGCCGGAGGTCGACCAACACGAGGTGGGTGTCGGTGCCGCCGGAGACGATCTCGAAGCCGTGCTCGTGGAGTCGGTCGGCGAGCGCCCGAGCGTTGGCGACGGTCTGTCGGGCGTACTCCTCGAACTCGGGCGTGAGCGCCTCCTTGAAGCCGACGGCCTTGCCCGCGACGTTGTGCATCGCCGGGCCGCCCTGCGCGCCGGGGAAGACGGCGCTGTCGACGTCGTCGGCGTGCTCCTCGTCGCACATGATGATCCCTCCTCGTCCCGCGCGGACGGTCTTGTGCGTCGACCCGGTGACGAAGTCCGCGACGCCGACCGGCGACCGGTGGACGCCGGCCGCGACGAGGCCGGTGATGTGCGCGATGTCCGCCAGATGGTACGCGTCGACCGCGTCGGCCGCTTCCTGAACCCGCTCCCACTCCACTTCGCGGGGGTACGCCGAGTAGCCCGACACGACGATGTCGGGGTCGAACGCCTCCGCGTGCTCGCGCAGGCCGTCGTAGTCGACGTAGCCGGTCTCCGGGTCGACCTCGTACTGTTCCACCTCGTAGGTCTGACCGGCGAAGTTCGCCGGGTGGCCGTGCGAGAGGTGGCCGCCGTGGGTCAGGTCAAGCGAGAGGATCTTGTCGCCCGGATCGAGCACCGCGAGGTAGACGCTCATGTTCGCCTGCGACCCGGAGTGGGGCTGGACGTTGACGTGCTCGGCACCCCACAGCTCCTTCGCGCGTTCGATGGCGGCGGTCTCGACCTCGTCGGCGAACTCGCAGCCGCCGTAGTAGCGCTCGCCGGGATATCCCTCGGCGTAGTTGTTCGTCAGCTCCGAGCCCTGCGCCGCCATCACGGCCTCGGAGACGTGGTTCTCGCTCGCTATCATCGCCAGCGTGTCCTCCTGTCGACGGCGCTCGCCGGCGAGCGCGTCGGCGACGGTCGGGTCCGTCTCTCGGACTGTCTCGTACACCATACCCGTGTCAGGGACCGGAATCAGATAAAGCGGCCGCCGGCACGACCTACCACGTCCGTGACTGGATGTGTCCTCGGTGTATGACTGGACGCTCCCGTCCGGCAGCGATCGGCGTTCGGATTACTTTGATATGGGATCGCATACAGATGTCAACAACCATGTCCGAACGGACGAGGCGGCGGATGCTGAAGCGACTCGGAGCCGGCGGGACCGTCGGGGTCGTCTCCCTGGCCGGGTGTGCCCAGCAGGAGGAAGGCGGCGGCGGCGAGACCGACACCGGCGGCGGCGAGACCGACACTGACGGCGGCGGCGGCAGCGACGACTCCGGCGGCGACGAGTCGATCACCATCGGGACGATATTCCCGGTCACGGGGACCAACAGCGCCTACGGCGGGGGCCACCAGGAGGCGGCGAACCTGGCGGTCGAGGAGATGAACGATGCCGGCGGGCCGCTGGACCGCGAGGTCGACATCGTCAACCGCGACACGGAGGGGAACCCCTCGCGGGCGGCCCAGAAGTTCCGGACGATGATCAACGAGGAGGGGATCGTCGGCCTGGTCGGTCCCTACTCCAGCGGCATCGGGACCACGCTGGCCCCGGTCGCCCGCGACAACCGCGTGATGGAGGTCAGCAACGGCAACACCTCGCCCGCGCTTGCGACGGCCGGCGTCAACGAGGAAAACGATGTGAAGTACTACGGCCGGACCTCGCCGAACGACGTCCAGCAGGCGCTGGTGATGGGCCGTATTCTGAACCAGCGGGTGGAGGCGGAGACCGCGTCGTTCCTCTACGTCGACAACCCGTACGGTCAAGGGCTCGCCGAGCGAGCGAGCGAGAACTTCGACGGGGAGACGCTCGATCTGGTGGGTTACTCCAAGCAGACCAACGACTACACGTCGACGCTGGACGCCGTCTTCGAGGGGGATCCGGACGCCGTCGGCGCGGTGATGTATCCCGGAAACGGTCGCACGATCCTGAACCAGTGGGACCAGGGCGGCTACGGGGGCCAGTGGGTCGCCGCGGAGGCCATCCTCTCGCCACAGCTACTGTCGGACCTCTCGGACATCGTCGAAGGGATGTTCATCACCTCCCCGCAGACCGCGAACAGCGAGACGTTCATCGACAACATGGGCGGCGAGGAGGCAGTCACCCAGTTCGCGCCCCACGCCTACGACGCGACCTACTTGGAGGGGCTGGCGCTCCAGCGGGCCGGCGAGGCCAGCGGGACCGCCATCGCGGAGAACATCCGGAGCGTCTCGCGGGGCGACGGCACGACGGTCGGCGTCGGCGAGTTCCAGGCCGGGAAGGAAGCCCTGGCCGACGGCGAGTCGATCAACTACGAAGGTACCTCCGGCTCGGTCGACCTGAACGAGAACCTCGAACCGGTCGTGCCGTACCGCATCCTGCAGGCCTCCGACGGCGAAGCCGAGGTCATCGAGGAGGTGCCCCTGAGCTACTTCGAGGGCAAGATGTAGGCGGAGCGGACCTCGACGCGGCGTGCAGCGCAGGAACGCATCGGGATTTACTTCGAGCACACGAGTACCGTCGGTATGGGCATCGAGATCGAACCGGAGTGGCAGCCGGCGACCAAGCTGAACGTCGTCGGCGGGGCGCTCGATTTCACGTCGGTGGAGCCGATCCCGGACGGCGTCACCCGAGACCGGATCGAGGAGATCTGCTACACGATACGGGAACTGTACGGCGAGTACGTCGACGAATTCGTCGCCGAGACCGACCTCTCCCGACGGGAGGCACAGACTTGGGTGCTCCGGACGCTCGCCCACCAGGGAACCGACCGCCTCTCCTACGAGGCCGTCGGGCTGTACATCTGGGCCATCGGCCGGGCGACCGAGGGGGACCCGCTCTCCCGGACGATCGTCACGGACTACTACGAGCGGGCCGAGCGGAAGATCGAGCGCGCCGAGGCGACCCTCAAGCGGGCCGGGCCGCCGCCGTACCCCGACGACGTGTACGACGACCCCGCCGTTCTCTGGGTGGACGCGCCCGTCGCCGACCGGCTCCGGGAGCGTCGCCAACCCGAGGAGACGTACAGCGACGTGATCAAGCGGCTGCTGGACGGGACGACGGCGGGGCTGTCGCTGGCCGAACTGATCGAGACCTACCGGTCGGAACGGGGCTCCGACTACGTCGCCGTCGAGACGGTGTACCCGGAGTGGGACCACGAGTTCCGACTGGTCGTCGGCGTCGACGAACCGGGGGCGACCCCGGCCGCCGTCGAGAGAGCGACGGCCCTCCGGGTCGGCGACGAGCCGCGAGCGTTCACCGTCGACGAGACGACGGAGCCGACGCACGCCGACGCGCACCTCGTCGGCTTCGCCGACACCGCCGACCTGTCGGTGCCCGTCGAGGACGGCGTCGAGACGGTTCGACGGGCGCTGGCGGGCGTCGAGCGCACGCTACCGGAACTGGTCGACGACCTCCGATCCGCCGGCGGGACGGCGCTGGCCGTCGCCGACGAGCCCGCGGGTGCCGGCGCGAACCTCCACCCGGTGTTCCCGGAGTCGGCACCCGCGGACGCGCTGGCGCATCTCGAACGGCTGGCCCTCGACGACCGGACGCTGTCCGTCGGTCGGGTGTCGCCGGTCGACGCCGAGAAATACCGGGGATCGGACCACGAGACGACGCTGTTGTGGGCGGGCGACGGGGGCGACCTCGGTCGCCGCCCTCTCCCCGACGATCCCGCCGAGCGGCGCGAACTGTTCCCGGCGCGGGTGCTCGCAACGAGCACCTGATCTCAGTGTGCGCGGTACGCACCGGCCCGTCAGCCACCCAGATACAACTCCCGAACCTCCTCGCTCTCCAGCAGCTCCTTACCGGTTCCCTCGTACCGGTTCTCCCCCATATCCAGCACGTACCCCCAGTCCGAGACCGAGAGAGCCTGCTGTGCGTTCTGCTCGACCATGAGGATGGCCGTCTCCGTCTCGTCGCGGATGCCGACCAGCCGGTCGAACATGTCGTCGACGAGGTCCGGCGCGAGACCGGCGGACGGCTCGTCGACGAGGATCAGGCCGGGGTCCAACATCAGCGCCGACGAGAGCGCGAGCATCTGCTGTTGCCCGCCGGACATCGCCCCGGCCTTCTGGTGCTGGCGCTCCCGGAGAACCGGGAACCGGTCGAACGCGGCTCGGAAATCCTCCTCGCGGGGGTCGGCGTCGATGTAGGCCCCCATCTCCAGGTTCTCCCTGACCGTGAGGTTCGGGAAGACGTTCTCGCGTTGCGGGACGTAGCAGAGCCCCTGCTCTGTCACCTCGTCGGCCCGCAGGTCGGTTATCTCCCGCCCCTCGAAGGTGACCGTCCCCGACCAGCAGTCGATGAGTCCGTAGATGGCCTTCATCAGCGTCGACTTCCCCGCACCGTTCGGGCCGATGACCGTGACGATCTCCTCCTCGCCCACGTCGACGTCGACGCCGTGGAGTATCTCTGCGTCGCCGTAGCCGGAGACCACGTCCCGAGCTTCCAGTAGCGACATCTCAGTCCACCCCCAGATAGGCGTCGACGACGCGCTGGTTCCGCCTGATCTCCTCGGGCGGTCCCTGAACGAGCTTCTTCCCCTCGTTCATCACGACGATGGTGTCGGAGAGGTTCATGATGACCTCCATGTCGTGTTCGACGATACAAAACGTGTACCCCTCGTCCCGAAGCGTCTCGATACGGTCCATCAGCTTCTCGGTCAGCGCCGGGTTGACGCCGGCGACCGGCTCGTCCAGCAGGACGAGCTGCGGGTCGAGCATGAGGACCCGTCCCAGCTCCAGGAGCTTTCGCTGGCCGCCGGAGAGGTTGCCCGCCCGCTCGTCGGCGACGTGATCGATCTCCAGCAGCTCCAGCATCCCGGTGGCCCGGTCGTACAGGTCGGCCTCCTCGCGAGCGACCGCGCCGCGTCGGAGCCACGCGTTCACGAGGTTCTCGCCGGACTGTGCCTGCGGCGCGAGCATCAGGTTCTCGCGGGCGGTCATATCCCCCAGTTCGCGGGTGATCTGGAAGGTTCTGGCCAGCCCCTCGCGGGCCAGCATGAACGGGCGGCTGTTCTTGTGGCCGTCGTAGGCCTGCTTGGCTGCCTCCTGTCCGACGTACAGCCCCGCGCCGAGTCCCGTTCCGACCGCGCCCACCCCGAGACTCGCCGCGGTGCCGAGTCCGGCCAGTCCGAAGGCCGCGACGCCGCCGAGGCTGCCGAACGTGAGCCCCGAGGCCCCGCCCCAGACCAGCCGCTCGTCGCTGCTGGGAGCCATTAGATCCTGAAGCTCCCGGCCGTCGTAGCGGACGGTCCCGCCGTCCGGCTCGTAGAAGCCGCTGATGAGATTGAACGTCGTGGTCTTGCCCGCGCCGTTCGGGCCGATGAGGCCCGTTATCGATCCCGACTCGATGTCGAAGGTCGCGCCGTCGACGGCGACGATACCGCCGAAGCTCTTCCGGAGTTCCTCGACTTCGAGGATAGCACTCATTCGTCGTCACCCCCGTCGGCGCGGGCCGGAACTCCGTCGCGGGGTCCGGCCGCCGTCGTCCCGTCGGCAATAGGGGTGCTGTAGTCGGCTCTGCCGAGGACGCCGTCCGGCAGGTAGTAGAGGACGACGAGAAAGAGCACTCCCATCGCGGCCAGCCGGAACGCCAGCACGTTCACTCGTAGCGCCGGCGGGAAGAAGGAAGCCAGCTGGATCGTCGCCTGTTGGAACGCCCAGAAGACGGCGGCCCCGAGGATGGTCCCCTTGTTGTTGCTGGCCCCGCCGATGAAGACAATGAGCAGGGCGATGAACGTCACCCGCGGGGCGAACGTGACGAACGTGAGCCCCTGCGTGTACATGGCCCACAGCGCCCCGGCGAACCCACCCAGCGCCGAGCCGAGGACCATGCTCTGGACCTTGTAGACGAACGGGTCCTTGCCCAGCGAGCGGACCACGTCCTCGTCGTTGCGGACGGCCCGGAGCACCCGACCGAAGGGCGACCGAGCGGTTAGCTCCAGCAGGTAGTACGCCCCGAGCATGAACAGGAGCACGCCGGCCAGCAGGAACCGCTGGTAATCCACCCGGACGGTCAGACGCCCGAGACCCGTGACGAGATAGTCGACGCCCACGTCGCCGCCGAAGGCCAGCGCCCAGATCAGGTTGGCGAACAGCGTCCGGAGCGCTCCGGAGAGATCGCCGCCGGCGAGCGGTCCCACGAGCGGGAGGACGAAGTACCACACCGAGACGAACCACAGCGACCCGGCACCGATGATCCGGAGCTTGCCGGCGGCGAACCACTCGCGGGTCCGAACCGCCCGGTAGAAGCCGCCGACGAGCGCCGTCAGGAGCGCCAGCGTTCCGGCGATCTTCACCGCGACGCTCCCGGCGTAGGGGATGGGCAGCAGCGCGACGAGGAGTCCGGTCCCGAGACCGATCCCGGCGAGCCACTCTCGTCTGCCGAGCCGGTCGACGCGGGCGCTCACCACGACGAGGACGACCGCCCAGACGAACAGGGAGACGACGACGCCGGCCGGCAGGATGGCGTCCGCGAGCAGCAGAACCCCGCCCGACAGTGTCCCGGCGACGATCCCGCCGACAGCGGCAACTCTGCCCCGGCCCAGGTCCCCGGCAGCCGCGCCGAACGACCCCGCGAAGTACAGGGACGACGCCGGGAGGCGGGTCGCGGGGTCGCGCTCACCGCCGAGCACGGCCAGCGCGACGGCCCAGACGACCGCCGCCGTGACGGCGAACAGCGTCGGCGTGGCCGGGACGGTCGCCCCGACGACCGGGAGGGTGAGCTCCGAGTTTAGCAGCAGGGGGAAGTTCCCCTTCAGCGGCGGGCTGTACCCCCGTAACGCGTCGGGGCCGTTGGCGAACCAGGTCTCGGCCTGAACGAACCGCTGGAAGATGACCGAGACGCCGAGCACCGTGATGGCGAGGTAATCCTCCCGAAGCCGGATGGTCGGAAGCGCGACCAGCCCGCCGATGACGCCCGCGACGACCGTCGCGACGACGATTCCGACCAGCCAGTTCCCGACCACCGGCACGTCCGCCAGCCCCGCGACGTAGGCCGTGAAGTCCCCCGGATCGTCCGGCGGGAGCACGAAGAACACCGAGACGTACGCCCCGACGAGGAAGAAGCCGACGTGGCCGAAGTCCAGCAGCCCCGTGTGGCCGTACTTCAGCGTCAGGCCGTACGACAGGATGGCGTATATCCCCACCACCACCACGAACGAGATGACGACATCGGCGACCGCCATCAGCTACCCCCCGTGATGCCCTCGGGCTTGATCAACAGGACGAGCAGCAGCACGACGAACGCGACCGGCACCCGATACGTGGCGCTCAGCCCCGGAACGGCGAAGATGGCGACCTCCATCGCGAGACCGACGACGTAGCTCCCGAGGATCGCACCGTAGACGGAGATACCCCCGAGGATGACCCCGGCGAACATCGGGAGCAACAGGAAGAAGCCGAGGTTGATGGTGATGTTGCTGAACAGGAACCCCAGCAACACCCCGGCCACGGCCGCGAACATCCCCGCGATGATCCAGACGACCATCATCACGCGCCGGGTGTTGATCCCCCGGATCATCGCGAGGTCGCGGTTGTCGCTGGTCGCACGCATCGCCTTCCCGAGCGTCGTCGCCCGGAGCAGATAGTGGAGCAGGCCCATCATCGCCAGCGCGATGCAGACGATACCCACCCGGAGGGGGGAGGTCCGCAGTCGCGTACTGACGAGCGGGTCCGACGGCACGTCGGCACCGCCCGAGAGGACCGCTCCCCCGATCAGGAGGACGGCGGCACTGCCGAGCGCCGCCGCCAGCCGCGGACCGACGACGGCCGCGGAGCCCCGCCGCCACCGGTAACCGGCCACCGCAACCGCGCTCGCGACGACGAGCAACGCGACAACCTCCAGCCAGCCGTATCCCAGCGCGAGCAGTTGGGTGGTCTCGCCGCCTCGCGTTTCGAGGACGGTCGCCGTGACGCCGTCGCCGGCGATCGAGAAGTCGACGAACTTCGCGAACGTGAAGTCGACGCTCCGGCCGGCGACCGGGACGGTAGTCTCCACCTCGTAAAATCGGATGTCGCCGCCGAACACCGTCTGGATGCTGAACCGAATGACGAACGCCATCGCCAGCGAGACGACGAGCATCATCGCGAGTTCGACGCCTTTCTCGCGGAACTTTCGGTAGACGAGCGACTCCGTCAGCGGCACGATGGCCCCCAGTAGAACCACGGCGAACAGCAACGCCGCGGGATACGACGGAAGCCCGGCGACCACGAGCGCGCCGACGAGGACGGCGACCGCCGCGTGGACGCCGAGACCGACCGTCGGTGGCGCGTCGATACCCCACCAGCTTCCCTTGAGGGCGCGAACGCCCCCGAGGTGGTAGACGGAACCCAAAACGCCGGCCGTCGAGAGCAAGAAGACGATTCCGGCCCCTGCGGTTCCGACTGCACGAGGACCGGTCGCGAACACGTCGAACAGCGGAACCGACCCGGGCTTGTTGACCAGCAGCGCCGCGTACGCGCCCAGCGTGAGGAGGTCGCCGTGGGCGAAGTTCGGCACCTCGGCGATGTCGTACACGAGCGCGAGACCGATCGCGCCAAGCGAGATGATGCTCCCGGTGACCAGCCCAGTCAGCATCGCGTTCGGCAAACCGATCGTCGGAGCCATGTTCGCCACGTGTTACCCCCGCACGCATATTGCTTTCTTCACCTCACCGAACTGACCGGAGAACGACGCGACCCGCGGATCGTCGGGCAGAACCGTTCCGAGAGATGGCTACTCCAGCCGACCGCGCCGCCACTTCTCGGTGTCGGGCGTCTGATTGAACGTGTACACGTGGAGGCCACGGATGTCGTACGCCGGGTCGTCGACGTGCGGTGCGAGGCCGTCGACCAGCTCGTTCGGCTCGTAGTTGCCCCGGGAGCCGACGAGCTGTTTGACGAAGCCGAGCACGCCGGTCGTCTTCTTCAGGAACTTCACCGAGTCGCCGACGCCCACCTTCTGTGAGATGCCCATCAGCCGCTTGTAGTTCATGACGCCCGGGATGCCGACCTCGACGGGCAGGTCGACGCCGCGGTCGCGAACGTCCTCGACCCACTCGATGACGGCGTCCGGGTCGTAACAGATCTGCGTGACGATGTACGTCGCGTACGGCGCCTTCTGTGCCATCGCTTCGGCCAGCGTGTCGTCGTCGAGGAAATCGTGGCCCTCCGGGTAGCCGGTGATGCCGACCTCCTCGAACTCGTACGGCATCTCGTCGAGCGCGATCAACAGCTCGTGTGCGGAGTCGAACGCACCGGCCGGCTCCTCGCGGTCGCCGCCGGGCACGAAGATATCCGTCACGCCGGCGTCGGTCAGTCGACGGGCGATCTCCCGCAGCTGGTCGCGGTCCTCGACGTAGCGCGCCGCGACGTGTGGGACGACGTCGTAGCCCGCGGCGGCCGCCTCCTCCGTGCGCTCGACCGTCGTCTCGATACCCAGCTGCGGCGACGTCGTGATCGCGATCGTCGCGTCGTCCGGGAGGTGTGTGACCTCTTCCTCGAAGCTCTCGAAGGGCATCAACTCGAAGCGGACGCTCGTGAGCAGCTCCTCGACTCCCGTTCTGTCGACGGATCGTGTGCGTAGGGCCATCGATTGTTACCTGGTTTCGTTATGGGGTTATTTGATGTAAGGGTTGCCAGCCGAACCTGTTTAAGTAGCGGCGTCGGGCATGCCGTGCCGGCGGATGTGCCGGACGACTTCGTCGCGCATGGGGCCGCGATGGTCGTCGGCCACCCGGCGTGTGACCTGATCGAGCAGGCCGAGCCGACGCAGTAACTCGCGCGTCCGCTCGTGGCCGAGGCCGAGGTCGCGGTCGACCTCGTGCACCGTCGCGGCCTCGACGACCGCGTCGACGAGGTCCGTGACGCCGACGCCGTCGGGAAGGCCGATGCCGTCCGCGACGAGCTGTTCGTCCGCCGGCACGCCGGTCGACGGTTCGGTCGCGGCGTCCTCGTCGGTCTCGGCCGTCCGTGGGCCGCCGTCCTCGGCGCCCTCGGTGTCACGCTCCGTCGAGTCCGACTCGTAGTTGTCCGGCGTGTGAACGCCCGCATCGACCATGTACCGGCGGACCGTCTCGGCGACGACATCCATCTCGATCAGTCGGCTCATCTCCTCGAACGTCTCACAGGCGTCGTACAGCGTCCGCAGATACGCCGTGTCCTCGTACGGCGGCACCGACTCGTCCCTGACGGCGTCGAGTTCCGGCTGTGCGGTCGCTGCTGTGCCGGTTCCGTCGTCGGTCGCGGGGTCGGCGGTCGCCGCGGGCGCGTCCCCGGTGTCCGTCTCCGTCGCGGCGGGGTCCGGGGCGGTCCCGTCGTCGCTCCGCTTCGGGTCGAGCGTGAACTCGTGTGTACAGCGGAGCGCTCCCTCGTCGGTCACGGCGACGGTCTCCGTTCCGCCGGGCGCGATCGGCACCGTCGGCGGGAGCAGCGTTTCGAGGGAGGGCGCTTGAAACCGAACACGCAGTTCCTCGTCCTCGGTCACCGTCGCCGACTCGGGCGTGAAGACGTCGTGCGTGCCGGCCTCCAGCGCATGGTCGACGACGAGCCGGACGGTCACGTCCGTGTCCCCCATGGCCGCCTCGACGGACTGTACGGACCCGCCGTGTGACTCACACGTATCCACGACGTCGGACAGGACGTCGAACGCGGGTCGCCGAACCATATGTCTACGTCACAATGACATGTTATGGAGCATCACAGTACGTGCGGAATACGCAACCCATTCAAGAGGTCCGAACGGGTTCGCCCGTCCCGAACGACGTGGCGCCTCAGCCCGACGCACGGAGCGCGGCCGGTCGCTCACCCGCCACGACCGTGCCGCTCGACAGGTCGAGCGCCCGCAGCAGTCGCTCGACGCCGTCCGCCCCCGTCTCGGCAGTCGGACGCGGGACGCCCCGGCCGTTCGCCAGCTTCGCGGTGATGGCCGGGACGCTCGCCCGCGCGGGCGTGACTCGAAACCCTCCGGTCGACGAGTCGGCGTCGCACCGCCGGTCGTCCGGAACCTGCTGAACCGAACCGACGACACCCACCGCTGGCTCGCGTTCGGCCCGCCGCCGGTCGGCACAGCCGAGGGCTTCGGAAGCTACGCCTTGCCGGAAAGGAGGGATAGCTGCCGGCCGATCGCGGCGGGTTCCGAGCCTGATACCGCAGCGGGGGCATCACACGATTTCTTAACGCCGTCGCCACTGGCAAGTACTGGACCGCGACGTGCCTGTTCGTGTACACGTCGAGGCGGGCGGCGAGACTGGCGATAGCTATATCCGGCCGTCACGACCAACTTAGGACCGAACTTATGGACTCCACCGAGAGCCTCCCGTCGCGGGCGGACACGGTCATCGTCGGCGCGGGGATCGTCGGCTGTAACGTCGCGTATCAACTGACGAAGCTCGGACGTGAGAACGTGGTCGTCGTCGACCAGGGTCCGATGCCCACGACCGGCGGCTCCTCGACGCACGCGCCGGGTATCATGTTTCAGACGGCGGAACCGAAGACGCTCAGCCAGTTCGCGAACTACAGCCGGAAGCTCTACACCGACCTCGAAGGCGCGGACGGCCGACAGGCGTACAACGAGACGGGCGGCATCGAGGTGGCCCGCAGCGAGGAGCGGATGGCGTTCCTCCAGCGCCGGGTCGAACACGCGAAGGCGTGGGGGATCGAGGACCCGCAGCTGCTCTCGCCCGAGGAGGTCACCGACCACCTCCCGCTCGTCGACGAGAGCCGGATACTGGGCGGCTACTACTCGCCGACGGACGGGCAGGTGTCCGGCGTCGTGGCGTGTGACGCGCTGGCCCGCGAGGCCATCGACCGTGGCGCGACGTTCGTGCCACACACCCGCACCGAGGACGTTCGAACCGAGGGCGGGTCGGTGGAGGGCGTCGTCACCGAGAACGGCACCATCGAGTGCGACGAGGTGGTCGTGGCGACGAACATCTGGGCGCGTCAACTCGGCGAGAAGCTCGGCGTCCACCTGCCGGTGACGCCGGTCGAACACCAGTACACGATGACCGAATCGCTGGATGAACTCGCCGACGGCGCGGTCGACGTGACCGACCACCCGCTGTTCGAGAACTACGAGAACGTCTCCGGCGAGAAGGCGAAACGGCTGTTGGTCGGGCCCGACCGGCCCATCCTGCGCGACCAGGACAACGCGATGTACTTCCGAACCCACGGCGACTCCTACGGCATCGGCTCGTACAACCACGAGCCGGTCGTGCCGGACCCGCAGGAGCTGGGCGGCAACACGGCGGACGGACAGGGGTCGGTCCACGAGTTCACCGAGCAGCACATGAACTCGGCGACCCACCCCGACCGCCCGCACAAGCCACCCCGGCAGGCCAGCGACGAACTGCTGCCGGCGACCGCGGGCAAGGAGTTGGAGTTCAGCTACAACGGGATGTTCGCGGAGTCGCCCAACGGCCTGCCCGTGATGGGCCCGGTGCAGGAGTACGACGGCCTCTGGACGGCCGCGGCCATCTGGGTCACGCACGCCGGCGGCGCGGCGAAGGCGCTCGCGGAGTGGATGGAGACGGGCGTGCCGAGGCTCGACGACGGGCCGATCGACCTCGCGCACTGTGACGTGAACCGGTTCGACGACCACGAGGGGAGCTGGGACTTCGCCCGCGACATCGGCGGGGAGGAGTACCGCATCGTCTACAACGTCATGCACCCGAAGTGGGTGTGGACCGAGCAACAGCGGGACATCCGGCGCACGCCGATGTATCACACCCACGAGGAGATGGGCGCGGAGCTGTGGGCCGAGGCCGGCTGGGAGGAGCCGCAGTGGTTCGAGTCGAACGCCGACCTCGTCGACCGCTACGCCGACCGGATACCCGACCGCGACGGCTGGGAGGGGCAGTACTGGTCGCCGATCGAGGGCGCGGAGGCGCTCCACGTCCGCAACGCCGTCGGTCTCCACGACATGACCTCGTTCAACAAGATGGAGGTGGTCGGCTCCGAGGCGGGCGCGTTCGTCCAACGACTGTGTACGAACGACATGGACCTCGACGTCGGCGAGGTGAAGTACACCCTGATGTGCAACGAGGGCGGCGGTGTCCGCGCGGACATCACCGTCACGCGCACCGACGAGAACCGGTACCTCCTCCTGACGACCGGCCGCGAGGTCGGGAACAACCACGTCGCGTGGGTGCGCGAGCAGTCGCCCGAGGGCGTCGTCGTCACCGACGCGACCTCCAGTCTGGCCGCGATGGTGTGTACCGGCCCCGACGCGCGGAAGGTGCTCTCGGAGGTGACCGACGTCGATCTCTCCGACGAGGCGTTCCCGTTCTTCACCAGCCAGCAGTTCTTCGTGAAGAACGTGCCCGTCACGGCGTTGCGGGTCTCGTACGCCGGCGAACTCGGCTGGGAGCTGT
Source organism: Halobacteriales archaeon QS_6_71_20 (assembly GCA_003020945.1). Taxonomy (GTDB): domain Archaea; phylum Halobacteriota; class Halobacteria; order Halobacteriales; family Haloferacaceae; genus Halobaculum. The sequence goes on from PXRU01000003.1 coordinate 124,415, forward strand.
ACACGCCCTCCGAGTACGGCGAACGGCTCTGGGAGCACGTCCTCGAAGCCGGCGCGGAGTACGACATCCGGCCGTACGGCAACGGCGCGCTCGACTCGCTGCGCATCGAGAAGGGGTTCCGGCTGTGGGGGAAAGACCTCCACACGGAACACACGCCCGCCGAGGCCGGTCTCGGCTGGGCCGTCGACATGGACACCGACTTCATCGGCAAGGACGCGCTAGACGGTGCTCGACAACCGGCCCGTGTTTACACCCGAGGGTGACGAGTCGCTCGGCTACGTCCACAGCGCGGAGTACGGCTACACGGCGGGTGCCTGCGTCGCCTACACCTACCTCCCGCCGGAGTACGCGGAACCAGGCACCGACCTGGAGATCCTCTTCGAGGGCGACCGCTACGCGGCGACGGTGCGCGAGGAGCCGCTCGTGTAAACTACCCCGTCCTACTCGCTCCCTCCCGCCTTGCGGCGGTCGGTCACTCCTTGAGGACGGGGCTTTACCGAAGCGACATTTGCCCCGCGACCTCATGCGGTTCGAGAGAGCTTCGCTCTCTCGTCGTCACGAAAGGCGCGAAGCGCCTTTCGAACGGCATGGACGCGGCCCGGCTTCCTCCTGCCGTTCCACGGTGGAGGCGGCGGGTCGGAGCAGTGCTGCGACCCACGCTTCCCGGACCTGTGCCGTGGACTGTCCCGCCGGTTTGATTCCCGGTGTTCTCGCGCTCCATCCCCAAGCGGGGAACGGGAGTCCACCCCGTTCGCGGTCGTCGTTCCCGAGTATAGGGTGCGACGGCGTTGCCGTCGCACCGCGGGTGCCAGTTTACTCGTGGAGAGCGTGTCATAGAATAGTTCTCGCACCCTTCGAGTGACGATCCGATGAGCGGTAAATACAGGAGGTGTACGTAACAGGCCTGGTCACTCCGTTGACTTAGAAGGTTGTCTTTGAATGTCGATTGTCACTGGCCGAGCGTCTCGTCTCATGTGTCTGTATCCGAGCGCGATTAGTATTCCAGAGACCGCAGCAACCGGGACAAATGACGGGACTGCGGACGGATCGAAGGGCACCACCGTGGCGTTGCCGAACCCGTGAACGAAGCCGGCGTACCACACGTTCTGCGTCAGATAGTAGATGACACCGTAGGTGATCCCCGGAATTAGGTTCCCCAGGATGATCAACGGGATCGCGGTTGGGGGTACGCCTTCCAGCAATAGCCCGATGGGAATATGCGCGACGCCGAACAAGACCGCTCCACCGAGAATCCCGACTGTGGCGGACAGTCCATGCGAGCGAGAACTCACAAGCGCGGTACATTTGTTCTGCACGTATCCCCGGAAGACGAACTCCTCAGTGAGCCCGTTCGAGACGGTGAGTGTGAGTAGAAACCAGATCGGAACCCAGTACCACGGCATATCGAAGGCAAAGCCGAGTTGTGCGGTCGCTCCCGTGACGACGAGATATCCCACGCCGACGATGCTAACCCATCCCCAGAGGACTCCGAACGCGACGACCGCGGGCAGGAACGTCGATCTACTGAGGCCGACAGCGGACGCTGAAACGCCCTCATACCGAAGCACGCCCCAAGTACCAAGAATGAGAATCAGCATGAACGGAAAGCTTAGGATGGCCGACAGATGTTTCGGATATTCCGACGACTCAGGGCCCAAAACCGCCGTGTGAGCGGTCACCGAGGCAGCCGCGACAATACTCACGAATGAAACGAGCGCAACGAGAGGGACCAAACTGGGAATGAAACGGAGGTGACGTGGTGATGTGCTCATGCGTCTGTGGTCTCGACAGTAGAGTAATAAAATATTTCGAGGATAGATGAGGAAGCTGTTAACTTCTGTAATCATCAGCGAGGACCTGCTGGTCACCTCGGAACCCACTACTGGCTTGGTAAGTTCACAATCCCGCGTAACGGTTGATATACTCTGTCTCGTGTGAAAGGAACTGCTGTGTGAACCCTTCTATGACACGCTCCGTGGCACCTACTATCCCGAACTTACACCGGGGTAGTAGTGTTCAGAAAATAGCCGGAAGAAAGCTAATTCTTTCGATACCGACGGTTGCCCGGATGATGACGGCGATCCCTCTCCTCCCTACTCGCGCCTTCGGCGCTCGTTGAGGAAGGAGGCTCCTCGCGTATGAACGCTGAGTCGTATCGCCCGCCTGTCAGGCTGTGGGCGTGGGCGGGCGGTCGCGGGCGTGACACCGCGACGGATGGCTTTCGGACGAAACGCCACGTAGAACAGTTCTCGACGCAGTTTTCGGTGATTCGACACCCGCTTTACCGGTGTATTTATCCCCGCGACAACCGCGGAACGTGCCATGAGCGGTGGAAAACTCCCTACGAAGGCGGAGACGGTGGTCATCGGTGCCGGCGCCGTCGGCTGTAGCGTCGCCTACCATCTGACCGAACTCGGCGCGGAGGACGTGGTCGTCGTCGATCAGGGACCGCTCCCGGTCACGGGCGGGTCGTCCGTCCACGCGCCGGGTATCGTGTTCCAGACGTCCCCCTCGAAGATACAGACGAAGGCCGCCTACTACACCAGTCGGCTGCTGTCGGACGCCGGCGTGTACGACGAGGTCGGCGGCATCGAGGTCGCCCGCAGCGAGGAGCGGATGGACTTCCTCCGCCGGCGCGTGGAGTGGGCGACGGCCTACGGCCTACCGGAGCCACAGCTGCTCTCGCCGGAGGAGGTCACCGACCGCCTCCCGATGGTCGACGAGTCGGAGATACTCGGCGGCTACTACTCGCCGACGGACGGCCGCGTCGACGGCATCGGCGCGCTCCAGTGGTACATGGAGCAGTCGCCGGCCGCCTTCTACGGAGAGACGGAGGTCGAGGACATCGACGTGGCGGGCGGCGAGGTGAACGCGATCGAGACCGACCGTGGACGCATCGACTGCGAACGGTGCGTCATCGCCACCAACAACTGGGGCTACCAGACCGGGCAGCTGGCGGGACTCGATCTACCCATCGCGCCGGTCGAACACCAGTACGTCGTCACGGAGCCGATGGACGAGCTCGCGGGGTTCGACACTTCCGTCGGCGACAACACAACCGGATTGGACGTGCCCGGCGACCGCTCCATCGCCGAGTACATGAGCGAGGGGCCGACGCTCCCCGTCGGCCGGGACCAGGACCACTCGCTGTACTTCCGCAACCACGGCGACGCGCTCGGCATGGGGTCGTACAACCACGAGACGCTCTCGGTCGACCCCGAAGCGATGGGGACGAACAGCGAGCAGCGACAGGCCTCCGTCAGGGGGTTCTCGCGGGAGCACTGGGAGCGGCCCACCCACCGCGGCCGCGACAAGTCCGCCAAGCGGGCGTTCGACGAACTCCTCCCGGCCACCGAGGACGTCGAGTACGAGGCGACGGAGAACGGCATCTTCGTGTTCACGCCCGACGGGATGCCCGCCGTCGGCCCGACCGCGGCCGTCGACGGGCTGTGGACAGGGCTCGCCGTCTGGTGGACCCACTCGGGCGGCTACGGTCGCATCCTCGCCGAGTGGATGGAGAACGGCGTCCCGCGGCTCCCCTCGGGACCGGTGGACACGGGCGGCATCCACGTCCGCCGGTTCGGCCCCCACGCCGGCGAGAAGGACTACTTCGTCGACCGCGGGGGGAGACGCTACGAGCAGGTGTACAGCATCGTCGAGCCGCGCTGGCAGCCCGACGACCACCGCGGCCTCCGGACGAGTCCGTTCTACCACCGTCAACAGGAGTTGGGCGCGGAGTTCTATCAGGCGGGCGGCTGGGAGTCGCCGCAGTGGTACGAGTCGAACGCCGACCTCGTCGACCGCTACGCGAACCGGATCCCCGAACAGGACGGCTGGCAGGCGATCAACCGCTCGGAGATCGAGGCGGCCGAACATCTCCACACCCGCGAGCAGGTCTCGATGTTCGACATGACCACGTTCTCCTCGATCATGGTGGAGGGGCCGGACGCGGAGGCGTATCTCCAGCGGGTCTGCTCGAACGACGTGGCCATCGACGAGGGGCAGGTGCGCTACTCGCTGCTGTTGAACGAGGGCGGCGGCATCCTCGCGGACGTGACGGTCGTCCGGCTGGACGACGAGCGGTACATGATGACGACCGGCGGCGGCAACTCGCCGGGCATCCACGGCGGCTGGCTGGCCGACCACGCCCCCGAGACCGTCTCCGTCCACGTCGAGGAAGGCGCGAAGTCGACCATCGGGTTGTGGGGGCCGAAGTCGCGGCTCCTGCTCCAGCGGTGTACGGACGCCGACGTGACGAACGAGGGGTTCCCGTACTTCACGGCGAAGCGGATCTACGTCGGCGAGGTGCCGGTCGTCGCGCTCCGTGTCTCCTACGTGGGTGAACTCGGCTGGGAGCTGTGGGCCCCGACCGAGTACGGCCGGCGGCTCTGGGACACCCTCTGGGAGGCGGGGCAGGACCTCGACGTGCGGCCGATGGGCGGCGGCGCGCTGAGTTCGATGCGGCTCGAGAAGGGGTTCCGGCTGTGGGGGACGGATATCGACACGGACGCCAACCCCTTCGAGGCCGGTCTCCCCTTCGCCGTCGACATGGACACCGACTTCGTCGGCAAGGACGCGCTGGAGGCCGCCCGCGCCGACGGGGTCGACAGCCGAGCGACGCCGCTCACGCTCGACAACTCGACCGACATCATGCTGAGTGGCCGACCCGTCCTGAAAGACGGCGAGGCCATCGGCTACGTGCAGGCCGGGAACTACGGCTACACGATCGGCGAATCCATCGCGTACACCTACGTGCCGAGCGAGCACGCCGAGGCCGGCACCTCGGTCCGGATACGGTGTGAGGGCGAGACGTATGACGCGACGGTTCGGGACGAGCCGCTGTTCGACCCCGGCCGTGAGAAGATCCTTCGATGACCGCCTCCGGATCCGACGGCGTCGGCGTGTCGTACGCCGACATCGAGCGGGCCCGCGAACGGCTCGACGACGACCGGGTCGTGAAGCGGACGCCCGTCGAGGAGAGCACGTCGCTGGGCGAGTTCGTCGGCGGCGAGGTTCACCTGAAGCTGGAACATCTCCAGTGGACGGGGTCGTTCAAGACCCGCGGCGCGTACAACAAGATCAGTCAGGACGTGGCGGCGGGCGTCGACGAGTTCGTCGCCGCGAGCGCCGGCAACCACGCACAGGGAGTCGCGCTCGCGGCTGCCGAGTGCGGGGCCGAGTCGACCATCTGCATGCCGAAGGGCGCGCCGCAGGCGAAGGTCGACGCCACCCGCGACTACGGCGCGACGGTCGAACTCGTCGGGGAGGACTTCCGCGAGACGATGGACCACGCCCAGTCGCTCGTCGAGGAGTCCGACGCGGAGTTCGTTCACGCCTACGACGACCCGGACATCATCGCCGGACAGGGGACGCTCGGCATCGAGATGTATCACGACTGTCCGGACGTCGACGCCGTCGTCGTGCCCATCGGCGGCGGCGGCCTCATCGGCGGCGTCTCGACGGCGATCAAGCATCTCTCGCCGGAGACCCGGATGATCGGCGTGCAGGCGACGGGCGCGGAGACGGTCCACGAGAGTCTGGACAAGGGGATGCCCGTCGCGCTCGACGAGGTGGACACCATCGCGGACGGCATCGCCACGGGCGGTATCTCGGAGCGAACGCTGGAGATCATCGAGCGAAACGTCGACGAGGTGGTCACCGTCTCGGACGCCCAGATCGCCCGCGCCATCCTCCTGCTGCTGGAGCGGGCAAAGCAGGTCGTCGAGGGGGCCGGCGCCGCGTCCGTCGCGGCCGTTCTGAGCGACGACGTGAACGTCGAGGGCGAGACGGTGATGCCGCTGCTGTGCGGCGGTAATCTCGACATGACGATGATGCGTACGCTGGTGGTCAACGCGCTCACCGACCGCAAGCAACTGCTCCAGTTGCGCGTGCGCATCGACGACAAACCGGGGACGATGGCGGAGTTGTCGGGCATCGTCGGCGCGCACGGCGCGAACATCCACACCGTCCGCCACGACCGCGCGGTCGGCGATCTGGCCGTCGGCGAGGCGTATCTCGTCTTCAACGTCGAGACGGCCGGCGCGAAGCAGGCCGCGTCGATCATCGACGACATCGAGCGGGCCGGCTACCCGGTCGAGGACGTCAGCGACCCCGCGTAGCGACTGTCGGTGTTCGGATACGCGGATCGTCGCTCGGCCGAGAACCCGCGGTGGGTGGGACTGAAAGGGGCCGGGCGCTACGGGAAGCACGGCGAAGTAAGCACCGCAGCCCGACCGAAGGGAGCGCGAGACGCGCGACCGTAGCGTCCGGGGGCTTTCTACACCACGGTGGCGGCTCAGTCTCCACTATCATCCGTATCTGAACACGACCATAGTGACGGTGGTGTTCAAATAAGACCGTACGAGCCGCCATAGACAGTGTGACCAGTTTGGAAGCCCCCGCCGGCTCGACTTCCGGGCCTCGCTGTGGTCCTCGGCCTTGGTCCGCAGTCCTTGCGTCGTCCGGGTTCGTCGAGCCGGCGGCCCCTTCCGGTCCCACCCGACCGCACTCGCTCGGTCAGCTATCGCCCATCCGAACACCACCGTAGCGGGCGGGCAAAGCTACTTGACCCCGGTCCGGATGATCTCGAAGCGGGCTTCACGGATGTACGACGAGATACTCATCCCGTACGACGGGAGCGACGAGGCGCGGAAGGGGGCGCGACACGGCGTCGAACTGGCGGCCGCACTCGGGTCGGCGGTCCACGCGCTGTACGTGATCGACCTTCCGGGCGCACCGCGGGCGATGGCGCTGCGCGACGACGAGGACGAGATGCGCGAGCGCTACCGCGAGTACGGCGAGGAGGTGCTCGAAGAGGTGGCAAACATGGCGGCGGAACACGGCGTCGACTGCTCGGCGACCATCCGAAGCGGGTCCGTGAGCGAGGAGATCGTCGATTACGCCGACGAGGCGGGAACGAACGCTATCGTCATGGGGTCGGCCTACCGTGGCAAACTCGGAAACATCCTCGGCGGCGCCGCCGACAGGGTGGTTCGGAGCGCGACGGTGCCGGTCATCACCCATCGGATGCGCGTCGACGAGATCTGATACTGCCTCCGTGTCCGCTCGGGCGCGACCGTACGCCTCCGTGCGGTCAGCCGGTCCATAGAGCCGTCGATCGCCGTCGCTCACTCGTCCAGCAGATACGTCTCTCGAAGGTAGATGGTGAGGCTGGCACACAGGAAGCTGAACCCCGCCGCGCGGAACGACCCGACCGTCATCCCGAACAGCGCGGCACCGAAGAGGAGAACCGCGAGCAGGGCCGCCGCGGTCGCCGAGACGTTTCGCATATCTCGCGTCACCAAACTGCCGATGTAAAGAGTGTCGGCTCGGGCGGCGATCCGCGACGCGCGCCGCTCCGGCAAACACAACCGGTAATCTTTCTGTTATTTCGTCACACGAACGAACCGCACCCTCGGAGGAAACGTGTCCACACTGATCACGCGGACGAAAACAGCCGGTCTGACGGCGTCTCGTGCCGGTGTGTGGCGGATCCTTCGCAGCGTTCGGGCAAGGTTTAACAATGCATCCTCCTATGGTGGGGGTGAAGTTGTGTATAGTTAGCACGAATCAACTACGGAGGCGGCGACGCCCGTAGCGACGCGAGCGTACGCGCACGGACGTAGACACACCATGCACACGACCGAACACGGCCGGACGGGAGGATCGTATGTCAAACGGTGACGATACCACGGGCGAGATATCCGACGGATTGCAGGTGGAGCTGTTCCACCCGGAATCCGACCGAGAGCCGGGCGATACGAACATCCAGCGGTTCGGCTTCGACATCCATCCCGTCGTCTTCCCGATCGCGCTGGTGACCATCGGGGCGTTCATCGCGATCACCCTTCTCGGGCCGCAGTTCGGGTTCGACATCGCCGGCGCGTACACCTGGCTGTTCGAGTGGATCGGCAGCACCTTCGGGTGGTTCTACCTCCTGGCGGTGAACGCCTTCATCGTCGTCCTGCTGTACTTCGCGTTCAGCAAGTACGGCAACATCAAGATCGGCGGCGTCGAAGCCGAAAAGGAGTTCAGCGACTTCTCGTGGATGGCGATGCTGTTCAGCGCGGGCATGGGGATCGGTCTCATGTTCTTCAGCGTCTCCGAGCCGTTGTACTACCTACAGACGCCGCCGAGTTTCTTCGGCGTCGAGGCCGGAACCGGCGCGGCCGGCGCGGCAGCGATGGCACAGACGTTCTTCCACTGGGGCTTCCATCCGTGGGCCGTCTACGGGCTGGTCGGGCTCGGGCTGGCGTTCTTCTCGTTTAATCGTGGGCTCCCGCTCACCTTCCGGTCGATATTCTGGCCGCTGCTCGGCGACCGTATCTACGGGTGGCCGGGCCACCTGATCGACCTCGTGACGGTGTTCGCGACGCTGTTCGGCCTCTCGACGTCGTTAGGGCTGGGCGTCGCACAGGTGAACACCGGACTCTCGTACGTGCTCGGGGGTGAGATGCTCGGGATCGCCAGTATTCCGACCGGCACTATTCCGCAGGTCCTGCTCATCGCAGCGATCACTGGCATCGCGACGCTGTCCGTTGCGGCAGGGCTCGACGGTGGGGTCAAACGATTGAGTACTCTGAACCTCTACATAATGTTCAGCCTGCTCGGCTTCCTGCTCGTCGTCGGCCCGACGGTCTACATCTTCGGCGCGTGGGTCGAGGGGCTCGGCATGTACCTGCAGAACGTCATCGGGCTGGGCTTTTTCACCGGGACGCTCGGCGCGGCGGCCAACGGGACGCCGACCGCGTGGACCGTCTTCTACTGGGGCTGGTGGATAGCGTGGTCGCCGTTCGTCGGCATGTTCATCGCGCGTATCTCGAAGGGACGGTCCGTCCGGGAGTTCATCCTGGGCGTCCTGTTCCTGCCCGCGCTGTTCTCGACGCTGTGGCTGTCGACGTTCGGTGGCTCGGCGCTGTTCAATTCGCTGGCCGGCAACGGCGCGGCGATGGCGACCTACAACGAGGTCGGACAGACCGTCGCGATGTTCGCCGTGCTCCAGCAGTTTCCGCTCGGCGCGGTGTCGGGGCTGCTGGCGACGCTTCTGGTCATCACGTTCTTCGTCACCTCCTCCGACTCGGGGTCGCTGGTCATCGATCACCTGACCTCCGGCGGGAAACACGACGTGCCGAAGACCCAGCGCATCTTCTGGGCGGTCACCGAGGGCGTGGTCGCTTCGCTGCTGCTCGTCGGCGGCGGGTTGTCGGCACTCCAGACGGCGGCCATCACGACGGGGCTGCCGTTCGCGTTCATCCTCTGTCTGATGTGTTACACCGTGTATCTCGGGCTCGACAACGAGTACGAGATACTCGAGTCGGAGGCGTTCGCGGAGCGCATCCAGGACATGACCGTGGAGGACGATATGGACGTAGTCACCGCCGGCGACGAGATGGTGACCGACATCAGAGAGGAGGACACGACGAGCAGCGACTGACCGTCCGCGGCTCCTTCTCTCGACGGCGCGCAGCGAGTCATGCGGATTCCGGCAACCGTTTACCGCTACGACCGCGCGACTGCGTGCGGTCGATACGGGAGTGACGGAGAGCGGTCCTATCAGTAATACTCCCACTCGTCCTCGTCGTCGCCGCGCCGCACCTCGTCGTCGCCCGGCTCCTCGTCGGGCCACTCCACGCCGTCGCCTCGGAGATTTCGGTACGCGAACGCGCCGAACGCGACCAGCATCATGAGGAACAACAGCGACCCGACGGCCACGACCGCCTGCGCGAGGGAGCCGACGAGCCCGCCCCCGATCGCCTGTAGCGGCAGCATACACCGACTACGACGGGCTGTGGAAAGAAAGCTACCGTCGTTCGGCCGCTTCCGACTCGACCGTGCGTTCCCCGTGAACCCAGTTGCGCGTCTCCTCGCCGACGCCCACGGCCGCGACGGCGACCCAGACGGACAGCGCGGAGAGCGTCGACAGCGCAACCCACGGGACGGCACTGAGCGACGCCCCGATGACCGCGCCGACCCACGGCCGACGGACACTCTCTATCTCGGTGAGATACGCCCCGACGACGAGATAGCCGAAGCTACCGAGCGTCAGGACGGCGCCGGCGACGAGGAGGCCGCCGGCGAGTCGAACCGCGTCGCCGCCGACCCCGAGCCGACCCGCCTGCGTGAACAGATAGCCGCCGACGAACGCGACCAGCCCGAACGCGATGCCGCCGTAGACCACCGCGCTCGGGGAGCCGTCGGCCGTCCGGTCGACCGCTCGGTCGACGACCGCCGCCCGGCGGGACAGGAGGAGCGCCTCCGCGACCAACACGAGGAGGAACGCGACCGCTCCCCGGGCGACGCCGGAGAGCTCACCGATGGCCGGGAGAGCCCCGAGCTGTGCCGGCTGGGCGACGAGCGGCGTGAACACGGCTCGACGCTGGACCGAACGGGGTGAAAAGCTGTCGCTCAAGCCGTTCGGCGGCGTGCGAGCCGGGGGTGGGCGGGCAACTTATTTGCGTGGCCGCGTATCGGCACACGTCGTGACAGATCCCTTGCAGACCCTGTTTCGCGGGCTGAAGGGCACCGGACGGCGGCTACTGAAGCCGCTACGGCGCGGCGACGGCCCCAACAAGTTCCGGCTGTCGGCCGTCGACACGGCGACGACGACCCACGACGGCGACGCCGGCTGGGCGAGGCGGCCGCCCGCGACGCTGGAGTGTCCCCGATGTGGCAGCGACATCCTCCAGCACAACGCCCGCGACAGCATCGACTGTCCCCGCTGTGTCGCGGAGTTCGGCTACGAGGAGTTTCCCGAGTTGGAACTGAAGGGGCTCACCTGTCCGGTGTGTCGCAGCGAGATGGTTCACGGCCAGCGACACCCCGAGCAGTTCGACGTCGTCGAGTGGGCCACCTGCGACGCCTGTCGCTACCACTGGGAGTTCAAACACTCGTACTCCTGATCTCGCCCGGTCCGGCTACTCTCCGCCGGCGGCGTCGACGGTCTCCAGCACCGCCGCGTTCTCCGCCACGTCGTGCACCCGAACCACGTCGACGCCCCGTTCGGCGGCCATCGCCGTCGCCGCCAGCGTCGGCGGGAGCCGGTCGTCGGGCGTCGCACCGACCCCGGCGAACATCGACTTCCGCGAGTGGCCGACCATCACCGGACAGCCGAGCGCCCGCAGTTCGGCGATCCGGTCGAGCAGTTCGAGACTCTCCGCGCCCGTCTTCCCGAAGCCACAGCCCGGATCGACGACGATCCGCGAGCGGTCGATCCCGGCCCGCTCGGCCGCGAGTACGCGCTCGGTCAGCTCGCCGAGCACGTCGCCGACCACGTCGTCGTACGCGGGATCCGCGTCGGGGTCGACGGGCGCGGACTCGCTGTGCATCACCACGACCGAGGCGTCGTGGTCGGCGACGACGAACCGCATCTCCGGGTCGGCGAGCCCCGAGACGTCGTTGACGATCTCCGCGCCGGCGTCGAGCGCGGCGTCGGCGACGGCCGCCTTGCGGGTGTCGACGGACACCGGCACGTCGAGACCGTCGAGCGCGTCGACCACCGGTACGACGCGGTCGATCTCCTCGCCGGCGTCGACCGACTCCGCGCCCGGACGGGTGGACTCGCCGCCCACGTCGATTACGTCCGCGCCGTTGGCCGCCATCTCCTCCGCGCGGTCGAGGGCCGCGTCGAGGCGGTCGTACTCGCCGCCGTCGTGGAAGGAGTCCGGCGTCACGTTCAGGATGCCCATCAGGGCCGTCGAGTCGCCGTCGAGCGGCGGGGCCGGCGTGGGCGGCGCGAGCGCCGTCTCGACGTCGGTCGCCACGCTTCCCAATCCCCGTTCGTCGGTGTCCAGCGCGTCGGCGAGCGCCCGGAGGTCGCCGACGCTACCCGCCAACACCGTCTCGACGTGCTTCTCCGGCGCGCCGACGGCGGAGCGGCGACACGTGACGCCGACCGTCTCGGCGCGGGACGCCACCGCGGCGGCCTGCCCGCGCCGGAGCGAGGTCGTCAGGACGCGCTGGTCGACCGCCGCGGGCGCGTCGCCGTCGAACGTCGCTCCCGCGAACGTCGCGTCGGCGCTCGGTCGGCGGCCGCGCCCCTTCGGCACGACGTTCCGGGTCCAGCGGTCGCGCGCCTCGGCGACGGCGTACAGCGACCCGGTCACGAGCACGAGGTCGTCGGAATCGGCGGCAGCCAGCGCCCGCTCGGTGGCTTCCGGCACGCAGGCCACCTTTCGGACCCGGTCAGCGTGGCCGTCGAAGGCACCCGCGAGGGTGATGACCTCCTCGGCGCGGTCCACCGCCGGCCGGGTGACGAACGCGGTGTCGACCGCGGGCAGTCGCTCGATTATCCCGTCGTGGTCTTTCTCCGCCATCGCGGCGAAGACGACGTGGAGGTCGTCGTACTCGACCCGGTCGAGCAGGCGCGCGAGCGTCCCGACGGCCCCGGGGTTGTGCGCCCCGTCGAGGACGACCCGTGGCTCGGTCGCCACGGCCTCGAAACGGCCGGGTAGCGTGGCCTTCCGGAGGCCCGTGGCAATCGTGGCCGGGGCAACGTCCGCGACCTGTCGGGCCAGCGTCGCCGCGACGCCCGCGTTCGTCGCCTGATGTCCCCCGAGCAACTGCAGGTTGGTCTCCAGCGCCCACTCCGGGCCGGTGATCGCCCCCTCGCTCTCGATGGAACACATCCCGGTCTCGACCGCGGTCACGTCCGCGTCGTC
>PXRU01000004.1:0-8000 GCA_003020945.1 Halobacteriales archaeon QS_6_71_20
GCAGGTCCTCGAACCGGACCCGGTGGACGCTCTCGAACCCGTCCCGGCTGTCGAGGATGTGGCGGTGGGCCCGCGCCCACTGTGTCACGCAGACGTCGATGAGCCGCCCCCGGCGGGACCAGCCGGGCGGGAGGTCGTAACACCACAGCGAGCCGTCGTACCCGTCGAGGTCGAGCTCCCCGACGTCGTACGTTTGGAAGCCCCGGTTCAACCGCCACCCGTCGTAGAGCCCGTTGACCGACGCCGCCGGGTTCCGCGTGAGGTGGACGAGGTGGATATCGGTCTCGGGAAACAGCCGGTCGCGGATCCACGGGAGACGGTACGCGTCGCCGCTCGCCTTGAGGACGAGCGTCCGCTCGAAGTCGTCGGCCGCGAGCGCGCGCTTGTGGTCGTGTGAGGTGACGAACGGCCGGTCCTCGATCGTCTCGTTCCCGAGCGGGCGCTCGGCGTCCCGGTCGGCGTACTCGTCGTACTGGAGCGGCGCGACCCCGAGGTCCCCGAGCACCTCATCGAGCGACGCTCCGTCGAGCAGCGCATCGCGGATCTCCCGGTACGGGAGCTCCCGGCCGGGGAACTGCAGCGGAAGCCGGAGGAGCGTGTTGTCCACGCGGTGGGTTCGGTCGCCGGTTCGGTCGGTCGCCCCGACCTCGGCGAGCAGATCCGTCAGGAGCGCGTCCCGATCGAACGCGTCGAAGTCCGCGGGGACGACGTCGGAGTCGAGCGTCGGGTAACAGATCCCGTTCAGCTCGTACCAGCGGTCGTGTTCGCCGTCGAGGCTACAGGTCGCCTCGTGGTGTCGAAGGATGTCGAACAGCAGGCTGCTTCCCCCTCTCGGGGCCGACGCGACGAGCAACACGCGGTCGAAGTCGTCGATCCGGTGGTCGGCAAGCAGCGCCCGTTTCTCCTCCGTGACGACCTCGCTTCTCACCCGTTCGTAGTTCCGTTTCGCCCGGGCGTGAACGTCGTCCGGGGGTTCTCCGAGGCTCATCGGCCGCCCCCCGACGGCTCTCCTGACTCGATCCACGGCCGATCCCGCCCGCCCGGCTTCCCGTCCTGTGGGTGTCTCAACATGGCTGTGTCGGTCGACCGCCGACAGCCCGGTCGCGACCGGAGAGCGCGTGTGACGGACCGGTCGGCGCCGAGCATCGGTCTGACCGGCTGGCCCTCGGGGTCCATGCGCAAAATGAGCGGGCCTTTCACACGCAACGGGCCCTTTTTCGCCGTCACCGTCGGCCCGGAGATCGATACGGCGACCCGGTACCGGACCGTCGAGTCGTGACCGTCGGCATCATCGGGACGGGAAGCGTCGGCAGTGCGCTCGCGGCGGGACCGACGGCCGCCGGCTGCGACGTCGAGCTCGGGTCGCGGCGGATCGCGGACCGACTACTCCGCCTCGCGCAGGCGCTCGCGGGCGGTCGCCAGCGCGTCGAGGTCGTCGGCGATCAGGTAGCGGCCCAGTTCGGCGGCGGCGGCGACGAGCGCGTCGGCCTCCTCGGGGTCGACGCCGCCCTCCAGTGCCTCCACCCGCTTGGCGCGGTCTCGGATCGAGCCCAGCGTTCGCCGCGCCTCGCCGTCCGGGTGGTCGTCGAGGTACGCGGCGACGTCCGACCGGAACTCAAGCACCGCCTCGGCGGCGCCCAGCCCCCGGGCCTCGTGCATCCGCGGGGGGACCTCGTGGGCGCTCGGTCGCTCGCCGGTGTCGGCCGCGCGCAGCAGCGTCGTCACGTACCACTCCTCGTCGTCGGTGACGCCGGGGGACACCTCCCCGGGGTCGCCCGCGCCGCCGCGCCCGCCGCCGGGGCCGGCCAGCCGGCCGTACACGTCGGCGGCGTGGAGGAGCTCCGCCGCCGCGAGGTAGGCGTCGTCCAGCGGGACGAGGTCGCCGCCGCGGACGAACCCCCGCTTGCGGAGGTACGTCCGACAGGTCGACTTGACCTCGTCGACGAGCTCCGCCAGCGGGACCGCGTCGAGGTCGGCGAGCACCGACTCCAGCGCCAGCTCCGCCGGCGCGTCGGTGTGTCTCCGGCGCTCGCCGATGCCGACGCTCCGGAGGCTCCCGCACTCCGGGCAGGCGACGCTACCGGTCTCGAAGTACGACCACCGGGTTCCGCACTCGACGCACTCGCGCTCGCCGCGGACCTCCATACCGGATCGTCCCGGCGGGAGGGGAAAAACCGCTCGTCGCCGCGACGGACCCGCGGAGCGACCGTTCCGGCGGCCCTCCTCCGGACGGGCGGGTCCTCACCCCGTCCGGGCGCGGCCGCCGCCCGCGAGGCGATCGACGGGCCGGAGGTCGACCGGGTGATGTGCCCGAGCGGTTCGGCGACCTCCGGATCGCGTTCCCTCGCCCCGACCGGCTCGATCGTCGAACTCATCGAGCACGTCGACTGACGCCGCCGCCGTTCGGCTCCCCGCTCGGGGCGGTGTCGCCGCCGAACTTATGTCACGAGCGCCGCTACGGACGCTCACGATGTCGGGATCACCGACGCCCGAGGATAGGGGAAGTCGCCGCGAGGCGGCTGATCGAGAAATCCGACGGTAGCGACACCTCGCCGACCGTCGAGACGATCGCCGACGCCGAGGGTCTGGTTCTCACCCTGGACGGCGAGACGCACCGACTCGACCGCGGGACGGCGATAGCGCTCCGGGACGACCTCACGGACGCGCTGGTCGCCCGCCGGGAGTTCCTCCGAACCGCCGGCAAGCACCGCCCGGACGGCAGCTACGTCGTCGAGCGGCGCGCCGCCGACTCCGAGGGGCACAGCAAGGTGTTCGAGCGCTTCGCCGCGCTGCGACGGCTGTACGACCGGCTCCCCGCGGAGTTCACCGCCGACGCCGTCGGGCGCACCGGCCTCACGGGCGGCCGCCGGCACCTGCTCGTGCGCCACCTCGCGGAGCATCCGGCGTTCGACTGCGAACTGGTCGCGCGCCAGCCGCTGACCGCCCGGAAACGGGACCCCGAGCGGGCGGTGGAGCGGTAGCGACGACGCCCCCGGCACGGTTTTTGTCGCGTCCGCGGAAGCACACGCCCGATGACGTTCTCCGTCGTCGCGCGCGACCCCGAGACCGACGCGGTCGGGGTCGCGGTCCAGTCGAAGTTCGTCTCCGTCGGCGCGGTCGTCCCGTTCGCGGCCGCCGACGCCGGCGCGGTCGCGACGCAGAGCTTCGCCAACGTCGCCTACGGGCCCGACGGCCTCGACCTGCTCCGGGAGGGGCACACCGCCGCGAAGACGGTCCGGGAACTCACCGACGGCGACGCCGACGCGGCCCGACGCCAGGTCGCCGTAGTGGGACGGGACGGCGGCGTGGCGGCGTTCACGGGCGAGGAGTGTTTCGACGTCGCCGGCGACAGGCAGGGGGAGACGTACACCGTCCAGGGGAACATCTTGGAGAACGAGACCACCCTCGACGCGATGGCGGAGGCGTTCGAGTCCGCGGACGGCGGCCTCCCCGAGCGGCTGATCGCGGCGCTGCACGCCGGCAACGAGGCCGGCGGCGACTCCCACGGCGAGCAGTCGGCCGCGCTGTACGTCGCCAAGCCGGAGGGCGGCTACGACGGGGGGAACGACCGCTGGGTCGACGTGCGCGTCGACGACCACGACCGCCCGATCGACGAGCTCGAACGGGTGTTCAAGCTGTACGACGTGACGCTGCTGGAGCGGGAGGCGCCCGACGAGCCGCGGACGCTCGAGGGCGAGCCCGCCCGCGCGGTGGCGGCGACGCTCGCCGACCTGGGGTTTCACGACGGCGAGCCCGACGAGGCGTTTGAGGAGGCCGAGCGGGAGGCCCTGGAGTCGTTCCGCGGCATGAACAACTTCGAGAACCACTCGCTGGCCGTCGTCGAGGACGCGCTCGCTCGCGGCTGGGTCGACGCCGACGGCGACGGCGCGGACCGGCTGGTCGACGCGATCTGGCACGGACTACAGCGTTACGAGCGCACGTGAGCCCGTGAGCGCCCACCTCCCGGCGGTCCAGCCGATCACGGTCGCTCTCGTGCTTGCCGGCGCCGGCGTCGCGGTCGCCGTTGGCGTCGCCGCGGTCGCCGTCGCGCCGCTATCGCCGTGGAACGTGAGCGTCGACGGTAGGTGAGTTCGTCGCGGCCGCGCCGCGGCGGGGCGACCGCCGGGGGCCGGGCTACCCGCGTTCGCGGAGGAGTCTGTCGACGATGTCGCCCGTCGACAGCAGCTCCCCCTCGTATCGCGGCTCCCGGCCGGACACCCGTGTCACCTCGGCGTCGATCCCCTCGGCGGCGAGCGCGTCGGCGATGGCGGTCTCGTCGTGGTGTTGGTCGAAGCCGAGGACGACCACCGCCGGGTCGATCTCCCGGACGGGGACGAAGATGTCGTCCGGGTGACCCAGGTGGGCCTCGTCGACGACGTCGAGGGCGGCGACGACGTCGCGGCGCTGTCGGTCGGGACACACCGGCTTCGGCTTGTGGGTGACGTTCTCCCGGCGCGCGACGATGACGTGGAGCTCGTCGCCGCGGGCGGCCGCCCGCTCCAGGTAGTGGAGGTGGCCGGGGTGGACGACGTCGAAGGTCCCCTGCGCGAGCGCGATCCGGCCGCCGTCCCCGGCGTCGCTGCCGCCCTCAGCGCCACCTCCGTCGCCGGCGCCACCCCCGTCGGCGGAGCCGTCCGGCGTCCCGCTCGCGTCGTCCTCACTCATCGTACAGCTCCGCGTCGATGTCCGTCTGGTCGAAGTCGAAGAACGCCTCGTCGTCGGGCAGCGCCACGTCGAGCACGTCCAGGTCGCGCGGGTCGCCGTCGGCGTCGAACGCCCGCCAGCACCCCCGCTCGTACGGCGCGCCGATGATGATGTGGACCTCCCCGGCGTGGAACGTCGCGAGGTCGGCGTCGGAGGGGCGGAGCACGCCGTTGGGGTGGGAGTGAACCGAGCCGACCGCGTTCGAGGAGTTGGGGCGCATGTTCTCCCGAACGGTCGCGGACTCCGGCGTCGACGTCGTGCCCGGGATGACGAGCACGTCCGTGATCACCTGTCCGCTCCGGTCCAGCCCGAGGTCGCGCGCGTCGGTCGCCCGGAGGAACCCCATGTACTCGTTGGGGTGGGTGTCCCGGGACGCCTCCAGGGCGAACTGGAGCGTCTCGGCGGCGATGCCGAGCAGCTCGCTCGACCGGAACAGTCGCATTGGCGAAACTCGGGCGGGGCGACAACTAAGCGTGTCGATACACCCACTCGCGGGGGACGCGTCACCCCGGCTGGATCGATACTACAACCCTTAACACCCGCCGCCACTCACGCTGAAGCATGACTGACACCGCCGCCGGGGAACCCGGCGCCGACGGGTCGGGGGATTCCCGATCCGTGGTTTACGACCTCGATCCGGCCTGCACACGCACGGACGTGGAGGTCGGCACCCGCTACCGCGCCGTCGTCAACGGCGTCGTCGACTACGGCGTCTTCGTCGACGTCTCCGACCACGTCTCGGGGCTGCTCCACGAGTCGAACCTCGACGGCGAGACGTTCGACGTGGGCGCGGAGCTGGTCGTCCTGCTGGAGGAGCTGAAGGAGAACGGCGACGTCTCCTTCGACCTCGCCGATGTCGACCTGGCGGAGGCCGACCTGCTCGCGGTCGAACACGACCCCGAGATCACGGCCGTCTCGGCGGCGACCGTCGGCGACGACGTGACCGTCGAGGGGGAGATCGTCCAGATCAAACAGACCGGCGGGCCGACGATCTTCCACGTCGCAGACGAGTCGGGCGTGATCGCGGCCGCCGCCTTCGAGGAGGCAGGCGTCCGTGCGTACCCCGAAGTCGAGATCGGCGACGTCGTCAGGGTCGCCGGGACCGTCGAGAGCCACGAGGGCGCCACTCAGCTCGAGGTGAACGACGTCTCCGTGCTGGAGGGGGAGACGGCCGCCGCCGCCGCCGAGCGCCTCGACGAGGCGATGCGCGAGCGCGCCGAGCCCGAGGGAGTCGAGCCGCTGGTCGAGTGGGCGGCGTTCGAGAAGCTGCGCCCCGAGCTGGAGGACCTCGCGCGTCGCCTCCGCCGGATGGTGCTCGAAGGACGGCCGATCCGCATCCGCCACCACGCCGACGGCGACGGGATGTGCGCGGCGATCCCCGTCCAACTGGCGCTGGAGAACTTCATCGAGTCGGTCCACGAGGGCGACGACGCCGCCCGACACAGCCTGAAGCGTCTGCCGAGCAAGGCGCCGTACTACGAGATGGAGGACGTCACCCGCGACCTGAACTTCGCGCTCGGGGGACGCGCCCGCCACGGGCAGAAGCTTCCGTTCCTCCTCATGCTCGACAACGGGTCGACCGAGGAGGACGTGCCCGCGTACAAGAACCTCGCCCACTACGACATCCCCATCGCCGTCGTCGACCACCACCACCCCGACCCGGAGGCCGTCGAGGACCTCCTCGACGCCCACGTCAACCCCTACCTCCACGACGAGGACTACCGCATCACCACGGGGATGATGTGTGTCGAGCTGGCGCGGCTCATCGACCCCGACGTGACCGACGAGCTCCGCCACGTGCCCGCGGTCGCGGGGTTGTCGGACCGCTCGAAGGCGGAGGTGATGGAGGAGTTCCTCGCGCTGGCGGAGGCGGCCGGCTACGACCGCGGCGACATCGAGGACATCGGCGAGGCGCTGGACTACGCCGCCCACTGGCTCCGCTACAGCGAGGGGGAGACGCTCGTCGGCGACGTGCTCGACGTCGGCTGCGACGACCACGAGCGGCACCGCGAGCTCGTCGAGTTCCTCGCGACCAGCGCCCAGCAAGACGTGAACGAGCAGCTCGACGCCGTCGAGCCGCACGTCGAGCACGAACGGCTCGACTCCGAGGCCCACCTCTACCGGATCGACCTGGAGAACTACGCCAAGCGCTTCACCTACCCCGCCCCGGGGAAGACGACCGGAGAGCTCCACGACCGGAAGGTGCGCGAGACGGGCGAGCCGGTCATCACGATCGGCTACGGCCCCGACTTCGCCGTCCTCCGAAGCGACGGCGTCCGCCTCGACATCCCGCAGATGGTGACCGAGCTGAACGAGGAGGTCGTCGGCGGCGGCGTCTCCGGCGGGGGCCACCTCGTCGTCGGCTCGATCAAGTTCGTCGAGGGCCGTCGCGAGGACGTGATCGACGCGCTCGTCGGGAAGATGGCCGACGCGGAGCTCGACGAGGAGCTGTCGACCACGATCGAACTCGACGACTGAACCGCGGGCCGCGCCGCGCCCCTCTCCCGGCCGAGCGTCGTCGTCACCCGATCGGTCCCTCGTCCGTTCCGTCGTCGCCGACCCTCGTGTCACCCCCGAACTCGAACCGCCGACGAGCGTACAGCAGAGCCGCCGCCGCCGAGCCGACGGCCGCGACGCCGAGCGCGGGCGGGACCGGTCGACCGCCCGACCCGTCGTCGCTCGCTCTCCAGTCGGCCGCGAAACTGTCGCGGTAGTAATCGGCCGCCGCCGCGCCCTCCGCGACGACGACCACCTCCCGGTTCTCGCGGGCGCTCGTCGGGTTCCAGTTGAGCGACCCGACGACTGCGACGTCGTCCGCGACGACGCCCTTCGCGTGGATCTTGCCGTACCGCCCCTGCGGATCGGCGATCCGGGCCTCGAACGGCACCCCGGTTCGGTCGGCCCAGCGGTTCAACTCCTCCGCCAGCGCCGCGTTCTCCTCGGCGACGTACCACGCGCCCGACAGCAGGAGGCGCACCTCGACGCCGCGCTCCGCGGCCCGTCTGGTCGCCGCGAGCAGCGGGCCGTCCGACACCGTCGGCTGGACCACGTCGACGCGCTCGTCCGCGTCGTCGACGACGTCGACGACCCCCGCCTCGGCGTTCCCGGGGGCGGTCAGCAGCGTGACGCGCTCGACGCGCACGTCCGCCGGCGGATGTGCCGCCGGATACGACCCCGTCGCCCGTTCCCCGTCGGTTCGGAACGTGCGACCGGCCCCGAACTCGGCCCACGGGATCGCGTCGTGCCAGCCCGCGTCCGCCCGGAAGAGCCGTTCCAGCGCGTCGGCGGCCCGCCGG
>PXRU01000004.1:8221-72490 GCA_003020945.1 Halobacteriales archaeon QS_6_71_20
CGAGGTCGACCGGGTCGCGATCCGGGAGGCCGACCGGCCGCCAGTGAGGGTCGCCGCCCCGGAGCCAGCGGTCGCCCTCCGGCGCCCGGCCGTACTCGACGGCGTCGACGACCGGCCCGTCCCGGGTGCCCCGCCGGAGTTCGACGCGCTCGCCGCCGTTCGACAGCGACAGACCGCCGGCGACCACCCGGCCCTCGGGCGGGTCGAGGGGTGCCTCGGGGTCGGCCGTCAGGACGACCGGTCCGGGGTCGTCCCGGGTGACGGTCACCGCGGACTCCCCGTCGGTCACGGTCCAGTTCCCGCGAGGGAGAACGAGTCGCACGTACTCGCCGGAGTCGCCGTCGGCGACCGGGTTCGGGAGCAGCTCGACGATCCGCGGGTCGACGGCGGCGGACTCATTCGACGCGCCGGACGGGGAGGCGGCGTCGGCCGCGGCGAACGCCGGCGCCGTCGCTGCCGACGAGAGCGCGAGCGCGAGCAGGGCGACGACCGGCGCGTCGGGTGGCGACACCGCGACGGTCTGGTCGCGGGTTCGTACTTCAACCCTCGTGTCGGCTCCGACGGCATCGGCTCGGGGTGCTCGACGGCGCCGGCGGGGGTCGCGACGGCACGTGCTCCGGTGCGTTTTTGCTCCGACGACCGGGCTACCGGGTATGGTCGCTCTCGCCGAGGGGATCCGCCTGACCGGGGCCGCGCTCGGCGCCGTCGGCGGCGCGCTGGTCGCGCTGGAGTTCTTCCAGCTCCCGTCGTACGTCAGCTACGAGGAGGAGTGGGACAGTTACGACGTCGACATCGCGCCCAAGGAGGTGACCGAACACACGAACCTGGGCCGGGTCGGCGGGCTGCTCGTCTCGCTGGGCTTTACGCTGCTGTTCTTCGGGGAACTACTGTAGTCGGATGACGTAGCGAAGGGAGGAAACGGCCACGTCGGGACAGCTGTTCGAGGGGTCGCGTCCGACGACGGGGCGCGAGCGGCGTTACGCCGTCGCCTCCGCGCCCTCGGTTTCGAGCGCGTCGCGGGCCTTCCGCGCCTCGCTCTGGACGACGAACGAGCGCTCGTCGGCGTACTCGGCGGCCGCCTCCAGCGCCGCCTCGGTGCCGATCTGTCGCAGCGCCCACAGCGCCGCGGCGCGCACGGAGTCGCTCTCGTCGTCCTCGGCGACGTCGGCCAGCGGCTCGACCGCCCGCGTGTCGCCGATCAGGCCGAGCGCGCGCGCGGCGAACGGCCTGACCTCGTCGTTGTCCATCCTCAGCTTGTCGGCCAGCGGCTGGACCGCGTCGGGGTGGCCGATCTCGCCGAGCGCCTTGAACGTCACCTTCTGCAGCGCCGGGTTCGAGTCGGTGTCGACGTACTCCACGAGCGTCTCGACCGCCCCGTCGGCACCCATCTTCCCGAGGGCGCGGATCGCCGGCCGGTCCCGCTTCCCCGCACGCTGGTGCATCTCCTCGAACGCGCCCCCGTCGTTCATCCGCGTCAGCGCGGCCAGACAGTGTTCCTCCATGAACTCCGACTGCAGCGAGTCCAGCGCCAGCAGCACCATCTCGACGTTGCCCCGCTGTTCGTGCTCCTTCAGCGCCGCCAGCTCCGGCGGGAAGTCCTTGTAGTGACCCAGGACGTCGTAGAACCCCTGTGCCTGCAGTTGCTCGTGGGTCTGGAGGTCGTCCCACTCCTCGGCGTCCTCGACGCCGGCGGCCAGCGCGTCGGTCGCCTCAAGCAGCGCGGCGATCGTGTCGGCGTCGTCGTCGGCGTCGAGGTCGGCCGCCTCGACGGCCCCGACCGCCGCATCGAGCGCGTCCGCGAGGGAGTCGGGGTCGTCCTCGCCCGTGCGG
The DNA here is from genome assembly GCA_003020945.1 of Halobacteriales archaeon QS_6_71_20. Taxonomy (GTDB): domain Archaea; phylum Halobacteriota; class Halobacteria; order Halobacteriales; family Haloferacaceae; genus Halobaculum. The sequence continues at coordinate 10,052 of PXRU01000004.1, forward strand.
TCCAGGTCCGTGTCGAGCGCGTCGTTCACGTCCGCGAGGAAGGCGTCGACGGCTCCGGGGAGCTCCGCCTCGCCCGCCTCCGTCCACCTTGTGTCGCGGAGCGTGGACCGAGCCGACTCGATCTCGTCGGTCACGTCCGCGGCGTAGGGGCCGCGCCGCTCGGCCACCTCGTCGCGGAGCTCCCCGATCCGGGACTCAAGTTCCTCGCGCGGGTCCGCCGCCTCGTCGTCGTCCTCGTCCGGCTCGGGGAGGTCGGCGCGTTCGAGGTCCGACTCGGCGTCGTCGAGCGCGGCCGCCACCCCGTCGAGGTCGTCCTCGGTCTCGGCGGCCTCCAGGTCCGCCTCGACCTCGTCCAGCCGCGCCTCGAGGTCCTCGGCGGACACCTCCGGGACGAGGCCCGTCTCCTCCGACCCCGAGTCCGCCTCCACGGCGTCGGTGGACTCCTCGACCTCGTCGGGTTCCTCGGCGGGGTCGGCGTCCGCGTCGCCGGCCTCCTCGGCCGGATCGTCGTTACTCATGCTCGAAACTGGGAGTGTTGCCTACAAGGGCGTTTCCATATATCGGGCGACGCGACGGCGGGACCGCCGCGGTTTTTGTGGCGCTGTGAGTTCCTCCGCGCATGCCGACGGTCGCCGTCCCCCAGATCACGGTCGCCGATCTCGACCCCGAGACGAACCTCGCGACGATCGCCGATAGGCTCGAACGGCTCCCACACGATGTCGAGGTGGTGCTGTTCCCGGAGTACGAGCTCACGGGCTTCGTCGCCGACGACCGGCTCCGAACGGTCGCGCTCGACCGCGACGGGCCCGAACTCGACGGACTGCGGTCACTCGCCGCGACCCATGACGTCGGACTGTTGGCGGGCTACGTCGAGCGCGGCGAGGAGTCCGGAGCGGGCGACGGCGATAGGACTGGAGCGGGCGACGCGGACGGGGCCGGCGAACCCCCCGCGACCGACACGGACGACCGGCCGCTTCACAACGCGCTCGCGTACGTCTCGCCGGACGGGGAGACCACCGTGTACCGGAAACGCCACCTCTGGGCAGCCGAGGCCGACCACCTCGCCCCGGGCTCGGACCGCGTGGTCGTCGAGACGCCCGTCGGAGCGACCGGGCTGGTCACCTGCTACGAACTGAACTTCGTCGCCGACAGCGCCGCCTTCGCCGCCGACCGGGTCGACGCGCTGTTCGTCGCCGGCGCGTGGCCCGCCGCCCACGTCGAGAACTGGCGGCTGCTGCTCCGGGCGCGTGCGCTCGACGGCGTCCGGTGGGTCGTCGGCGCCGGACGGACCGGCGCGCGCGACGTCGCCGGCGCGCCCTCGACGCGGTACGCCGGGCGCTCGACGGTCGTCCGCCCCGACGGCCGCGTCGCCGCCGCGCTCGGGCGCGGGGAGCGCGACCTGGTCGTCGACCTCGACCCGGATCTGCTCGCGGAACAGCGCGAGTTCATCCCCGTCCTCGACGACGTGTAACCGCCGTGTAACCGGACCGCGACCGCCGACGGTTACCGTACGAGAAAACAGCGTTAGGTATTCGAAAAAAGATGTTATGATAGGCATTGGATTTATACGCGTGGCACCACTACGTCCGGGTACCCATGAGCACACAGAAGCGCGTGCTGAAGTCGGCCGGCGAAGTGAGCGGCTCCGACGGACTGCGGATGGACGCGGAGCGGGCCGAACAGGTCATCGACGCGCTCAACACGGATCTCGCGGCGACGTACGTCCTCTATCACCAGATCCGCAAGCACCACTGGAACGTGGAGGGTGCGGAGTTCCGCGACCTCCACCTGTTCCTCGGCGAGGCCGCCGAGAACGCTGAGGAGTTCGCCGACGAGCTCGCGGAGCGCGTGCAGGCGCTCGGCGGCGTCCCGCACGCCTCGATGTCGACGCTGGAGGCCGAGTCCCCGGTCGAGCCCGAGGACGAGGACGTGTACGACATCCGTAGCTCCCTGGAGAACGACCTGGAGATGTACGGCGACATCATCGAGACGCTCCGTGAACACGTGGAGCTGGCCGACAGCCTCGGCGACCCCGCGACCGGCGAGATCCTCCGCACGAACCTCCTGCAGGTGGAGGAGGACGCCCACCACATCGAGCACTACCTCGAGGACGACACGCTCGTCACCGAGAGCGCGATGCAGTAACCCGAGGAGCGCACGCGGCGACCGCCGAGGACGACCCGGTCCGCGGCCTCGACGTTCTTTCGACCGAGAACCCGTGACAAGCAGCGGCGGCGCTACCGTTCGAGACCGACCGTCAGATCCGTCGATATCCAGCCGTCGGCGTTCCCGTCCTCCGAGAACACCGTCCTGTCGGGACAGCTCCGGAGGGCGGTCACGTCGGCGTCCGGCGGCGATCTCCGATCCGTCGACCTCGTATCCGCTCGACTCCCGACCGCGTCCTGGGTCATTGACTGCCCATCATGGCCACTCCACAATATAGGTTTTGGTACCCCTAAACGGTAGGCCGACCTAAACGACTCGGACGTTCGAACCGGCGGCGGCGACCGCGTCGAGGCGGTCGGAGCCGTCGGGGGGTCAGTCGTCGCGACCGATCCCGCAACCGGAGATCGTGGTACAGTCGACGCCGCGCTCCTCCAGCGCGTCGACGAGCGCGTTCATCCCGATCGCGTCGCTGGCGACGTGGCCGGTGACGACGAGGGTTCTCTCGTCGCCGAACTCCTCGCGGAGCTCGACGGTGTCGCCGGCGTCGACGTGGATGTATAAGACCGTGTCGACGCCGTGCTCGAAGTACGCCCGGGCCACGGCGGCGCCGCCGTTCGTCCCCGCGGCGTGGTGGATCGCCACCTCGCCGAGTTCGTCGTCGCGGTCGCCGAGGCGGAGCCGAACGTCCGTCTCGGCGGCGTCGATCTCGGGGATCTCCGCCAGCGCGTCGACGAACTCGCCCGCGGTCGCGTCGTCGTCGAGCCCGTCCGCGACCTCGCGGAACACGCGGCGGCCGTACTCGTCGGGCGCGAGGTGGGTGTTGAGGTACGGCTGGTCGAGCAGTTCGGCGACGCTCGGGTCGTGCCGGTAGTTGCTCGCGTGGGCGCCGTGGTCGACGCCGGCGCGGAGCTCCTCGACGGCCGCCTCCGCGGCCGTCTCCGGCACGCCGTGGCCGGTCATGAACGCGACCTGTCTGTCGAGCACTTCGGGGAACTCCAGGCGTGCGGCCCCGCCGGCCGGGTGGTGCGCGAGCGCGAGGTCGTAGCCGAGTTCGTTCGCGAGCCGTATCTCCGCCGACTCGACGTCGATGCCGACCAGCGCCGTCTCGACGTCCTCCCCGGGGACGTACACCGTGCTGTCGGCCGGCACGTCGCCCCAGCCGACGAGGTCGAGACTCGTGTGCATGATCTGCTCCGTCGATAGTCCCATACGATCCCCACCGCGACCGGCGGGGAAAACCCCCGGAAAGCGGAACCGCGCCCGGCTTCGGCGGGTCCCCCGAAACTGGCAATCCACTCGGCCGTCGCCAGGGGTTTGTACCGTCGCGGTCGTGGGGTCTACGTGACCGACTCCCTGTTCTCCCCGCTCACGCTCCGCGGGACGGAGATCCCGAACCGGGTGTTCGTCTCCCCGATGTGTCAGTACTCCTCGCCCGACGGCCTCGCCACCGACTGGCACCTGGTCCACCTGGGCTCGCGCGCCGTCGGCGGCGCCGGACTCGTGTTGACCGAGGCCACGGCCGTCTCGCCCGAGAGCCGGATCACGCCGCAGGACCTGGGCATCTGGAGCGACGAGCAGGCCGACGCGCTCGCGCCGATCGCCGACTTCGTCCGCTCGCAGGGCTCCGTACCCGGGATCCAGCTCGCGCACGCGGGCCGGAAGGCGTCCACCCGTCGTCCGTGGGAGGGCGGCGACCCCATCCCGCCGGCGGAGGGCGGCTGGGAGGCGGTCGCGCCGTCGGGGCCGTACCCCCGCGACGGCGACGAACAGCCGACCGACCGCCTCTCGACCGGGGAGATCGAGGACGTCGTCGCCGACTTCGCCGACGCCGCCGAGCGCGCGCTGGACGCCGGGTTCGAGGTCGCCGAGGTGCACGCGGCACACGGCTACCTGCTCCACGAGTTCTGCTCCCCGGTCGCCAACGACCGCGACGACGAGTACGGCGGCTCCTTCGAGAACCGCACCCGCCTGCTCCGGGAGGTGACCGGCGCGGTGCGGTCGGTCTGGCCCGACGAGAAGCCGGTGTTCGTCCGCATCTCGGCGACCGACTGGATCGACGACGGGCCCGGCTGGGACGTGGAGCAGTCGGCGCGGCTCGCGCCGATGCTGGCCGAGGCCGGGGCGGACCTCGTCGACGTGAGCGCGGGCGGCATCTCGCCCGCCCAGGAGGTGCCGCGCGCCGGCCCGAGCTACCAGCTCCCGTACGCCGAAGCGATCGCCGAACACGTCGCGGAGACGGACACCGACGTCGCGGTCGCCACGGTCGGCGGGATCTCCGAGCCCGAACAGGCCGCGGAGATCGTCGCGAACGACCGCGCGGACGCCGTGTTGATGGCGCGGGAGTTCCTCCGGTCGCCGTACTGGCCGCTCCACGCCGCCCACGAACTCGACGCGGAGGTCGAGTGGCCGGTGCAGTACCGACGCGCGAAGCCGGAGTAGGCGTCGCCGAGGGAGCCGTGCGACCGAGGCGACGGAAGACGGCGGCGAGGTCCCGAGCCGAGCCGCCGAAACGGGAGGCATCGCCGAGGGAGCCACGCGACCGAGGCGACAGGAAACGCCGGATACACACCGTACCACGCCGGTCGGTCGCAGCCGAGTGAATCCTTTTCATCGGAGGCGCCCTACGGACAAGGTATGGACGACTCTCACCGCGACCGCGACAGGGAGGACCTGGCTGTGCTCGTCTCCGATCTGGAAGCGACGCTTGCGGACCTCCGGGCCGAACTCGACGGACGCAACCGCAGCGCCGACGCCGCACGCGACCGCTCACCACGTCGCGACCGCCGCGACCGCGACGGCCGCCGTGTCGGCCGGACCCGGCGTGAACGGTCGGACGACACCGCGGACCGCGACCGACGGTCCCGACGGACGCTGCCGCGACCCCCGTCCGTACGCGAGCTGTTCGGCTTCACCACCGACTACACCATCCCGACGGTCGTCGCCGTGCTGGAGGCGACGATCGAGGCGCTGGAACTCCTCCGTGGCGTGCTGGAGCTGGCCGCGCCGGGCGAGCGCCCGGGGCGACGCGGCCGCGACCGCCGCGACCGCGGCCGCCGCGGCGGGGCCGCGGACCGGTCGATGCTGTCGGAGGCGCTGGCCGACGGCGTCACCACCGCGACCGACCGCGCGACGGCGGACGCGACGGACGCGCTGACGCGGCTCCGGGAGGCGCTCGCCGATGTCGACCTCCCGGAGGACGAGCGGAGTCGCGACCTCGTCGCCGACGCCAGGGAGCTCAGCGTCGAACTGGAGCGGCGGGTGGGCGAGTCGCGCGCGTCCGCCGACCGCAGGGGTCGACGGGAGCGACATGCGGACCGCCCGGCCCGCGACCGGTCCGGGCGCTCCGACGACGCTCGCGACGACGGCCCGGTCACCATCGAGGTCGGTGACCCCGGGGAGTCGGGCGACGGGAACGGCGACGATGCCGACGCCGACGGGGACGACGACCCCGAGGTGGACGTGGACGCCGAACTGGAGTCGATCAGGCGGGAGGTCGGGGATCGACGCGACGGTCGGGCGGACGCTCGGGCGGACGACGCGGGGGGGTCCGGCGCGTCCGACTCCGACGCGTCCGAGGACGACGCCACCGACGCCTGATCACTCCCCTCCCTCGCGGTCGTTCAGGACCGACTCGGCGGCGCCGCCGGCGACGCCGACGAACACCACCGCGGGCCAGCCGAGCAGCACCCACCCCAGCGGCGTCGGGTCAGCGGGGGTCGGCGCCGTCGCGACGAACAGCGCCCACGTGGCGACCGCGGCCCCGAAGAACGCGACTCCCGGGACGGCCACGGGCGACACCAGCCCGCGGCTCGCGCGCGCCCAGCCGCCGACCGCGCCGGCGACGACCGCGCCGACGAGGAGGTACACCGCCGTCCCCGGGCCGGGGTCGATCACGTCGAACAGTCGCAACGCGAGCCAGACGGCCAGCAGCGACAGGAACACCCCGGCGCCGACGGCGGCTCTGACCCGGGTGCCGCGGTCTCCGGACACGGCCGCCTACTCCGTCGGCCGGAACCGGAACCCGTCCCACGACTGGCTCGCGGGCTCGCGGATGCCGGCCCCGGGCTCGCGAAGCTCCTCGCTGTACACCGGCTCGACCTCGTCGCCGATCTCGAGGTCCCCGGTCGTCGCCTGCCCGACGGCCCGGACCGGCTCGCCGTCGACGTCGAACTCGACGATCGCGACGTGGTTGGGCTCGCGAACCCCCGGCGGCGACGCCTGCGAGGTGGTCCAGGTGACGACCTCGGCGGTGTAATCGCGCAGGTCGACCGTCCCGACGGGCGCCTCGCCGCCGGGACCGACCGGGTGCGGGGGGTACGTGATCGACCCGTCCGGGTAGCGCGCCGCCTCGAACGTCGGGGTGGCGTCCCCGGTGTCGCCGGCGGCCTCCCTCCCGGTGTCGTCGGCCGGATCGGGCTGGCCATCGCTCATGCCTCCACCCCCTCGAAGATCGTCGTGGTGACGCAGTTCCCGAAGCCGCCGACGTTGCACGCTAGTCCCACGTCGGCGTTCACCTGTCGGTCGCCGGCGTCGCCGACGAGCTGTCGGTAGATCTCGTACGCCTGGGCGACGCCCGAGGCGCCGAGCGGGTGGCCCTTCGACTTGAGCCCGCCGGAGGTGTTGACCGGGAGCTCGCCGTCGCGGTCGGTCCGCCCCGCCTCGACGGCGCGCCACCCCTCGCCCTTCTCGGCGAAGCCGAGGTCCTCGAACTGGAGGAACTCCAGGATGGAGAACATGTCGTGGAGCTCCGCCACGTCGACGTCGTCGGGCGAGAGACCGGCCATCCCGTAGGCGCGGTCGCTCGACTCCACGACGCCCCGCATCGTCGTGGGGTCGGCGCGCTCGTGGACGACGTGGGTGTCCGTCGCGCCGGCGACGCCGGCGACCTCGACGTACTCGTCGGCGTACTCCTCGGCGTCGGAGCGGGGGCAGAACGCGAGCGCGGCCGACCCGTCGGTGATCGGGCAGAAGTCGTACAGCCGGAGCGGGTCCGCGACGACCGGCGAGTTCAACACCGTCTCCAGGTCCACCTCCTCGCGGAACTGGGCGTGCGGGTTGTCGACGCCGTTGCGGTGGTTCTTGACGGCCACCTTGCCGAGGCTCTCGCGCGGCGCGTCGTACGCGTCGAGGTAGAGGCGGGCGGTAAGCCCGGCGAAGCTCGGCAGCGTTACCCCGTGTTTGTACTCGCAGGGGTGGGTGAGCGACGCGATCACGTCGGTCGCCTCGGCGGTCGTCCGGTGGGTCATCTTCTCGCCGCCGACCAGCATCGTCAGGTCGGAGGCGCCCGACGCCACCGACTGCCAGGCGGCGTAGATCCCCGCCCCGCCGGACGAGGAGGTCTGGTCGATCCGGGCGGTGTAGGCCGGCAGCGCCCCGAGGTCGTGTGCGAGCGCGTTGGGCACGCCGGTCTGTCCCTCGAACTCCCCGCTGGCCATGTTCGACACGTACAGGTGCTCGACGGCGTCACCCGCGACGCCGGCGTCGTCGAGACATTCGCGGCCCGCCTCCGCCAACAGGTCGCGGATCCACCCCTCGCGCTGGCCGAACCGGGTCATCGAAGCGCCGATGACTGCGACGTCCTCCATACCGGTTCCTCCGCGGGGGACCACTTCGTCGTTCCCCTTCCCGGGGCCGGTGAGCGAGCGGCCCCACCGCGACGACCCGATGTCCTCTCCCGACCGCGCCGCCGCCGGCGGATCGCCCGGCGTTAAGTGGCCGCCCGCCCGACGTGGCGTATGACCCTCGCGGACGCCGCGCCGACCGCCGGCATCGCCGCCTGCGTCGCGCTGCTGGCCGCGCTGGTGGCCCCGTTCCTGCTCATCGACGCGCCCGGAACCGGGCTCGGGGTGTACTACTCCTCGGGCACGCTGGGCGTCGGCGGCGTCGCCTTCCTCGCGGTCCTGCTCGTGGTCGTGTTCCTCTCGGGGAAACAGGAGCGCCGGTCCGGCGACACCGTCGCGGGCGTCGCCGTCGTCGCCGGGGTGGGCCTGCTCGCGCTGGCGACGGCGTGGGCGCTTGCCGTCGACGTGCGGAACCTCTACTCGTTCCCGGCGTCGGCCGACTGGATCGTCTACCACCGCTGGCTCGTGCTCGCGCTCGCGGCGCTGGTGCCCGCGAGCGCCGGCGCGTACGCCAGGGCGGTGGTGTGAGCCCGAACCGGAGCCCGTCGCCGTCGGCCGGTTTCGACCGCCTCGACCTCGCGGCGGACCGCAAGGCCCATAAGTCGTTCACCAGTAGAGTCGAACGGACTAGGTCGGGCAGTTAGGCCCTGCTCGTCTCCCGCGATAGAGTCTTCAGCGGGGACCGAACGCCGGACGCGTCCGGGACGCCCGCCGTGGGCCCCGGAAGCTGACGGAGAAGCCTCGTCCGCCGGGGACGACGGTCCGCCGGGACGCACCCGCAGGGGTGTTCACCCGCGGTTCGTCGGCGGAACCGGGTCAGGCGCGGAAGCGAGCAGCCCGCCGCCGGACGGTCGTCGCTCGTCGGGTCGCGGGGCGGAGTCAGCGACCGGGACTCCCCGCGGTGGGCGTCCCGGGCAACTCCGGTCCGTCCGTCACTCATCCGTTTTCACCCCGCGAGCGACGGCGTCGGAGCGCCGCGACCGCAACCCCCGAGTACCTCCCGCCCCAGGGACCGATATGAGCAGCGTCGAGGCCGACGGGATCGTCGCGACCTACGAGGAACGGGAGACGGAACGCCTGCTGACGTTCGAGCGGGACGGCCGGACCGCCGCGGTCGCACAGAACCTGGAGGGGTACGCCATGCTGAAGGTGCGGACGGCCGCCGACGGCGACGAACTGGAGCGCTACTACGGCTTCGACATGGCGCTGGACCACGCCGCCGAGCGGCTGGGCGTCTCCGTCCACGACCTCCCGGTCCCCGAGGACGCCGCCGACATGGGGATGTGAGTCCGGGCGACGACCGAATCGGCGGTGCCGCGGGCGGTCGCGGCCGCCGCGATCAGTACGCGTACTCGTCTTCCGTCAGCTGGACGTAGCGGCCGTCGCGGTTCCGGAACTTGTGCCAGCGGTACCGCAGGAGCAGCTTCGTCGCGCCCAGCCCGGCCGCGAACGTCCGCTCGAACATCCGGTAGCCCCGCTCCGGCGCGAGCATCCGCCGACCGACGCGGAAGGTGTCGTCCCAGTCGTCCGGGCCGTAGTCGCGGCACATGTCCGCGAGCGCGACGTTGCGCAGCATCTCGTCGCCGACGACCGCCTGCCACCGGTCGTTGTACGCGCCGACGTCGCCCTCGGCGGCGAGTTCGCCGGCGATGGCGCCCGTCCGGACCGCGACGTGGTCGCCCCCCTCGTGGAACGCCGAGGTGGCCCCCATCGCGCCCCCCGTCACGAGGACGCCGGCCCCGGCCGGGCTCTCGATCGGCCGCGTCGAGGAGATGGGGTACGTCTCCGTCCCCCCGGACTTCCCCGCGTCCTCGATCACCGGGAAGTCGGACTCGACGTCGTACTCGTCGCCGTACTCGCGTTCGAGGAGCCGACGGACGTACTCCGCCCCCGAGGGGACGCGCTCGTCGTCCTCGCGCAACAGGGCGTACGCGTCGCGGTCCTCGACCTCGTCGAGGTCGAGCCCGATCGGCATCGTCAGGCCGACGCGACAGACGCGGTCAGCGTTGGGGAACACCCACGGGTAGGCGGTGTGCCCGGGCATGACGCCCCACCAGAACTTGATCGCGCCGTCGACCTCGTCGTACGCCTCCTCCGGGAAGCGGCGGTACTCCTGGTAGGCGATGTGGTTGCACCGCGTCGAGGCGAGCCGCTCGGAGGCGGCCGCCCCGTCCGGGAGGAGGTCGTCGAGCACGCGGTTCGTCACCGTGCGCTGGGGGCCGTCCGCGAGCACGAGGACGTCGGCGCCGATCGGCTCCCCGGAGCCGACTCGCAGGCGGTGGCGCGGCTCGTCGCCCCCGACGCCCGCCCGGGGGTCCGTTTCGACGCCCTTCACCGAGGTACCGACCCGGTACTCGGCGCCGGCCGCCTCGGCGCGGTCGCGGAGGAAGTCGTCGAACCGCGCGCGGTGCATCGTATAGCCGAAGCCGTCGTAGCCGGACTCGATCCCGGTCGAGCGGAGCACGCACGTCTCCTCCGGCCCGATGAACTCCGCGCGGTCGAGGTCGTCCTGGAGGACGCCCTCCGGGAACTCGTCGGGGTGGATCCCCATGATGTCCACCCAGTAGTCGAGGATGCCGGCGGCGTCCGTCGAGTCGGGACCCGGGCGGTCCCGGTCCTCCCGGGGGACCCCCTTCTCGAGGACGAGCGCGTCGGCCCCGCGGGAGGCGGCGGCGTGACCTGCGGCCGCCCCCGCCGGCCCGCCGCCGACGACGGCGACGTCGACTCGTTGCATGGTACGTACCGGACCGCCATACGGTATTAAATCGCCCGAACCGTTCCGGTTCGGCCGCCGGAGGGTCGCCGCAGTCCGGACCCGCGGGGACGGGGGAAGGCCTATGCCGCCGCCTCCCGGAGTGTCGGTATGGACATCCCGCGGAGCATCCGCGCCCTCAGCGACGCCGCGGACGCCCCCGGCGGCGTCATCGACTGGTCGGCCGTCGCGGAGGCGGCGAAGGGTGGGTGCGAGCCGGGCGACGCCCGGATGGAGCCCGCCGAGCGCGACGCGTTCGCCGCCGACGTGCGCGCCGCCCGCGACGGGCTCCGGGAGGCGTCGGGACTCGAGTTCGATCTCCCCGACAGCGTCGAGGTACAGCACCGTCACCACTGGATCGACGCCAACGTCGCCACCTTCGAGCGGGTGATGCGTCCCCTGGAGGAGCACGGCGCCGGCGTCTTCCCGGGCGTCGCCCGCTCGCTCAACAGCGGCACGATGGCGGTGACGCTCGCGTTCCTCGCGCGCAACGTCCTCGGACAGTACGACCCGCTCCTGCTGGCCGACGGCGACGACCACGGCCTCTACTTCGTCCGCCCGAACATCCGGTCGGCGGCGGTCGAACTCGACGTGGCCTACCCCCGCTTCCGCCGGTGGATCGCCTTCCACGAGGTGGCACACGCCGCCGAGTTCGGCGCCGCGCCGTGGCTCTCCGGGTACCTCGAACGGCGCGTCCGGGACGGCATCTCGAGCATGACCGACGGCACCTCGCTGCTGGACGTCGCCGCCCGGGAGGGCGGGGGACCGCGCGAGGCGTTCGCCGAGCTCAACACGGCGATGACCGCCGTCGAGGGGTACGCGGAGCTGCTGATGGACCGGGCGTTCGACGAGGAGTACGACGACCTGCGCGAGAAGCTCGACGCCCGTCGCCGCGGCGGCGACCCGATCACGAACCTGTTCAAGCGGCTCCTCGGCTTCGGGATGAAACGCCGGCAGTACGAGCGCGGCGCGCGGTTCTTCGAGGGGGTCGCGGACGCGACGGACCTCCGGGTCGCGTCGCTGGTGTGGGAGCGCCCGGAGAACCTCCCGAGCGACGCGGAGCTGGACGACCCGCAGGCGTGGGTCCGGCGGATCGCGTAGCGGCGCCCGACGGGCGGGAACCGAGCCGGCGATGCCGGTCGTCGCCGCCTACCGCTTCGGCGAGAACTCCCGGAGCGTCCGCACGACGAACCAGGTGAGGACGAACCCGACGAGCAGCGAGACGGCGACGGCGACGACCAGCTGAAGGGGGGAGGGGTCGACCTGCAGCGAGACGAGCCCGCCGGAGACGCCGATCAACAGCACCAGTCCCGCCTTCAGTCTGAGGGTCGTCGCCTCCCGCTCCTCCTCGGAGAAGCTCGGTCCGACCATCAGCGGTCCAGCTCCGTCGCCGCGGAGACGTGCATGCCGGCGAACGCCCAGCCGTCGTCGACGGGAAGCAGCGTTCCGCTCCAGCGCGTCTCGAACGACCGCTCGGCGAACGCGTCGGTGTCGTACCACGACAGCGTCGTCTCGTCGGCGACGGCCGCGCCGCCGTCGCGCTCGACGACCCGCAGGTCGCGGCTCTCGACGGTCCAGTCCTCGGTCGTGCGGGTCTGCTCTCGAAGCCCCCGTGCGACCTCGGCGTAGCCGACGAGCCGTTCGCCGATGCCGACCTTCACCGTCGACGGCGACTCGACGAAGAAGGGCGCGAGCGCCTCGCCGGCACGGAGGGCGTCGTAGTACGATCGGACCGTCTCCTCGGGTGTCATCGGGCGGACGGACGGTCGGCGGGGGCTTGAAATCGGCGTTCCCGACCGGCCGCCCGGAGCCGATCCGACGCGAGTCGCGGTCGCGGCCGGCCGCCGACAGCCCGAAGTGGCGCGAACGTCTGTGATCGGCATGGGCTATCCGGTCACGTACTACTGTCCCCGCTGCGAGACGCTCGTCGAACTGGAGCGCGACGGCTACCTCTCCGACAAGGCGGTGACGCCGTACCCGTTCGAGGGCTGGGAGTACGCCGAGCCGGACCAGCCGTTCGAGGACGGCGAAGCCGACGGCGTCGCGATGGTCTGTGGCGAGCGGCCGCCCCCCGCGGACGCGGACGGCGAGGGCTGTGGCGAGCGCTTCTACCTCTCGTTTCTCCGCTTCGAGGACGGCGAGGAGGTCGACCCTCGCCGACCCGAGTCGGACGGTGAGACGGTCCGGCTGAGCGACGACGGGGCCGACTCCACGCGCGGCCCGCCGACCACCGACGGCCCCTCGGGACCGACCGGCGGCTTCTACTGACCGCTCCCCCCGTCGGGAGGTGGGACCGGCGCGGGAAAGGGTTCAAATACGAAGCCGGGGCCACTGTCGCCGTGACCTGACGGTCGCCACGGCGCGTCAGCGGGTGTGCGACGCCGCGTGTCGTGGATCGGACGGCGGCGTCGCCTGTCAGCCCCGAATCAGCCCTTGATATTGCACACCGGGAAGGTGCGGGCGACTCTGTCGCCGATGCCGAGCGCGTCGCTCACGCGGACCACCTCGTCGACGTCCTTGTAGACGCCCGGCGCCTCCTCGGCGACCGTCGCGCCCGACTGCGCCTTCACGTAGATGTGGTCCTGGTCCGCCAGCTCGTCGCGGACGGTCTCCCCCCAGTACTCCTGTTTCGCGGCGGTCCGGCTCATCGTCCGGCCGGCGCCGTGGGCCGTCGAGCCGAACGTCTCGGCCATCGACTCCTCGCCCCCGACGAGGACGTAGCTCCCGGCGCCCATGCTCCCGGGGATGATCACCGGCTGGCCGACGTCGCGGTACGCCGCCGGCACCTCCTCGCGTCCGGCGGGGAACGCCCGCGTCGCGCCCTTGCGGTGGACGTACAGCTCGCGCTTCTCGCGGTCGACCGCACGCTCCGCGGCGACGGGTGCGCCGTCCGCGTCGACGCCGACGTCGTGAACCTCCCGCTTCGCGATGTTGTGGGCGACGTCGTACAGCAGCTCCATCCCCAGCTCGTCGGCGTCCGCGCGGAACACCCGCTCGAAGACGCGCCGGGTCCGGTGGGTGATGAGCTGTCGGTTCACCCACGCGAAGTTGATCGCCGCACACATGGCGCCGTAGTACTCCTCGGCCAGCTCCGAGCCCGCGGGCGCGGCGGCCAGCTCCTTGTCGGGGAGCTCCGACAGCAGGTCGTCGTGTTCCCGCTCGATCTCCCGGAGGTAGTCCGTGCAGACCTGATGGCCCAGCCCGCGCGAGCCGCAGTGAACGAGCACGACGATCCGATCCTCGGACAGGCCGAACGAGTCGGCCACGGCCTCGTCGAACACGTCGGTCACGCGCTGGACCTCGAGGAAGTGGTTGCCCGAGCCGAGGCTTCCGAGCTGGTTTTTCCCCCTGTCTTTCGCCTTCCGGGAGACGTACTCCGGGCGGGCGTCCGGCCGCCGCCCCTCGTCCTCACAGCGGGCGAGGTCGCTCTCGTGGGCGTACCCCTCCTCTAGCGCCCACTCGACGCCGCGCTCCAGCACTGCCTCGACGGTGTCGATCCCGCTCTCGACGATGCCGCCGCCGCCGAGTCCCGAGGGGACGTTCGCGAACAGGCTGTCCACCAGTTCCTCCTCCCTGCCACGGAGGTCGTCGTAGGTGAGGTCGGTCCGGACCATCCGAACGCCGCAGTTCGAGACGACGAACCCGTTCGCGGCGAAGACGTGCGCGTCGTGTGAGACGCCGATGTCGAACACCGTCCGCTCCCCGAGTTCGGTGACGTCGGCGACCTCCGTTCGAACCGCGCCGTCCCCTCGGACGTCCGTTCGGTCACGGAACTCCTCGTAATCGGGGAAGTCGGCCGGCGGCCGGGGTCGGCCGTCGCGCCCGCCGTACACGCTCCGCTCGACGTATCGGTCGTTCACGGCGTCGGTCTCCGCGAACCGGCGCTTGATCTCGGCCGTCGACGTCCCGCCGTCCGAGAGCGCGCGCGCCTCCTCGGCGGTCCGAGCGCGTTCCTCAATGACCCGCCGCTTTCGCTGTAGGTACGCGGCGACGGCCGCCGCCTCCCGTCGCTTTCGACGGTTGTATCGGTACCCGACCGTCGTCAGGAACTCGACGAGGTTCGACGCCTCGCTGGAGACGCCGAACCGGAACCGAACCGTCTCGCCCGCCGTCGTCGTCGTTCGCTCGACGACTTCGAGCTCGTTCGTTCCGATCCCGAGCTCGTTCAGGTGACGCATCAGGCCCCGCATGAACTCCGCTCCCGCCTCCCGTTCGTCCGCGAGACGACTGTGTGACACCGACGGCGCGTAGAAGTTCTTCGCGCTCAGGTTCGTCGGCGTGCTCATCTCCGCCCCGAAGAACGCCGAGAGGTACAGGGCCACCTGCCAGTCGGCGAGCCGGTCGAGATAGCTCGGCAGCGTGAACTCCGAGGCCGTCTTGCGTCCGTCCGGCGCACCGAGCCGGACGAGCAGCTGTTTGAACGCGTTCGATCCGGACTTCACGCTGTACTCGGTTCGGTCGAACTCCGTGCCGTCGATCTCGTGTTCGCGCGACCGCTCGTACACCTTCGACGGCGTGAACCCGAGCGCCTCGATGTCCGCGCGGATCGACTCGAGGTCCTCCGGGTCGCCGTAGAACCACGTCGTCGTGTCGGCGAAAGCCCCGTCGCCGGTGTGGTACCCGACCAACTTCAGGAGTCTGGCGAACGCGTCGTCGGTGGAACGGAGCGGGAGCAGGTCCCGGTCGCGCAACGCGTCGACGAGCTGGGAGTCCTCCGCCGAGAGATCCGACTCGTCCAGGACGGTGAACTCCGGCGGCGTCTCGTTCGGGAGTCCTCGGAACGGGCGAACGTACACCTCGTCCCCGGCGGAGATGTCACGGAGCGGCACCGACCCGTCCGACGTCTCGAACCGGTGATCCGCCGTCGCCTCGATCGTGGCTCCGGTGGCGGTTTCGACCTCGTAAACGATCTCTCCGTCGGTTTCTGTGAACAGTCGGATACCCGCCGGGACGGCCTCCGTCCCGGTCGGAACGACCGCGTTCTCGCGCTCGAACCCCTCGCCGAGCTCCCGGATCGGACAGCGCCGACCGAACCGAAGCGCGACCTCGCTGTCCCCAGAAAGGCAGTTGATGTCGTAGCCGACCGCTCCGGGCGAGATGCAGCCGTCGGTCGCGTCGGTCGCGCCGACGCCGCCGACGGGGAAGCCGTACCCCTGGTGTCCGTCCGGCATACACAGGGCGTGGGTGGTGATACCCGGGAGGTGCGTCGAGTTCCGAAGCTGTCGGAGCGTCTCGTCGTCGCCGATCTGCTCCAGCAGCGCGTCGCTGGCGAGCACCCGCGCGGGGGCGTTCATCTCCCCCTCGCGCGGGATCTCCCAGACGAACTCCCGGACCTTCCGGAGTTCGACCCCGTCGAACTCGCGCGTCTCCGGTGTCTCTGTCACGGGCGTACCTCCCGCAGGAAGACGGAATAGCGTTACTACCGGTCGGCGTCGGCGGCGGTGCCGGTGTCGCCCGACGGCGTCGTCCCTCCGACGGCCTCTCCCCCGGTTTCGGGCGTTCCCATCTCGTTGGGCGCCCGGAACACGGCCGTGTCGACCGCCATCGGCCCCGCCCCGGTGACGAGCAGGGCCGACACCAGTCCGAACAGCGAGATATGGGCGAGCACGGGGTCGTCGGCGAGACCGAACAGCGTCGTCGTGAACACGACGAACGCGGCCGCGGAGGAGGCGCGGGTGAAGAAGCCGAGCACCAGCAACACCCCGAGGAACAGCTCCGTGAGAGAGGCGCCCAGCACCCACAGCTCCGGCGGCACCGGAACCACCGTCGACAGGCCGTACTTCTCGACGACCGCCAGCGCCTGTGCCGGCGCCAGCAGCTTCTCGGCGAACGCGAGGTACGCGAACACGATCCCCATCCCCACCCGGAGCACCGTGGGGACGAACTTGCGGTACGGGTCGATGCGCTCGCCGACCGGGACGGCGATCCGGCGGTAGAACGGGTCGAACCGCGAGTAGAGGGTTTCCTCGTTGGCGGCCATCCGCGCGATGACGTGGTCGGCGCTGGGTCGCCCGCCGCCCACGAGCACGATGGCGAGCAGCCCCGCGAGGTACTCGAACGCGAAGAACAGCTGCGGATGCGACGGCAGCAACACGAGGTACGACAGCACCGTCAGGCCCGCGACGAGCCGCGTCGCCAACCCGAACAGCAGCAGAAACCCCACGGCGACGCCGAACAGCCTGATCGGGACGACCGTGTCGGCGTTCGTCAGAAGCGGCGTGAACAGGTAGCCGGCGAACCCCGCACCGAGCATCGGCAGGCCGATGGCGAGCCGGAGCAGCCACGGCAGGAGGTCCGTGTAGTCGGCCAGCGCCCGTCTGAACGCCCTCGCGTCCGACCGAACCGGCCGGAGGCGGAGGTACGCCGCCATCGTCCCGAGGAGGACGACGCCCCCGCCCCCCAGCGCGACGAGGACGGCCGGCTCGGACAGCGCGGCCCGCATGAACGCGACGGGGTCGCCACGCTCGCTCGTGTCGGTCACGTACTCGACGTGTGCGGCGGCGACGCCGGTCGCCGCGAGCACGGTCCCGACCGCGACCGCCGCCGCCCGCACCGCCGCCGTCGATCTGTGGGATCGCATCACACCGCATACCGAGGGCACGAGGGTAAGTTCTGTCCTCCCGGCGACGCGGTCAGACATCGAACACTACGTACGCCCGCCACCCGTCGGCCGTCTCCGACAGCTCCATCTCGGAGTAGGTCACCGCCTTCACGTCCCTCGCGGTCACGTCGGCCAGCGGCACCCCCCGGGCCGACGCCTCGACCACCCAGTCGCCGTCGACGGTGCGGACGCTCGCACGATGGTCGGTCGGGAGCACGAGTCGGACGTCGCGCTCGTAGATGCACTCGTCGAGGTAGTCGAACAGCGCCGCCTCCGGCGACTCGGACCGGACGTCGATCGGGAACCGCTCGCCCCCGTCCGGAACCGCCTCACACATCGCCGCGGTCAGCCCGTCCGCGACCGCGGCGAACACGCCCCCCGGCGAACCGGCGGTCGCCGCGACGGCGACGTCGGCGGTGTGGTCGCGCAGCTCGAACCCCCCCCGGGTGCGGTCGGTCCGGCGTCGACCGCCGCTCGCGTCGTCGTCGGTCACTGTCCGGGGCGGCCTTCGACGCGACGAGGGTTAACCTATCCGTCGTGGTCGGCCGACTCCACTCCCTCACACCCTCGTCGGGATGACCGGCGACTCCGCCGCGGTGAGCATCGACCCGGTCGTCCGCGACCCGGGACCTATCCGCCCGTGTCGTCGGTGCCGCCCCGAACGGATCGGAGTCGCCGTGGCGGAGAGGCGGCGAGCGGGCGGCTCCGACGCCGACGGTGGAATTAAATGTCCCTCAGGTCTATCGAAGGTGTAGTGAGTGTCAACGTCGAGAAGCGCGTGAACCCCCCGGGCAACGCCACCCACGCCGAGGCCGCCTGGGCGCTGAAAGAGGAGATCCGGGCGACAGACGGGGTGCTCAAGCAGCGCCGCGGCTTCTTCGTGGACGCCTACCGTCGCGCCGACTGTCACCTCCTCGTCGAGGACGACGAGCTCGTCGGCTTCGCCGCCGCCCGACGCGACGGCTACATCCTCTTTCTGGCCGTCGCGCCCGACGCCCGCGGCCGCGGGTACGGAAAGCGGCTGGTCGCGGAGGTCGCCGAGGAGAACCGCTCGGTGTCGTGTCACGCGCGGACGACGAACGAGGCGGCGCTGTCGTTCTACGAGCACATCGACTTCGAGGTCGTCCGCCGCATCGACGACTACTACGAGGACGGCGGCGACGCCTACTACCTGAAGCTCGGCGACGACTCCTCGCTCACCGACCGGCTCTCGGAGTTCCTCCGGTAGCGGTTTGTACCGCAGCGGCGTAGCCCCGGGTGCGCGCCTTCAGTCCCCGCCCCAGTACACCCGTCAGGGTGCGATGACGGCGCGGAGAACCCGGGCGCGCGACACACGGCCCGCCGCGAGCCGCGGTCGCGGCCGCCCGGCACGAGGGTTTCCCGGCCGACGCGGCACGCCGCCACGGGATGACGCCGGCTCGTTAGTGTCCCGGGCGCACACCTTCGGACGGACCCGACCGCGTGAGCCGGCGGTCCGTCCGCGAGGACGCCCCTCCGTCGGCAGGCAGAACCCCTGATCCGCGGAGGGCGTTCGGTTCGGCCGGTGTCGCACCACATTTCCGTCGACGACCGTCGCCAGCGACCCGCAACGGCACCCGGGACGCGAGGGGGGGATCGTCCATGACCGACCGGAAACGAGCGTGGGGACGGCGTCGTGCGGGCGGCGATCCGTCGCGGGCCGAACACGCGGAGGGCGGCCGGACGAGACGGGCCGCCGAGGCGGCTGTCGGCGGCACCCTCCCGGTCGCGGGTCTCCGCCACCGCTCGGCCTCGGCCTCGCCCGGGGCCGGGGCGCTACAGGCCGGCGACGTCCTCGATCGCGTCGGTCAGCCGGCGAATCGAGTCAACGTCGTGTTCGCCCATGTGCCCGATCCGGAACGTCTCCTCGCCGAGCCGGGAGCCGTAGCCGTTCGAGAACACCATGTCGTACTCCTCGGACACCGCCTCGATCGTCCCGGCGACGTCGATCCCCCGGGTGTTCTCGATGCACGCGACCGTCCGCGACTCGTACCCCTCCTCGGGGAACACGTCGAAGTGGTCGCGCGCCCACTCGCGGGTGTACTCGGCCATCTCGCGGTGGCGCCGCGAGCGCTCCCGGTGGCCCTCCCGGAGCATGTGCTTCATCTGCTCGCGGTACGCCAGCATGATCGGGATCGCCGGCGTCGAGTGGGTCTGTCCCTTCCGGTCGTAGTAGTCCAGCGCGCGCCGGAAGCCGCCGTACCAGGAGGCGGAGTCGGACGCCGACTCGCGCTCGTACGCCTCGTCGCTCACGACACACACCGCCAGCCCCGGCGGCATCGCGAACGCCTTCTGGGTGGAGTTGAAGATGACGTCGATGCCGTGGCCGTCGATGTCGACGTAGTCGCCGCCCAGCGACGACACCGCGTCGACCACGAAGCAGGTGTCCGGGTACTCGTCGACGACGTCGCCGATCGCCTCGATCGGGTTGCGGACGCCGGTGGAGCTCTCGTTCATCACGCAGCCCACGACGTCGTAGCCGGTCTCGCCGGACTCGATCGCCTCGCGCACGTCCTCGGGCTTGATCGCCTTCCCCCAGTCGTACTCCAGGCGGTCGACGTCCTTCCCGAGCCGGTCGCCCACGTTCGCGAACCGCTCGCTGAAGCTCCCCGACGTCGCCACGAGCATGTCGTCCTCGACGAGGTTCAGCGCGGCGGCCTCCCAGAACTCCGTCCCCGAGGCGGTGAGGATCATCACGTCGTGGTCGGTGTCGAGGAACTCCCGCGTGTCCTCGACGATGGTCGTGTACAGGTCCGTCATCCGGTCCGTGCGGTGGCCGAACATCGGCTGTGCCATCGCCTCGATCACCGGCTCGCGCACCTCGGTCGGCCCCGGGATGAACAGCTCCTTCTCCGGGTAGTCCGTGTACTCGCGTTGCTTGCTCACAGAACCCACCTGATGCGTGCCACTGCGCGGCGTGTCGGCATGGGACTTGTGATTCGCCCGACGCCGCCGTCGGGACGTCCGCCGGGTCGTCCCGTCCTGCATGGGATGGCAAGAATCACACCGGCGGGAGCCGTCGGTCCGGCCATGACCGACTACGGCGACGAGGGGCGTCGCATCGAGACGACCGCGATCCACGCCGGCCAGGAGCCGGACGAGGGGACGGGCGCGCTGATGACGCCCATCCACGCCAACTCCACGTACGAGCAGGACGCGCCGGGCGACCACCGGGGGTACGAGTACAACCGGACGGGCAACCCCACCCGGACGGACCTGGAGGCGAACGTCGCGGCCCTGGAGGGCGGCGAGTACGGCCGCGCGTTCTCCTCGGGGATGGGGTCGATCAACACCGTGTTGAACCTGCTGTCGGCGGGCGATCACGTCGTCACCGGCGACGACGTGTACGGCGGCACCCACCGCATCTTCACGCAGGTGTACGAGGAGTACGACCTGGCGTTCGACTTCGTCGACACGACCGACCACGACGCCGTCCGCGACGCGATGACCGAGTCCACCGAACTGCTGTGGGTCGAGACGCCGACCAACCCCCTAATGCGGGTCAACGACATCGGCGCGCTCGCGGACGTCGCCCACGAGTACGACGCGCTGTGTGCCGTCGACAACACGTTCGCGACGCCGTACCTCCAGCGCCCGCTGGAGCACGGCGCCGACGTCGTGAGCCACTCGCTGACGAAGTACCTCGGCGGCCACTCCGACGTCGTCGGCGGCGCGCTCGTCACCGACGACGCCGACCTCGACGAGCGGCTCGGCTTCTATCAGAACTCCGTCGGCGCGACACCGTCGCCGTTCGACTGCTTCCTCGTGCTCCGGGGGACGAAGACCCTCCCGGTCCGGATGGACCGTCACTGCGAGAACGCCCGCACCCTCGCCTCGTGGCTCGACGACCACGAGGCCGTCTCGCGGGTGTACTACCCGGGTCTGGACTCCCACCCGCAACACGACCTCGCCGCCGAGCAGATGGACGACTTCGGCGGGATGCTCTCGTTCGAGTTCGACGGCACGCTGGAGCAGGCGAGCACGGTCGTCGAGGAGACGGAGGTGTTCACCCTCGCGGAGAGCCTCGGCGGCGTCGAGAGCCTCATCGAACAGCCGGCCGCGATGACCCACGCCGCCATCCCCGCCGAGGAGCGCGAGGCCGCCGGCCTCACCGACGGGCTGATCCGCGTCTCCGTCGGCGTCGAACACGTCGACGACATGCGGGCCGACCTCGACGCCGCGTTCGACGCGGCCGCCGAGTAGTCGCCGCAGTTCGGCCCGGGACGTCACGGACGCCGAGGATCCGCCGCCGACGGCGCCGCGGATCCGACTGTTCGTCGCCGAGCGGTCGCGTCCGACGGCGCCTCGCGGCCGCGGCAAACCTCGCCGCCCGGTCCCGCATCCGAAGGGTCTTATTCGCCTGTGCCACAGGACCACACCATGTCCCATCGAGTCGGCGTCCTCGGCGCGACCGGCGCCGTAGGCCAGCGGTTCATCCGACTGCTCGACGACCACCCCGAGTTCGAGATCGCGTGTCTCACCGCCAGCGACGCCTCCGCGGGCGAGCCGTACGGCGAGGCCGCCAAGTGGCGCCTCGACACGCCGATCCCGGACGAGGTGGGCGAGATCACCGTCCGGGCGACCGACCCCGCCGAGATCCCCGACGACGTCGACCTGCTGTTCTCGTCGCTCCCCTCGGACGTCGCCGCGGAGATCGAACCCGACCTGTGTGCGGCGGGCTACGTCGTCTCCTCGAACTCCTCGAACGACCGCCTCGCCGACGACGTGCCGCTGACGATCCCCGAGATCAACCCGGACCACCTCGACCTGATCGAAGTGCAGCGCGACGAGCGCGGGTGGGACGGCGCCCTGGTGAAAAACCCCAACTGCTCGACGATCACGATGGTGCCGACGCTGGCCGCGCTGACGGAGTTCGGGCTCGAACGCGTGCAGGTGTCGACGCTGCAGGCCGTCTCCGGCGCGGGCTACTCCGGCGTCACGTCGATGGAGATCCTCGACAACGCCGTCCCGCACATCGGCGGCGAGGAGGAGAAGATGGAGACGGAGAGCCGGAAGCTGCTCGGCGAGTTCGACGGCGCCGAGCTGTCGCAGCACCCGGCCGACGTGGCCGCCTCCTGCAACCGCATCCCGACGCTGGACGGCCACCTGGAGAACGTGTTCGCGGAGTTCGCCGACGACCCGAGCCCGGGGGCGGTCCGCGAGGCGATGGCGTCGGCCCCGAGCGCGGACCTGCCGTCCTCGCCCGACCCGCTGATCCACGTGTTCGGCGAGGACCGCCCCGAGCGCCCGCAGCCCCGGATGGACCGGATGCGCGGCGACGGGATGCGGATCGTCGCCGGCGGGGTCCAGTCCACCGCCGAGGGTGTGAAGTACGACTGCCTCGCGCACAATACGATCCGCGGCGCCGCCGGGGCCTCGCTGCTCAACGGGGAGCTGTTGGCGAACGAGGGCTGGATCTGAGCCGACGGCGGGAGGACTCCGCACTCGGGCCCCGACCGGGGCCGTCGCTCATTCCAGCAGCGCCGCGTCCGTCAGCCGCATGTACCCGAACACCGCGAGCAGGGCGCCCAGCGCGATCGCCGGCCGGTAGACCCCCTCCGCGAGGAGCCGCATGACGACCAGGACCGTGCCGACGAGGATCGTCCGGTGGAGGACGACGCCGAGCAGCCGGCTTGCGGGGTCGAACACGGACGGATAACGGAACCGACGGTCAAAAACACACGGTCTGTGAGCGAGCGTCCCACTATACTGCCGACCAGTCCAAGGCGTTCCGTCCACGGCGTTCTGCTCGGTCCATAACGTCCCGCTTCGTCTACGGCGTCCCGTTCAGTCCGCGCCGTCCCTCGGGTCCGTCTCGACGACCGGGCGCTCACTCGGCACGCCAGGTGACCAGCCCCAGCGCGACGAGCACCGCCCCGGCGGCGACGAGCACGGGGCCGATCCCCCCGCTCGACCCGACGCCGCCGGCGGCGGCGTCCGCCGTTCGCGGGTCGGTCAACAGCAGCAGCGCCTTGTCCTGCGGGAGCGCCGCGGGGTAGGTCGTCCCCTCGGGAACCTGGAAGAACCGAACGAACGACGGCGTCGCGCCCGCGGAGCCGGAGACGATCCCGGCGGAGGCACCGATCCCCGCCACGATCACGCCCAGCAGCGCGACGTCGAGCCCGCTTCCGCGTACGGATGAGAGGTCGGCCATCGTCCCTCGTACGCGGTCGAGCGTGGTACGTGTTTCGGGTGTGTTCGGCCCGAAACACGGGCGTTCGGCCGTCGAGCGGCGTTCGGGATCGGTGTCTCCAGGGACGGGCACCGACCCGCCTCCGTGCCGGGGGTTTTTGACACGCTGTGTGGTACCGGAGCGTGATGGACGACGGCACGGTGGACCGACCGATCGACGAGGAGGCGCCGAGCTCCGGGTCGGCCGACGACGGCGCGGCGCCGGACCCCGGCCCGGGGGCGACCGGGTCGACGGCGTCCGACGACGAGCCGGCGCCGCTGGCCGAGGAGGCGGTCGGCGACGGCCGCCGGAAGTACGTCGAGGTGGTGACGGCCGACGGCGACCGGCACGAGCACGGGGACTCGTACCTCCGCGAGACGGAGGCGGCGTTCCTCGTCTCGACGGCCCCCGGCTTCCCGCGGGGGGAGACGGTCACCTACGGGAAGGACGACCTCGCGCGGGTCTCCGTCGAACAGCATCACAGCTCCTGTTTCATCACCACGGCCGTCGCCGGCGAGGAGGAGACGCTGGCGGCGCTGCGGGGGTTCAGGGACGACGCGCTCGCCCCGTCGCCGGCCGGCCGGCCGCTCGTGACGCTGTACGAGGCGGTGTCGCCGCCGATCGCGGCGACGCTGGCGGCCAGACCCGACGGCGCCACTGCACGGGCGGTGCGCCGGCTCGTGCGGACGTGTGCGCGACTGGCACGGCGGCGGGAGCGAGCCGCGCCCCCGAGGTCGGCGGCGATCGGGGCGCTGCTGGTTGCGATCTACGCGGTCGGTCTGGTCGTCGCCTCAGTCGGCCACGTGCTCGCGGCCGTCGGCGTCGGCGACTCCGAGTGACCGGCTCGCGACGGCGGTCGCCGCTCAGCCGAAGAAGCGGTCGAGACTCTCCCGCGGTCTGTACCCCAGCCCGGACTCCGAGACCACGTCGAAGCCGCGCTCCTCGCCGAGCGCGGTCAGCTCGTCGACGAACGCGTCGGCATCGAACCCGTCGTCGTGGATCCGGTAGGCGTGGGAATCGCCCGCCTCGGGGTACAGCCCCACGCGGGCGTTGCCCAGCCGCCCGCCGTCGCTGACGACGACGCGGTCGAGCGTGTCGTACGAGAGCCACGTCACCGCGTCGGCGCGCGCGAGCACCTCGTCGATGCCGTAGCGGTCCAGCAGCTCCACCATCGCGGCGGCCTCCCGCTCGTGTTTGCCGACGCCCAGCCCGAACAGCGGCGTGATCATGCCGTACTCCGCGAGGTGGACGCCGTCGGACGCGAAGAACAGCTCACAGATCCGCAGCGGGAACGACCCCGTCATGCCGAAGTGGCCGTGTACCTCGACCTCGATCCCGGAGTCGCCGATCTCCTCGCCCGTGTCGTCGTCGGTCGAGTCGGGCGCCTCCGGCCCTTCGGCGGTGCCGGAGCTCACCCGTCACCCCAGTCGCTCTCGTACGCGAGGTACGCGAACAGATACGAGCCGCCGACGAACAGGACGCCGCCGACCCGCGACATCTCCAGGGCGACGTACACGCCGACCGCGAGCCCGAGCACCGCCGCGGCGACCGCGACCCGCGTGCGGAGCGGGTAGCCGCCGTCGGACGACTCGGCGGCCGAGCCGTCCGCTCCCGTCGCGCCCCGCGTCGTCGGGGGAGCGTCGACGCGACGCTCGGAGAGGTACGTGACGGTCATCAGCGCCACCACGGCGACCGTGAGGGCCGCCCGCACCGAGGTCGGCGTCGTCACCCCCGCGACGGCCTGCAGCGCCAGGGGGGCGCCGATGACGGCGAGGCCGCCGAAGTAGACGAGGAGCCGGTAGCCGACGAGCAGCGCGGCGACGTCGTCCAGGTCCTCCACGTCGCCGGGCGCGTCGATGTCGTTGGTCATGGTCGTGTCCGGTGTTCCGCGCATGTGTGAAATGCGTGCGGGGATCCCGCGGTCGGTCGTCTGTCGATACGGCCCGGCGACGGGACGGGGGCGTCAGGCCAGCAGACCCGTCGCCTCCTCGGCGTTGTCCACCGTGTCGCTCGACTGCATCTTGCCCTGTGCCGAGCGGTACATGGTGTACACCTGCACTCCGAGCGCGAACAGCCAGAGCGCGTAGCCGCCGGGGGCGCTCCCGACGACGCCGACCGTCGTCTCGAAGACGTCGAGGCCGAACCGGCCGACCAGCTGGCTGCTGATGAGCAGCACGCTGAAGAAGCCGAAAAAGCCCGTTGCCCACCACATCGCGACGACGCGCGCCCAGCCGGGCTCGGTGTGCTCGGGGAGCCGCGTCGTGTTGAGGATGGTGACCAGCGCGTTGTACGGCCACATCATCACGCCGGCGACCGCCGCGCCCAGCACGAGCAGGATCCACGGCTGCTGGAGCTGCAGGCCGATGATGACGATCCCCCACAGCGTGAACCCGGTGAGCAGGCCGATGAACACCTTGTTCAGGTCCCAGCCGGCGCTGCGCCCGTACATCTCGTACACGATGTCGACGCTGTTCCTGACGAACGCCTCGAGAATGGCGTACTGCGTCGAGAACAGCGCGATGAACAGGACGACGAACAGGATCGCCGCGCTCACCGGCCCGACGGCCGGGATCACGACGTCGATCCACATGTCGATGGCGCCGACCTCGGTGCCAGCCGCGAACTCCGCGGTGATCGTCATCGCGACGGTCGCGACGACGAGCAGGCCGATGACGAACGTGAGGAAGTGCTCCTGCTGACAGATCTTCCACCACGCCTTCCAGCGCCGCATGTTCGTGTCGGTCGGCTCGAAGGTGAAGCCGCTCTCGTGGACGGTCTCGACGTCGCCCTCGCCGGTCTGGAGCGGGTTGAGGACGCGCCCCTGGTAGGTGGCCATCCCGTACCCCTTCTCGCGGGCCCACACGCCCTGCGAGAGGTTGATGTACCCGCCGGCGCCGGCGTACGCCAGTCCGCCGAGGAACACCGCGATGTCCATGTCCTGCGGGAGCGCGCCGAAGTTTATCGCCCCGCCGGGGACGCTCGTCAGTTGACCGACCGACCCCACGATGAAGATGAGCACGACCGCGCCGGCGATCGCGACGAACATCAGCGCGACCTGTGCCTTCTCGATGATGTTGTACACGATCGGGCCGGCCTGGTACGACAGCCAGATGAGGACCATCAGCCCGATGCCGATCACGGGCCAGTTGCCCCGGTCGACGCCGATGCCGGCCGCGAACATCTCCGCGGCCCCGGCCGCCCACCCCGGCCAGCCGACGTGGACGAACCCCGCGACGAGGAAGAACCAGGGCCAGAAGGAACTCAGCCGCTCGAACGCCCGGAAGATGCTCTCCCCGGTGGCGATCGTCCACCGCTGGAGCTCGGTGTTGATGAAGAACTGCGTGATGACGCCGACCCAGAACGCCCAGTACAGGCCCCAGCCGTTCTGTGCGATCAGCGTCGGCCAGAACATCGTCTCCCCGCTGCCGAGCGAGGCGCCGAGCATGATCGCGCTCGGGCCGACGATGTGGGACACCTTCGGCACCTTCGGGAGGTCCGCCAGCCTGAACCGGCCCTTCCCGTCCGTGTTCGGGTACTCGGCCGTCTCCGGCGCCGACTCCAGCGAGTCGTAGTCGATATCGCGATACACGGTATCGCGGTACTGTTCCCCGACCTCGTCCTCCGCGAAGACGTCCGCGTCCTTCCCGGTGGAGGTGACTCCGCCGTCCGTGCGTGTGTCGTCAGCGTCCATGATCCGTCCGTCGTGTTCCGACGTCCCGCGATAGCACGGGACGCGACCCATGTCAACGTTCCACGTGCGATGCGGAGGCATGTCCATCTGCGGAACACAAATAACTGTCGGTGAATTGACTGCAGGCGGAGGGGTTAGGTCGACGGACGGCGCGGTGGCGCGTCGCCGAGGCGAGCGGGGGCCGCCGCCCCGGGTGATCGGGCGGCGCCGACCGGTCAGCGGGGCAGCGCCTCGGCCACCTTCTCGATGGGGTGAGGCGGCTGCTCGCCGACACCCTCGCGGTCGCCCAGCTGCGACCGGCAGGAGGCGCCGGGCGCGGTGACGTCCTCGGCCGGGCTCTCGTCGACGGCCTCGAACAGCAGCGAGCCGATCGCCTTCGACAGCTCGTAGTGTTCGGCTTCGTAGCCGAAGCTCCCGGCCATGCCGCAGCAGGTGGTGTCCAGCGGGTCGACCTCGTAGCCGGCCCGCCGGAGCACGCCGACGGCGTGGTGGTCCTTGTTCAGCGACTTCTGGTTGCAGTGGCCGTGGTACGCCAGCGCCTCCCCGGCCGCGTCGCCGAACCCGATGGCCTCGTCGAGCCGGGCGACGTCGACGTACTCCAGCACGCCGTAGCTGGCGGCCGAGACCGCGTCGACGGCCTCGCCGTCGAGCAGTTCGAGGTACTCGTCCTGGAACATCACCGCGTCGGACGGCTCGACGAACACGACGGAGTAGCCGTCCTCGACGAGCGGCTGCAACCGCCGGACGTTCTCGGCCGCGCGGTCGCGCGCCTTCCCGAGGAATCCCGTCGAGAACGCGGCGCGGCCGGACGCCGACAGGTCGTCGGGCACCCGGACGTGAACGTTCGCCGCCTCCAGCACCTCGACGGCCGCCATCCCCGCGCCGGGCATGCTGTAGTTCGTGTACGTGTCGGGGAACAGCACGACCTTCGCCTCGGCCGCCGACTCGCCGACCTGCGCGCCGCCGCGACGCTCCCACCGCTTGCGGAACGTGTCCCGCGTGAACGAGGGCAGCTCGCGGTCGCTGGCGATGCCGAGCGTTCGCTCCATGGCCGCCCGCGCGCCGGGCACCTTCGTCGCGGCGTTGGCGACCGGCGCCAGCGCGCTCCCGATCCGGCTCGCCGTGTCGATCTCCGAGAACAGCCGCTCGCGCAGCCCCGCGCCCTCGGTCTCGTGGTGCTCGTGTTTCACCTCGGCTTTCAGCTTCGCCAGGTCGACGCCCGTGGGACAGTCGGACATACAGCCCTTACAGCCGATACAAAGGCCCAACACCTCCTCCTGGAAGCGCTCGGAGTGGATCTCCTCCTCCGAGAGGTCGCCGGAGATGGCCGCCCGGAGCATGTTCGCCCGGCCGCGCGTCGTCTGGACCTCCTCCTTGGAGACGCGGTACGTCGGACACATCACGTCGCCGTCGGTCTCCCGGCAGGTGCCGCAGCCGTTACACAGCTCGACGAGATCCGAGAAGCCGCCCTCCTCGGAGAAGTCGAGCGCGGTCTGCGGCTCCAGCGACTGGTACTGCGCGCCGTAACGGAGGTTCTCCCGCATGTCCGTCTCGGCCGCGGAGTCGGGGTACCCACGCTCGTCGGCCGTCTCGCCGTCGACGTAGACGACCTTCCCCGGGTTCATCCGCCACTCGGGGTCGAACGCCGACTTGAGCTCCTGGAACGCGCTCCAGAGCTGCTCCCCGTACATCTCGGGGTTGAACTCGGTCCGCGCGAGGCCGTCGCCATGCTCGCCCGAGAACGAGCCGTAGTGGTCGAGCACGAGGTCGGTGACGTCGTCGGTGATCGAGTGCATCTTCTCGACGCCCTCGTCCCGCTTCAGGTTGAGGATCGGCCGAATGTGGAGCGTGCCCGAGCCCGCGTGCGCGAAGTAGGCGGCGGAGGTGTCGTGGTCGGCGAGCACCTCCTCGAACTCCCCGACGTATTCGGCCAGCTCCTCGGGCGGCACCGTCGCGTCCTCGATGAACGGGTACGGCTTCGGGTCGCCCTGCAGGCTCATCAGAAGCGGGATGGCCGCCTTCCGGAGCTTCCAGAGGTCCTCCTGCGCCTCCTCGGTGTACGCCTCCAGCACGTCGAACGCCGCGCCGTCGGCGACGAACTCCTCGGTCGTGTCGGCGATCGCCGCCCCGAAGTCGTCCACGATCTCGGAGTCCCACTCCAGCATCAGCGCCGCCTCGGAGCCGTCGGGGATCGGCTCCTCGTACTGGGCGTACTCCGTCGACTCGCGCGCGAGCCGGAACACCTCGTCGTCCATCAGCTCGACCGCGCTGACGGGGTACTCAAGCGCCACCGGCACGGCCTCCATCGCCTCGACGAGGTCGTCGAAGCAGTACAGCGCCAGCGCCGTCTCCTCGGGCTTGGTGACCAGCGAGACGGTCGCCTCGACGATCGTCCCCAGCGTCCCCTCGGCGCCGACGAACAGCTTCGAGAGGTTGATCACCTCCTCGCCGTCCTCGTTCTCGTAGATGACTTTGTGGAGGTTGTACCCCGACACCGACCGCTTCAGGTCGGGGTACTTCTCGTCGATCTCCTCGCCGTTCTCGTCGACGAGGCGGCGGACCGTCCGGTACAGCTCCGCCTCGATGCCGTCGCCGTCGACGATCGCCTCGTACTCGGGGGAGTCAAGGACGACCTCGCGGGTGTGGATCCGCGTTCCGTCGGCCAGCACGACGTCCAACTCCTCGGTGTAGGCGTCGGTGATGCCGTAGCGCACCGAGTGGGCGCCCGTGGAGTTGTTGCCGATGCCGCCGACGACGGTCGCGCGCCCCGAGGACGCGGGGTCGGGCGCGAACTTCAGCCCGTCCTCGGCGAGGCGGTCGTCGAGGCGGTCCTGGACCACGCCCGGCCGGATCGTCGCCTCCTGCGCCTCCGGGTCGACGTCGACGATCTCGTCCATGTGCTTCGTGGTGTCGAGCACGACACAGCCCGGGCCGACGGACTGGCCCGCGAGCGACGAGCCGGTCCCGCGGGGAAGCACCGACACGCCGTGGTCGGCGGCGACCTCGTGGGTCGCGACCACGTCGTCGGCGTCGCGCGGGCAGACGACGCCCGCGGGCTTGGCGCTGTAGACGGAGCCGTCGGTCGAGTACAACACCTGCGCGTACTCGTCGAACTCGACGTCGCCGGCGATGCGGTCGCGGAGGTCGGACGCGAGCGCCGCGTACGCCGGCACGTCGGGTCTGTCGTGCCCCAGGGAGGCCGCGGAGGTGTCCCAATGGGCCGCCGGATCGGATTCCTGCGTTGCCATAGTTAACCCCAAGGAACAACCGTGTAAAAACGCTTTGTCAAGTGTTGCCACGTGACTCGTCGTCCCTCCGGTCATCCCCGGCCGCTCGGGGGATCGGTGGCTCCGACGTATCGCGTGGAGGCCAACGGTTATCGAATTTGTGGCAGGCTCCGTTCTTCAGCGTGCGGAGGATGTCGTACGTGAAACTTCAGCATTAATTCCGCCCCAAAAACTTATTTTATCACCGTAATAGATGCACTATGGAACGATCAAGGAGAAAAGTGCTCGGTATGTGTGCGTTAGCATCTGTGACTTTAACGGGTTGTCTCTCAGAAGAATCTTCATCAGACCCGTCACGGATCGGTTCGGTAGTAGTGCATAATTTCGACCGGGAATCCCATGTTGTACACGTTACGGTCCGAAATAGTGATGAGAATGTAATCTATGAAAATTTAGTATCGATAGCGGCTGGAGGTCCACAAGATCCAAGTGGTTTAATAATTGAAGAATTTCCTGATAATCCGCAAGAAGGGACGCTTCTTGTTCAAGTCGATGGATCATCCGAAGGTGAACAGGTAACAAAATCCCTCGAATTTGAATTAGAATGTGTTGAACTGAATATAAAATTAGGCAATTATAACAGGGCGAATAAAAACCCGTCAATATTCATAGGAAGATGTATATGATTCGATTCGTCAGGAGATGGTTTATATCGACGTTCACGTATCTATTATATTCGATTATCGGCAGTTGAATCGCCTCCTGGTGGTATCATCCGACACCGTACCAGTTCACCGATCCGTGAGTTACCCGAGCCGTCTCGACCCGGTCGCATACTCATGGCGCACAGTGATCGAGGCCGGTCGCCTCAGTGCATGAACACGGTCTCGTCGTGTGGTATTGTCCTATCCGTTTGCACTCGTTTTCGTTATAACGATCGATAAGAAAACACGATCACGCGGATCGTAGTGGATGTAATAAACGCGTTCTCGTACCCTGTCCCGTTCGCGTGTAACTGATGGTTTAGCTCCGAACTTATTTATCCATGGTCGGACCGATATATCGGGCGTGACGTTCATCCACGTCTGTCTCGACGTCGCCGACGCGGAGGAGGCGGCCGACTGGTACGCGGAGAACCTCGGGTTCGAGCGCTCCTGGGAGTTCACCACCCCGGACGGCGACACGCGAAACGTGTACGTCGCCGACGACGACGGGGTCGAACTGCAGCTGTCCGACACCGACGGGGAGGACACCTTCGAGGAGGGGACCGCCTACGACCACTTCGCCGTGAAGGTGGACGATGTCGACGCCGCCTTCGAGCGGATCGACGACCACGGCGTCGTGTCGGAGCCGAGCGACCAGCCCGCGGCGGGCGCCCGGACCGCCTTCCTGAAGGACCCGGACGGCCACACGGTCGAACTGGTTCAGCCGCTGGAGTGACGCCCGACGGTCGTCCGGCCCTGCGCGACGCCGTCGCGCGGGCGTACTGCGCCCGGGACGAACGTTTATCACACTTCCGAGACACCACGGAAGGTGCATACATGACCGTACAACGCAATTACGAACGCGAGTTCGTCCGGACGTTCTTCACCTCTCCGACGGCCGTGGAGGGCGAGGACGACTCCGCGAAGATGCTGCGCAGCGCGGCGGGACTGCGCGGGATGCGGGCGGCCGACGTCTGGATCCCGGACAACGAGGACGCGACCGCTCCCTCGATGCGCGACGAGGGGGTCCGGAACATCATCGAGGTCGTCGCCGAGCACGGCGCCGACTTCCCCGGCGAGATCCACCCGCGGGTCGTCTGGCACCGCGAGGACCCGTCGAAGCGGTACGACGGCCTCCGGTACATGATGGAGATCGCCGACCCCGACAACGGCGCCGTCGACAATATCGATGGCTTCGTGATCCCGGAGGTCGGCGACATCGACGACTGGAAGAAGGCCGACGAGTTCTTCACCATCGTCGAGAGCGAGCACGGCCTGGAGGAGGGGAGCCTCTCGATGTCGGTCATCGTCGAGAGCGGCGAGGCCGAGGTCGCCCTGAACCGCATCCGCGACGAGATGGGAAAGCCGTCGAACAACCTCGAACGGATGTTCATGCTCGTCGACGGCGAGGTCGACTACACGAAGGACATGCGGGCGATGACGCCGACCGGGGAGCTCCCCGAGTGGCCCGAACTCCGCCACAACACCTCGAAGGGAGCGAGCGCGGCCGGTCTCGTCGCCGTCGACGGCCCGTACGACAACATCCGTGACGTCGAGGGGTACAGGGAGCGAATGGAGGCGAACCGCGCGAAGGGGATGACCGGCATCTGGTCGCTCACCCCCGAGCAGGTCGAGGTGGCGAACACGGCGCCGCTGCCGCCGCGGACCGGCACGTGGCTGCTCGACGTCGGCGACGGGGCGGTCGAACTCGCGTCCGAGGACGGCGCCGAGGTGTACGACGGCGACGAGGTGTCGCTGTCCGCCGAGGGCGACACCTACCGTCTCTCGATCGACGGCGACGACCACGAACTGAGCGAGGACGAACTCCGCGAGGTTCTGCTCGACCGGACCTCCTACGTCCCGAGCATGGACGACATCGTCGAGTCGATGGAGGAGTTCGAGGCGGCCAAGGAGGCCGGCAAGGGCGCCATCGCGATGACGCGGTCGGCGACGCTGTCCATCGACGGCGTCGAGGTCGACCTCAGCGAGGATCGCATGTGGGACGAGGCGACGTACCAGGCGGCCCAGACGCCGATCACGCTGTTCCAAGACGTGTACGAGCACCGGCCGGACCAGCACGAGGAGCTGGAGGAGATGTACGGCGCGGACGTCGTCGAGCGGGCGACGAGCGTCGGGTTCTGAGCGGGCGTCCGCTCGCGCCCCGGCCCGCCCGCCCCCGACCGCACCGGACCGTCGCCCTTTTTCGGACTCGGCCGCGCAGTCGGCCTCGTGCGACTCGCACGCGCCCGGACCGACGACGGCGTCCGCGAGGGGGAGTACCGTGACGGCGAACTCGTGACCGACGACGGCGAGTACGCGGTCGAGGAGACCGACCTGCTCGCGCCCTGTGAGCCGGACGCGCTGTTTTGCGTCGGGCGGAACTACGCGGCCACGCTCGACCAGATGGACTACGAGCGCCCCGAGGAGCCCGACTTCTTCCTCAAGCCGCCCCACTCGGTCGTCGGCCACCGCGATCCGATCCCGTACCCCGACTGGGCCGAGGAGCTCACCTACGCCGGCGAGCTGGTCGCCGTCATCGACGAGCCCTGCGGCGACCTCTCGCCGTCGGAGGTGCCCGAGGTGGTCCGCGGCTACACCCTGCTCAACGACGTCGACACGCTCGACCAGCAGGGGCGAACCGCCCGGAAGGCGTTCACGGCTTCGGGGCCGCTCGGCCCCTGGATCGAGACGGAGGTCGACCCCACCGACGTGGAGATGTACACGGACGTGGGCGGCGAGCGTCGCCAGGAGGCGAACACGGAGCTGATGCTGTTCGACCCCCACGAGGTCGTCTCCTTCCTCTCGAAGCGGTTCCGGCTCCGCCCCGGCGACTGCGTCGCGTTCGGCTCCCCCGCGAACCCGGGGCTCGTCGAGCCCGGGGAGTCCGTCGAGATCACCTACGAGGGCGTGGGGACGCTCGCGAACGAGGTCGTCGACCCGCGCTGAGGCCGCCGCCGCGACGGCTCGTCCGGACGCCGGCAGCGACCGTCGGCGGCGACACGGTCCGGTGCTCCGGCGTCGTTAAGTGGCGCCAGAAGATCCACGGGCACCCCGCCGCGGAGCTGGCCGAGAAGGTCCGGGCTCGGCTTCCCGACCACGAGGTGGTCCTCGCGGACACCCCCGAACGGGAGCGGGAGGCGCTGTGCACCGCCGACGTCGCCGCCGGCGAGGGCGTCGCGGTCGAGCAGCACCTCGATGCGGCGGAGTCGCTGCGGCTGTTCGCGGGCGTGTACGCCGGCACCGGACACCTCGACCTCGACGCCTTCGAGGCGGCCGACGTCGCCGTCACGAACGCCTCGGGCGTCCACGGGCCCAACGTCTCCGAGTACGTCGCGGGCGCGCTCGTCTCGATGGCCCGCGACTTCCGCCGGGCGACCCGCCAGCAGGACCGCCGCGAGTGGCGGGCCTACCGCACGAGGGAGCTGTACGACTCCACGGTGACGGTGGTCGGGCTCGGCGCCATCGGGACGGCGGTCGTCGAGGGGCTGGAGCCGTTCGGCGTCGAGACGCTGGGCGTCCGCTACACCCCCGAGAAGGGCGGGCCGACCGACGAGGTGTTCGGCTTCGACGAGCTTCACGACGCGCTCGCGCGCACGGACCACCTCGTGCTCGCGTGCCCGCTGACCGACGCGACCGAGGGGTTGATCGACCGGACGGCGCTGCGGACGCTCCCCCCGGACGCGACGCTGGTGAACGTCGCCCGCGGCCCCGTCGTCGACACCGACGACCTCGTGTACGCGCTCCGGTGGAACCGGATCCGGGGGGCGTTCCTCGACGTGACCGACCCCGAGCCGCTGCCGGAGGACCACCCCCTGTGGGGGCTCGACGACGTCCGCATCACGCCGCACAACGCCGGCCACACGCCGCGGTACTTCGACCGGGTGGCCGAGATGCTCGCGGGAAACGTCGCCCGGCTCGCGAGCGCCGACGGGGACGTCCCCGAACTGGAGAACCGGGTCGTCTGAGGAGCGTGCGACACCCCGCGGGGCAGTCGAGCCCCGCGGCGGCCGTCGGCCGACCGCCGCGCCGTGCCGTGCCGTCGCGGAACGGAGGCGTCCGGACCGGCACACGGTTTTAATCGCTCGGGCGAGTAGCCGGGGGCATGGCCAAGTACTCCACCGGAAGCGGCGGTGGCGACGGATCGGGGGACGCCTGCGAGCTGTGCGGGCGCGAGGACGCCTCCCTCTCCCGGGCGAACGTCGCCGGCGCCGAACTGCAGGTCTGTTCGGACTGCACGCCCCACGACGACGGCCGTGGAGGCGGTCGCGGCGGGGGCGGCTCCGGCGGCCGGTCCGGTACCCGCGACGACGAGGAGCCGAGCCGCAGGAAGCGCGCGGCACGGAACGTCGCGAAGGCGATGGACGCCTCCACGGGCGACTCGCGCCGCTGGGAGGAGGAGGGCACCGACTACGAGGACGACCGCCTCCCGTACCTCGTGGACGGCTACGGCGACGTAGCGACCGAGGCGCGGCAGGACGCCGGGCAGACCGTCGAGGCGCTCGCGAACACGGTCGAGGCGGACGTCGAGGACGTTCACGCGGTCGAGGAGGGACGGGCCGCCCGCGCCGACGTCGGCGGCTCCGTCGTTCGGGCGATCGAGGCGGAACTCGACGTGACGCTCGTCGACGAGTAGCGCGGGGCCGACCGAAGGGAGGCCCCGAAGTCGCCGCGGCGAGGTCGTGTGGCCGAGCCGCGCATCGGACGAACGCGACTGACCGGGGGGAGGACCCGAAGTCGCGCATCGGACGAACGCGACTGACCGGGGGGAGGACCCGAAGTCGCGCATCGGACGAACGCGACTGATCGGAGGAAAGTCCCGAAGTCGCGCGCGGGGAACCCGACCGATCGCCACGGGCGACGGCGGCCGAGGACCGCGGCGCCGCGGCGCGCAGGCGGACGACTTTTGCTCCCCCGATGCCACCCGATCCCATGAGCGACTCGCTCGCCCCGGCGGAGCCGGGCGTCCAGGAGTTCGAGGCGACGGTCGAATCGATCGACGGACGGGCGGTCACCCTCTCGGAGACGTACTTCTACCCGGAGGGCGGGGGACAGCCGGCCGACCGCGGCACGCTCGGCGGCGTCCCCGTCGAGGACGTCCAGGCCGGCGCGGACGCGGTCGTCCACACGCTCGCCGACGCGCCGGGGTTCGGCGTCGGCGACGAGGTCGCGGGCGTCGTCGACGACGACTTCCGCACCTACTGCATGCGGGCCCACACCGCCAGCCACGTGCTGTACGGCGCCGGAAGACGCCTGCTCGATGACCTGGGGTACGGGGGGTTCGGGATCACCCCGGAGAAGGTCCGCGTCGACTTCGAGACGACGACCGCGATCGACGACGGCGTGCTCGTCGACCTGGAGCGGCTGGTGAACCGTACGGTGTGGGACTCTCGCGCCGTCTCGTGGGAGCAGGTGCCGGTCGAGGAGGCCCGCGCCGACGGCGACGTCGCGTTCAACACGCGAACCGAGGAGGGGGTGATGGCCGACGCCGAGACCGTCCGCGTCGTCGCCATCGACGGGTGGGACACCGCCGCCTGCGGCGGCACACACGTCTCGAACACCCGGGAGATCGGCCCCGTGACCGTCCTCGACCGCTCGAACCCCGGCGAGGGGCTCACCCGCGTGGAGTTCGCCGTCGGCTCGGGCGGCATCGACCGCCGCGCCGACACCCACCGCGCCGCGCGCTCGGCCGCCGCCGAACTGGGCGTCGCCGTCGACGACCTCCCGGACGCCGCCGGCCGGGTGGCCGACGAGCGCGACGAACTCGCCGACCGAGTCGCGTCGCTGCGGGAGGAACTGCTCGTCGGTCGGCTCCGAGCGCTCCCGGCGGTCGAGCGCGACGGCGACCGCTGGCTCGTCGGCGACGTCTCCGGGTTCGACGCGAACGCCGTCGGCGAGGCCGCGCAGTCGCTCGTCGCCGACGCGGGCGGCCCGGACGCTCCGGCGACGGTCGCGGCGGTCGGCGCGGGCGACGCCCCGTTCGTGGTCGTCGCCTCCGACGGCGGCGTCGACGCCGGCGACGTGGTCGACCGGGTCACCGACGAGTTCGGCGGCGGCGGCGGCGGGTCGCCCCGGTTCGCCCAGGGCGGCGGCCTTCAGGGCGACCCCGAGTCCGTCGTCTCGTTCCTCCGGGACGGGTAGCGACCGCCAGCGCCCTACCGGCGGTCAGTCATTTCCCGGACCGACCGGCGCGGCGGACGGCGAGCCCGGCGAACGCGACGAGCGCCAGCAGCACCGTCACGGGGGTGAAGCCGGGGAAGCTGACGCCCGTCGTCGGCTCCGTGGTTGTCCGCTCGGTCGCCGTCGCGGTGGGGGTCGGCGAGGCGGTGGGAGTCGCGGTCGGCGTCCGCTCCTCGACCGCGCGGATCGTCAGTTCCCCGGACGTTCGGCCGTCGGTCTCGGCGACGACGGCGTGCTCGCCGGGCTCCTCGAACCGGATCGCCAGCGTTCCGTCGCCGCCGGTCGTGCCCGCCGCCTGCCCGTCGACGCGGACGGTCGCGTCCGCCACGGGGTCGCCGTAGGCGTCGACGACCGTCACGACCGTCCGCTCGCCGACGAGCATCCGGTTACTGGTCGTGGAAACGTTCAACTCGGGCGTCCGGCTGATCGAGAGCTCGACGGTCGTCGCCGACTCGCCCACCTCCAGGGTCCGCGTGACCGTCTCGTACCCCTCCTTCGCCAGCTCCAGGTCGAGATCGGCGTTCACCGGCACCTGCGCGGTCGCCTCGCCGTCCTGAAGCGTGGTGAAGCTCCCCGCCGTCTCCAGGGTGATCTGCGCGCCGGAGACGGGCTCGGGTGGGTCGAACCGGTCGTCCGTGACGACGAATGAGACGGTGACGGACCCGCGCTCGATCGACGTCGTCCGCCGCGTCGCCTCCCCGACGGTCACCTCGTCGCTCGATCGGTAGTACCCCTCCTTGACCACGCTGAGGCTGTAGTCCCGTTGCTCGACCGCCCCGGTCGAGAAGCTCCCGTCGGCGTTGGTCCGGCCGCTGACGACGACGGCTCCGCTCTCGCGCAGGACGACCTGAGCGTTGCGCACGGGGTCGCCGCGGTCGTCCTCGACCTGGACGGTGAGGCCGCCGCGCTCGCGGACGGTGAGTTCGACGGTCCGCTC
Organism: Halobacteriales archaeon QS_6_71_20; assembly: GCA_003020945.1. Lineage (GTDB taxonomy): Archaea > Halobacteriota > Halobacteria > Halobacteriales > Haloferacaceae > Halobaculum. The sequence goes on from PXRU01000004.1 coordinate 48,118, forward strand.
GGCGGCCTCCTCGACGGTGTACACGTCGTTCCGCATGTAGTCGGGATGGTCGACCGACAGCTCGACGGCGACGCCGGCCGGCACGTCGAGCAGCGCGCGGCCGTTGCTCGCGGTCGTCGCGGAGGCGGACCCGTTCTCCCACGACGCCGTGATCTCGGCGTCGTCGACCGGGTCGCCGTCGGCGGTCTCAACGGCGACGGTGAGCGTGACGTCGTCCTGCTGTGTCACGGCGGCCGTCCCGCCGGCGCCCGCGTCCGCCGACGCGCCGAGGGCGGACGCATCGGCCGCGGCGACGGCTCCGCCGACGGGCGCGAGGAGCAGTACGACTACCGTTACGAGGACCGGCGCTCGGATGCGGGCACGCATTTCGGAGGCGTACAGGAGCTCCGCGCTGAAAGGTACGAACGACCTTCTCGGCGGCAGGGAGGCGCTAACCCGGCGGACCCACCGGGACGAAACCCGGGCGTCAGTCACGCTTAACCGCCGGGCGCCGAAGGGGTTCGTATGACGAACGCGAACCCGGGAGCGTACGGCCACTCCCCGTCCGCGCTCTCTGAGGAGGAACGCGCCATCCGCGAGGTGGTGCGGGAGGTCGCCGTCGAGGAGCTCCGGCCGGGCGCCCGCGAGGCCGACGAGACGGAGACGTTCCCGGAGGACGCCTGGGACGAGCTCGCCGACCTGGACCTGACGGGGCTGACGACGCCGGGGGCGTACGGCGGCTTCGACGCGGACCGCTCGACGTACGCCCTCGTCAACGAGGAGCTCGCGTACGGCGACCTCGCCGTGGCGACCGCGCTCTCCGTCCACTGTCTGGCGACGTCGTGTATCGCGAACTTCGGCACCGAGTCGGTGTGCGAGGAGTGGCTCCCGGAGATGGTCGACGGCCGGCCGGTGGGCGCGTTCTGCCTCTCCGAGCCGGACGCGGGGTCGAACCCCGCACAGATGAGCACGACGGCCGCCCGCGACGGCGACGGGTACGTGCTGAACGGCGAGAAGCAGTGGATCACGAACGGCGAGCGCGCCGGCGTCTACGTGGTCTTCGCGAAGACGGACCCGGACGACGACGGCTCGATCACCCAGTTCCTCGTCCCGGCGGACCTCGACGGGGTCGAAGTGGGCAAGAAGGAGGAGAAGCTGGGACTGCGTGCCTCGGACACGGTTGGGATGCAGTTCTCGGACGTGCGGGTGCCGGCGGAGTACCGACTCACCGAGGAGGGGAAGGGGCTGTCGGCGGCGCTGTCGACGCTCACCGGCGGCCGGATCGCCATCGCGGCACAGGCCGTCGGCCTCGCGCAGGCCGCGTTCGACGAGGCCCGCGAGTACGCCCACGAGCGCGAGCAGTTCGGCGAGCCGATCGCGGAGATCCAGTCGATCCGACACAAGCTCGCCGAGATGGCCACGCGGACGCAGGCGTCACGCCTGCTCGTCCGCGAGGCGGCCCGGCAGGCCGACGCCGGCGAGGACCCCAGACTCGCGGCGTCGATGGCGAAGTACGTCGCCAGCGAGTCGGCGGTCGACGTGGCCGACGAGGCGGTCCAGATCCACGGCGGGTACGGCTACATGAGCGAGTTCGACGTGGAGCGGTTCTACCGCGACTCGAAGATCACGACCATCTACGAGGGGACGACCGAGATCCAGAAGACGATCATCGCGCGGGAGCTGCTGTGACCGCCGCCGACGCGGACACCGACCCGGAAGCCGCCGACTACGACGGCTACGGGGCGGTCGTGTTCGACCTCGACGGCACCCTCGTCCGGCTGGCGGTCGACTGGGACGCGGCCGCCGCCGACGCCGTCGCGCTGTTCGAACGGAACGGTCACGACGCCGCGGGCGCCGGACTGTGGGAACTCCTCGAACGCGCCGACGAGGTCGGCCTCCGGGCGGAGCTGGAGTCGGTGCTCTCGGACCACGAGGTCCGCGGTGCGGAGACGTCCGACCGACTGCCCCACGCGGACCGACTGCCGCTGTCCGTGCCGATCGGCGTCTGCTCGCTCAACTGCGAGGCGGCGTGCCGCGCCGCCCTCCACCGACACGCCCTCGCGGCACACGTCGACAGCGTGATCGGTCGTGACTCGGTGGCGACGTACAAGCCGGACCCGGAGCCGCTCCTGGCGTCGCTGCGGGAGCTGGGGGTCGATCCCGACGACGCGCTGTTCGTGGGCGATTCCGAACGCGACGGGGTGACGGCCGACCGAGCCGGCGTCGACTTCCGTCGGGTGTAGCCCGCGACCGCCGTCGGACGGGCCTCACACGCGGTATCGCTTCTCGTAGTAGAACGCGCCGAGTGCGGTGACGACCCATATCGCGGCGCCGACGCGGATCGCGAACTCGGCGCGCGACCCCCAGGTGGGCAGCGTAACGAACGCCGACAGCGCCGCGACGACGCCCGCGCCGAGCGTCACCGTCACGGCGAACGTCACCTGCATCACCCAGCCGTAGTCGACCCCCTCGGGATCGGTCGTCTCGACGCGCTCCGGCACGGTCGAGCGTTCGGTCGGACCCGTTAAGCGATGTCGGTTTCGGCGGGGTCGTCCGACGCCGGCCGACGCACCCCGACCTCGTGGCGGCGACTGGTTCGACGGATCACACGAATTAATCGGGGACGACCCGAACGTCGGTACATGGTGACCACGCGCGACCTCCGCGAGCGTGCGGGCGACGAACCCATCACGATGCTCACCGCGTACGACGCGCCGACCGCGTCCGTCGTGGACGAGGCGGGGATCGACGCGATCCTCGTCGGCGACTCGATGGGCAACGCCGTGCTCGGCCACGACTCCACGCTTCCGGTCACCCTGGCGGAGGTACGGAGCCGGACCGCGGCCGTCGCTCGCGCGACCGAGGACGCGCTCGTCGTCGCGGACATGCCGTTCCTCTCGTTCGGCGTCGACGAGGCCGAGAGCGTGGAGAACGCCGGCCGGATGCTGAAGGAGGCCGACGCCGACGCCGTGAAGCTCGAATCCGGCCCCCACACCGTTGAGCTGACGCGTCGGCTCTCGGAGCTCGGGATCCCGGTGATGGCGCACCTCGGCTTGACCCCCCAGCACGTGAACCGGACCGGCGGGTACCGGCGTCAGGGGACCGACCCGGACGAGGCCGAGCGGCTGTTGGAGCTCGCGCGCGATCACGAGGCCGCCGGCGCGTTCGCGCTGGTGCTGGAGCACGTCCCGGCGAACCTCGCGGCGCAGGTGACCGCGGCGCTGGACGTCCCGACGGTCGGCATCGGCGCCGGCCCCGACACCGACGGGCAGGTGCTCGTGATCACCGACGTGCTCGGCCTCGACGACTGGTCGCCCCCGTTCTCGGAGCAGTACGCCGACCTCCGCGGGGAGATGGCGGAGGCGGTGACGGCGTTCAGGGAGGAGGTCGAGGACGGCTCGTTCCCCGCCGAGGAACACAGCCACGTCGAGGACGACGTCGACGGCGTGTACTGAGCGGCGCTCGCCGATCGCTGACAGGCGACTCGCTTCAACCCCCGGGACGACGAGTCGCGCAACCGCTGCCCGCCCCGGGGCGGCTCAGTCGGGCACGGGGACGGTGGTCCCGCCCTCGGATTTGAACCTTCGTCCGACCCGCCCGGCCGAGGGATTACAGGTCGTCGAGGAACGCGTCGACGGCGTCGGCGAACGCGTCCGGCCGTTCCATCATCGTGAGGTGCGCCGCGCGGTCGACGACGGCGAGTCGGCAGTCGGGGAGCTCCCCGGCGAGATACTCGTGGTACCGCGGGGGGGTCAGCCCGTCGTGTTCGCCGACGACGGCCAGCGCCGGCGCGTCGATCCCGTCCAGTCGGTGGCGAACGTCGAACCCGTGGCAGGTGCGGAAGTCGCGCTCGACGGTGGCGCGGCCGACCTCGCGCATAGTCTCTCGCGAGCGGGCCAGCGTGTCCTCGTCGGCGTCGTGGAACAGGCGGTCGCGCTCGTGGAGGAACGAGAGCGCGCGCTCGAAGTCGTCGCGGAGCCACACGAGGAGGTCATCGAGCACGGTGAGCCTCGCGCCCGTGCCCGCCAGCACCAGTCCGTCGAGGTCGATATCCCGCTCCAGCGCGACCCATATCGCGACCGCCCCTCCGAGGGAACTCCCGACGAGCACCGACGCGCCGGTCGCCTCCGCGACGGCGACCACGTCGTCGGCGTACGCCTCCAGCGCGTCCGGGCCGGACTCGGCGGGGCTGTGCCGCCGCTCCCGTGGACGCACAGCAGACCCGGGCCGTCACCGTCCCGGTCCCGAACCCTGTAGGCGATCCCTCGCCCGTGGTGTTCGATCGTGTTCATGTACTCCTGTCGCCGCCGCGGAGTCATAAAACGGCCGACAGTCCACCTCGGTCCTCGGGACGACCGCTGTGAACCACCACACAATCTGTCGGTTTCGATCCCGAAGCCTTCTTGCGATCGGTCGGCGACAAGTTTATATACGTAAGCGTGTTACCTCTGGTTAGGAACGATATGATTCAACGACACACCACGGACCGGCGCGGGCGGTTCCTCCGCCGGTACGACTACGACGACGGGACCGTCATCGCGGCGGACCTGAACGCGGCCGACGAGGACGTGACCGTCGACACGGTCGACGGCACGGCGATCGTCGTCGTCGAGCGCGACGACGACGACGACGAGGAGTTCGAGTTCGAGCTCCCCGGCTCGGCCGCAAGCGTTGACATCGAGAACGGCGTACTCACGATCACTGTCGCATGAAACTCACCGTCAAGCCACTGAAGCAGAAGGACGCGGGTCGCCGCCTCGCCGCGATCGACCGCGTCGCCGCCGACGAGCTCGACCTCTCCGGCGGCGACTATATCAGGATCGAGGGCGAGTCCACGGCCATCGCACGCGTGTGGCCCGGCTACCCCGAGGACGACAACACCGGCGTCGCCCGCATCGACGGCCAGCTCCGGCAGGAGGCGGGCGTGGGCATCGACGACCGCATCGCCGTCGAGGCGGCGGACGTGGAGCCGGCCGAGCGGATCACCATTGCGCTGCCCCAGCAGTTCGGGATCCGCGGCAACGTCGGCTCGATCATCCGCGACAAGCTCTCCGGCCAGCCCGTCACGCAGGGCCAGACCATCCGGTTCCCCCTCGGATTAGGCCTCATGGGCGGCGGCTCCCAGGCCGTCCCCCTGAAGATCGCGTCGACCCAGCCGTCCGGCACCGTCGTGATCACCGACGCCACGGAGGTCGACATCTCGGAGCAGCCCGCCGAGCAGATCGCCGAGTCCGCCGGCGGCGGCGCCGAGACGCCCGACGTCGCCTACGAGGACATCGGCGGCCTCGACGAGGAGCTCGAACAGGTCCGCGAGATGATCGAGCTGCCGATGCGGCACCCGGAGCTGTTCAAGCGGCTCGGCATCGAGCCCCCGAAGGGCGTGCTGTTGCACGGCCCGCCGGGCACCGGGAAGACGCTCATCGCGAAGGCCGTCGCCAACGAGATCGACGCGCACTTCCAGACGCTCTCGGGCCCCGAGATCATGTCGAAGTACTACGGGGAAAGCGAGGAGCAGCTCCGCGAGGTGTTCGAGGAGGCGTCGGAGAACGCCCCCGCGATCATCTTCATGGACGAGCTGGACTCCATCGCGCCCAAGCGCGAGGAGGCCGGCGGCGACGTGGAGCGCCGCGTCGTGGCCCAACTGCTCTCGCTGATGGACGGGCTGGAGGAGCGCGGCGAGGTGGTCGTCATCGGGGCGACCAACCGCGTCGACGCGATCGACCCGGCGCTGCGCCGCGGCGGCCGCTTCGACCGCGAGATCGAGATCGGCGTCCCCGACCGGGACGGCCGCAAGGAGATCCTCCAGGTCCACACCCGGAACATGCCGCTTGCCGAGGAGATCGACATCGACGAGTACGCCGAGACGACCCACGGCTTCGTCGGCGCCGACATCGCCAGCCTCGCGAAGGAGGCCGGCATGAACGCCATCCGTCGCATCCGGCCGCGGATCGACCTCGACGAGGAGGAGATCGACGCGGAGATCCTCGAGTCCATCGAGATCACGAGCCGCGACATGCGGGAGGCGCTCAAGGGCATCGAGCCGTCCGCGCTGCGGGAGGGGTTCGTCGAGGTGCCCGACGTCACGTGGGCCGACGTCGGCGGGCTCGACGACACGAAAGAGCGCCTCCGCGAGACGATCCAGTGGCCCCTCGACTACCCGGAGGTGTTCGAGGCGATGGACATGGAGTCCGCGAAGGGCGTGCTCATGTACGGCCCGCCGGGCACCGGGAAGACGCTGCTGGCGAAGGCCGTCGCCAACGAGTCAGAGTCCAACTTCATCTCCGTGAAGGGACCGGAGCTGCTCGACAAGTACGTCGGGGAGTCCGAGAAGGGGGTCCGCGAGATCTTCAGCAAGGCCCGCGAGAACGCCCCCACCGTCATCTTCTTCGACGAGATCGACGCGATCGCCACCGAGCGGGGCAGCAACACCGGCGACTCCGGCGTCAGCGAGCGCGTCGTTTCCCAACTGCTGACGGAGCTCGACGGGCTGGAGACGCTGGAGGACGTGGTCGTCATCGCGACGACCAACCGCCCGGACCTCATCGACAGCGCGCTGTTGCGCCCGGGGCGACTCGACAGGCACGTCCACGTGCCCGTCCCCGACGAGGACGGCCGCCGGAAGGTCTTCGAGGTCCACACCCAGCACAAGCCGCTGGCCGACGACGTCGACCTCGAGACGCTCGCCCGGAGGACGGACGGCTACGTCGGCGCCGACATCGAGGCGGTGATCCGCGAGGCGTCGATGAACGCCTCCCGCGAGTTCGTCCGGTCCGTCTCTCCCGAGGAGGTCGGCGACTCGCTGGGCAACGTCCGCGTGACGATGGCCCACTTCGAGCGGGCGCTGGAGGCGGTCAACCCCTCCGTCACGGAGGAGACCAGGGAGCGCTACGAGGAGATCGAACGGCGGTTCCAGCGCAGCGAGCCCCGCGACGAGGGGCGGGGCGAACTGGGTCGGACGTTCCAGTGACCCTCGTTTAACGGGGGGCATGTCCTCGCAGGCGGCGAAGCCGCCCGCTATGACCGGACCGCCGTCAAACCCCCGTTCATCTCGTCGGATTCCGAAGCAATCCGACTACTGATCAGACGCCTCTGGCGTCTGGTGATGCCGAATCGCCGCTCGCTCGGGCCGTCGACCCTCGCTCGCGGTACTGACGCCAGTGACCTCGGATCCTCTACTCCCGCTTCAGCCCGCCGCGCTCCTTGATCTGCATGATCCGTCGGACGTTCAGGTAGATCTCCTGCGGGGAGGTGTCTTCCTCGGGGTCGTACAGGTCCGAAACCCGGTAGAGGATCGCTGAGAGCTGTTTCGACTCGCCGGAGTCGCCGCGGACGTCCTCGGCGATCTCCCGGAGGAGTTTCCGGCGCTCGGGCTCGGGCGGGAACTCCTCCTCGGCGTCCGGCGCGGGCCGCCGGTCGGGGTCGTCGCCCGCGGCCTCGGCGGTGTCTGTGTCGTCGCTCATACCGACCGTTCGACGCGCCCGCGGCTAATCCCTTTCTGACTCGTGACGCGGCCGGATGCGCCGGCACCTACGCCAAGACGTCGCCGGACTGCTGTTTTTCGCGGAGGCGACACCTCCTACGAGGACGATAGATTGAAGTCGGTGTGAGCAGGTTCCGGGCACGATGTCTGCATACAGCTTCTCACGGGGCTACAAGTGTCCACGATGTGACGGCGAGACGGAGATCTTCTACGATCGGGGGGAGACGGTTCGCTGCGGGTGGGTCTGTCCGAAGGACGACTGCCACGCGATCGGGTTCGGGTTCCGGGGGCGCCGGAGCGCCAGGATCGGACTCCGGGAGTTCCGAGAGGAGGTGGCGAACGAACACCGGGAGTATCGCTGAGGAGGGCTTCAGTCGACGACCGGATGTCGCTCGCTCCGGGTCGGGAGCGGACCGTTCGCGGGACGGTCGCGGCGCTCTCGGGTGGGTGAGCGAACCGAACAACAGCCGCGAGTCACTGTGCGGGCGTGTCGCGTCCCGCGCGTCGGCCGGCCTTCCGCCGCCTGACGACGCCGACGTTGTTCGCGACGTTCTCGGTGACGAGCCGGAACGCGTCGCCCACCGAGTCGTCCCGGTCGCGGACGACCGGTCCGCCGTCCTCGCCGCCCGTCCGCACCGACGGGTCCAGCGGGACGCCGCCGAGGAACGGGAGGTCGTTGTCGGCGGCGAACTGCTTGCCGCCGCCCTTGCCGAAGACCTCGTGTTCGCCGCCGCAGTCCGGACAGACGAACCCCGACATGTTCTCGACGATGCCGAGCACGTTCGTGTCGTGTTTGCCGAACATCCGCAGCCCCTTGTTGGCGTCGTCGAGCGCGACCTCCTCAGGGGTGGTGACGATCACCGCACCTGTGAGGGGGAGCGTCTGGAGGATGGTGAGCTGCGTGTCGCCGGTGCCCGGCGGCAGGTCGAGCACGAGGTAGTCGAGCTCGCCCCAGTCGACGTCCTCGACGAGCTGGGTGATCAGCTTGTGGACCATCGGCCCCCGCCAGATGACCGGGTCGTCCTCGCCGACGAGAAAGGCCATGCTCATCAGCCTCATCCCGAACTTCTGGGGCGGGACGATCGTCTCGTCCTCGGTCGCGTGGGGCGCCTCGTCGGCGTCGACCATCCGCGGGACGTTCGGCCCGTAGATGTCCGCGTCGAACAGGCCGACCTTCGCGCCCAGTTCCGAGAGGCCGGCCGCCAGGTTCACCGCCACCGTCGACTTGCCGACGCCGCCCTTCCCGGAGGCGACCGCGATGACGTTCTTCACGTTCGGCAGCACCTCCTCGCCGGCGGAGAGTTCGGACTGCACGTCGGCGGCGATGTCGAGCGCGTAGTCGACGTCGGCGAGCGCGTCGCGCACCGCCTCGGCGATCGCGGTTTCGTTCGGCGCGTACGGCGCGCCCAGCGCGAGCGACACCCGGACGACGCCCTCGGCGTCGTCGACCTGTACCGCGTTCACGAGACCGAGCGAGACGATGTCCTCGCCGAGGTCCGGGTCCTCGACGCCCGCGAGTCGCTCGCGTACGGCGGCTTCGTCCATGTCCGCCCTCGGCGATCCCCCCGAATAAGGGTTTCCCACCCGGCGACGGCCCCCGCCGCGCCCGGGATCGCTGTACCGAACTCGACCCGTCGGATGTAATTACTATGAGTTACGATATTCGGGGTGAACCCCACAGATTCAAGTACGCGCGAACGGATCCAGCGACACAATGGCGACTCCGCTGGTCGACGACTTCGGCCGGGAGGTGACGGGCGTTCGCGTCTCGCTCACCGACCGGTGTAACTTCGACTGCGTCTACTGCCACAACGAGGGGCTGGGCGACACGCGCGGACCCATGGACCCGCGGGACGACGAGATGTCGACCGACGACGTCGTCCGCTTCCTGAGGGTCGCCGCCGACTTCGGTGTCGACGCGGTGAAGTTCACCGGCGGGGAGCCGATGCTCCGGGACGACCTCGAGGAGATCGTCCGCCGGACCCCCGACTCCATGGAGACCTCCATGACGACCAACGGGACGTACCTGCCGGGCCGCGCGGAGGCCCTCGTCGACGCCGGGCTCGACCGCGTGAACGTCTCCCAGGACGCGCTCGACCCCGACGAGTTCGCCGAGATCACGAACTCCGGCGCCTACGAGGCGGTGCTCGAGGGGGTGCGCTGTGCCGTCGACGCCGGGCTCGACCCGGTGAAGCTCAACATGGTCGTGTTCGAGCACACCGCCGGCTTCGTCGAGGGGATGGTCGACCACGTCGCCGAGAACGAGGGGCTCCAGCTCCAGCTCATCGAGTACATGCCGGAGCTGACGGGTCGCCCGGAGTGGAACATCGACATCCAGCGGGTCCACGACTGGCTCGCCGACGTCGCCGACCGCGTCGAGCACCGCGAGATGCACGACCGGAAGCGCTACTTCGTCGGCGAGGACGGCGACGGGGACGGCGGCATGGTGGAGATCGTCGACCCGGTCGAGAACGCCGGTTTCTGTGCGAACTGCGGTCGCGTCCGCGTCACCCACGAGGGGTATCTGAAGGGCTGTCTGAACCGCAACGATGACCTGAAGTCGATGGGGGAGATGACCGAGCCCGAGATCCGCGAGGCGTTCCGCGAGGTCGTCGACGACCGCGTCCCCTACTACGGGGAGTACCTCGTCGAGAACGATCGCGGCGAGTGGGAGATCGACGAGGAGTACATCGGCGCGTAACCCGGCGGGCCGCCTGCCGAGATCGCCACCGCTTTTCGCTCCGCAGTCGTCGGCTTCCCCGTGCTCGGAACCGCGCCGATCGTCGGCGGCGCCGTCGGCGTCCGCCACGCGTTCGAGGCCGACCACGTCGCGGCCGTCGCCGCCCTCGTCGGGGAGAGCGACCGCCCCGGCTCGACGGGGTCGCGTGGGGGATCGGTCACTCGGCGCCGATCCTGCTGGTGGGCGGCTCCGTCCTCGCACTCGGCGTCGACGTCCCCCCGGCGGTCGAGGCCGCGTTCGAAGCGCTCGTCGGCGTCGTGCTCGTCGCCCTCGGCGTTCGGGCGCTGCTCGGCTCCCCGTCGGTCGGGCGCGCCGCGCTCCACGGGGTCGGTCTCGGCGGGAGCGACCGCGACGTCGGCGGCGACTCCGACCGCGACGGTAGCGCCGAACGACGGGGCGACCGCGAGCCCGGAGCGGGTCACGGCCACCTGCGGGTCCTCGGGCACGAGGTCGCCCCGGCGCACGTCCACGCCGACCGCGAGTCGTTCGGCGTCGGCGTCGTCCACGGGTTCGCGGGCAGCGGCGGCGTGTTCGTCGCGCTCGCGGCGACCGCGGCGAGTCCGGTCGACGGCGCCGCCTTCCTCGGCGGGTTCGCCGTCGCGACGGTCGGGTCGATGGCGGCGGCGTCGTGGGGGCTCGACCGCGCGGCGGGGTACGCCGACGCCGTCCGGCTGTTCGGCGGGGCGGCGAGCGTCCTCGTGGGCCTCCTGGTCCTGGCGGAGTCGGCGGGCGTCGCGACGGGACTGTAGCTCCCGCCCCGTTGTTCGACGCCCGCCGGACGCGGGCGGCCGTGTGAACCCGGCGCATCCGGGAGTCGGAACGCGGGGTTTATACCCGAGACGGCTGAACTGTCGCCACAACTATGCCGAGCTCCAACGGCCCCCTTCACGGCACGCGCGGAACGCTCTCGAACGACCCCCGCGACCGGGGGACGTCGCCGCCCCAGCGCTCGATCGCCGAGTTCGACGAGGGGCAGAAGGTCCACCTGAACATCGACCCGTCGGTGAACGACGGCCGCTTCCACCCGCGGTTCAACGGCCACACCGGCACCGTGCGGGGCACCCAGGGCTCCGCGTTCAAGGTGGAGATCGTCGACGGCGACACGGCGAAGACGATCATCGCCAAGCCCGCACACCTGTCCGCCCAGACCGAGTGACGCGATGACGATCTTCAAGACGAATTAGCGCGTAACTTATCGAAATTCACTGGTCCAGTGGTTATACAGCGACAGCCACGAAGATTATTTTAGAGTACAGTCATATCAAGACTTGATGATAGAACGAGCTATTGAGGGATTGGTTTCGGCTATACTACTCGTAATTGCTGGTGCTGTCATCGCAACTGTTCTTGGTGCTAATACAGGTACTGTGACAGGTATATCTACTTTTCTTGTTGACATTATAGTTAGAGTTGGTGTCATCGTGATAATTGGTACCATGATTATTGGAATAGTAAAAAACTTGTAATATGGACAGAGATGTTCTATCAGAAATTCAGTCCAGATTAAGCAGATACCTTGCAGACGTGAGAAGCGAATTGGATAAAGATTCGATGGATCTCATTGAGCAGGTGGTTGTTTTAATCACGGGCGGCGTTTTAGGCGGTGAAGCGCACAATATCGCTCAATCGTCTGGACCAATCTGGATTGAGCTTCTCGGGTTCATAGTGCTCTTGCTAACTGGAATAATGACAGTCGGAGCGATGCATATCACGGTGGCTACTGCACGTGTATCAGCAGAAACCGACGACTGAGCGTTCGCACCCCGCCCCGTCGAAAGTAGCGAACGGACGGGTACGTGGGAACTGGGGTGAGGGCATCCCCCGTGCCATGCACACGGCCCGCTCGTTCGAGCGTACATGGCTATCAGTGGGCGCAGAATCCGCTTAGGACGGACTCCATCGAATACGCCCCAACACACTCACAAGACCGTAGAGGCGAAGCAGACCTACGTGAGCTGGGACACACGAGCGATAGCGCCCGACTTTGAAGTACACCGAGGGGCAGCCACCTCGCGAACGAGTGGGGTCGATACAAACCTAACGTGTGGTCCGACCGTGGCGACGCACACACGCACGCACGTGCATAGAAGCCGACAGTCAAAGATAATTCAATGCACATGTATGCACAGAAGTGGTCAGGTATGTCCCCGTGACGCACGGCGATTGGTGCCTATCCCTCTTCGTAGTCTATCATTCGTCGGGGAAGCCGTGTGAAAACGATACGGACGCTTTTGATGACGCGAACGTCCATGTCGCCGTCGCCCACGCGCACCTTTCGGCTGACCCTTCGCCACGGATGGGATCGGCAATGGCGACACGGGGTATCTGCGTGGCGACGTAGGTTGTTGCCCTGGTTGGGGGGAGTTTGAACGCGCCGCCTTCAGAAGCGTATCCAAGAGACGTTTCCGTGGCGAGAGGCGGGTCGTGTTCAACTCGGACAGCGCCGTCGTTCCCGTCGGGGCTATACTCGTGCGCTTTCTCTGTCACGTGATCGCCGTGTGTCTCGACGTGGTCGTCCACGAGCGCATCAAACCACATAGGCTCGACGGCGTCGGCGGGGTCGTCGACGATCACGAGCAAATGCATGTGCGGAGTGGCGAACGGCGTCTCCGTTCCCGCAACTACTTTCGCGTATTCATACGCGAAACCACGCTTACGCCTCAGCTGGTAGCGCAAACGCTTACTCACTGACTCCCACGACGCTGAGAGATTGTCTCGTAGTGTCATCGGGGTGAACAAACCCCCGTCGGGACGAATGGGTGACTGTCGAAGCGTGATCAGTGCGATAGTGGCGTCGTCGTATTCGTCGCGCAGTCGACGGTCCCCGTCCAAGAGGCGCGCATACGTGCCCATCTTACGGTCGAGACGAAGGCCAGCATGGTCGCCTTGATCTGTGCCCCGAACAAGCCTCTGTACCGTCCCCCGTGCTTCACATACAGTCGGGACACGGGGCTTTGGGCACCAGTCGGCGATGTCGCTTTCTTCGTCGCGACATCCGCCACAGCCGCACGCGACCAGTGGGCCTGCATCGAGGGCTTCCACCGAAGGGGCCAGTGGGCGGGTAGATGCATTTTCGCAAAGTAGGCCATAGTCGTCATGGCTTCGAGGGACGGGGTCGCCCCCAATGTGGTCGGCGCTGTCAGAGAGGTTCCACCTGAAGGCACTGCTCGTCGTATACTTGGACTCGGTCGTGGTTGTAGAGGGCGCGAGCATGGTCGTAGCCCGCGAGGTCTACGCAGACGCGACGAGAGGGGATATAGACGAAGCTACGTCCGTGAGAGGAACGCAAGCTTCAAGTGGACGGGAACCGTAGGAACAACCGAGTAGCGGAGTTCCACGGCGACGTGCTGTCACACGTCTTGCCCACCCATCCTTCTTCGACGGTCGATGTGCAGAGCCTCGCTCAGAGTCAAGGAACGGCCGCGCACGGATAGTTGTTTTTACAATGTGTCAGACAGTGTGAACTTGCACTGAGGTCGATATATCAGAAGTATGCGCGTCACCTCAGGGAAAGATTCTAATCCCTGTTGATCCTACTATAATCGCTATCAGTCCCTAATCTTCGGGGTGAAATTCCCTTGTCAACAAAATCACCACGGACTGACAGTAGCGACGACAGAATGCCCGAAATCACGGAAGCCGACGTTCAACTACTACGCGAGCGGGGAAATCCCCTTGCGGATGTTGCTGAGGTGTTGGCGTCGATGTGAGTTCGGGCGCTACTCGTCGTTCAACAGTGCGTCAATGACCGCCTCCCGAGCCTCAGGATCGCTGTCCAATCGTTCCTTGATGCGACGGATGGCGTCGCGTTCCTCGTCGCCGCTGGCTTGTAAGGCTGCTTCGGTCACGTTGCTTTGGATACGATCCTGGGCCGATGCAGCATCGGGTGTGAGTGCAGCTCCGCATCGTGGACACGCTTTCGCGTTGTCTGTCGGCAAGGGTTCGTCGCATCGCGGACAGTAATCGGGAGTGAGAGAACTTTCTTCCTCAGGCATACGCAGTCCTGCGGCCTCTTGAGCGTTCTTTCTGAAGTCCTCGGCGGAGAGGTGAGAATACGTACTTTCCATGACAGTTGAGTCAGACTCGTGGCCGATGAGGAACTTCACGTTCTGATCATCAAGACCGTATTCTTTCTTCGCAAGCGTGACGAAATTATGGCGGAGAGCGTGGGGGTGAAGCGGCTTATCGATGTCTGCGCTCTCTTTCGCCGACTTTGTGACACGTTCTATCGTTCGATGGGCGACAGGCTCGTGTGGATCAGGATTTCCGTACTTCGGTTTGCCCATGATTAGATATGCGTCATCATCGTCGGAGGCGGGATGATAATTCAACCAGTCACGCACCGCCCCAGCGGCTCCAAGAAGGGGGCGTTCGGCATTCGGCTTTGCAATATCCTTCAGCCCCTCCGCGTCCGTGTTGAATCGGAACACGCCGCCGTCATCACGGTGTGGATCGACATCTCCGACTCGAAGCGTTCGTAGGGCCGTGTTGCGCATCCCTGTGTACAACAGGATGTCGATGATCGCTTGGTCCCGCGGGTGTTCGGGGGCCGCACGGAGTCGTTCGATCTCCTCGGATGTGAGCATATCATCGGGGTTGACCTTCGGGTCTTCCTGCTCGAACACCACTATCTCACCGTGTTCTGCTGGCAGGTCGCCGTGATAACGGTAGAAGATACGGACCGTATTCTGATAGGCCCGAACGCTACCTTTTGTCAACCCCCTGTCTTTGACACCCTCAAGTTCACCGTGTAGCATCTGCTCGCTGATGTGATTGATGTCGAATGCATCAGCAGACGACAGTTCCGTGTGTCGAGCATACCGAGTCAAATGCCCACACCAATTCGAGAGCGTCGACGCCGAACGTGGCTTCTCCAAATGACTGGGGGCGTCGGGCCAGGAAGGCGGCGTCACCGTCGGACGGCCCTCGTCGAATGCGAACGTCAATTCTCGGATGCGATTCGCGTCTTCTTTTGATACCTCTCCTTCGTCAGCGGCTTCCGACAGGTTTTCGCGCTTGCGCCTCAAGTCGGATTCATAGTCCCGTGACATCGTCTACTCCATCCCCCATGTCAAACGTATCGAGGGTAAATGTACTCGTGAATCTCGACAACCAATGAGCATATTCAAGACGAAGCTCGACGAGGAGTACCTCACCGTCTCCCAGACGAAGGAGCTGCTGGGGAGAGTCGAGGACGAGCGCGCGGTCGACGAGGAGCGGGAGATGCGCTACGAGCTGGCGCGCGCGCTCGACCACATCAACCGCTTCGCGTTCCTCGGCCCCGAGGAGTCGATGGACCTCGTCGAGGAGCTGCTGGAGCTCGAGAAGGTCGACGAGCCCCAGGCGTACAAGATCGCCGACCTCCTCCCCCGGGACCGGACGGAGCTGCGCGCGGTGTACGCCCAGGAGCGGTACGCCCTCGACGGCGACGAGCTGGACGAGGTGCTGAACGTCGTCGCGAAGTACGTCTGAGCGCTCGCCGAAACTCGCGGGCTCGGCGCCCCGTCACCGGGACGCAGTCACGGCGACGACCTTTTATCACCTCCGGTGACCTATCGGCTGGTATGACCGACGAGCACGCCGCCGGAGGGACCGACTCCCCCGACGCCGGAACCGACGACGCGGCGACGGGCGACAGCGACGGCGAGGCGCGGACGGTCCACGCCTTCGTGCTCGAGTACCTCCCGCACGGACGCGCCGACGACGACCGGCCCCAGCACCGCCGGCCCGCGGTCGCGTACGGGCTCGGCGGGCGCGATTTCCGGCTGTTCGAGTTCGAACTGACCGACGACGCGGAGTTCGGCATCGACGACCGCGTGCGGATCGAGCCGGAGACGGCCGACGGGATCGAGCGGGCCCGCCGGGTGGACTACGACGACCTGAACCGCGGCGCGCGCCAGGAGCTGGAGTACGTCGTCGAGGAGATCGTCGAGACGAACGAGCGGCGGTTCGTCGACTTCTACAACGACGCCGAGCCGATCAGCCTCCGGCTCCACCAGCTCAACCTCCTGCCGGGGATCGGAAAGACGCTCCGCAACAACGTGCTCGACGAGCGCAAGCGGGGGCCGTTCGAGTCGTTCGAGGAGCTCGGCGAGCGCGTCTCCGGGCTCCACGACCCCACGGGGACGCTCGTGGAGCGCGTGATGGAGGAGCTGCGCGACGACGACCTCAAGTACCGGATCTTCGTCGGCGTCGACGCCCCGACCGCCGACAAGTCGTAAACTACCCCACCCTACTCCCTCGGCGCATACGCGCCTCGGTCCTTGAGGGTGGGGTTTTGATATGGACTCCCAGCGATCAATCTCCGGCAACAGGCCGGTGACTCTCGCCGTTCAGCGTCCCACCATTCACACGCACGTCTACTGGTGCGTCTCCGCTCCCCGACTTGGGCGAGGAACGGAGTCTGTGTATTCGCTTTCGGGCGTACCGTAGCCCGATGTTTTTCGCGGCGTTGTAGTCCGCGTTCACTTCGTACCCACACTTCTGGCACTCAAACTGCTTGCCGTGGCGGTTATGGTCGTGGGTGAACCCACAGTCCGTCCGAGAACAGCGTTGGGACGTGTGGTTCGGCTCGACTTGCTCCACGGAGACACCGCGCTCAGGAGCCTTGTAGGAGACGTACTCAAACAAGCGTCGAAACGCCCAGACGTGGTGCCACTTCGCTTGCGGGAGCCGCTCTCGAATGTCGGTCAGGCCCTCAAACACGATAGCGTCGCAGTCGTGTTCAACGGCTTCCGTGACGATTTCGTTGGCGACTGTGTGGATGTACTGTTTCCGCCACGCTTCTTCGCGTTTCCCGAGGCGGAGCAGGGCGTTGTGGGCGGCTTGCGTGCCGCACTGTTGCATCTCGCCACGTCGCTTCTCAAACTCGCGGCACCAGTGGTCGTAGTCGTCGCCCTGCCAGAACGTGCCGGTTGAGGCGACGGCGAGACTGTTGACGCCGAGGTCGATACCGAGGACCGTTTGGCTGGGGTGCTCGGTATCTGACGAAACCTCCGCGCCGTCGTCCCCAGAACGCTTCGCGTTCTGGTGTGCGAACGAGACGCTTCGCGTCTCGTCAACGCCGTCGATCCGCCGAGTCGAAATGTTAAGGTAAAACTCGTCGGTCGCCGCGTCGTATCGAAGCGTACTCTCACGGAACTCGTAGTCCTCGGAGAGTACGTACCACTCGTAGGGCGTCGGGCTGTCTGCCGGGAGAACGAACGACGGTTCGACCCGCCCCTCAACGGTTGCCAACGAAACTTTGTTCCGGTAGAAAGTCGCGCTCCGCGTGTCATAGTCCATTGTTTCGGCGGTGAACGTCGGACAAGAGACACGCTGTCCCTTCTTCCACCGCTCGACAACGCTCTTGATGGCTTCGACGGCGCGACGAATCGCGGCTTGGACGAGTTGTGCTTGTAGCTCCGTCTCCTCACGGAGGTCGGAGTATAGGGAGTCACGAACCTGCCGTTTGTTGGTCTTGCATTCGGTGTACGAGGTGTCGGACCAACAGTAGTCGGCGGTTCGATTCGCGCAGTACAGGTACTGGCCGGCGGTTCGGTGGAGTGCGTCGCGGTGCTCGTCGGAAACATCGAGTTTCACGACGGCAGTTCGACGCACGTCCATACTTCAGATAGCACCCGACGGTACCTATACGTCTGGGAACCGGTCGGTCGCAATATGTCGATTACGTCGTACCGTGTCGGTTTCCTCTCCGGTCTACTCGCTCCCTTCGGTCGCTTCTTGAGGCCGGAGACTCCATCTTGTATTCTGCTGAACGGGACCGGGAGCGACGACGCCGCTCGTCGCCCGTCGCCGGTCCTCGGGGACTCGTCACGCATGGACGCATTTACGGCCGCCGGCCGCCAACCCCGGCCAATGACCGACTCCGCCCGGGAGTTCCGTGACCCGGACGAGCTCCGCCGGCGCGCGGGCGTCCGGGGCGATCCCGACCGCGACCAGCACTTCCTCGTCGACGACCGCGTGCTCGACCGCCTGCCCGACTACCTGCCCGACGCGGTCGACCGCTCGCACCTGCTCGAGATCGGCGGCGGGACGGGCGCGCTCACCGACCGCCTGCTCGCCGCCGGCGACCGCGTCACCGTCGTCGAGCGCGACCGCGAGCTGGCGGCGTTCGTCCGCGAGGAGTTCGCCGACGCCGTCGCGGACGGGACGCTGACCGTGATCGAGGGCGACGCGCTCGGGGCCGACCTCCCGGCGTTCACCGCCTCGGTGTCGAACCTCCCGTACGGCGTCTCCTCGGAGGTGGCGTTCCGGCTGCTCCCGCCGGGGCGGCCGCTCGTGTTGATGTTCCAGGCGGAGTTCGCCGACCGGATGGTCGCCGAGCCCGGGACCTCGGAGTACGGCCGGCTGTCGGTGTCGACTCAGCACTACGCCGACGTGGAGGTCGTCGAGCGGGTCCCGCCGGAGGCGTTCGACCCGCAGCCCCGCGTCGACAGCGCCGTCGTCCGGTGTCTCCCCCGCGACCCCGACTACGAGGTCGACGACGAGGCGTTCCTCCTCCGGTTCGTGAAGGCGCTGTTCACCCAGCGCCGCAAGACCGTCCGGAACGCGGTCCGCAACACCGCGCACATCTCGGGGCTGGCGGACGCCGACGCCGTGGTCGAGGCGGCCGACGAGGAGCTGCTGTCGCGGCGCCCCGACGAGCTCCCCCCGGCGTCGTTCGCGGCGCTGGCGGAGCTGGCGCGCGAGACGAGCGACGTCGGGCCGGGACAGTGACGCAGACGACGCCCGACGGCGCCGCGACGACGCCGCCGCCGGTCCCTGGGGGCGACGCCGTGGCGTCGGCCGCCTCGACCATCGTCGAGGCGATCCAGGCGGCGTTCCCGAGCGCCGCCGCCCAGCTGGTGGGGACCGTTCTCGGCCTCGCGGCGCTGGGGCTGCTGGCGGTCGCGGTGCGGAAGGTCGGCCCGCTGCTGAAGGGGCGCAGCGACGACCACGACCTGCTGATAGAGACGGCTCAGGCGTCGGTCATCACCACGTGGGTCGTCGTCTACCTGCTGTTCCTGATCGTCGTCTGGCGGGGGACCGGACTGGTAGTGCGGGCCGTCCCGACGGATCTCGTCACCGGGCGGACGGTCGCCCGGACCGTCCTGTCGGTGTTGATCCTGCTCGGGGCGGGGCTGTTGACCCGGCTCACGAAGCGCGGGATCCGGGACGTCGGCCGGAACCGCAGCGCGCTGTCGGACCACCACACGGAGATCACCCACCACGTCGTCCAGGTGGCCGTCTACGGGGTCTCCCTGTTCGTCGTGTTCGCCGTCTGGGGCGTTAACCCCGCGAACCTGCTCGTGGGCGCCGGCTTCGCGGGGATCGTCCTCGGGCTCGCGGCCCGCCAGACGCTGGGCGCGGTGCTTGCGGGGTTCGTGGTGCTGTTCTCGCGGCCGTTCGAGCTGGGCGACTGGGTCGTCATCGGCGACCAGGAGGGGGTCGTCACCGACATCACGATCGTCAACACGCAGATCCGCACGTTCGACGACGAGTACGTGATGGTGCCCAACGACCGGGTCACCGACTCGAACGTCGTGAACCGGTCCCGGGAGGGGCGGCTCCGACTCAACCTCGACGTCGGCGTCGACTACGGGACGGACGTCGAGGAGGCGATCGCGATCGCGACCGAGGCGATGGCGGACCACGACCTCGTGCTCGCGCGCCCCGAGCCGCACGTCGTGATCACGGGGTTCGGCGACTCCTCGATCGGGCTCCGGCTCCGCTTCCACATCGACACGCCCAGCGCCCGCAAGATGTGGCAGGCGCGGACGCGCGTCACCCTCGCGGTGAAGCGTGCCTTCGACGAGGCGGGAATCGAGATCCCGTTCCCCCAGCGGGCGCTGTCGGAGCGGACCGACCGCGACGGCGTCCGCGTCGGCGACGACGGCGTGACCGTCGAGTCCGGCGGCGGGACCGGCGACGGGGCGGGGACGGACGGGGAGGCGACCGACGGCCGCGCCGGGGGCGACGGTGCCTGACCCCGCCGACTCGGCCGACGGCGACGATGGCGCGGGCGCGGGCACCGAGACGCGCGACGCGCTCGCCGAGCGCCGCGGGCTCGGGACGCCCGTGTACGACCCCGCGGAGGACTCGGGTCTGCTGGCCGACGCGGCCGTCGAGCACGCACACGGGCTGACCCTGGAGGTGGGCACCGGCTCGGGCTGGGTCGCCGAGCGCGTCGCCGCGGAGGGGGAGGCGACCCGCGTGGTCGGAAGCGACGTGAACCCGCACGCCTGCGCGCGAGCCCGCGACCGCGGCGTCGAGGCGGCGCGGGCGGACCTGCTCGCCCCGTTCCGCGCCGACGCCGTCGACACGGTGCTTTTCAACCCGCCGTACCTGCCGACGGACCCGGACAACGACTGGGACGACTGGCAGGAGACGGCGCTGTCGGGCGGGGAGTCCGGCCGCGAACTCGTCGACCCGTTCCTCGACGACCTCCCCCGAGTGCTCGCTCCTGACGGCGTCGCCCTCCTGGTGGTCTCCTCGCTCACGGGGTTCGTCGACGTCGTGGCGTACGCGGTCGAGCGCGGCCTCGCGGCCGAGACCGTCCGCGAGGAGTCGTACCCGTTCGAGACGCTGTCGGTGCTTGCGCTGCGCCCCCGCGGCGACGGGTGATTACCTCAGGACATTAACTCGAACGGCAAGTATTATGCCGCGGCATTTCGTACGCGGTGGTATGACCGACATAGTCGCCACCACGCCGGGGCTGTATCCGCTCCCGGACCGGGCGAAGGGGGACCTGTCAGACCTGAAGGGCCACCAGAAGCACGACCTCATCGACGGGGAGGAGGGGTCGGCCGTCACCGACGCCTACGACCGCGTTCGCGAGGAGCTCGTCGCCGACCAGCGCGAGGCCGGCCTTGACCGGATCGTCGAGGGGCAGGGTCGCTGGGACGACATGCTCGCGCACCCGCTCACGGTCCACGACAGCGTGGAGACGGGCGGCATCGTACGCTACTACGACAACAACAACTTCTACCGCGACCCGCAGGTGGTCGGCGAGCTGACCGCCACCGGCGACGTCGCCGCGGAGCTGGCAGCGGCGGCCGAGCTGCTCGGCGACGACCCCCTCCAGGCGACGCTGCCGGGGCCGTACACGCTCGCGGCGCTGGCGACCGACGACCACTACGGCGACGAGGCGGCGTTTCTCGACGCCGTCGCGGAGTTGCTCGTCGGCGAGGTCGAGGCGTTCCCCGCACACGAGACGCTGTTCCTGCTGGAGCCGTCGTACGTGACGGACCCGCCCGCGGACGACGCCGGCGAGCGCGCCGCGGAGGCGATCGACCGCGTCGCGGCCGCGACCGACGCCGACGTCGTCGTACAGACGTACTGGGAGGCGTTCGAGGAGACGGCGTACGCCCACCTGATGGACGCCGACGTCGACGCCGTCGGCTTCGACTTCGTCGTCGCCGACCGCGAGGCGAACCTGGAGTGCATCAACGAGTACGGCACGAAAGGCGACGTCGCGCTCGGCCTCGTCGACGGGCAGAACACCCTCGTCGAGGACGCCGAGACGGTCGCCGAGCGGGTGGACTGGGTCCACGACCGGATCCCCGCCCAGACGTTCGAGACGACGTACGTGACCACCAACACCGAGCCGTTCTACCTGCCCGTGAACAGACACCGAGCGAAGCTGTCCGTCCTCGCGGAGGCCGCCGAGATCGCCGCGAGCGAGGAGGTGGAGGCGTGAGCCGGAACCCCGACAACCGCGAGCAGTTCCGCCCGGACGACCACGACAACGACCACTTCCTGCTGACGACGGTGGTCGGCTCCTACCCCAAGCCGAAGTGGCTCAACCGCGCCCGCGACGACTACGAGGACGGGGCGTTCGGCGAGTCCGAGTGGACGGAGGCGACCGACGACGCCTCCCGCGTGATCACCCGCGAGCACGAGGACGCGGGCCTCGATACGGTCGTCGACGGCGAGATGCGCCGCGAGGAGATGGTGGAGTTCTTCGCCGAGCGCATCGACGGCTACGAGTTCAACGGGCCCGTGAAGGTGTGGGGCCACAACTACTTCGACAAGCCGTCGGTCGTCGAGGACGTCGAGTACGACGAGCCGTGGCTCGTCGACGAGTTCGAGTTCGTCGACGACGTCGCCGAGCGCCCGGTGAAGGTGCCGATCACCGGGCCGTACACGCTCGCCAACTGGACGTTCAACGAGTCGTACGACGACGACGAGGCGCTGGCGTACGACCTCGCGGACCTGGTGAACGAGGAGGTCGAGAAGCTGGTCGCGGCGGGCGCCCGCTACGTCCAGATCGACGAGCCCGCGCTCGCGACGACGCCGGACGACCACGCCATCGTCGGCGAGTGTCTCGAACGGATCGTCGCCGACATCCCCGAGGAGGTCCGCATCGGCCTCCACGTCTGTTACGGCGACTACTCGCGCGTCTACCCCGAGGTCAACGAGTTCCCGATCGACGAGATCGACGTGGAGCTCGCGAACGACGAGTACGAGCAGATCGGCGTCTTCGCCGACGGCGACTTCCGGCCGGACCTCGCGCTGGGCGTGGTCGACGCCCACGTCGCCGACGTGGAGTCGGTCGAGCAGATCAAACGGAACATCCGGGAGGGGCTGAAGGTCGTCCCGCCGGAGAAGCTGACCGTCAGCCCGGACTGCGGGCTGAAGCTGTTGCCCCGCGAGGCCGCCTACGCGAAGATGGAGAACATGGTGCGGGCCGCCCGCGAGGTGGAGGCGGAGCTCGACGCCGGCGAGATCGGCGTGCCCGCCGTCGAGGACACCGACGCCGCCCCCGCCGACGACTGAGCCTCCCGATCAGGCCGGCACCCCCTCCGTCGTTTCTCGACCGTGTCCGAGCGAGAGCGCGGGGCGGGTCGTTCGCCGTCCCTGACCTGCCGCGCGCGAAAGGCTTGAGTACCGTCGTGTGCTAACAGGTACCATGCAGTCCGGGTCAGGTGTGGTCTCGGAGGAACTGGCGGAGCAGTTACGCCGAGCGGCACGCACGGCCGCCGGCGAACGCCTCCGGAGTCTCACGTACTTCACCGACGAGGCCCACGAACAGGTGTACCTCCGGTCGGATCTCGACGCGGACGCGAACCTCTCGGCGTTCGTCGCGCGCGCCCGCGACGGCTTCGACGCCGACGACGCCTACCGCGGGTCCGAGCTGGGCGAGTACCGGTACACCATCCGGCGGTTCGAACACGGCTGCGTGGTCCGGGTGACGGTCCGGGAGACGGGCGCGATCGCGACCGCCGAGGGGCTGACCGTCGAGCGCGGCGAGGAGATCGCCAGCGCGCTCGACTCGGTGCTGGCCTCGGAGGCGGCCCTGAAGGCCTGAAAGCTCGTGGTCGTCGGGGACCGTGCGACCGCGCGGCGGGTCCGCCGCAGCACGCCCCCGTCTTTACCGTCGCCCCGCCGGAACGCGCGGTCGTGATCCGCTACGACCTGACGGGCGAGGTGGCGACGGTGACGCTCGACCGGCCGGAGAAGCGCAACGCGCTGACGCTCGACGGGCTCGCGGCGTTCCGCGAGGTGCTGGACCGGGGCACCGAGCAGGCGCGCGCGGTCGTGCTCCGCGGCGCCGGCGACGCGTTCTGTGCCGGCGACGACATCGCCTCCGTCGCGGGGCTCGGCGGGGAGGTGGCGCCCGCGACGCTGGCGACCCGGCTGTACGACGCGCTGTTCGGCCCCGAGCGGGTCGAAGTCCCAGTCGTCGCCGCCGTCGACGGCCCGGCGTACGGCGGCGGCTTCGAACTCGTCGCCGCGGCCGACCTCGCGGTCGCCGCCGAGGGGTCGACGTTCGCGCTCCCGGAGGCGACGGTCGGCGCGTACCCGCCGTACGCCGTCGCGCGCGTCGCCGAAACCTGCGGCCGGAAGCGCCTGCTCGAACTCGCGCTCACCGGGGAGCCGGTGGACGCCGCCACCGCCGAGTCGTGGGGGCTGTGCAACCGCGTCGTCGCGGCGGACGAACTCGACGACGCCGTCGCGGAGCTGACGGAGGCGGCGTGTGCGGCGCCGGCGCCCGCGGTCGCGCTCGTGAAGCGGTACGTCCACGCCGCCGCCGCCGACCCCGACGAGCGAGCCAGGCTGATCGAGGGGTTCTTTGCGGTGGCCGACGAGCCGGACTGCCTCGACGCCGCCGAGCGGTTCCTCTCGGGCGGGGAGTGACCCGGGCTCGCGGCGCCGCGGGAGGTCCCGACGACGCCGCGGCCGCCGACCAC